>JAVDPC010000008.1 GCA_031296915.1 Cerasicoccus frondis | reverse complement strand
TCAGCGCGGTCTGAATCGTTCAAATCTATGGGCTCACTCGGGCGTCCTGGTCGTGCCATGAACGTAGAATGATGCATCGTATGGTTTTGCCAAGAACTAAGCTAACGGAACACTAGTTAGTGTTTTCAAATCCATGCCGCCATCAACAGCTTTAATTTGAAAACACTCCATAGAGCACGTCATCGATAAAAAGATAGAAGACTTGCTCAGGGCATATCTAGCGTACTAAGCACAATGCATTCAATGGCTGCCTAAATACTCTTCAGAATTCGAACTGATTGAAGTTAGAGAGCATCTTTGATGCGGCAGGTCTGCGGCCTAGCAATGCTGGGCGCGTTTGCGCCACACGTAGACTGCACTCAAGCTGAGCAGCGCCAGCACCAACCCATAGTGGCCTGGCTCTGGGACGACTGATGTGCTCTTACTATACTCAACTTCGTATAAGATGACACTCCCTTTGAAGACTCCATCGAGGTACTTCTCCGTATAAAACCTCAGACCGCCTTCGAAGTGGGTGAAAATATTGTAGGTCTCGCCACTGGAACCCCCGAACTCTACCGTATCGACGTCATTATTGAAGAAGTCGACGATCAAGCTCGCACCCAAATTCGTATCGAAGGTAAACTCGATGTCATCTAGGCTGCGTGACGCCCCACCGATGGACTCTGCGACACCATTGCTGATTGCGTCATCCGTATAGATAAGGCTGTCGCCGTTATAGAGGTAGAAACTCAGGTCAATGAGGTCGCTCGAAGAACCGGAGCCACTGGTATCGGTGGACCACAGGATTTGCGCGCTGTCGAAGAGGGTGCCGTCCAGGTCCTGCTGGTCAAAAGTCACCTCTGTCATATAGAAAGTGATTGCGCTCAAGGGCAGGCAGGCGAACAGGATACCGATGGATGATGTAAGGAGTCGTATTTTCATTTACGTAGTATTGGCGAAGTTAAGCAATGTATTTCATCCAAGCCTTTGGCTTAGCGTGTTGGCTAATGATGAGATAGGTGTTTGAGTAAGTCAAGGCCAGGGCGGAGGGAGTCCATCGGACGACCATAGCTCCGGTCTTGACGGATGGAAGCGAAACATGATCGATAATTGGCCGTCAAAACGTTGAAGACCCGGAGACCTGCTCAAAGGGAATATTATCGGTCAATATAGGATAATGTTACGGATGTTGATTCGTATTTCTGAAATAGCTTAAGTCGCTACCGCAGCATACCATCAATGCCTCGGTTGGGATCTGGCAATGCCTCGCCGAGGATCTGCCAGTTCCTCGGTTAGGAGTTATCAGTTCCTCGGCGAGGAATCGTTAGATCCTCGGGCAGGAATTGACAGTTTCCTGAACGGACGCCAGATAGTTGCGAACGAGCAGCGACTGATTCATTCAGTTTGCCAAGACCCGACTAAACATTAAAATAACTATTTATTGATTCCTATCAATATTTACAATCTACGTTCGCCCCAGCTTTTCCCGCTCCAACTCTCTCCCCCCTAGCCGACTATCATGTCAAGAATCTTGCTGATTTACGCAACTTGGAACAAACCAACAGATAGTTTGTAATCGATGCTCCAGCTCTTCTATAATAAAATGTCCCTACAGACTAAACATAACAAGGAGAACAGCCTTCCATTTGAATATTAATAGTGCGTGCGATTCCGAAGGGTTGGTGAAAGCCTGCCACCCACCATAACCAGAACATTAAACTAGTAGATCACTATACGAAAGAATATTGGATCAATGCTGGTGAGCGATTGTTCATGAACCGCAACGCTAGATAAGTCATGTTGACCAATCCAAACTCCAGGCGCCTGGAGCCATTCCTCAAGGTTGTTGCTATATTGAAGACCACACATCCAGCCTGGATTCGCTGTCATGGAAAAATGGACCTCTTGGTCAATCGCCTCAATGCTAGCGCCACCCCAAGTAGAGGCTTCTGCGCCGAACTCATAAGCGCCCGCATCCGGACTCTCCCCTGCTGTGCGCCCAAGGCCATCTAAATCCCGCACGCCTGCGGCTTCACTCGTTGAGCCGAGGTCGATAGCAGGAGACTCCGTAGTCAGTCGAAAATCATCCGCAGCAGCATCGATAAAACCGGGCGCAGCAAACACCTCCTCCGCTCCACTTAGGGCAAGGTTATCATACGCGGCCCAACCCTCGATCCAATCGCCCCCCAAGACCCAAACCGGCGTCTCCGGCCCGTAATAAAGGTTACGATTAATCACAAGCCCCGAGGCATCGTTATTCCATTGAACGATGAAGGTATTGTATGCCCCCGACTTAGTAATGTCGTGGTAAAAGATGTTGGCGGTAATTTCGGTATCGATCACCTGGTATTGAATGTGCAGTTGACCAAATTCATCGCCGTTGGCCTGTGTGTCATTGTTATAAAACGTATTGTGCGTAATGACGCAATTTGCCGCGCTCCCCGTGGAGCCAGACTCATAGCCGCCGATGAACAGTCCGGCCATCAAGCATTCGGTCAGCAAGTTGGACCGCACGATGACATTCGAAGTCGACTTGCCGAGATGCTCGGACGCCACCTCAACGCCGATATCACACATGCTCACTTGATTGCGCTCGATGACGATATCCCGTCCGCCATCGACGTATATCCCTGCTGAGGATGGTCCGCTGTAGGACGGATTACCGACCGTCGAAATGCCACTGACTTGGTTGCCGCTGATCCATCCGTTCCGCGCTTGGTCCAATGCATCGGTCGGACCAACGCCTTCATAGCCGATGCAATCAATCCCGATGTTATCGCAGTCGAAAACTGAATTCTCTATGATTCGAAAACCATCTACGTTGCCATTAATCACCAGCGCTTCACTGGAACCAAGCGTCAGGTCTCGTACGGTATTGCCCAAGACCAAGAGGTCGCTGATCGATATGGTTTCCGTACCGAATACACCGATGCCATGTGCGTCACGCCCGGATCCATTAGCCCGAGGATTTGCGAGCGTAGCGATTTGCTCAACCGTGTTGTTAACCAGTTCAACACCTGTGCCCGATCCCTCATAAAGTATGCCAACGGGTACCTGATCGCGGTTGCTAGTCGATAAGTTTCGAAGCGTCAGTCCCTCAACGCGCACGTAGGAACAGTCCTGCAGCTCGACCAAGCCCATACGGCCCGAAACGTTCATCGCGGAGCCATCAATCACCACCGCTTCGCCGTCATAAGCACGAATGGTAATGTACGCGCCTTCGCTGCCTGATTGATTGATCAACAGACGCTCTGCGTAAGATCCCGCGCGCACGTTGACGCCATCTCCCGGCGCCACCTGGGTGAGCGCGTGTGCAAAGGTTGCCCATGGCGCATCGATGTCTCCCGCTGCTGAATCACTGCCATTGCCAGCCAGATAATATTCGGCAGCCGATGCTCCGACTGGAACCATCGCCAAGGCTACATAGCCAAGTAACGTTTCAAAGTTTATCATGCTCATGTAGGTCATCGGCATTCATCCCATCAACGACGGTGCCGTCATCATCCACGTCCAGTTGCACTTCATTGAGATCAGCAAACATGCGGCGCACATCCCCCACCCCGCCGTAGATAAACCAGCCGGTGGTAAAGATGCCAAGGATTACGGATATCCAGAGATTCACTTGCCAGAAAGTAATCCAAGTTTCCTCGCTGACGCCAACGGTTAAATTAACCGCGCTACCAATCAAAAATACGCACCACCAGCCAATCACCCAAACAATTGTGCCGATGTAGATGACTTTATCCCACCTCGAAAACTCCGGGCCCATGCCCAAATTGCGCCAAGACTTGATTGGCTTCTCAACGGAAGGATCATCCGCACGCCGATACTCTCCACGATGCAGGAGCTTGTCCATGTTATGCGCGTAGTTCTGCAAGAGCGAGAACACCACATAGCCGACAATCGCACACAGCATCGAAAAGAACATCATCTGACGCCCGTTAAAGGGAAAATCATGCGCGATACTTTGCAACGCAGAGTTAGCCGGGAACCACTCGAGCAAGACTGGTGCGACTTCTGCCCAATAGGACTGTAGCAGCAGCCCCCCCGCCGAGAAAGTTGCGCCAATAATCATCGCCGCCCATGCCCCAGCCGTCGTGCCACGCTTCCAATAGAGCCCGCCAATGATCACAGAGCCCGCCCCTCCGAGGAATATCGCCCCCGTGATATCAAAGAACATATATATGTAATCACGCAGAGGGAAGATCATGCTAAAACACCACGCAAAAAACGCCACGCCCAGCAAACCACAGCGTAAGAGTAAAATGTGCTGCTTCATGCTCAGCGGTTTCTTTCGAAATGGCAGAATCACGTCCTGGATAAATATGCTGCTCCAAGAGTGCAGGTAAGTGTTATCCGTGCTGACCGCCGCCGCCACGATCACCGCCGCAAGTAGACCGGTGACGCCAATTGGAAGGATATGCTGCAAGCCGACCGGCACCGTCATTTGATGGCGAATGGCAGGCTCGCTAAACTGACTCAGGTCGCGCGTAATCTCAACTGCTTGCTCGCTGAAAACAGGATTGTGCAACACAGCAAACACGCACAACGGCATCAGCAACATTGCCATGCCCTGCGCCATAGCCCGCCAGTTGCCCAAAATGCCCGCCATACGCGCCTCATGCGGCGAGCGGGCCGAGGCGTTGTAGGCGCTGCTCCCTTGCCAGGCTCGCGTGGTGTAAACCACCATGAAAACGCCGATCAGGTAGTAGCCGATGTTGAAATCATCCATACCACCGGCTTGGAACGGATGAATCATTGACTGATCAACTGGCCGCGTTTGAAGCCCCGCAATAATGTCGCCCCAATTAAACATCCACAGGAGGAAAATCAGGATCACCATAAACGCGATGAGGCTAAACATCGACTGCGCAAAGTCAGTCAGCAGCACTGTGATTTGACCGCCCAGAAAGACAAACAGCAGCGCAATGAGCAGCTCGATCGCCATGACGATAGGGAACACCGCCACGGGCGTCCCGAAGATCATGACCACATCCGGCAATTGACAAAAGTGGATAAAGAACCGCGCCGTAATCGCTGGAAAAACTCCGTAATTAATCAGCCCCGAGAGAAATGCAAGCAGCCCACAAAACACACGAAAGCTTCTGCTGTAGCGCATCTCGATGAACTGTGGCATCGTCATGGAGCGCGTTTGCCGGAAGCGGTAAATGACGAAGCCCGAAAGCGCAATGATCAGCCCGAGTGGCGACAGAAAATAGCTCCACCAGATCGGAACAAAACCGGCTTGGTAGGTGATTTCAAAAGCGCCCACAATCGTGATCGCGCCGAGTCCCGCGATCCCTTCCGAAAGCGTCAGCAAGTAACGACCGGCGCAGCGGTTGGCCACGAGGTAGTCCGCCACCCCACGCATGTAGCGCCGCGAGTAGAGCACGAGGCCCAAGAGAGCGAGTAGGAATACCGTGACGATTCCCCAGTCGATAATGCTCATAGAAAGACCTTAGTTGAGCGACTTAAGCCGAACCTGCTCCACCCACATGAGATCGGGGCGATCCGGAGAGCCCATACCATCCTCTTGCACCAGGCGCAAAGCAACGATGTCCATCGCGTCGAATTTCAAGTCGTTGCTTGACTGTTCGTTGTCCTCAACGGCAACCACCGGCACCCACTCTTCCGCCTGATCTGCGGGCATGACTTCGACACGAAATTCGCGCGCTTGGTGGTGGACTCCATTGTCAAATGCCCAGTCCACTGAGAGCCCATCGGCAGAGACTGGTTGTGGAAATTGAAACTCCAGAAAATGCTCACCACCTCTTTCCCAGGACGCCCAGGCGCGGCGACGCCAATCCAGTTGCTCACGGTCAGCGATTCCGTCGACCACCGGCGTCACATCGTAGTCCGGATAAATCGAACTTGGCGCCACCTTTGTTCCCTCGGGAAAGCCGTTCGTCGGCTCCGGCAGTTGATAAGTCATGCGCTCGGGAGTGTTCTGCAGTTCGAGGTATTTTTCATCCGGCGCGGGTGAGTAATCGATGTCGTAGATGGCGTCCAGGTAGATAGTCGACACCTCTGGCACGTAGCCAAAGGTCAATGCACGGTCCATGGCGATGCGTGTATTTTCATGTTCAGCCGATTCCGCGTAATCCAGCGCCAGCACCACTATTCCATGCTCGTCCATAACGGGCTTGAGCACATCGCGCCACAACACAAGACCGTAATCCCAAGCCGATGGCTTCAGCAGCATGTACTCCTTTGCCGCAAAATCATAGCTCGCCGTGCCGCTTTCAAACATGACGCCATCGACCGTATCGGCAAGGAATGGGATCGTGTGGAAGCCACGGTTGATCACGATTACGCTATCCGGCTGTTGAGAGCGCAAATCTTTTATGAGCGAAATCATCGCGTCCTTGGATTCCGGGTAAAGCTCGCTGGTGTCCACCGTATCGAGGAAGAAGCCATCGACGCCGTATTCATCGCGCATGGCGGCAGTTCTCTTCAGGAAATATTCACGCCAGGCCAATTGACGCGCATCGGCGTAGTAGGAGTTCCAGATTTTGTTTTTATCCGGCGCATCGTTGCCATCGCGGTCAAAATATCCGGAGTCCATGCCGCCAGGCCCTTCACCATCCCCCACGCGCAGGGCATCGTCTTCCCCGATGCTTATGTAGCCAATGACAATAGCGCCCCCCTCTTGCATTTGCGCAATTGACGCAGGGCTTTGCTGCTGGGTCTCGATGATCACAGCGCCTCGCGAAACGAGCTCCTCGACCTTGCCCGGGCCATAATAGCAGGCATAGGAATCGATCCGCTGGAATCGGTCACGCAAATCGGAGGCATGGGTCAGGCACGCAACCCAAAGAAAGGCCGCGAAAGGGAATATTAATCGCATGGTTATTGGGGTAAGGTTATTTAAAATCCGGCATCTCTCGAATCGGCACGAAGTAAGGTTCCTCTGCGGTAACTTCGGCGTAATCCAAAGTGTCCACATGGCCATCAAGGAACAGCGCCACTACAAGGTTATTGCCATAGCGGTCCGGGTCCGCCGGATGATCAGGAGCAATGTAGCCCCAGCAATCAGTCTTGGGCCCATCGGCAAGCACCAGTGTCTTCGAAGGATCGGCAAAGATGAACTGCGACAGCACATGATCGCCTTCACGGGATGTATCGCCAAGATGCCGCCCCATCACCACGTAATTCCAGCCATAGGAAATAGTCTGAGCCAGCGTAGTGTCGTCGGTGTCGTTAAACTCTTCATGGGCCGGACTGTGAAAGATGTCCGTATCTTCGCCAAGGTATGGGAGCAGCAATTGCCACCAATATTGGCCGGTGTTATAGTTATGCCACACCGGTATATTATTGTCGTGCTCTTGCGCATACATCTGGGTTCCGCCTCCAATGTTGCGCACATTGGAGATGCTGTTCGTGAGTAGACTTTTCTCACGAACAGCGCCTAGCACTGCGATGAGGATACTCGCCAGTATGCCGATTACCGCCACACAGACGAGTAGCTCCACCAAAGTGAACCCAGATTGCTTACGCCATTCCATATCGTAGCTGTGTAAGCAGATATTATGCTCGGTTGCGGCGACGAAGCAAGGTAATCGCGCCAGCCAGCCCCACAAAAATCATTGCATAATGAGCCGGCTCAGGAACCGAAGCAAAGGTATAGACACCGGCCCCGATGAAGTCATCCAGCGTGGTCCCGTTGCTATACATGGCGATCGCAAAAGTGTCATTCGGGAAAATTGTGGCGCCGCCTATTGTAAAGGTAGCCGAACGACTGATGGAAATTTCCTGCTCGCTGACCGTGGTATTGTAAAGCGCAATTGAGGCGCCACCATCGGTAATACCGTTGCCAGTATTGAAGTTCCCCGTGGTTTGCTCAAAGGGAAAATCATTTTGCCACCCTACCTCCGAGCCAATCAAACCCAAGCCATAAACATCGAAACCTGTTGCGGTATTGTTGTCATTATCAAGGGCAATGAATACTTGGGCATTAGCGCCATTGACGCCGACAGGGTTGTTATAAACCACGCGCAAGTAGAGGTTATTCTCGTCATTGGCTGCATACAACGTGAAGAAGTCAACAGGATCACCATCACCGGTGGTGTCAGAGGTCAAGATCGGCACACCGACCCAGTCTGAAAAATCACCATCAATGGTGATGTTTGCGTAGGTGCCTGCAACGGCCGATGCGCTAAGCGCAAGTGAGCCCAAAATGCCGCAGACCAGTTTCGTAGTGTTTATTGATTTCATAGTGATATGGATTTAATGAATGCTTTGAGGCTTGAAAAATTGCTTAAACCTAAGCGCCAGTGAAAGCGCCCACGGATGCGCGCGGCACGTAGTAGCTACCGATGACATGCTTAGCCAATGCGCGCGGAGATTCGCTCTCTTCGTCATCGAGCTGGGAAATAATGCTATCGACCGCAGTCTTCGCGATTTGACTGCGAGGTATGCCCACAGTGCTCAAGGAAGGCGTGGTGTAGGCGGTGAAGGCCAAGTCATCCATGCCGACAATGGAAATATCTCCCGGAACATTTAGCCCCATAGCATTGGCTTCATTCAGAGCGCCCATCGCCAAAACGTCCGTTGCACAAAATACTGCAGACGGGCGCTGCGAGGCGACTTGATGAAATGCCTTTTGGCCATCAGAAAAGCTGACCGAACCTTCCGCAATTAACTTTGGATCAACAGTGAGCTTACAATCTTCCAAGATACGCCGAAAGCCGTTAACCTTGGCTGTGATCCCAGTGCCGCCGATAAACCCAATCCGCTTGTGACCCAAGCTTGCCAGATCCCGCACTGCGTCGACCATTCCACTGAAAATATCCAACTCGACCACGATCTCTTTCTGAATCGGAGCCCAGGCGCGATTAGTCACGACAACCACCGGGCACCCCTGCACAGACTCTAATAGTCGAGCGCCACTGGTGCGACCATCGACGACGAGGATGATGCCATCCAGGCCGCCGCCGCCAGTCAGTTGACGCAACCGGTGGTTCTCGCCCTTACCAGTTCGGCTGAGTTCAAGATGAACCGCTTGCCCACGCTTTTCTGCCGCCTTGGCGATCTCTTGCGCGAGTTCCATGTTATAGTAGTCAAATATCGGGTCTTCCGAGAAACTATAGTAAAGACCAATCTGATTGGTTCGCTTCGAATTAAGTCGGCTCGCATGCACATTGGGAGAAAAACCACGAGCACGCGCTTCTTCCAACACGCGCTCACGCGTTTTTTCGCTAATGCGTCCGCGTCCGGAAAACGCACGGGAAACCGTCGCCGTCGAGACGCCGATTTGCTTTGAGAATTCTACAATATCGAGTGGCATTTGTAATAGTGTTTACGCAAAATATAGGAAAATTAGCGGTAGGAAGCTTCTCCCATGCCTACTTGGGCCAATTGACGAACTTCACAGAATTGTCCCGTTTCAGAGCTCTCTTTGGCCGCCAAGCAGGCATACACACTTTGTAACCCTGCCCAGATGTTCGAGATCGAGCTAGCCTCTCCACGAACAACCTTGAGGAAGTTGTCCGCCAATGCGCCATCGCCACCGTGGTGATGCAAGTCGCTATCTACGCGCACCGTGTCCTCAAACGGTTTAAAATGGTGCACCAGCTTCGCTTGATTTTCATACCAATCAAAACTCAGCGTCCCCTGGTGCCCCGAGAAAGTTGCCCCGCGACGCGCCGCTCCACGCTTGGAATAAAACACCTGCGTGTAGACCCCTTGAGCGCCGTTTTCGAACTCAATGAGCGCGCTCGATGCGTCCTCATTCATACCGGTTTCGGGCGTTCCAATTTGCTTAAAAAAACCGCAATTTGGATCGGGCTCGACATCGGCAAATTTTGCGTCTCGATAAACTCGCCCGCAGGACTTCATTGCGCCGACGCGAACGATAGGACTACGAAGACAAAAGGCTAAATAATCGAGGTCATGTGTCGCTTTTTGTAGGAATAATCCGGCTGTCACGCCGTAGTCTCGATACCAGGAGTTAAAATAAACGTCGCCATAGGGCACATAATTAACCGCCAGCACATGCTGCGGAATCCCGAGTGCGCCTTCATCCAATAGATGCTTAACACGAGCGCAAAGCGGTGATGTGCGTAGCGGAAAACTAACCACCACCTCTGTTTCCGTATTCTGATATGCAGCCTCCAATTCTAAGGCATCTTCAAGTGTCGTAGCGACGGGCTTTTCCAAAAATAAAGGCAATCCGGTGGCGGCAACATCGATCGCGTACTTCGCGTGTAAATTACAACGTGTTCCTACAGCAATCGCATCCACTCCTGCAGCCGCAAGCTCTTCAACTGAACGCACAAATTTGACTGCTTTCGCTTCTTTCTCGGGAAGCGCTTCACGCACGGCGGCTTCATCGGGGTCGATCGCAGCGACAATAGAAAGTCCGGGCTCTGCTTCACGCATACAGGTATTCACCATATGGTTCAGGCGCTTGCCTAGTCCAATTACTCCAATCTTCATGCTAGTCATAAAAACAATGCTCAAAGCCATCGTCAAGATTTTTGTGTAAATGTTTACGCATTTTCTTGCCAAATAATTCTACATCTCCTAAAAACGACGCCATACCCCCGATTCGAAACCAAAGAAAACTGCATGAATAATCAACCATCAGCGGACCTTTCAGCCATCGCCAAGCTGTTCAATATGCGGGCAGACTATGTCGTGTCCTCGCCCTACGGCAGCGGCCACATTAACGACACCTACTGCGCCGAATACGATCAAGCAGGACATCGGCTACGCTACATTCATCAGCGGATCAACAAGAGCATCTTCAAGAAACCCGAGGCGTTGATGGAAAACATCCAACGTGTCACTGACCACAATCAGTCGACCCTCTTACGCGAGGCAAATCCCGAGCGCCTACGCCGCGGCCTAACGCTCATCCCCGCACACACGGGCAAGCCTTACGCAATAGACGCCCAGGGCGAGTACTGGCGAACCTACCTATTCATCGAGCGAGCACGCACGTATGATAAGATCGAATCACCCAAGCAAGCAGCAGCAGCAGCAGCAGCCTTTGCTCAATTCCAAAAGCTCGCCGCTTCGCTCCAAGGTGAGCGACTGCACGAAACTATACCTGACTTTCACCATACACCCAAGCGGTATGCGGCACTGTGCCAGGCGCTCGAAGAAGACGCACACAATCGCGCCATCACCGTTAAGGCAGAGATCGATTTTCTACATGCACGGCAGGACGACTTCGGAATGATCGTCGACCAAATGACTGCGGGCAACATCCCCGAGCGCGTCACGCACAACGACACTAAGCTGAACAACGTCATGATTGACGACTTCTCTGGCGAGGGCGTTTGTGTAATCGACCTGGACACCGTCATGCCCGGCAGCGTGCTCTACGACTTTAGCGACATGGTCCGCACCGCGACGAATTCTGCCCTCGAGGATGAAACTGACCTGAGCAAAGTTTCCATGCAAATGCCCATGTTCGAGGCGCTCTTGCAAGGTTATCTAAGCGGCGCAGCGTGTTTCCTTAACGACTATGAAAAGGAAGGCCTCGGCCAGAGCGCCAAACTGATGGCCCTGGAATGTGGCATGCGCTTCCTGACGGATTACCTACTGGGAGACACCTACTTCAAAATTAAACGCCCGGCGCACAACCTTGATCGCTGCCGCACGCAATTCGCACTCGTGAAGTCGATTGAGCAGCAGCAGTCGGAAATCGACCGCCTCATCCAGCGCACCTTTATCGATTCAGAATTCAACTACTCGTAAAAAAGTACTCTCAAAAACAACCAACCATGACACCCCCCACCCTCCTAATTTTAGCCGCCGGCATGGGTAGCCGCTACGGCGGCCTGAAGCAACTCGACGCCATGGGCCCAATGGGCGAGACCATGCTCGACTACGCGGTGCAAGACGCGATCAGCGCAGGCTTCGCGAAAATCGTCTTTGTCATCCGCCGTGACTTCGAAACCGAGTTTCACGAACACATCAGCAGTCGCTACGATACGCACATTGACTTGCAGTTCGCCTACCAGTCTCTTGATGACTTGCCTGCCGACTTCACGCCTCCACCGGGACGCACCAAGCCCTGGGGAACCGCCCAGGCCATCTATGCTGCGCGCAATGTGATTGCCGAGCCCTTTGCGGTAATCAATGCGGATGATTTCTATGGCAAAGAATCTTATCAAATCCTCGCCAGGCAGCTCTCCGCAACAGATGCATCAGCACTTGCAATCAGTATGGTGGGCTATCAGCTCATCAAAACCCTGTCGCCTCATGGCTCAGTGAATCGCGGCGTTTGCCAGATCCGCAAAGACAAGCTGAAAGCCGTCGAGGAATACACCGACATTGCCGCCAATGCCGCAGGCGTAATCATTGGAAAAAATCTTCAAGGCACTCAAGAAGTACTACGCTCCAACACCGTCGTCTCAATGAATTGCTGGGGCTTCACGCCGACCATTTTTGCCGCAATCGAATCGCATTTCATCGCATTCCTCAAAGAACGTGGGAACGAAATGAAGTCCGAATGCTACATCCCCACGGTGGTTGATGAATTGATCCATAGCGGAGCTGCCAAGTGCCAAGTCATGCTGACCAGTAGCCCGTGGTTTGGCGTTACTTATCCTGAAGACAGAACGCGCGTAGTCGCGAGCCTAAAAGAACTATCCGAAAGCGGACAATATGCCTGAAAAAACATTATCCTCACGACGGGTGCTCGTAACCGGCGGCGCTGGCTTCATCGGCTCACATACCGTCGATCAGCTTTTAGCTCAAGAAGTCGAAGTCTTAGTCGTCGACAACCTGGCCACCGGTAAAATCGAAAACCTCGATACAGCCAAAGCCTCATCCAGCTTCCGTTTTGAGCAATTCGACGTCGCCCGCAGTGATGTATTTTGCCGCACCGTAGAAGCATTTCGACCACACGCCATCATCCACCTTGCTGCCCTAGTGAGCGTGCAGGAAAGCATTCAAAACCCGGCGCTAAATTTTGAACGAAACGTCCTGGCGACACAGTCGGTAATCGATGCTGCTCAGCGCACACAGGTGGAAAACCTGGTCTTTGCATCTTCGGCCGCAATCTATGGCGACAATCCAAATTTGCCACTAAAAGAAAACGCGGAAAAGCGCCCACTTTCGCCCTACGGTGGCGCGAAATTAGCCAGCGAAGCACTGCTGCTCGCGGCCGCCAACACCTATCACATCAAAGTCACCGCCAACCGCTACTTCAATGTTTACGGCCCACGTCAGGATCCGAAGTCGCCATATTCCGGTGTGATGTCCATCTTCCTTGATCGCTTTACCCAAGGTGCTGCGCCGACTGTGTTTGGCGACGGTCAACAGACACGCGACTTCATTAACGTGAAAGACGTCGCCCGCATGAACGTGCTCGCAGCCAGCTCCACACAGCTAGGATTCATTGCGGTCAATGTTTGCACGGGCAAAGCCACGAGTCTGCTCGACATCCTCGAAGCGCTGCGCCTGCACTTTCCCGATACGCCAGAGACTGTCTTCAAAAATGCGCGCACCGGCGACATCATCCACTCTTTAGGCTGTCCTGATCGCGCGCGCAGTCTGCTAGGCTTCTCCGCTTCAGTTCCCCTGCAAGATGGGCTTGCCCACTACCTGCAAAGCACAACCAAAACTAGCCCTTTACTGAGCTAATTGATTCACGTTCGACAAAGAACGTGTTCACCGTGTGCATGAACTGAGGCGTAGCCGCTGTGTTGCCATCCGATGCGTTCATCACGTTTTCGAGCATCTGTAAGGCGCTCGCAGCGATCTTGGAGCGCGGCACGCCAATGCTGGCCAATGGCGGCGAGGTTTGCGACGCCAGCGCGAGGTCATCCATACCAACAATGGACAGTTGATCGGGCACGGAAACGCCAAGCTTAGCAGCGCCTTGCAAAGCGCCGATCGCCAACAAGTCTGTGCAACAGACAACTGCGTCGACCTTCTTTTTCAGCAAAACACCAATCGCCCGCTGGCCGTCCTCAATCGTCTTGGGCCCTTCTGCGATGAGTGACTTATCGAGCTTGAGCCCGCATGCTTCCATGGTGCTTTGGTAGGCCTTGAACTTAGTGCTATCCGATAAGCCACGGATAAAGCCGATGCGGCGATGCCGAAGCCGTACTAGGCATTTGACAGCCTGTTCGATACCGCTTTCAAAGTCCAAATGAATGAATCCTGTGGACGGATTTTTCGGCCAGACCTGATTCGCAATGACAATCGTGGGACAGTCGGAGATGACCTTTCCCAACCCGTCCAAGCTACGCTCGCTGTCCGCTACAATGATGACACCGTCAAGGCCTTTGCCCGCAATCAGATTATTCAGTTGCAAGTCTGGCTGCGATGGGCTCCTGAGCACTAAATGCAATGAGATGCCCCGTCCTGCGCACGCTTTGGCAATCTCCTGCGCGAGCTCCATATTGTAGTAATCAAAAATGATTTCCTCACCAAACGTGTAGTAAAGCCCGATCACGCCGCTAAACTTCGAGGACAAGCGACGCGCATTGATGTTGGGCGCAAAGCCATGCTTTCGCGCTTCCTCCAGGATTCGCTCCTGAGTCTTTTTACTGATACGCCCACGCCCGGAAAAAGCGCGCGATACTGTCGCGGTCGAAACGCCTACGATCTCTGAAAATTCACGAATGTCCATCTGCAGTATTGCCCCGCTTGCTTTAGTGCAAACCAAGAACTAGCATGCAGAATCGTGGGGAATCACCGTGACAGGGTAAAGGACAAACGCTTACGCAAATGGCCCTAATTATTCAGGTCCATTGCATTATCCATTAAAAATCAAGATATACGTAGAAAAACGGCAAAGCTGCCAGTTCAACGCCAAGCTAACGCACTTCGATTTCTGTCAGCCAAAGGATATTGGGTCGAATTTCCGGGCCACGCCGCGCAGGTTGGAGAATCTCTAAACTCGCCAAGGTGGCAGGCTCAAAAACAACTGTCGTCACATCAGTTGTCTTATCGTTTTGAAAACGAGTCAACTGGCGTCGATCTCCGTCTATAGTGCGCCCCTGTATGACCCCCTCTTGAGATGTATATGTGACGCCACCCTCATTATTCCAATAGAGCTTTACTTCACTTATCTCGACGGGCTCTGGAAATTCAAAGCGGACCCAATGTGGCGAAGCTGATTCCTCCGAAGCCCAGGCAGCTTCGTTAAACGCCATGCTAGCAGGCGGCTGGGTAACGCCATCGCGCAGCGGTGAAGGGCCATAACCTGGAAAATCGCTACTTGTTTCCACAAGCACTGCGGTGTCACGCACCACACTCGCCTGCTGGCCCAGGAATTGTAGCTTCACCTCGCTATCGAATATCTCAAAGCCCATCCCTGATGCCTTCAGCTCAACTGAACCGGACTCGCGTCCAGCAGCAGGAATCGGGATGTAGATAGTTTTCTCTTCGCCCGCATTTAGCGGAAATGCCTTACGCCCCTCCCCAAAATCGCCACTCCAACGGACATCGACCAAGCTGACCTGCTGGAGCAAATTCGTCATGCGCAGAGGAATTTGAGCGATCTCCTGAATCGAAATCACCTTGTCTTGCGGCAAGGCGACATCGACAGGATTCAAGCGCTTCCAGGAAAGCGGAATCGCCAAGCTATGCGCCACGCCTTCTTTTGAAATCAGAAAGCTTAGGCGGAACGTATCCTCGTCAAAATTCGCAGGAACAGTCAGCTCAAATTCACGCATCTCGCCAGCGGCCAAAGCGACGTCTGGCTTCTTTTCGATCGATGCCCCTACGGACAATAAGCTAACTCGGTCAACTAGCAAAGCGGCGCTGCTCACGTTTTCAATTTGGATGCGTATGTCCTGCTCCAAACCACGCACTGCAGGCTGTGGCAAACTGATCAGGAGCCTCATCTCCAGCGCCTGCTGATCCTGCATCGATTTCAACTGACTAAGCAACTGTTCGGCTTGTCCCAGACCATCTTTCCAACTACGGAGGAAATCCATTTCATTCGAGATTTCACTGCTGCGGAAAATCATGAAAAAGCGCACTTGCTCAGGTTGCAGAAAGACTGGAATCTCTGCACGCCCATTAGCATTTACCGAAAGCCATCCGGCATCGCCAGCTAAGGGGTTCAGCACAATCCAATCCTCTGCTTCTCCGGCTAGCGCTAATGCGATCTGACCAGAGGCCGGCGCCTTAGCAGTGTTGCGCACGGTTATGAATTGCGCTGAATCGCGATCGCCATAGAACTGCTCAAACTCGATAGAATCATTGGACGACAGCGCCGGTCCAACCGGTTGCCAGCCAACATTCGCCAGCCGCTGAATCCAAGGCATGTAACGCTGGAACCAATGCCGATCACGCTCATACCATGCAGCGTTTTCCCAGTATGGATCATTGGCGGCATCGTGACTAAAAAGGCTTGGTTGAAATGCCCAGTATAGACTGTCCTCAAAATAGCGCTTAGCAAACTCTGCCTCAAAGTGGTCGTATTTTCCATTCATCAAAAAGCCCCAGGCTTTCTGGCCTGACATCGCGCGTCGGTAGTTCAATTCACGGTCAGACATGCGCTCGTAATGCCCTTCATGAAACCAATGTGTCTCTTCACCCGGAATGTCGATATAGGGCATAAAGAACGGAAAATTCCAGCAAGGAAAATTGCCCATCAGATACTTGCCATGTTCACTCATGTAGCCACCCAATCCCGCGATGAATTCATACGCGGCAATAGGCGTAGCGAGTCCTGGCTTCATAGCTTCGGTGGTAAACGTTGCGGGGTAGTTCGTCACCGCCATGGCCTCAGGGTTGTAGTCCATGATGAACATGGCTGAAAGCGAATCTAGGTAGATGCCATCCACCTTCTCATGTGCAACTTGCTCCCGCATGAAATAAAACTCCGCCATTGCGCGATTAACCGGCGCCCCCGACGTAGTTGGCAACTCAGGATCGGTGCTGACCTCCATACGGGCGCCTGAATTCCAAGGCACATCCGAGAAGGTCATATTGATCTCGCCATCGGGCTTTCTCGCGGCGCCTAACACACCACCCGATGCAAATTCATTCGCCTTGCCAAAGCCGCTCACTGCGAGGCGCTCCATCATGCCAATGGCGTTGTCTGGCGTCCGCTCCATCCCACTTGGCATTGGCAGCCAGTAGAGCCATGGCTCAGTGTAAACTAAGGTCAGCACACCGTTGTCGTGGCAGAAATCGACGTCCGATCCGATTGCGCCGCCCTTCTCATAGTAGGCAAAACCGAAATCCTTTGGACTCGGAATTTTTGAGATATCCGTAAAGGGCATCCAAAGACCAACCTCATCTGGGCGACGCTCAAAAAGAGATGCATTCCGCTGATAAAATTCTGAAAGCGCTTGACGAAATGCCTGCCCCTCCACTGTCGGCCGACTCCGCAATGAAACGTGGAACGCTGCCTGACCCGGGAATTTTTTGGTCAATGGCGTAAGCGCGACATGATAGTCGATCACGAGCTGATCCCGATCAGTGTTTGCCGAAATTTTAAACACGCAAGGCTCGCTTAAATCCGTTTCGAGCACGAGCGCCTGCGCGCCATTGTCAACAACACCAAATGGATACTTCGAGACACTACTGTCCATCCCGTAAGGACTGCTTCCAACATGCGCGTATTCGATATTGTCGGATTTAATCTCACGGGCAAATTGCACGTCGTCATGCCACGTCCACCCGGCAAACGGCGTCTGCACTCCAATGCTAAAACGAAGCAGCCTCTCCCCTTCACTCTTTAGCTGGGCATACAGTTCCAGATCCCCGTGCTCGGATGATTGCGCAATGACGCGCCAGGCGACTCCGTCCGCTTTGCCTTGCCACTGGATCAGTCCTTCAGCTCGGCGCACGCGATCAGGCTGCAGGTCAAAGACTTCGCCAGACTTTGCATCGCAGAGTTCAAATCGCAATTTGAGTGGCTCAGCAAAACCCGTCGCATCCCAAGTGGGTTCAGACAGCCTCGCATCATTCCAAGGCAAAGAATCGAATCGTTCGTTGAAGGAAATGCTCAACGCATCGGGCACAAACTCGATGAGCTCCTCAACTAGATATTTTTTAGGCCCGACTTGTTGGTCGGGCCCGTTGAAAGAGTAGTCACCCATCGTGTCTTTATTCACCCGTTTAAGCCCTTGCGCGGGATACCGATCCAACACTTCCCAATTACTGTTCGTCCTCTCAACGCCGAACTCCATCGATTCCCCGGTTTCGATATTATCGATGGGATACACGACTCCGCCAGGGTTGACTTCGGGCGTCAGTTGATAGAGCGGTGTCCAATTCCAGCCGTTGTCCGTGCCAGCATGCTGGTAAAGCGTCAGCCCCTCAATCATGTAGTCTGCGCCAAAAGGCGCTAAACCCGTCGCGGTATCGCCGTCGTTGTTGATCAGGACACGCAGTCGCGCGGGCTCCACGCCATCTCCCAACACTTTCACCGCCAGTCCATTCCGGCCACTTCGGTAAAGGCTACCCCGGAAACCAGTATCCGAGACAGGATTCGCTGGCTCTAACTGTGCGTAATCGATTGAAATAGCATCGGTCTCAGGATAGCGTTCAACCACGCTCCAATCAGCATCGAAATTCTCCACATAAAGCCGCATCACCTTAAACTTTGGCAGGTCGTTGATGGTGTAAGTAAGCCACCCATCGGAAACCATATGCGGCACGACCCCCACCTGCTCCCACTCCCAGCCAGTGGCATAAGCCGGATAAGCGTAAAGCGTCGCGCCTTCGATCATATAGTCAGCGCCGTATTCGCCGAAGCCACTACTGGAATCGCTGTCGATATCAAACATGACACGCGTTTGCTGAACTTCAGCAGCTGACTCTTTAATCCCTACTTGTAAAGCGCCGCTCCCGGCATGCCCAACTGATACAGTGTCGATCGCAAGCGCTGGCGCAACCACCAAAGATAAGCCAGCAATACCCTGTAATGAACGCTTTAAGGTTCGATGAAAATCCAAAGAAAAGTCTATTGATCGCATGATGTATACGCGGGGTTAAGCTGTTTCAAAATTATTGCGTAAACATTTACGCAAATGTAAAGGAAGTCAAGCCCTTTGGAATATTTTTCTAATAAATAGTGGTCTGCAATGTGTGCACGACTACGAATCAAATAAGATAAAAACTCCAAGAAAAGAGCAGCGCGAGATCCCCCGCGCCGCCCCACTACTGGACGTATTTATGGAAAATTTTCCTATGCTAATATTAGCTAGAACGAGTAGCGGAAGGACGCTCCGCTGGTAGCGCCATCGGGATACCAATCGTACTCACCCGAGACTCCAGTATAGAACTCGTTATTTCCGAAACAGACAAAACTCATGGTCCCCGTTGGGCTGCCAATCCAGCTCAGCGGCAAATAGACCTCGCCCGTCGTTCCACTCCAGATGCGACCCACTTGAAAACCGCCGGCTGCCGGGGCTGCAATCCAACTCCAGTCAAGGCCAGTGCCATTGTACTGGTAGACGTTGACACCTTCGATCAAGTAGTCGGCGCCAATCGGAAAATTCGCGATGCCAGCGAATGAACCTTGGAAACCTGTCGCAGGATTGTCGTCGGTATCAATGAAGATCTGGAAGCCCCAGCTCACGTAGATATTCGTATCGTTGGTATAGGCGAAATAGAGGGTGCCCGTGTCCGTCGTGTGCGCCACCTGAATTTGACGCCAGTTCGCTTGATTACCGGAGCCAGAAATGTGGCTCGAATCACTCACTCCAACCACGTCATCTGGATCCCCGATATAGCTGCTTAGCGAACCCCATTCAGACAATAATCCGTCTAGCGTAATTGCGCTATTCAAAATCGGATTACTGAGCGCGGCGGAAGCGTAGTAGTTCAGACCTGTGTCTTCGGTGTTTTGATTTCCGAAGGCATCCTTGGCCACGACCTTGAAGTTGTAGTTCTTGTTAGCGGTCAGGCCCGTGATGGTGTATTCATTGGCCGAGCTGTTCGCCGGATCATGCCCCCAAGCCGGGTTGGCGTCGAAGGCGACGTCCGAATAAGTGGTCGACGTGCTGGCGGCGATATCAGTGACGATGATATCGTAAGTGATCGGATAGGACTGATCGATGGCGACATCCCAACGAACGATTGCTTCAGTCACGGCACTGCCCTCTTCCACTTCCTGCACGCCAACGCGAAACGAAGTCGAAGCGGTGTTGTAGAGCACGTTACCCGTGGTGTCCCAAGTCGGCGCGTTGTTGTCATTCGACGAATCCGGCAGCAAGTTCGCGAAGTCTGTGTCGACTGTAATTAGCAAACCATCTTCGCAGAGGTAGCCGATGTAGCCAAACTCCCGGATGTCTGTATTAAACGCATCGGTCACAATCCCCGTACGGCCAGACTCATACTCCAGACTGAACATGGTAAAGCCGTCGTCACGATTCGCTTCCGCAAATACCTTGGGCGCCACATTGTAGCGGTTTTCATTGTAGTATTCCGAGATTCCACCAGGACCGTCGGTGCCTGGATCACTGTCATAGCGGAAGCTTTCAAAAAGGAAGGCGTTGATATAAGGACGGATTGAGTAGTCGATCGGATACTCGCCAGTCACAGGACTCTGCAAGCCGGCGCTGAAGTAGAATGCGCCACGATTAGCGAACACAACTTTGTCCGTATAGTTATCGCTAATATATTTCACGGTGTCCCGCATTTCATCCACAGTCCAGGGATACCAACCCGCCGCATCATACGGTCCGGCGGTGTCCAGGGTATCGAGGAAAAAGCCATCGCAACCGAAGTTAGTTGAGCGATCACGTAAGTTCGCCGTGTCCCATGCACCAGCAATTTGCGCAAGGCCTGCCGTCAACGAACGACCAGTCACGCCAGTGCCACCGATACGCATATTGTTCAGAACCCAGCGCCAGTTCGTATCCGGATTTACCATGTACCCCAGGAAGATTGGATTATAGTCCGGATTGCCATCGGGCGTAAGGCGCGCAGTTGTCGTAACGGAAATGGCGCGCCCCGTACCATCGTAGGTAACCGTTTGAGAATCCACATCGACATAAAAGCTTTGCAGCGTATTGCCGGGAGTCGGGATGAGGTCACCGGTGGCCGAGTCATACTTTACCATGCCAGAACCACCAGCCAGAGGATCCTCAATCGCGTCGTTGATAAAGTCCTCGCCAATACTGATGTAACCGATGACGTAATCGACACCGTTGTCCTTCAAGTATTTGACAACTTCCGGCGTGCAGTGTGGTTGACCAGGATTAATCACGACAACGTCAAACGACGCAAGGCCGCTCATAATCGTGCTGTCCAGCACCCAGGTGCTGGGGTCACCGGTATTGGATGAGTAGTAGTCATCACCGTAATAGATGATGAACTTCGAGTCGGACGTGACGCCGGACATCGGGCCACGGGCTTCGGCGGGCGAAGATAGGGTGATCGCGGCCGTAAAGAGTGCGATCATGCCTGCAGATGCTTTATTCATGGTGCTATTGGTGTTGAATTGGATATACGATAAGCCGCTCAACGGACGCTTCCTCAAAGTAGAGTTTTTGAAGAAACAAACATTTGCGTAAGCGTTTACACTTTATTTCGCAAGAAAAATTTTTGATCTTCCCCGTAGAGGGTTGCTGAACAACTAGATAAAAAGGGGACGGAGCACACAGCTCCGCCACCAACAAAAGAACAAATAATCGCAGAGGCAGTTAGCGATAGATTACATCATACATCAACTCCCACCAAAAACTTGGCAGCTGATCGAATGGATTCCCCGCGAAAGTTTCATCCGTAATGTAAATGTATCGCGTATTACGACTACGCGCGATATCAGAGATCTCATTGACGTAATACTCTGACGGGGTAGCGACCATCGAATGTACAATCATCGCAAAATAGTCCTCAGAAAACGTCCAACGCCAACTAGGCACGGAATCCGAATAATAATCCCACGAGTAGCCTTCGTAAGTCACGAGCACATCGACCACCGGCCACCAAAGGTAGAGATCGGTGGCGTCGTTACCCGCGTTGCCTATAACCAGGAAGCCAGGATAGTTGTTTTTGATGTAGTGATAAATCTCGCTGTAATACTGAAGAGTGCCCAATGCGCCGTCTCCCAAGGTTTCATCAAGGAAAATGCCGTCAATGTCGTACCAGGCAACATACTGATCAATATCCGCTTTCACTTGGGCAATAGGTCTGGCGCTGTAAGTTGTCGGAACATATCCAATAACCAAACCTCCCTTTAGCCTTAGGTTATCAACGGCGTTATCATAATTGACATCGTAGGATGCCCCGGGCCCACTGGCGGGATTCATCACAGTGATAATATCAGCGCCGGCATCCAATCCAACGCCAATCATATCCCAATCACTACCCGACGGGGTGGGATAAAAATACGCCGGCACAATAACCGACAGCGGCCCTGCGTGAAGGAGATTAGCCGCGGTCAGGCCCAAGATTACAATTAACATTTTGAGATTCCGAATCATGATAGACAAGAGTTATGAGTTCATAGATGCCGTGAATCAGATAGCTCACGGCGTTCAAGATGGGGTTTATCAAAAGCAGTTTAAGCGAACTCAACCGCTGCAATGCACGCACTTCGAATATGAAGCTAAAGAACGCATGCTCGAAACAGTGCGGTTTCAGGAAAACAAAATGCGTAACCGCTTACAATACTTTTCCATCGAATATAGTCTAGCTGCTAATTCGAAATGAACCAACGGACTAACCGTGCCGTATCTTCAACTCCAAGGCTCTCAGTTATACTTGATAATGGCGGGACCCATTCGCACCATTTCCGCCAAAGCTAGAAAGCCTCCTCCCCTTCAGCCAACGCCAGGCACTGATCATGAGAGCCAATTTCCCCTCCATTTGTAACATACTTAACGCTACCACCGGAAGTCTTCAACCCCTTGCGTATATTAAGGTCAGACGAATTTCTAAGCACCACGGGAATACCTCGAACGCCTTAAAAGGTAAATGAGGACAGCCAAACCAACCGGTAGGGTAGAGTTAGGTTCCGGGACGGCGACAACGCTCAGCACCAGGGCGCCGCTATCCACATTCAGGTCCAAGATCATGCTCTCCGGAACATTTATGAATGACGCATCTTCGTAGAATTCCGTTGAGAAGCTGTGTGCAGTTTCGCCGGTGGATGCGGTGATGAGCGTCATCTCATCCCCTACCTGGAGTTGCGTGCCATTGTCGGTCAATATGATTTCCAGAAGGCCGTTAAACATCCCGTATGCGGTTCCAAACACCAAGTGATCGAATGACTCCTGGGACTCGACATCGAATTGCAGGATCGCTTCGGCATTCGAATATTGGATGTAGTTTTGGTGCATCTCCGTTTTCACAATATCGGCCCCCCCCACGACAAACCTGCCAGAGTCCTCCATGACCATGTTGACGGTCTCCCCGGAATGGAACACGCCAGTCTCATTGTTGAAAAACAGGCTCCCTGAGCCCGTGCTATCGACAGAGACGCTACCGGAAAGCAGTCCATGGTTGTTGATCGTATAAACTTCGCTCCCACCAATTCCCTCAAACTGAATGGCTTTTTCGTTGTAACTGCTAGTGACCTCACCTCCGAGATTGATCGTAACAGAATTGGTGACGCCATCCGTCTCGCTTCCCCTACCGCCATTGACCATAATGGCTGCGCCGTTTTCGCTCGAGACCATGCCATCGACGGTGATCGTGATCGTGTTACCCGACTGGCCATTTCCCACTGCGTTTTGGGCGAGGATGGTGTTCGTGGTCGAACCATGAGACCGGATCCTCGCCTCATGCCCGACGTTGATAGTCAGCAGCCCGTTACTACTTCCATCAGCAGAGGAACTTGCGCCCCCGGTGCTACCGGCAAACTGATTGAATAGCCCGCCTCCACCGCCAATGACCTGGGCTACCACGCCGTTGGCGCCATCACCGTGAGAGGTGATGGAACCGTGCAAATTCAGGGTGACATCACCCCCGTAACCTAAAGCCGTTTCGGAACGTTGATCCGGGCTCAAATCAAGGCCACTGCTGGAATCCGGATTGGCGATGCCACCACCCCCACCAATGCTCTGAGCGACAACGCCATGAGCCCCTATCCCAGTGGTGTTGATCGAGCTCCCCACTGCAAAGGTAAGCTCCACTTCATTTCCATCGCGCCCTGCACTGTCAGTGCTACCATCGGTTATGGTCATGCCTACCGCGACATCACCGCCCATTTGCTTGGTGGTGGCGATGCCCCCTCCTCCACCGATACTTTGAGCAACAAACCCGAATGCATGGTCCCCGCTCGTCGATACGGTAACGACAGCATCATCCATCGTGATCGCCTGACCAATGCCAATGGAATCTTGTCCCCCAAGGCTAAGGCTTGGAGCTTTAGTATCCGTCAGGCTCCCCGAATAGTCGGCGCTAGCACCCGTGCCAGCCAGACCGCCACCGCCGCCAATCGATTGTAGCACCACGCCATGCGCGGCGGCTCCCTGGGTCTGAACCGAAAGCGCATCGGAAATAAGGGTAATGGTTCCGCCATCCCCGTCGACGCTACCTGCCTGGCCTCCCAAACTCAAACTGCCCGTGGCGGCGCTTGACCCGTCGGTAGCAATGCCGCCGCCACCACCAATGGATTGAGCCAACAGGCCATAGGCTCCAAAGCCGCTCGTGTCTGTCCCCGTCATGATGCTAGCCGTTCCGACCGTATCAATTTCAAGCGAACCGCCAGACCCGTTACCGCTGAGCGCGCCAAGTTGCAAGTCGAGGTTCGGAATAGCGGTGGTATTTGTTCCAGAAATCGTGTCTCCCTTGCCGCCTCCCGCACCGACGGACTGAGCCACCACCCCCATCGACCAATCACCTTCCGTGGTCGTGGTCGAAGGGTTCGCAATGAGATCATCCGGCTCATTCAACTTGAGGGTGACCGATCCACCGTTAATGTACTCGCCTTCTTTGGAATCGATATTGAAGCCAAAGTTCATGCCCATTTCCGGGTTCGGGAAAATACCGATGTTACCGCCGGTGGAGGCAATATCCGTGCCCTGTGAAGCGATCCCGCCACCACCGCCAATCGACTGAGCCAGGACGCCGTAACTATTGTGACCAGTAGTGGTAACCGTCGCATCCTGGGTAACATGCACCTCTCCGCCATGACCGCTGGCGCCACTACCGCGATCAACGATGAATCCGAGGTTGAGCGTCGTTGTCGTATCCAAAGAGCCATCCGCACCGACTCCGCCACCGCCACCAATCGACTGCGCCACGATGCCATGAGAAGCATATCCACTGGTTTCAACGAGCGAGTGGTTATCCACCGTAACCACACCGCCAGTTTGGGAGCTTCCGCCCAGGCCACCAACCGAGACGTTGATGCTGAAGCTAGCGTAGTCGCGATGGAGAACCACTGGTAGAAGCGCCGCATTCGAACTGGCGTTGGCGGAGCCCCCAGTGCCACCGCCACCGCTAATGGAGTGGGCCAAAATACCGTAGGCACGGACCCCTTCGGTGCTGATGCTAGCGCCCTCAAGGTTTTCTACAACCACGTCCCCCCCCATACCTCCGCTGCCTCCGGTACCACCGACTGAAACAGCCGAGCTGTAGGACAAGGCCGGAGAAAACGTGTCCAGCACATTGCCAAGATACCCGGTCGGAGCCCGAACATCGGCACTGCCGCCAGTGCCACCACCGCCGCCAATCGACTGAGCCAAAATACCGGTCGCGTCACCCCTCGTCGTCTGAATGGAGCCTTCGTTGGCAACGCCCACTCTACCGCCATCGCCACCATCACCGCCAGAAGCGCCGACCGCGACGTTTACTTCGTAGTTGTTATTACCACCTCCAACGCTCCCACCACCGGCATTGCCGCCACCGCCGCCGATGGACTGTGCCAGGATTCCCTGCGAACCTGAGCCATTGGTGCTGATATCACCCGCACTGGCAATTGCGACGGCGCCACTGTGTCCGCCATCACCACCACTACCGCCCAGAGCAAATCCAATATTCACCGTCTGGCCTCCCGTCAAATTAATGTTGCTGGATCTCGCCGTGCCGAAACCACCATTGCCGCCACCGCCACCAATCGACTGCGCCACCAAGCCAGCGGCATTCTGCCCATGCGTGGTGAAGGCCTCTTGATGATCCTCAATATTAACGGCCACGCCGCCGCCCACGCCCCCATTACCGGCCACACCGCCGTGGCTGGCTTGCAGCGTCACGCCATCGGCCTTGGCCGTCAGCGCCGCGCTATAAGCTGTGGAATCGCCACCATTTCCACCACCACCACCGATGCTCTGAACCAAGGCGCCATGAGAGCCATCACCCCAAGTCGTGATTGATCCATCATGGTTAAAAAAGGCGTCACCGCCATTGCCACCCCCGGCTCCTTCGCCACCAAGTCCAAGAGAAACAGCAACGCCGATCGGAATTTCATCGGTCGCGGCAAAGACACCTGCAAATGCCGAAGCAGAGCCCCCATGACCACCGCCACCACCAATCGATTGAACAATAGCCCCAATGGAATCGGCGCCCTCATTGACCGGTTGCCCCGAAGGAGAAGCGCTGGCTGAACTACCGGTAGTAATCATACCACTATTGTTCAGGACCACCCTGCTGCCGTGGCCACCGCCCTCTCCTGAGCCGCCGACCGCCGCCGCAAGGCTAAAAAAAACGTCGGCCGTGAAAGTCGTGGCCGCTCCGCCGGTTCCACCGCCACCGCCAATACTTTGAATGGTTAGACCAGCTGAATTGTTTCCAAGCGTGGATACTGTCGAATCCGCCGCGAGGGTGGCCGTCACCATGCCACCACTTCCCCCCGAACCACCGCTTCCACCAATGCTAAAATCTTCTGGAGAAAAGATAGGACTGACCGCGGTCGCGCCTCCGCCGTGTCCGCCTCCACCACCAACGGATTGAGAAATGATGCCGCCAGAGTGCATTTGATTCGTGCTGAGCGATCCATCGAAGTTAAGCGTGATGTCGCCGCCTTCACCGCCAGCGCCGCCACCACCACCGACAGCCACAAAGAACCCTTCCGCATTGCCGCCGTTGCCGCCACCGCCACCGATGGACTGAGCCAGGATGCCCACAGAGTTGATGTCATTGGTGGTCAGCGAACTCGTGCTCTTGGTCGTAATGTCTACCGTTCCGCCATGGCCGCCGGCTCCTCCCTTGTCACCAACGAAGAGTGAAGCTTTATTCCCCGCGCTGCCACCTCCACCACCGATAGACTGGGCCAGCATCCCGACCGAGGCCATCGAGTCGCCGCTGCCGGCTCCGGTGACAATCGTGCCTGCATTCGTCATGCTAACATCGCCGCCATCGTGACCGATATCGGAGCTCGAAGACGGGCCATTACCGATGGTCAGGCCAACCGGTGGGTTCTGGTCCCGGTTCGCTTCCTCCAAGTTGTTCAGCAATCCACCGCTGGCGCTGCTCAGGCCGACCATTCCATGTGCAGCCAAACCGGTCGTGGAAATCACGCCGCTCTCCAGATTCTCGACCGTGACCTGCTTGCCACCACCTTTATACGCATCGTTCGCACCCAGGTAACTATCATTCTGAGCCGTCCC
Organism: Cerasicoccus frondis; assembly: GCA_031296915.1. Classification (GTDB taxonomy): domain Bacteria; phylum Verrucomicrobiota; class Verrucomicrobiia; order Opitutales; family Cerasicoccaceae; genus Cerasicoccus; species Cerasicoccus frondis. The sequence goes on along the minus strand of JAVDPC010000008.1, from coordinate 192,029 downwards.
CTCATTCGTGGACGCAACGACGCTTGCGCCTCCGATGCTTAATGCCGCAATGCCAGCTGAAGTATCGCCATAGGTGGTGATCATGCCGTGGTTCTTGACCGTCACTCCGCCACCCTTGCCGTCTCCCTTCGAGTCGTTGGGCACATCCACACTGGAGAACGGGTTGAGCAGTTGATTGCTCGCGGCGCTGACCGCCAACACGCCAATCGACAGCGTGGAGCCGTCTGATTCATTTCCTGCAGTGATTGAAGTATGCTCGCCCAAGTCGACTTTGACCTCACCACCTTCAATGGTGTCCTTACCCTTATCTGAAACCGGTGAGACCTCACTTAAAGCAAAAATGCCGACGCCCGAAGTCGTGATCGAGGCCGTTTCTTTGAGGTCGACTTTGACCTCACCACCGACAGCAGTCGTTTCGCTATCATCATTTTTCTTCTGAGCTCCGGTAGTATTCGCAAAAATCCCTACACCCGTTTGCGCATTAACCGTGATGTCTCCGCTGTGACTGATTGCGACCTTATGGAATCCGTTTACATCGGTACCGAAGCCGTCGGTTGCCGGCCCCGAAGCGGACGAAGCAGAAATGCCGGCGGTAATTACGGCATCACTGCTTTGCGTCACGGTGATATTGGCTGATTCATCCGTGTTTACAGTAACGGTCGTACCGGTGAGAGAGTTAGACTCGTTGCCGGAATCCTGCAGCCCCCAAGAAACCGCCGTAACGCCGCTCAGTTGCGCGGTGCGCAGGGCGGATGGAGATAGCGTGATGGGATTCGTTCCTGCACCTGGATTTCCCGTCCCGACGCCGCTAACCGTGATATCATTCGATACGTTTACCGTGACATCCGAGCCAATGCCATCCGCATTTCCGTTGGGTCGACCGAGAGCTAAGATGGCGGCATTGCCGATAACCGTTGCATCGTCCGGAGCCTGTATATTGGAAACACTGAGGGACCCATGACTATTTACGATCAGTGGATGCCTTTCATCGATGGCCGTTGGCGTACCCAGTTCGGTTGAGAATTGAAACAGTGACCCATAGAAAGCCGTCGCGGGGCTGTAGTTGATGCTGGGAAAAAGGTCGATCTGCAGCTCGACTGGCTCTCCAGTTCCGGCTGCTTCCAGCGTCACATAACCGGGAAGCGTAGGGTTGCTCTCCTCAAGGGGTAAGATCGCCGAGGCTCTATTAAACTCGTAAAAAGTTTCGGTAAGGAAGCCGGGGGATGCCGTCAAAGCTGGCGCATCGTCGGCATTCACCGGTGTTGAAATGAAGCTCACTGCGAGAAGCGTTCCCAAGGAAGCACCACAAAACACGGTTCCCATGCGACGCATGCCCCCAGCAAGCTTACGGGCTAGTGGCTTCAGGACACTATTCCACAAACGGATACAAAATCCGTAAAACGGTTTGAGACAGCAAGGCAGTGCAGTATCCGGACTGGCAAGAGCTTTCATAGTAGCTTGAGCATCCGAAGATGCCGCATTTAAACGATGATCTGTGGCTCAAGTCCCTCCAGTAATCCCGCCATGAGTGAATATGTCAAGGACTCTTACCCGGTTTCGCCCAATAGCAGCAACAGTCGAGCGCCCGATACGCCATGCGATATCGGAATGTTTTTTTTGCGCAGTGAATGCCTCTCGGCTTATCAAGCAATTTTCGACTCCAAGAAAAACTTCCGATCGTTTTGCCCCAAAGCAGAGTCTAGATTGACGCCTTCAACTCAACGGCTGCACGAACTCTATCAGCAATCGACCGCCCTTACTCATTGCAAAAAATAAACAGACAGGCCGACCATAAATTTTCTCCGGCAGATAATCAATGGGCTTGAACGATGCCTGATTTAGTCAAAAAATCCGGACGACCGTGGTTGCGAAAGTGGCAGCGGTGAATCAGGCGAAGACGGCTCCAGTGATGCACGATACTGCTTCTGGTATTGCCCCGGCGTCATGCCCACTAGTTTCCGAAATACCTTGGCAAAGTGAACCGGGTCCGAGAAGCCGGATTCATCCGCAGCATCGTTGATGTAAATGCCCGGCGTTCTCAACTTCTCCATCGCCAGATCAATGCGTGACCGGCGAATGTAGTCGCTTAAGTTTCTTCCCGTGTGTTGCTTGAACGCGCGGCTCAAAAAGTCAGGGTGGCACTTCAGGTGCGCGGCGATGGTTTTAATGTTAAAATTCTCCCGAATATTCTCATCCACATAGCGAATCGTCGCCTTGATGATATACGGCTGCGGCGCTTCCGTGGTATTTATGTATTGATTCAGGCTCTCGCCGTTGGTCTCGATCAGCTCCTTGTACCAAAAAGCCGAATCCTTGAGCAAGCGACGTTGCGACTCGTAGTCGACATAGACCAAACCAAACCGGTGCTTGTAGCCCTCTTGCCATTCGAAGTTGTCCATGAACGACCAGTGAAAATAACCGCGAATATCGATCCCCTCATCGAGCGCTCGCTTTAAAGAGATCAAATATTCGACAAGGAAATCGATACGGTTGTGATCATGGACTCCCCCATCGCGGTTAACCTGATCACCGATTGAAAGACCGTTTTCCGTGATGACAATGGGCAGGCCATACATCTCCTGAATCAGGCGCGGACCCCAGTAAAGAGACGCTGGCGCCTGATGCCATTCGTAGAGCGACAGTGGCTGACCGGGCGATTGCTTCGCCATAACGGGCGCTCCATCCGGCCCTGGCTTCACCGGGACGCCTTGGAAGATATTGCACCCAAAGAAATCGATCGGCTGCTTAATGATGTCGAAATCCGAATCAGGCGCCTTTGGCGCATCCTTACCATACACCAGCATGCCATCCTCCGGGTAGCCACCGAGCACCACTGGGTCCACCCACCAGCGATTGTTCCAAATCGTGCCGGGAAAAATGGCCTTCATTGCTTGTTGCGCAGCTTTGATATCTTCGAGCCGAGGTGTCGCTGGGCAGTAGATTGGCCCCGCTGGCGACCAGCCGATCTGCGCCGGCTTTTTTGCCTTCTCCCGAATCGCCATCACCGCGCGTCCGTGAGCCAGCAGCACATTGTGCCCTGCCAGGAGCACCTCTTTCAAACAGCACTTCAGGCCGGGCGCATGCTCACCAGTCAAATAACCCAAGCCAAGAAAGCACTGCGGCTCGTTAATGGTAATCCAGTTACTCACGCGATCAGACAGGCGCTCGGTCACCACGCCGGCATACCTCGCAAAATGTCCGGCGATATCCGGGTTAAGCCAGCCACCGCGCAGATGCAATGCATACGGCAGCTCCCAATGAAAGAGCGTCACCCAAGGCTCAATGCCATGCTCAAGCAAGGTATCAACGAGGCGATCATAGAACGCCAGCCCGTCATGGTTCACCGGGCCAAACCCATCGGGCGCCACCCGCGGCCACGATACTGAAAACCGATACGCCTTGATGCCCATCTTGGCCATCAGTTCCACATCGTCACGATATCGCTGATAATGATCACACGCGATGCGGCCATCGTGGTCGTTCCAAATCTTCCCCTCCTGCTGGGTAAAAGCGTCCCATATGGACGGCCCCTTCCCATCAGCATCGGGCGAGCCTTCGATTTGGTAGGAGGATGTGGCCACGCCCCAGGTAAAATTATCCGGGAAAGAAGTGGATGTTGTGCTCATCGGTAACGAGAAATTTGGGGGAATTCAGAAGATACCTTTGCGGTGTGAGGTCGGTTTTCAGAAAAGTATCTTTGTAGACTCATGGTCGGCTTGCCACAAAAAAACGGTCGATACCTGACATAGTCGACAAATGCTAAATGGATATCAACAACTCACAAAACAAGGGCTCTCTAATTGATTAAAATCCATGCGACAATCTTCTCTCGACGGCCATCAAGCGATTCTCCGCCCCTCTCCCTACTCGCTCCGACTTCCAGGCTTAGTCCATCACTGCAACAGGATTGAGTGATCTGAAATCATGAATCAGGCCATTTTCTCCGCTCTGAAATTCACCATAATTCAGATCAGCTATAGACTACCCGAAACGCAAGAAAGCGTATATAGTCTATCCATCACCAAGCGCAGTGAGGCTCCTGCCACACTGCTGCTTCTCCTTAACACCCCGTACTCCAACATCCGATACATTTACAGATGCGAAAATTGAATGCATTGTTGCTTCTCGCTTTCAGTATCAGCGGCCTCAACAGCCACGCCGCCGATACCCAAGAAATCCTGGATCTCGATTCCCCCACGGTCACCGAGTCCATCAAACCCAGTTCCTCCCAAGTCACGGTTGAGGAAAGCACGAACGCCAGCGAACCCGGTGTGGTCATGACTGTCACACCCGGCAGTGAAAATTATCCCGGCATAGAGTTTCAGCCCACCACTGGCGCCTCCTGGGATTTATCAAACTACGGCCATGTCGCCGTGACCGTCACCAACATTGGTAAAGAGTCGATGTCGGTAAGCCTGCGCGTTGACAACGCCTATGAGCCCGGCTCCTCGCCATGGAACACCGAGAATACTTACCTGAAAGAAGGCCAAACCAAAACGGTCAAAGTCATTTTCGGCTACTCCAATGGCAACAAGCCCAGCTACAAGCTGGACCCGGCCAAAATCACCCGTATCCTCGTCTTCACCGGCAAAGTTAAGGACGAGCGCAAGCTGCTGATCCAATCGCTGGTGGCTGGTGGACCGTCCGGTGAGAAGCCGCCAGTCGACCCGAGCAAAATCAAAGTCGACCCGCAGAATGGCTACATCCTGGGGCAAGGCATTCCTCTCGATGTGGACAAGCAAGTAAAGGTTCACGGCGATGCCCACGTGCGCCCATCCCCCGAGGATAAAAACGCGCTGCAAATCGCCTTCAGCGATAAAGGCCAATATGTGAAGGTATCACCGCCGCAAGGCAAGTGGCGCCTGATCGACGGCAACCAAGTCGTCTTCAAAGTTCGCAATATGGGTCGCTCCAGCATTTCCCCGACGATCAAACTGGATAGCGAAAAAGGCCCCACGAGCGGCAGCCAGCCCAAGAGCCCCATCGCACCCGGAGAAACCGGCGAGATCATCGTCTCCTTCATTCCGGAAACTCCATGGCGCGGCATCACCGGGTCCAGCAAGACAAACTGGGATGGAGAGAAAGGCGCCGGCACTCGTTTTGCCAGCGACAAGGTAAAGAACTTCATCGTCTCCGCCGATGCCCAAGGCGGCAAGCAAGTGATTGAAATCATTTCTGCCAAGCTCGATGCCCCAAGCATCCAGCTCCCCGAATGGGTTGGCCAGCGTCCGCCTGTGGAGGGTGATTGGAAACTGACCTTCGAGGAAGAGTTCAAAGGCGACACCATTGACCTGACAAAGTGGAATATCTACACCGAAAACTATTGGGACAAGCGCACGCACTTTTCCAAAGACAATGTAATCATCGAAGACGGCACAGCCATTTTGCGCTACGAGAAAAAGCGCGGTCACCACAACGACGACCCCGATGGTAAAGTCACCGACTATGCATCCGGCTTTCTTGATACCTACGGAAAATGGGTTCAGCGATATGGCTACTTTGAAGCACGCATGAAGCTCCCAACCGCGCCCGGCGTATGGCCTGCACTTTGGCTCATGCCCGATCGCGGCATCGACGAAGGTCCTCAATGGAAACGCGCCGACACCGGTCGCGGCGGCATGGAGTTTGACATCATGGAATATCTCAGCGGTTGGGGCCCCTACCGCTACAACATCGCCTTCCACTGGGACGGCTATGGCAAAGACCACAAGCAAACCGGCACCGAGCAGATCTATGTCGCGCACGACGAGGATGGTTACATCACCACCGGCCTGCTTTGGCTGCCCGGCTACGCCGCGATTTACAACAACGGACGTCTGGTCGCCGAATGGGAAACGCCGCGCATTTCCGATGTCCCGGCCGACATCATGTTCACCCATGTATCCGGTGGCTGGGCAAATGTCCCGCTGCAGGACGAGCCCTTGCCCGATGATTTCGTGATCGATTACGTCCGCGCCTGGCAACGCGCCGACTTGGCATCAGACGTCGACGGCGTTAAGTCCACCCAGCCGACTCCAGCGGCTCCGACCACTAAGGACTAGCCTCAGCGCACAGAGCCGAAATTGCCAAATTTCAGACGAAATGCGCAACGATTCTCCTCCCAAAACAAAGAACTCAATCAATCCAAATACAGTTTTTGACATAAGTGCCCCCCAACCGTGGTCGGCAATATGCAATTCTGAAAGCAGAGATGAACTAGCTCCCTCTACGGGAAACATGCTATTATGTTAACACGCCAATGCCTATTGTATCGAGCAATGCACTGTAGGTGCGAGATACAATAAGCATTGCCCACCCCAAACCATAAATTGGCGTCGAATACGATGTTTGTTAACCATTAAGATCCATGAAATTACAATCCCTCCTAACATCTATTGTCCTGGCTAGCGTTTGCCCCCTTGGAGCCGTAACGATTCCTTACACGAACGACTTCAGCGGAAGCGGCGATAACACCGCATTTCCTGCCGAAAACACAGATGCCGAATGGACGGTTTCTTCCGGCTCATACCAGTGGAACTACTCCAACACTGTGGGCGGTGGCTCTCCGTCTACTGCCTCTCTGCCTGTCACGAACGCAGACACGTCGTTCACGATGGAAACTCAGTTCACGCTTACCAGCCTTGGCAACCTGCAAGGCACCGCCCAAACGCTCGGCTTCGGCGTCTTCGGCGCGGACAGCGCGTTCAGCGGCTCCGGCGCCAGCGGTGGCAATGCCTACTACCTCGCGGACTACAGCTATGCCAACGGCAATAGCGGATCCAGCGAGGGCACACTGCGCATCCTCCGTCTCGGCGACTCTGGCTCAAGCTTGAGCGTAACTTCCACTGGTCTGGCCGATGATAACAGCGGCAGCAGCATCCTGGCAGTCAACCTAGACACCACCTACACCTTGCGCCTCGAAGCAACCATCGCCGGCAGCACGCTCAACATGACCCTGAGCTTGTATGACGCCACAGGCACGTCGCAAATCGGCACATCGGCAATTGTCAGCGACACATCCCCGCTTACGGGCGAAAACTTTGGTTACCGTAACCGCTCTCCGCTGGCAGGTGGATCAACCACGATCGACTTCGACAACTTCGAAATGTCGAACATCCCCGAGCCTGGCACTTACGCTCTAATTATCGGCTCTGCTCTCGGCGCTCTGGCATTTGCTCGCCGCCGCCGCCGCGTTTAGAACTGAAAAACTTTAATTCGCACACAGGGCCAGTTCGCTTTCGGACTGGCCCTTTCTTTGTCTTATCAAGGCAACGAAACGAGATCGACTGAACACATAAACGATCCAACGTCAGATTCAGCACCTATAGAATCAGCACGATCAGAAATCTACAAAGGCCCGGACAGATATAGACTATCAGCCTGCTCATATCCTCAAGCTAGCCGAAGGTTCCAGGGGCAAGTTTCTGATCATCCACCCCTTCTACGATAACAACATCCAAGCAGCCGGTATCGGAGATATGCATAATACGAATCAGCATTCGACTAACCGCATTGGCCCGCATCGATTACTATAATGAATTGAGGATCAACCAGCGTTCTCATCATTTCGCAATGAGCCAGTCAATGACGCCTCAGTTAGCACAGACATACATGCCATGATTCAAGCTTCAATCCCATTTCGGCGCGCCGCGCAATTCCGACGAGGCATCAATCTGAGCCATTGGTTTTCTCAAGTCTATACAGACCGAGGTTACACCTTCGAACATTTTGATACGCACCTTGATCGCGACGATATAGAGCTCATCAGTATGCTGGGGTTTGACCATGTGCGCTTGCCGATCGCCTGTGAGCCGATTCTCGGAATGGGATCTCCAGACAAACTCCCCCACCAGTATCTGCGGCGTATTGGCAAAGCAATATCAGCATGCCATGATGCTGGCTTGGCGGTCATGGTGGACATCCATCCTGAGACTCCTTTCAAAAACGCCCTGGCAAGTTCTGATGAAGCCGTCGACACATTCATTACTTTTTGGCGATCCTTCGCATCGTATCTAAGCTCATTTGACCCGGAAAAAACATTGCTCGAAATTTTGAATGAGCCCTGCTTGTGGAACCCGTCTCGCTGGTCGCAGATCCAACAGCGATGCGCCGAGGCGATTCGAGAGCATGCCCCCGACCATACTCAGGTTGTAACCGGCGACCAATGGTCTCAATTACCGCAATTGCTAGAAATTGAGTTACCGGCTGATTCCAACCAAATCATCAATTTCCACATGTATGAGCCCTCATCCTTCACCCATCAGGGAGCCGGATGGGGGAATCCCTGGATGGAGCACACGATTGGCCTGACCTATCCTGCCAAAACCTCTAATGCGCCAGAATTACTCCATGGGCAGAGTGACGAGGACGCCATAAGGCAATTGCAGGAATACATTGATGTAGGCTGGAACGCACAAAAATACCGGGAATACCTCGCACCTGCCGTAGAGCTTGGAAAGCAACTAGGCGTTCCAGTAATTTGCAATGAGTTTGGCGTCTATAAAAAATACTGTGATCGCAAGTCACGAATAGCATGGATTCACGATGTGATAAATAGCTTCGAGCACTTGGGCATTGGCTGGGCAATGTGGGATTACTCCGGGGACTTTTCCATCATTGACACTGATGGCGACACCCGAACGCCAGACTACGAACTACTTCGAATGATGGGACTGGAAGTCGACCATCAGGTGTAGGCAGTGTCAAAATACTAAAATTCAGCGAAGCGGTTCATAAATCAATCCCGGCAAACGCGCAAATATCCATGCCGTTGCGCATCAGGATATGTTCTTGGCTCTTTGGCTCTTAGTTGCCCATAGAATCCTGCAATAGAGCCAGTCGACCACCATCGATGATGTAAGTCGCGCCGCTGGCAAACGCCGCGTAATCACTAGCAAGAAATGCACACCAGCCCCCGATTTCCTCGGGCGTTCCCAGTTTGCCAACAGGATGCATTGCAATCGTCTTAGCCCGCGCTTCAACTGCATTGGGGAAGGTTTCAAACCATTTATCATTGCCAGCGCTATCGATAAAACCCGGCGCAATGCCAACGGTTCGAATCCGTGGCCCCCATTCAATGGCCAAGCTACGCACCAGACCAGTCAACGCTGTTTTGGTGACATTGTATGGGAAGCACCCCGGCATCGATGCAAATGCATGGTTTGACGTCATGATCTGAATAACGCCGCCATTCTGCTCCAAATAAGGACGGCAGTAGTTGGCGAGTCGCCAATGACTGGCGAGATTCAAATCCATATTATGCTGCCACTCGCCTTCAGTGCAGCCCGCCGCGCCTTTAAACACATTGTTTCCCGCATTGGAAATGAGGATGTCAATTCCGCCAAATTCTTCAGCCATCACCAAGGGCAATTCCTGTAGCTCCAAACCACTTAGTACGTCCACCTGACGGTAGGCTACCGAAACGCCTTCATCTTTGCCATTGGACAGAAATTCTTGAGCTCCTTTCGAAGCAAGCTCTGACCGACCACAACCAAAAACATTTGCGCCGGCTTGAGCCAGCACTCTGGCAATTCCAGCGCCAATGCCGCTCGTCACGCCCGTCACAAGAGCATGTTTGCCCGTTAAATCTATAGTCAAAGGCATAGCTTACTAAACATAGAAATTTTCGCGTTCCTGGAATCCACGAATGCCAGGATGTTTCTCCAATTCCTCTTCGATCAAATCAACGCCAAGCCCCGGGCGTTCGCTTAAGTGCAAGTGCCCGTCGCGCACATCCAGCGGGTGTGAAATGACCTGATCGCGCCATGGCACATCGTTATACATAAACTCACATCGAAAGAAATTAGGGATGCTGGCGCAGACGTGAGCGCTGGCCAGCGTGCTCAACGGACCATTCGGATTGTGTGGCGCGATCGGCACGCCGTAAGCTTCGGCCATCGTTGCAATACGCTTCATTTCGGACGGGCCGCCACAGCGAGTAATGTCCGGCATAATCACATCACACAAGTGTTGCTCAAGCACTGGACGAAAACCGTGGCGCGTGTAGTGGCGCTCACCGACGCACATCGGCACCGAAGAATGTAAGCGCTGGCGAATTGCCTTGAGGGTATTGACATTTTCAGGCCCAGCCGGTTCCTCATACCACGTCACGCCAAGTGGCGCGAGCCGCTCTGCCATGCTCAGCGCAGTCTGGGTATTCATCAACGCATGAGTTTCAATCATCATATCGAACTCCGGTCCAACTGCCTCGCGGACTGCCTTCGTCACCTCGAACGCCAAATTCTGTTGTGCATGCGAGAGCTCGAGATTCGTCGAGAGATCTTCGCCATAGAAATAATTCGTGTGAGCAAACGGGTCGAATTTCAGCCCCTTAAAGCCGGATTGCTTTACCTTCCTGGCCTGCTCCGCATAGTCAGCCGCGTTGTGCCCGCCCTTCGCGAACCAGTAGTTAGCGTATAATCGGAGCGACTTCTGGTAAGCGCCTCCCAAGAGCTCATAACAGGGCACACTCAAGAGTTTGCCCTTCAGGTCCAGCAAAGCCATGTCGATGCCGCTGATGGCGCACATGCTGGCGCCAAAAGGCCCAATCCAATTCAAGTCACGATAGAGCTTGCTCCAGATAAAGTCCACCCGACGTGGGTCCATGCCGATTACACGCTCTCCAACATGCTTCGCGGCAGCTTCGACAATCGGTGATCCAGGCCAATTCGTTGCTTCACCAACACCAGTATGACCGGTGTCAGTATAAACCTTGAGCATCGTCCAGTTGTATTTTACACCCTCGACGAGCCAGACTTTTACTTCAGTAATTTTCATGTGAGATAATTGAAAATAGAAATTGGTCCAAGGCGCTGACTTAGAATATGCCAAATCGATCCCAGGCTTCCTGTGCCCCCATGCCACCCTTGATCGCATTAAAGACGGCCTTTTCGCCCCGCGCCTTTTCGAGCGCCTGCGCAAAAACGTCCTTCTCAATTTCTTTTGGCACGATGCACACGCCGTCCAAATCACCCAAAACGACATCACCCGGATTAACTTCGACTGCGCCCAAGCGAATGCGGCAGCGGAAATCGAGGACTTTGCCCCGCGGACGCTGATCCTGCGCATAGCGACCGTAGGAGAAACAAGGGAAATTAAGGCTCAGAATGCCTCGCGTATCGCGCGACCAGCCATCGACCACCGCGCCTGCGGCGCCACGATTCATTGCTGCTGTGCTCATCAATTCGCCCCACAGCGCATAGTTTGGAGATGATCCAGAGCAGATGTATACCTCGTCCTGTTGCAAGTCGTCTAGCGCGCTCAGCATCAAACCAAATGGCTTGTTGAGCAGCTCATTCTTTCGACCTGGGCCCTCCCCGCCTTCATCATCGGCTTCAAGCACCGGCATAGCGCGCCCCACAACTACCATGTCATCACGCAACGGCTGAATCCGGGGCGACAAGAATTGGTCACAACGCCCCATTAAATCCATCACGTCACCAACTACCGCAGTGTAAAGTTCCTGACGAACAAGCTGGAAGAGTTCCGTATCGTTTTTCCAAATCATCTTCTGAAGTTTTTTCCATCATTTGACTGGCTTGACACTCCGACAAGCCCGCATAGTCGTCATTAATGACCGATAGTCGGACAGTCGATAAGGGCGCGAAGCATATTTCCGCCACACTGATCAAAGGCCTGGATGCCCTGAATTTGATATCAGGGCGCGAAACCGGCATGACCACGCCTGAGCTAATCGAAGCCCTGAGCTTGCCGCGCTCAAACGTGCTTCGCCTTATCAACAGTTTGCAATTGTACGGGCTTATTGCTCAGGATGACCGCAACTGGAAAACTACGGAGAACTTTCATTCCTGGGTCTTGCGTGAGCGCTGTCATCATTACATTACGCGCTACCGTCCAGTACTCAAGGACGTCGCGGCTGCAACTGGCGAACTGGTGCTACTAGGTCTGCATGAGGGTAATGGCATAGTCCATATTGACTACATCGAATCAGACCACGTGATTCGCGTCGCTCCTGCCCCGCAAACAAGGCATAACATTCGGGTCAATGCTCTGGGTAAGCTCGCGCTAAGCCGCCGACCAGACTTGGAGCAGCAACTAGACAACGAGCAACTGAAGGAAGAACTTGCCAACATTCGGAAAACCGGGATTGCCTGGAACCGCGAAGAATCGGTTCAAGGCATGATCGCCATAGCGCACCCCGGATTCAACAACACCCAAACCGAGCCAATGATTGCTGTCGCTTGGCCGATATTTCGATTCTCTGAAGAAAATGCCAGCGAGGCGATCAAAGCAATCCGTTCAGCACTATCAAAATACGCTTAATTTGGCCGGTAAATCTTCAGGCAGTGTTTTCAAATAAAAACTGTTGATGGAACGAGTAAAAATGAATGCAGCACAAGGCGGCTTGAACGAAGCGCACTGCAAGTGCGTGAGTGAAAAGCTAACGCTGCGACCTTTCATTTTTACTCGTTCAGGCCCCGGATGGCTTTTTCCCATCAGCTTCGTTATCTTTCGGTCGAAAGGCTTCCAGCCTATTCAACCTCAGATGCCTCGCTGATTGGAAAAAATCCATGCCGCCATCAAAAGCTTTAATACGAAAACACTACCTAAGGTGTGTTCGAAAATGAAAAAAGCTATTTCAAAAGGTGGAGCCCGGTAGGGACACCGGGCTCCACCTGTCCGAACAGAACCTAGGGATGAAAATGTAGCAACACCCAATTGCTCAGCGAGGATCATGCAAAAAGCCCGTCACAATGGACGGGCTTTGAAAAAGATATTTGGCTGAGCTTAAACGGCCATGGGATGCAGCCCTGGCAATTTATCCAAGTGCTCCAAGGTATCCTTGAGCTCACGACGCCATTGGCTAACCTTGCTCTTAGAAAGCTCGACACGATCACGAACGCTCTTTTCCACCTGGTAGTAACGTGTCGCTAGCTCTTCCTGCGCTTCGTGCAGGCGATCAAGGGTCAGTTGCACGCCGTGGGTCACTTGCTCACGCAGTTGTGGGCTAAGCTGGTAAGGCTCAAGACCATTTTGAATGCGCCGACGGGCTTCGGTCAGCTCGGCCAGCAGGATCTTCGCATCGGAAACCGTGCGCAAGTTGGAAGTCATACCGACCTTGGAAAGCGCCCAAATGGTCCACTTGGTAGGATCCCACTGCCAGGGCTTCACGCCGTTGCGGTAGTCGTGCTGGAACTCGTGGTGGTAATTGTGGTAGCCCTCACCGAAAGTGAAGATGGCCATGAGCCAGCTGTCACGTGCGCTGTGCTTCGTGGAATAAGGCTGATTGCCAACGCAGTGGCAGGCGGAGTTGATGAAGAACGTCGCATGCTGAACCACCACCACGCGGAGCACGCCAGCGTAGAGGAATGCAGCCATCGCGCCCTGACCACCGTTGTAGAGGTAGCCAATTGCGGCTGGCAAAACGAAGCTCATGAACATGGCGATGAGGTGCACATACTTGTGCTGCCAAACGAGCATCGGGTCTTTGCGCAGGTCGTTGATGTTGTCCTGAGGCGGTTCTGGCTTCAGCTTGAAAAGCAACCAACCCATGTGAGCGTAGAAGAAGCCGTTGTTGATGTTGTAAGGGTCGTCGTCGTGGTCGACATGCTTGTGGTGGCGGCGGTGGTCGCTGCACCAGTCGAAGACCGAATTCTCAAAAGCGGCGGCGCCAAAGAGCGTCACAAAAAGACGCACTGGCCACTTTGCCTTGAAGGAAATATGGGAAAAAAGTCGGTGATAGCCGAGGGTGATGCTGATGCCCGTCGCACAGCAATAAAAGAAAAAGAGGCCGAATTGAAACCAATCCATACCGTGGGTAAACAGATACCACGGGACAACAGTGAGCGAAGTAAACAGCGTGCCGAATAGGAAAACGAAGGTAATCCATTCCACGCGATCAAACGGTATATACTTGAACATAAAAGCCTTAGAATCAGAAATGTTTAGACGCGCCCATGCGTTGAGCAGGTCGCGGAGTTGAATATAGAGTCATGCATTCAGGGCATTGCGTGCCCATTAGTGCGATCACTATGGGAAAAATTTGTTCCATGGCAACAGCGATTAATGAGAATCATGCGCATGGCTTATCAACTGAATCCAATTCGGCTTAAGTCAGTCGATTAAAAATAATCGTCGCATTGTGTCCGCCAAACCCGAGGTTGTTGCTCATGGCGACATCGACTTGCTGACCTTCACGGGCCACGTTGGGCACGTAGTCGAGGTCACAATCCGGGTCGGGGGTTTCGTAATTGATCGTCGGCGGGATGATGCCCGTCTCGATGACCTTGGCGATGATTGCGGCTTCGATGCCGCCCGCTGCGCCGAGGAGGTGGCCAGTCATGCCCTTGGTGCTGCTGACTGGCAGCTTGTAAGCATGCTCACCGAAGACCTTCTTGATGGCCAGGGTTTCAAATTTGTCGTTATAGGGCGTGGAGGTGCCGTGGGCGTTGATGTAGCCGACTTGCTCGGGCTCCATATTCGCCATTTTAAGCGCACGGTTGAGCGCCATGGCGAGCCCCTCTCCTTCTACGTCGGGGCTGGTGATGTGGTAGGCGTCACAAGTCGCCGAATAGCCCGACAGCTCACAATAAATCTTGGCGCCACGGGCCTTCGCATGCTCCTCAGACTCGAGAACGAGCACGCCAGCGCCCTCCCCCATCACGAAGCCATCGCGGCCCATATCGAAGGGGCGGGATGCCTTTTCGGGAGTCTCGTTGTAGCTGGTGCTCATTGCCTTCATCTGGCAGAAGCCCGCATAGCCAACGTGTGTAATGGCGGCCTCACTGCCACCTGCGATCATTACGTCGGCATCGCCGCGCATGATCATGTGGGCGGCTTCGCCCAAGGCATGGGTTGCCGTGGAGCACGCACTCACAACAGCGAAATTCGGTCCCTTGGCCTTGATTTCAATGGCCATAACCCCGGACGCCATATTGGCGATCAGGGAGGGGATCATGAACGGAGACACGCGGCGGGGTCCCGATTCCTTAAGCTTCCAAGCTTGCTCCTGAACGGTTTCCAAACCACCGATACCCGAGCCAATGAGCACACCGACCTTGTAAGGGTCTTCCTGCTCCATATCGAGCTTGGCGTCAGCGACTGCCTGCTTGCCCGCGCCGATGGCGTAGTGGACATAGCGGTCGTTGCGACGGGCGTCTTTGGGATCGTTGAAATACGGCGCCGCTTCAAAACCCTTCACCTCCGCGCCAATGTGGCAGGTGTAGACTGAGGCGTCAAACGCGCTCACTTTATCAATGCCGCTCTTGCCAGCAATGATGCTGGACCAGAACTCATCTTTCGTGTTGCCGAGGGCATGGACTACGCCGATGCCAGTGACAACAACCTTCGGCTTGGAGCTTGGGTCACTCATGTAGGTATATAATGAAGGGGCGGCGCTTAACTTAAACGCCGCCCCTTTTCAGAAAAATTAGCTGGCGGACTTTTCCTTGATGTAGCTGACAACGTCTCCGACGGTTTGCAGCTTCTCAGAATCCGACTCAGGAATTTCGCCCTGAATCTCATCCTTGAATTCTTCTTCAAAAGCCATGACAAGCTCGACCAAGTCAAGCGAGTCGGCGCCGAGATCATCCAGGAAGGATGCTTCGGGGGTTACCTGCTCTTCGTTTACGTTGAGCTGGTTAACAATGATTTCTTTTACGCGTTCTTCGATGCTTTTGTCCGACATGTTTCGGGAGGTGTATGGATTAAAAGGGAAAGTTGTTTACATCGCCATGCCGCCGTCAACCGAAAAAGTTTGTCCGGTGACATAACCGGCTTCTTCGCTGGCGAGATAAGTGACCATGTTTGAGATATCAGCCACTTGACCAAAACGCTTGAGCGGGATGATCTTAGTGGCTTCGGTTTTGATGGTGTCATTGAGATCAGCCGTCATGTCTGTCTCAATAAAGCCAGGCGCTACGACGTTGCAAGTGATGCTGCGTGAAGCAACTTCGCGGGCGGTGGACTTGGTAAAGCCGATCATGCCCGCCTTGGCGGCGCCGTAGTTGGTTTGGCCGGGGTTGCCAATAATGCCAACCACGGATGAAATGTTAATGATGCGGCCCCAGCGCTTACGGGTCATCGGGCGCAGCAGCCCCTTGGTCCAGTAGAAGCAGGAGGACAGGTTGGTGTTGATGACGTCCAGCCAGTCTTCATCGGTCATGCGCAGGAGCAGCATGTCCTTGGTGATGCCGGCGTTGTTCACGAGGATGTCGATGTTCTCGTGTTCCTTGAGGAGCTTTTCGCAGGCAGCAGAAACAGCGGCGGAGTCGCCAACGTCTACCGCGAGCGCTTCCGCCTTGCCGCCGTTGGCGCGAATGGCTTCCGCTGCGGCGCCGCAAGAGCTTTCGCTACGGCTAACACAGATGACGTGGACGCCTTCGGCCGCGAGGCTTTCGGCGATGGCTCGGCCGATTCCTCGGCCTGCGCCCGTCACCAGAGCAATCTTGTTGTCGAAGGTGAGTTTCATGTAAGGGGCCAAGGGATGCGGCGGGAGGCATGTGCTGGCAAGAAAAATCGGATTTTATTCACAACAAAAGAACTGCGATCCTTCGCGCCTGAGATCGCATTTCAACATCGACAAAGGAACTTCTACAAAAATCCGTAAGCCAATGACATAATGGATCTTACCCCATCAAGAGAGACACAGTCAAAGCCATTGCCCCAATCGCAAAGCCAGGCCACACAACCAAAACGATTCGCGAAAACTAAAGCAATTTTCGTTTGAATTGTCTGCCCAGGCGGGAGTGAAAATGAATTCAGCGCAAAGCGGGACGATTGAACTTCATGTTATCTCTAGTGTGGTGTCAGCTAAGTTCTATACAGACTATGCTCGGTTGCTCAAGGTTGGGGTTCCGCCTTTAGGCGGTCATGCCAGTAAGGTGGGCAGCATGGCCGCCTAAAGGCGGAACTCCAACCCAGAGACAATTCATTTGCGTCCCAAGGCTTCAACCGTGCGTTTTTGCGCGCCGGGGGGGGGGTAAATCCGCCTGAATTGTTTATCAAAGAACACTGCCCTACCCGCCCGCTCGCCGGGACGAGGCGCAGGTGGGGCGCAGGCGGCTCAGGGGCCGCCGGCTGGAGCGACGGATAAACTCCGTTGCTCACACGTCGACGCGGCGCTGACCAGGCTGGCATAGAGCGTCGTGCAGAGAGTGGGTCGGACAAAAAGCTGGGCGTCGCGGACTGGTTGCTGTCACCAAGTCAGCCTGCGAATGAGCCCGTTTACCCGTCACGCAATGCACGCGGCCCGAATGGCCCCGCATGGCGTCGACTGGGATACCTCACCAACGTGCCGTTGGATCCAGAGTTTGCCGCATTGCGGCAAAGGCGAAATTGAGGGGAGTGTGGTGCATGGAATGGGGGGGTGGGTAAGGTTTGTAGGGTGAGTAAGGTGGGTAAGGTTTTGGGGAGGTGCATTGGCCGTAGCATAGGCGTCCCGCCTGTGCCCTACTCCATCTAACCGAAACAACACAGGCGGGACGCCTGTGCTACGGCCAATGCGGGACGCCTGGGCTACGGCGAGGCGGGCGCCCGGTTGTTCGAATGCATGGAGCCCGACTTGAGTGATCAATAAGACACTAATCAATTCGTGCGTTGCGACAAACAAAAAGTGAACGCACGAGCATTTTGTTAGTGAGTAGCTCTCACTAATAATCCGCGCTGGTCATCAACGACTTATGCACGCAAATGAAGGTTCCGACAAACAGCAGAGCATGCAAACCGCAGGGTATCCGCCCCCCGCTCTGGCAAAAGCCACGAAACCAACTCCAACGAAGCAAACTTGAGTTTGAGAAGCCCTCTTAAGACTTCTGACAAGGCCCCATCGAACTGCGCAGGATGAACTCCGAGCTCAAGCTTTGCTGCCTGATTGGCGACTCAAAATGCTTGATGCGATTTTCGAGTAATTTGAAGGCGGCCTTGGCCATTGCTGCTCGATCTACTCTCAATGTCGAAATTTCAAGCGGCTCTGCCGAGCTAATATCGTCGCTCCCCAAAATGGACAAATCACGAGGGATAGTTAGCCCTAAACGCCTCGCCTCCGTATGAATTGAAATCGCTGTTTGGTCATTGAAAGCCACGACCGCGGTAGGCCGCTTCCCTCGACTAACCCATTTCTCAAATGCCTCTGGCCCAGCGAGATCAGCCTGCACCTCAAGGACTGAGAGCTCACGGTCATACTCCATGCCCAACTCGTCAAGTATCTCCATCAACGATAGCAATTTACCAACAGGCTCCTTGGCGGAGGAGTTGGGCCCAGCATAGGCCACCCTGCGGTGCCCCACATCTCGCAAATAGCCGACTGCCTTGCGCAAGCTGGTGGCGTAGTCCACGCCTAAGCTGTCAAACTCATCCTCATATCCGCGATAGAGAAATACCAACGGAAATTTCCAGGACTTAATCTTGCGGTAGGTATCCAGGTTTTCGAATTGCTGAACCGGATTAACAATCAACCCGTCCACCTCGCCTGCTGACAGCTTTAGCAGGAGATTTCGCTCCCGTTCGCCACAATGATGCGTCAAGGCAAGCAGTGAGGAGTAGTCATCATCCGATGCGACTAAATCCAGATTCTCGTAAAGCTCAGAATAATTCGCGTTGGCCAAGTCTGGCAAGAGCATGCCGATGCGCTTGGTGTAGCCACGCTTAAAGTTACGCGCTGACGGATTGGCGACATAGCCAATTTCGCGAGCGGCCTTGAGAATACGCTCCCGGGTAGGATCGCTAATCCCGCCTTGCCCGTTAATGGCCCGCGAAACAGCCCCTTGCGAAAAACCCGTCAACTTGGCAAGTTGCAAGATGGTTGGGCGACCAGTTGAGCTAAGGGGCGATTGCTTCTTGGGCATACCGAATACGTTTCATGGAGAGGATTAAAAATAATCCAACCATAGGCGTCCCCCATTACTCAAGCTTCGTTTTCCGCTGGGAATCCACGGGATCAGTCTCAAGCCAGCGTCCTAATGTGTGTTCTGATTATTCAGTCCACTCTCAGGGCAACCATGTGACAGGCATCCAAATTCAAACGGATGCCGCCAGTGGAGGATTGCTGTATTGCCTCACCAGTCGCCGCATTCGTGACATGCCCCTGGTCCGGCAGATTGATGGTAACCTCCCCTACCGCAGCATACCCGGGGTTTACCACTGCATAATACGCGCCATGCTTGCCTGCATCGATCCGACGCACGACGACCTGATCGTTTGAAGCAGCGCCCTTGACCAGCTCCGAAGGCAGCGCAGGCAAGGCCAGGTAGGCGGCATTGAACCGACGCACGTAGGCGGGAGACAAACGGTTGAAATTATTCGACGTCAAATAGCCAATCGCGGTGGGGTTGCCATTGGCCATTGCGTTGACTTCCGGTAAGACAATGTACGGGCCCACGCGCTCCATGTCTCCAGCGTAATATCCCAATGGGTCCAGATCCTTGCCATCCTTGCCATTGGGCACACGTAGCATATCTTCGTTGAGACCATAGTGACGTATCATCACCATTCCGGATTCCGTTTCAAAGGCTTCAAGGGCCATGGGGTCAGAAACCGATGACAGACGGTTGAACGAATAGGTTGGGTAAACTCCCTCTGTGTCCTGATAGCGCTCTGGATCGTAAATTGGCTTGGCGTGTTCGTGCTCCCACTTGCCCCATGTCATACGCGCATTGGTCAGCGCCCGATAGGACCAATGGTCGTCAATGGTTTCTTGCAATGGCACGGGCGGCTTTTTCAGGTCGACGCCCTCCCAGGCTGAGGGGTCTTCAGCAACCAGGCCAGCAACGCCCCCCTCTGGATGAATCCAGCCAGGCTCAGTCGGGTCCGCCGTGTAGAAAATTTCGGCATCCTTGACGCCCTCGCTGCGCAGATAATCCCGCAGCTTCAACAAGAACTCCTCACGCTTGTCGTACCACCAATCAATGTAAGCGTCGTATGTCTCGCCACGCTTGTTGAGCTCGGCCCTTGTCACCTCGCTGCGACCAGTCTCTTCGGCAAAGCGCTTACGTGTCGAGTCAGCGAAGCTGATGGGCAATTGGCTGGATCGCGGCCGCAACCAGGCTCCGATAATTTCCGCCTTATCCTTCTGATCGACAATGGTGAGCTCCAGCATTCTACGGAAGTCCTCAAAGGTATCCGGATCGGTTAGGTCAGCCCGCGCGGTTTCCGTGAATTTAATATGCGTGTAAGTATCGCCATTGAGCGGCTCGGCCCGGCGCTCAAAGCCGAGGCCTTTGATGCCTTTGCTGCCTGAATACTCATAGTACGGCAAGACACTGAGGTCGTATTGATCAGCGATTTCGAGAACGCCATCCCACCGATTGGGTGATTTATTTTGATAGACCCACTCGTCGCCACCATATTTTGCGGAATCCCAGCCCTGGTTAGCGCCGAACTCCAGAAGATCTTTGGCCATGGTGTTCATGCCCAAAAAGCGCATCAGCTCAGCTTTGCCACGATAATAGTCCTTCTCGTCTACCCAGCCCCACTCTTCGCGTGGGCCAGTGATAACGCCATCCGCCATTTCCTCGCGAAAGAACAAATGCCGACGAGGCAAATCACTCGGAGGATAGTTGATTTTTAAATCGAAATCTTCGAAATCAGGCGCCTCATACAAGCGGATTTTTGAGACAGCTGCGCCTTGCGACAGCGGGTCCTGCTCGGGCTCATATTGAGCAATGTAAACCCAGAATCCATCTTCAGGCGTCAAGGTGCGCTTGGTGTCATCGACATTGGGAACCTCTGCTTTGCGAATGCCCCCAGTCACAGACGTTCTGTCCTGCAGGCGCATGAGCATTTGCACTGTCTCAAACTTTTCAGAAAGCGGGATCTCCAACGATTCGGGGCTCTGGTAAACATACCGCGGATACATGGCGTCCCCTACTGTGTTACCGGTGTAAAACCCTCGCATTGTGCCATTTCCGCGATTGAGAACAACAGCGGAGCGCGGCGCATCTTCCGGGTAAACAACCTCCAGTATGTAGTTGCCATTAGCCTTCAGGCCTTTCCCCTCCCCGATCAGGTAGCCAAAGTATTTCACTCCCGGCTTGTCGTTGGGCAGCGTGCGAACGGGCTCTCCCAGGATGGTGACCACTTCACTAATGTCTTGCGGGTATTCCCTGAATGCTTCCGCCGATTCCGGGGCTTGCGAAACATCAATCTCTTGGATGAGTCGAAGATTCGGGTTCAAGGGAGTCGCCGCACTCAGTGAGATACAGCCCAAGCAACTGGCGACAAGCGATAAGAGATAGGTATGTTTCATAATTCAGAAATGACACGCGTGCATTCAGACTCCGAGGCCTAGGGAATGGTAAGCCGGGACTCTCTGCATTGAGGTTTGCGTTTTGGTTTTAGGTAGGTCGTTGCAAACTTTGAAACCAAACAAGTAAAACGTTATAGTTAAACGTTAAGGTGACCAGAAAAAAATTAGAAAAACAGCATTTATCATCAGCGACCACAGGCCAAACAGCACGAGTTTTGGAATCGCCCAGTTGATCTGAGAGAAAGCCGGTCAATGTAACTATTCTTAGTTTAGGATAGAAAACTTGATGGCGGAGTCTCCACCGAGAAAGACTCCGCCATCAGCTTCTTTATAAGGTTAGCATTGGCATCGCTTATTTACCGTAAACAACGATTTCGCTGAAGTTAGCGCCTCCGATGCGGGTAATGCGCAGATACCGCGATTGGGTGATGTCGACATCATACACGAACTCGCTCCATGAGTTGTAGGCAGACATATCGGACTCAGTCAAGGTAGCCCAGTTGCCCGGTGAACCGACCTCAATGGTGAGTCTGCCGGTGTTTTGCGTATCGTAGAGATAGATGCGGTCGATGCTATAGACTTGGCCCAGATCGATGTAGGCGCTTGCGGCGCTGCTGCCCGGCGACCAGCCAGTGATTGGTTGAGTCGCTTCAGCTTCGCGCGGATCGCCTGCAAGGGATTGCTCGTCGACCATCAAGGTGGCGTCACCCAGGCCGGTTTCATTGGTCACCATGGCAGGTGTGAGCGTTAGCTTTTGAGTCATTTCAAACTCGGGCGCATCGTAGTCGATCATGACCAGAACCGGGCGCTCGCTGACGTCCACGGTCACGTTGCCGCTGTTGATCGCGAGCTGCGTTTTCACGCCATCGGGATCGCCCTCCTCAAGCTCAACCAGCTGTGCGGTATTCGGCGCGCCTTGCAATGCGAGGGAGTAACCGTTGACCTCAACCTGTTCGGTAGTTGGGCACCAAACCACGTAAGCCTTCGTGACGCCATTGATGTCCTTAAAACGATAGATGCGGACATCTGCGTTGCCGGAATCCTGATCGGCTTCGAAGTACAGACCCTTCAAGCGGTTCTTCAAAGTATAGAGATACCACCAGGAGACCTTCGGCACGAAGCCAGACCAACGATCTGAAGTTAACCCTGTCGTTCCATAGAGCCCGGTCGAGGCCGAGTTGACATCGGAGAGGCAGTAGATCTGAGCGCGATCCACACCACCAGCCGCCATCGCTAGAAAGGCGCGGACATTCCACTGCGCCTGCACTTCCTGGGCAGAGAAGCTTCCGATAATCGGCGCATGCTGGGGCGAGGTTTGAGCGGTGTCGTAACCGAACTCCGATACCCAAAGCTCAACGCCCGGCATGTAGCGGTCGCAATAGTCGCGGAAGACACGCAGCTTTTCAGCGAGGTTGTCTTCCTCTGGGCTGATCCCTTGCGCGTTGACGTGCTGTTGGCCGTCGCGGTCATTACTGTAAATGTGGAGATTAATCACATCCCAGGGAAGTTCTCCATCAGCGCGATTGTGGTCGCACCAAAACTTCATTGCTTTAATGTAATTAAGGTCCAGTTTGATAATGCCACCCATGACATGGAGCGCATTCGGGTCGGCGTTCCAAACCCCTACATGGTTGCCCATCGTTCCTTGGTGACCGTCTGCATCCGCGCTGGACATCGCGGCGTATTCGTAAGGGGTGAAGTAATGCTCGCGATACTTCCACCACTGGTTTTGCTCATTCCAGTTTTCGTAGTAACGGACGTAATCCAAACCCGAGAGACGCGCATTGTCTGAACGCAATTTCAACAGGCTGTCGTCAACCGCTTGGCCACCGTAGCGTGCGACAGTCTGGAACATGTGGTCAGCGTGCTCAATGTACGAAGCAGCAGCGATGGGGTCGCGTCCTGAACCATCCGGTATGGGTTTCACTGCTCCTGGTGTCGCATTCAACCACCTCACGGAATCTTGAATTGTCATCACCATGTCCAAGCCAACGGTTTGGTAGTTGGCATACATTTTGTCGTAGTTCGCACCCGTATACGCCGGCGCAAACGCGTTTTCATTGTTCGGATACCCCGGGTAGTTCGCATAGTCATTGTGCCCTTCGCAGTACTCCCAGTCACGAAACTGACGCACAAAGCCAAATGCCTCCAGACGGTGCAGTGGGTCCCATCCGTGGATATTCACACCCAGGAATTTTTCGAATGGGGGCGGGCTGTAAGACACAGGCTCGGGGACCTTCTCAACGGTTCCATGTGGCGTGCCGTAAATCACAATTTCAGGGGTGGAAACGCCAACAAAATCACTGTAGCGCAGGTAACGCGTCGTGAGGTCGACTGGATAGATCTTCCACTGCTGATACGACGTAAGGTTGTCCGTAATGAGCTCCGTCCAGTTGAAAGGATCGCCGGAGGAAATCTTAATCTCACCAGAATTATTACTATCGTAAAACGCAATGTAGCTGATGTCGTATTCTGCGCCGAGATCGATCGTCGCGTGCAGCGGGAAATACCACTGGGCAACTTGATCATAAGTGGATGAAGGCGCAGTGGCGTTCGGTAAGTCATTCACGGGATCACCAACCAGCGCTTGCTCATCGACCAACGTTTCCATGTTCGTGGCTCCCGTCTCATCGATAATCATGTTGGCGTCGAGGCGTATCTTGGTATGAGCCGAAGTCTCGGTGAATATGCTGGCAATCTCCGAAGCATCCAGCGAGTCAGCATAGAAACGCACATCATCGATGTAACCATCGAATGCGACACCGTAGTTGGCATTCAGCGTGCCGATGTGAAAGTTCGCAGTGGTGTCAGGAACCTCAGTCGCGTTCGGCTGGCCCTCGTATTCCAGCGCCCCATCAATGTAGAGCTTCAAGCGACTCTGACTCAACGCGCCATCGAAGACCACGCTCAAGTGTCGCCAGGTATTGAGATCAGTGACCACATAGCCCGTTGCAAAACGCTCGGCGCCAATGTCGATGATCAGCTCGTTGTTTTGCCAAAGGAATATGCTGAACGCGCGTTGCTGCGAGTAGCTATGGCGTTTGGACAGGATGCCACGCGGCTGCCCATCAAGAACCCGCGGACTGAACCAGCATGAGAGAGTGACTTCGCCGCCGTCGAAATCCTCACTATCGAGCGCATCCAACCAGTCGTTGTCGCCATCCAGCTCAATTGCGCCAAACTGCTTGCCACGGGGCGCCCATACGGCATCGCCGTAAAGCATCGCGTCGTGCATGCCAGCAGAATCAAAGGCGACGAGACCTGCATCTTCATCCAGAGTCCACTTCGCGACAAGCCCGGCGGGCGCCGCAACTGCCGAGGAAACACGTATGGCGTCAGCGACCACATACCCATTTGTCCCAGTGTTTTCGATCAAAACGCTACCAGCCTGACCAGCGTTGAATGAATACGTTCCTAAAGGAACCCACTGCCCCCCGGCGACTGTTTGATCAATGATGAAAGTATCGGCTCCGCCAGCATGCGTCACGGTAACGGGAACATTGCTAGCGCGATTCGTAAAAGATGTCCACCGGAGGGATATCTCATAATCTCCTGCAAACGGAATATCCGGCGTGAAGGTAAACGTTTTTTGGCCCTTACCAGAATTATTGTCATGTGCATAATTCTGGGCGTAGTAGCCAGGAGTTGATCCGGAGTTCGACCAACTGCCAGTTGTGGAGACATCCGCAGTATCGAGATTATCGATGACGAAATCGACTGCCAACAGACTGCTGGAAATACACAACAGCGTCGGCAACAGGGAGGTTCTCTTTCGTAAGTACAAGTGCTTCATTGCGATTGGGGGTTAGTTCTTTGAAGACACACGCGTCTTCGGGGTGGCAATCCAATAAGACAAACCAAGTGATACTTATAATAATCTTATAAGGTCACTAATGATCATCTCACGGATATTAAATATCGTGGGTAAAACAGGGGGGAAATTTAAGCTGCCTTCATCGACAATCTGAATACGAAGAACGATGCAGGAAGCGCTCACATGCTTGCTCTGAGTGTAATCCGAAAGCAATCAATTTGACGAACATTCCCAAGCACCAGGTGCACAGTAAGCGTTGTTGAATGCACTCTGTATTTATTTGCTTTCTCTTTAGCACTTCACTGCTGAAATGAAGCACAACCGCCATTAAAATACAGACTTTGAAACGCTCACGGAGCAAATGGCTCCATCGCCAAATCCTCATACTTGGCATTGCCAATTGAATGATAATTCAAGCGCTCCAAAAACTCGATTTCTTCCCGAGACTCCCACTCTTGAAGAAACGCCTCGTGGTCCTGATTGTCGTTAACTCCCGGCACGATGGGACAGCGTAGATGGATGCGAGCGCCCGCCTCAATCAGCATCCGCAAGTTTTGCAGAATTAGTTTCCCATCAACGCCCGTCCAACGCTGGTGCTCATGAGGGTCAAAATGTTTGAGGTCGTAGTGAAATAAATCAACCCAAGGCAGGAGTTGGCTTAATCGCTTCGGTGACACCTGCCCACAGGTATCCAGACAGGTGTGAATGCCGTCGGCTTTCGCGGTAGCTAAGAGCGCCAGACAGAACTCGAACTGAACCGTCGGCTCGCCACCAGAAATCGTCAGCCCGCCGCCTGAACTTTCGTAAAACGCACGATCCGCTCGAACGACCGCCATTACTTCTTCCACTGACATCCAACAGCCATAGACCTTCCCCGACTGCCCCATCTGTGGCGCTCTTTGCTGAGACTCTGGGTTGTGGCACCAAGCGCAACGCAACGGACAGCCCTTGAGGAACACGGTCGTCCTCAACCCCGGCCCATCATGCAGCGATGCGCGTTGTATATCAAACACAACACCGCATGAGTCGCTGGCCTCCACTGCATTCATCGACTTTAGTTTAGTGTGCGAGAAAGAACCTCCAACTGGCCTGGCCGAGGCAGGTCAATGAAGCGTATGCTGAATCCGCCAACGCGCACCATCAAGTGCCCCCACTTTTCCGGCTCCCTCATGGCGTCCTCCATGTCCGAGCGTGAAACAACCGTAATCATCGCCTGTGAACCGCCACGGGCGAAATACACCTGCAAGAGCGCATCAAGCTTCGGACGCATTTCACCAAACCACTCTTTGGAAAACTTCATATTCTGGACCGAGCCTGCATGCAGCGACGGATCGAGCTTGATGAGCGAATTCAGGAAAGCCGTCACACCATTAACATCCGCCCCCGGCGATGGGTTGTTTGCATTCGCCATTGGCTGTCCGGACAAACGACCGTCTGCGCTAGCGCAAGTTTTCCAACCCAGCACGGTATTGGCCCAATTGTTAATCACGACGACCAAATAACTGTCCAAGCCAACCGCGCGACCGTGATCCATGGCAGCCCTACATACATGCTCATGAACACGCTGAGCCATAGCATCGGCCAGCCCTTCGTCATTGCCATATCTGCTCACCTGCTGACATGCCTTTAGCATCTCTGCATGGCCATCAAAGTTGGCGTCCATGGCGTCCACGATTGCTTGAAGTGTGTAACGCTGCTGCTTGAACACGAGCTCATTAATCACGTGCAAGCTATCTGCGGTATTCGTGTTGCCATAGGTCTCCAGGCAGCCACCGAGGTAGCGCGACCCCTGGCCAAATGCCGAGCAGTCGCGAGCAACGCAATCTGAAGTAAGCGCACTGATAAATCCGAGCGGAGCGTCAGCCGCCATTACGTCGTATTCAATCTTCTGCTGGCAAGCCAAGGCCTCGACATAGTAATCAACAGCGAACTGATAAACGTCCCACAGTGCATCAATATCCTCAATGTCATCAACGCGAGGCAGACCCGGCACAACACACTGGCCGGTATTGCGGTCAACTCCTTCGTGTAAGCAAAGCTCCAATACCTTGAGCAAATTGATCACGCCATTGGGCGAACCCTCGCTGCAGTGATTGAGCACATACTCGCCGCAGCCGTAAGGCGTATACTGCTCGGCCATTCGCTCATCAACGCCAAACGCGCGCATCACAGCTGGGACATTTACGGCGTCATTGTAGAGCATGGGAAACGTGCAGCCTTCACCTATCGCATCCATTGCCCGATCCCAAAGCTCGCGGTTCTGCCGTTGATCGAAACGCAACGATAGCTGCGGCTGGTTAAGTCGCACTTTGCGCGTCGCCTCTATCGCTAGAAGCGCAAACAGGTCAGCGGCTTCGACGTCGTCTCGCCCACGCCCACCGACAATGAGTCGGTTATCATACATGTTGTCATAACAATGCATCAGGCGCCATAGTGCGCAGGCCATCTGGAGCGCGTCTTCCCACGTAATACGCCCCCCATCCAAGTCAGCTTTCAGAAACGGCCCCAGCGCCACATCCAGCCGGCCGTAATTCCAAGTTCCAGAATGTAGTGCATATAGCCAAAAGAGCTGTATTGCTTGCCTAAAAGTCTGCGGTGGCTCATGTCGGATCGCCCGTAAACTGCTAGCGATTTCAGCCGAAGGCGACTCATGTTGATAGCGATCGATGGTCGCCTGGATCAATGGGACAACATAATCAAACTGGGTTCGCCGCAATTCATCCTCCAATGCAGCGAGCCCCCCTCGCAGGAGCTTAGGATAATCCAGACACGAGCCCGCCATGCGATACAGTGGAAACGCCGCCCCACTCTCCTCCGTCCAAGCATCCGAAGTCAAACGCGCAGCAACCCAACCCGGGAAAGCTAATCGCACTTTGCCAGTTGTGGTTTTGTCCCGCCAAAAATCGATTATTGTTTGAGCGCTGATTCTGTTCTCCGGGTAAAGGCGCGCCCCTTCTTCAAGAGCGGAAAACACGCAGTAGTATCCTAAGTCAACAGGCTCAGGGCTCAAGCCAACCAGCGGATAGTACACGCGCCCTGCAAATTCGTCGCCCGCTTGAATCGGCTGAAACATCGCCGAAAACTGAACTTTCAGCACCGCAGCCTCCCGCTTCGCAGCAGGCGCATTGGCAAGCTCACGATACGCGTCCGTTATCGCGCAGGCTTGCTCGATGGCGCGCGCAAACAGACTTGATGAAGATAGCCAATACTCAGGCGAAAGCTCCGACAGGGTTTTCATTGGGAAGAAGCACAGATTTTAAATAATCCTTAAACTTTACATTCACTTCCCAGGCATCTGCGAGTGGGCGACCAGTGAATGGCTCAACGGGCATATAGGGAGGCGGCCCGAATTCTGGAGTGATGGTAAGGTATGGCGCATTGGCAGTTTGGCGGGCTTCGATAATGCGCATCCACAGCGCAGTGTGTCGCTCCGTCCACTCCCTGTATTCCGGCGCGAGCGGATCTGGAACCTGTGGCCCTTCCGCAAATCCAACGCGGGCATGAATGTGCAATGAGCGCTGAATCGCCAGCTCGACATTAGCCTGCTGATTACTCAAGTCGCTCTCGTGCACGCAAAACCAATGTGAAAAATCCGCATTGAGCCTTAGCTCCGGAATCGCCTCAAGGAATTGCCTGGTTTGTGGTCCACTACTCGTTGGTCGGCCACGGTGGGTCTCATGTGTCAACCAGAGGCCCGCCTCCTCCGCCAATCGACAGGCCTCGCGCAATATGTCACAATTCTCCTCGAAGCAAAACACGTCAGACCCGGTATGGCTGTTGACGAAGAGCGGTCTGGTCTCAACGGCAAAAGCAAAGCGCTCGCGCAACGTCGCCACATGCTCTGCAACCGTGGCCCCTTCCGTGGTGATTTGAGCAACAAGCTTCAAGCCATGATCCGCCACTCGCTGTGTGATCTCTATCGCCGACTCCGGTTGCGCCGGCAGATAGAACTCCACTGCATCAAAACCATCCGCTTTCGCCCGCTGGAGAAAGGTCTCTAACGGGTCGTCCCACATTTCCCACTTCGACTTGGTGAAAATCAGCTTCATCAGTGCGCCTTCACACCGAGCTTTCGACGCAGATCATTTATGTGCGCATAGCTCTTTGTTGGATCGGCCAACGGCTGGTTGAGCACATTTTTCCCACGCGCCAAATACATCAAGTGGCGATCATGATAATCTTCGCTTAGCTTCGTCGCGGCAGGTATGAAACGCAACGTCCAGCCACAACGGCGCATATCAGAAGTATTGGGCGGGCTGCCATGCTGAGTCCGCGCGTCATGCAGCGAGCACTGATTGCGATCCAATTCACAAGGCACGGCCAGCTCATCCTTCCGATGTCGCTTAACAATTTCCGAGTCAAATACACTCGTATTGATATCGACTCCTTCATAGTCAGAGAAACCCTTCTGGCCTGTATTGTGCGTTTGCGGGATCACATACATGCAACCGTTCTTGGTCGTGGATGGGTCAATGGCCAACCAGACCGTTGCGACTTCCATGGGGTTCAACATACGACGCCAATAAGCGCTGTCCTCGTGCCACGGCACACGGCGTCCATCCCCTTGTGGCTTACAGATAAAGTGAGTAGAAAAGAGAATGATATCCGGCCCGAGCAACGGCTCAACCAAATCAACGACTACTGGCGCCAAGGCCCATTCGTTCAATTTGGGGTCAGCGAAATGCGGCGTGTCCATCTGCTCTGGACGCTCGTCCTTGGGCCAAGCTGCCAGTTTCTCATCGAAGTAATCCGACAGTGCGGCAAACTTTTCATCCGAAAATACTTTGACCTTCGGGATGACGTAGCCCTCCGTCTGGTAGTGTTCAACTTCTTCGGGGGTGAGGCGTGGTTGTGAGGTGGTAATCATAGCCTAGAGCATAGCATATTTGCTCAAAACAATCGTCCTTTCCATTAGCATATTTACGCTCTATTGTGATATCATGAAAACAATACTTTGGCGTCAAATTTGCCAAAAAAGCGAATGCCTGCATGTCGCCACTATTGAGCTCAAGCGTATGCACACGCCCTCGATGCATCGGCATGATTTTTACGAATGTTTCTTGGTCCTGGAAGGCAATGGTCAGCAAATCACGCCCACTGAAATCTCAGACTTAAAACGGCACGCCCTGTATTTCGTTCGTCCCGAGCATCAGCACGCAATCAATGGTCATAAAAATTTGGTTTTTCTGAATCTAGCATTCGAAAAAGCGACTTTTGAAGCGTCATACGCTTTGTCAAACTTTGCCCCGGCCCATTGGGAATCAGGCAAACCGATTAGAAGTGAAGCTCTTGACAATAATCAGGTTAAGGAATTCACCTCTCTGGTTTCCGCCGTGGCGAATGAACGTGATCGCCCAAGCGCATCTTGGCTAATTTTGAGCATTTCCAGACTGCTGCACCAAAAGCATAGTAACGCGCCACAGCAGCCCGATATGCCGGACTGGATGGCTCGCGGCCTCTCCAAGGCAGCCGACAGCGAAGTGCTAACCGAAGGACTTCCTCTACTAAACCAATTAATGGGCAGATCCCGCGAACATGTCGCCCGTTGCTTCCAGAGTTATCTAGGCATGTCGCCCACGGAATGGCTGACCAGAGAGCGCATCCAGCGCGCCTGCCTGTTGCTCGCCACAACACGCCTTTCAGTTCTCGAAATTGCGCTCGATTGTGGCTTCGAAAGCTCAAGCTACTTTCACAAATGCTTTCGCAGACTCAAGGAAACGACACCGCGTCACTACCGCAAAGAGTTGATGCGCATCCAGAAGTAGGCTGCGGAGAGTGGGTAAAGTTCGTAGGGTGAGTAAGGTGTGTAAGGTTCAGGGGAGTTGGGAGTTAAGTAGCACAGGCGGGACGCCTGTGTCCTGATTTCCAACTGACTGAATACACAGGCGGGACGCCGGTCCCACACTGAGGTCGAAGCCAGGATGTGGTCAGTTGACGCCTTGAGTGCATCGACTCAATGCACCTGGTGCATGGCAAAGCGACGCTAACGTAATTGCGATCCCCAACCGCAGGGTATATCGTTTCAGTTTAATTAACCCCCGAAATGCTCAAAGCGTTCAGACAATACCTCAGATCGTGGCTACTGATTTTAGCCTGCCTCAACCCCGCGCTAAGCTCCACCCTTGAAGCAGCGGCCAATACGCCGAACCCAGGATTGAAGTACTACTACCCCGCTCCGGAAGCCCCAGTAGTCGATGTTGAGGCGGATATCATCGTTTACGGTGGCACATCGGGCGGCGTGATTGCAGCCCAACAAGCAGTTAGGCAAGGCAACTCAGTGGCCCTCGTCGTTTTCGGTCGGCATGTAGGCGGCATGACTTCCGGCGGGTTAACCGAGACAGACGGCGTGGATGCATCAGTCCAGGGAGGACTAACGCGTGAGTATTTCGACATGGTTGGCAACAAAGGCTTCAAACCATCAGCAGCGGAAGCTGCATTCGAAGCCCTGCTTTCAGATCCGGTTCCCAACGCAACCTGGGATGCGCCTATCCCGACCTACTATGAGCAGCGTTTGGAGTCCGTTGCGATGGAAGGCACACAAATAGTCGCCATTCATATGGAGAACGGAAGCGTCTTTCGGGGAAAAGTCTTTATCGACTGCACCTACGAAGGCGATTTGATGGCAATGGCTGGCGTGCCCTATACATACGGACGCGAGTCACGAGATGCTTATGGCGAGTATTTGGCGGGTCGCCGGAGCTCAGTCGCCATTTCAGGAGTCGATGCCTACAAGACCCCTGGCGAGCCAGAAAGCGGCTTAATCTACAACCTGATCCAGGATGAAGCAGAAGGCGTAGCAGGCCAGGCAGATGACCACGTCCAAGCCTATAATTTCCGCATGTTTACCACTTGGTCGGACAAACTGCCACTGTGGGAACCAGCCGGCTACAACCCCGACGATTTTCAACTGCTCTATCGCTACCATAAAAACGGCGGCAGCACACGCATCTCGGTGGGAAATGACATCAACAACCACGAAATGTTTAATCGTGGCGTTTCCACCGACCACATTGGCGGTAATCGCTGGCCAGACGGCAATGGCGGCTACATCCCCTGGTGGGAGGCTGACTATGAGACGCGCGAGCTCATTTTCCAGAGTCATGTAAACTGGCAGCTTGGCATGCTTTGGTACGTTAAGACGGACCCAGACTATGCAGCCCTGACCAATGATCCCAGCGTCGACCCCGCTCAGCAGGATGCAATTCGGGGCGCCATCAACACCGCCAACGCGATCGGGCTGCCAAACGGCGAGTATCCGGAAACAAATGGCTGGCCACATGAGCTGTATGTCCGCGAAGCCCGACGGATGGTCTCCGACTTTGTGACAACGCAAGCTCACTACGACCGCTTGGCGCCGGTCAGCGATCCAGTAGGCTTGGCCAATTATCGGGCAGACGCCCACCACAGCCGACGCTTTGCCGCAGCCGATGGCGCCGTTCGCGTAGAAGGCGATACTGGCGGACACAACCACACACCTTGGCCAATCGCTTACCGCTCTCTCACCCCACCCGCTGACAGCGTAACGAACTTGCTGGTCCCGTGGTGTATATCTGCATCGCACGTTGCGTTTTGCTCCATGCGCATGGAGCCCTGCTTCATGGTCCTTTCCCAATCCGCCAGCACCGCCGCCGGCATCGCAATTAAAGAAGAAAAAAGCGTTCAGGACATCAGCTATGACACCCTTCGATTGCGCCTCTATGCAGACGGACAATTGCTGGGAGAATTACCAACCGCGAGCAATGAGATCATTGTAGATAATTTGGAAACTGAGCACGTTACGCTAACCGGAAGCTGGACTACAAGCTCCAGCACGCCGGGCTTTTATGGCGGAAACTATTTCCATGATGACGATGCCCACACCGGCAAATCAGCATCATTTCGCCCGTCTCTACCCGCAACGGATACTTACGACGTTTACCTCCGCTGGACGGCGTTTGCCAACCGGGCGACCAATGCGCCAGTTCGTGTAACGCATGCCAACGGCAACGTTGATCTGCTTGTCAATCAGCAAGAGAATGGCGGCGAATGGGTGCTGCTGGGAACGTGGAGCTTCAACGCTGGAACCGATGGAGCGATCACCGTCAGCAATGAAGATGCAAATGGCTACGTCATTGTCGATGCGGTTCGCCTGGTTCAACACATTGAATCCAGCATCCCCACCGTGCATGTCATGACCGCCAACCCCTATGCATGGGAAGACAGCGCCAAGCCCGCGCGGATTCAGGTATTGCGCGAAGGCGACTCCTACGCGTCCCCGCTCAATGTAGCAATAACCGTCAGCGGATCGGCTATCGCCGGAGAGCATTATCAAGCGCTGCCAACGCAAGTAATCATTCCAGCCAATCACAAATCTGTTGATGTGTGGATTGTCCCTCTGAGTGATGACCTCCCCCAGGGCAGCCGCCAAGTGATTGTCAGCCTAACTTCCAGCACGGACTACACGATTGGGGTAAACGATGAAGCCGAGATCAGCATATTGGACAAGCCGGCAGATCATTGGCGGCACCAGAATTTCTCTCCGGTCAACGACCACCACAGTCCTGAAAGCGGGCCCGATGCAGACCCGGATAACGACGGTAGAAGCAATCTATTGGAGCGCTACTTCGACTCTGACCCAATCAATGGATCGAGCCTACTTGAGTCGGCGCCGCGCATCATCACAGAAAGGATAAACAATCAACGTTGGTGCGGCTTGATATGGTCTCGCTCTGGCCAGGCAAACGATCTGAACGCGCATGTTGAGTATCAGCACTCCAGTCTTTCCAACGAGTGGATTCCTCTCCCAACCGCAATTGAAACTCTCCACTGGGCTCAGGCAACTGGCGCCCGCACACTCCGGCAATGGATGGCTATCGACGACTTTGAATCCGTATTTTTCCGCATAGCTGTTGAGTAAATAAACAAACAAATCGCGATCTACTTTTTGTGAAGCACCCCATGAAAATTTTTCGGTTATACACAATATTTTGGACTGTATGCCTAGCGAGTCATTCAGCTCTTTTCGCTGCGAACGAGTATCGTGTTTCAAGCGTTGATGGAGGCATGCCCTACCTGCTTCATCTGCCTGAGATTTATGACGACGAGCCATCCCGTGAATTCCCAACCATCATCTACCTCCACGGCTACGGCGAGCGCTGCGAAAACGGCACATACGGAACAACCAATGAACTGAGTCGGATCGAGAATGCGGGCAACATCCCGCCAAACCACGTGCGCAATGGGAATCCGATGAAGTTCACCGTCAATGGGCAGGAGGAATACTTCATCGTCATCTCACCCCAAATTCGCAAAGGTCGCGGCGACTGGAATGCCGATGATGTCGTTGCGCTGCTCGATGAGGTTTCCAGCGACTACCGCATTGATCCGAATCGCGTTTACTTGACGGGCTTCAGTTTTGGGGGGCAAGGAACCTGGAATGTGCTGACTGGCGACGCCAATACCCCCAACCGGTTTGCGGCAGCGGTAATCGTGGCAGGCCGATCAGTAGTCGTGAACAAGCACTCCAAAATCGCCGATGACAATGTTGCCGTATGGTCAATGAGTGGCTTGAGCGACCCCACCGAACACACGCCTGAGAGAGTGTTGTCAGCCAACAACGCGTTGCGCTCATATTTTCCCGAGGCTGAGCACTTGGTGACGATGTACCCCAGCTATTCCCACTCATCTTCGCGTCAGTATAATACCGGGCACACCTACCATGATCCCAATATCTATGAGTGGTTTTTATCCAAAGAACGCCAAGCGCCCGGCAGGGCAGATCGAGTCAATCTAAGTAATCGCGCCGCCACCAGCGCGACATCTGGCGACGAGGAATCCAGCCACCCGGCCATCCGCGTAAAGAACAGCTCAGGCTCCTATTGGGCATCGGACACTGACGACTACGACAACAAGTGGGTTCAACTAGACCTCGGCGAAGCATTCACAGTTGATCAAGTCTTCTTGCGATTCTCTTGGTCGACCAGCGCGTCCATTGAACCTGTAGCGCCCAAGGGCAGCATCACCTCGATTGAAGCATCGCCAACAGCGGGACGCATTCGTGTATATGCCCCTTTCCACAATCGACGCACCAAAATTGGAAGCATCGCCGCCCACGAAGTTTACCTCCAAAACACAGGCCACTATGATGGCGGCCCCTACACGATCCTCAATGATCGTGACTATAACAAGGAAAGCGGTTGGTTCGAAATTGAAGCCGAGTACGCAGGTGACAGCACGGGCGCTTGGTATACGCTCAATGAAACCGTCGTCGCCTACACGCTTCAAGGCAGCATGAACGGAAGCGATTGGTTTACCCTTGCCGATATCAACGACAACTACGAATTCAGCCGCCAGCATAAATTCGAAGCGACTTCCCTGCGCTACGTTCGCCTGCATATCAGTGACTCCAATCGCACCGATTTGCCGGAGCATGAGCACCGCGCCAAGGTTTATGAAATGGTCGTGCTGGAAGCATACGACCCGCCGGAGCCGCCGACAGCTCCAACTAGTCTTAGCGTAACGGACGTTACCTCTGGCGGTGTTCAATTAGCGTGGAGCGGCGCGACTGGCGTCATCGACCAACACCACATTTTTTGGAGCACAATGGATGCGCAGCCTTCCACCCCACAGGCGACTGTCACCGGTGATCAAACTAGCTTTTTCTCGGAAGGCCTACTGCCAAACACCGAATACTTTTTCTGGGTCTCAGCCAGCAATGACAGTGGTGAGTCAGCTGCAATCAGCGTATCGCAAATGACTGATATCCTGATTCCACCAGCAGCCCCAACCAGCTTCGCCGCTTCTGGACCAACCGCGACCAGCATTTCCCTAAGCTGGCAGGACAACGCTGATAACGAAGAAGCCTACAATCTATATTGGAATACCCTAAACGCTAAACCGGCTACGCCTACCCAGCAACTCGCATCCGATAGCAGCAGCACACTCGTCAGCGGACTATCGCCTGACACTCAGTACTACTTTTGGCTAGAAGCAACCAATACCGCAGGGGAATCGGCCGACGTAACCATCACTGCATCGACAGCTGAATTTGAGGGCAGCTTAAGTAATGGACTAATCTCGCGTTGGAAGTTCGATGAGCAAGCGGGCGAAACTACTTTCGATTCGACAGGATTTAATGATGGGACGCTTTCTGGAGACTCAGTGCGCACGGATGAAGCAGTCGCCAGTCACGCCATTTCATTGGACGGAACCGATGACTGGGTGGAAGCGCCACACCAAGACGAGTACAGCAGTGACGCTCTAAGCATCTCGATGTGGGTTCGTCCGTCTATAGCCGACTCACAGCCACGCGGTCTGATTTCGAAGCGACAAGGGCTCACTGCCAACCAACGCTGTTTCAGCATTTTTAGCCACACAAATTCAAACATCAATCTGGACATCGGCGACCAGCGTTTCACGACGAATTATTCGCTCAGCGAGATTGGTGTATGGAAACACATGGTCTTGACGTATGATGGCTCGCAATCAAGCGACAACCTCAAGCTCTACATCGACGGATCCGAAGTTGCCTCAACCACCATCAGCACGACTTCGATACCGACCCTCTCCTGCCCGCTCACGATTGGCATTCTGAATGCCAATTATGGTTTTGGCTTTGCGGGGCAAATTGACGAAGTCCGCATCTATAACCGCATGTTGACCACTGAAGAGATCGAAGCACTGTATGAAACAGAGCCATTCACCGGAAACAACGCACCGATAACTTTCGTTGCATGGGCCGCCGATCTATTAGGTCATTTGCCCATCCAAGATCAGTCCCCGGCTGCCGACCCTGATCACGATGGCATTGTTAACTTACTGGAGTATGCGCAAGGCAGCCATCCAGTTGATCGGGCTTCAGGAAAGCGTCCAAACTGCACGGTGAAAGACTCGGGCGGCAACCACTACCTCGAGTTCAGTTATCGTCGTTTACAAGGAGGCAGCGGGAGCACCGATACCGGCTACATCGCAGGCAACCTACTTTACACGGTGTTAATCAGCCCAGACCTTTCGTCCGATAGCTGGGTGACGGGATCAGACTACCTGGAGACCGTTCCGCCAGTAATCGACCATGGAGACAACAGCGAAACCGTAACTTTACGCGTCAAGCAAAGTGTCGAAACCACCTCACCTAATTTCATTCGACTGCAAGTCGAAGAGCTCAATTTAAAAAACTAAAGAAGTAGAATGATGAACATAGACTCGCCCATACGACGGCTATTCCGAAATGCGTTACTTGCGTGCTCCATAGCATTGGCCAGTACCACGACCGGACTGAACGGCCAGAGCAGTTCCAAAGTTATTACGCAATTCTCTCCACAAGACTGGAAAACCAGTGCGGACAACCGAGCGCCAGGTAAATACGTTGCAATGGACGACTCTGGTATGGAAGTCCAGATCGCCTACTCGGGCAAAGGCTTTGAATACCACCGGATGGAGAATAAAAATCCAATCACGATTCCCGGTGAATTGAAGAACGTAACGGTGGATGTCAATATGAGCAATCCAGGCGCCGGAGCAAAGCTCACACTCCTCGATGCCTATGGTGAATGGCAGAACATCGACTTTCCAAAGTTTGAATCAGAAAGCTGGCAAACCGTAACCATTCCGGTGCCAGAAAATATTCCACAACCGGTGTCGATCCATAGTTTCATGTTTCACAACTGGGGCACCCGCACTGAAAAAACGGATGTCGTTGTCGGACTCCGCAGACTCAACGTAGAAACGGACCTTTCACGTGCTGATCCGCAAACCGGCCGTTTCCTGGACTGGAAAGCAGACCCCTCTGGCAAGGATAAGAAAACTGAAGCACCCGATACACCACTCTTTTCCGCAAGCTTCAGCTCCACTGCTCCAGGCCACTTCTTCGCAGGCACTGACGCCGAGCTCATCCTCAATATCCACAACTGGCGTGAACAACCGGCACAAGTCAAGGCCACCGTCACAGTGACAGACCCATCCGGCAAAAGTATCTTTACCAAAACGATCAAGCATACAGTGGAAGCCACTGAGCAATTCACCTGGTCGCCTCCCCTCGAATCATACGGACCGCACCGCGCTGAAGTTGTGATCGAAAACGAAGGTTACGAACCCGCCGAAGCTTATCTGATATTTGCTGAAGCGCCCAAACCGCATGACTTGACTGAGGCAGAGAAATTGGCGTCCCCCTATGGCATGAATGTCCATGGCGCCCAAGGTCTTTTCATCACTCCATTCCGCAATGCTGGCATTGTCTGGTTCCGCGACTATGTTTTCAATTTTCACTGGCTTGAACGCGCCAAGAAGAATAACCGCAACTTCAGCGGTTGGCCTGGCTACCCAGGGATTGTCCAGACTTACAAGGACGAAGGGGCAATGGTTCTACCCGTGCTCGCGCATTCCATCCCACGTCCGAAAATTGTCGATGGCGAAGTCCAAGGCAATCCTCCCCCCGACCGTGCATGGGTAGCCCACCTGGCTGAGGTGCTTGAAGGATTCCCACAGTACACCTATTGGGAATTGGACAACGAATACTCACTCGATAAAGACGCGCGCAACGCCGAAAAGAAAATGAACTGGGCACACTATGAAAGCTATCACAAAAAATTCGGAGAAGCGGTGAAGCTCTTGGGCTTTGGTGAGCTGAAGGCAGTGGAAAACGGGCGATACGGGATCCACCCGGACCTGGCGCTACAAGCCGTTCAAAATGGCTCTTTTAATGATATCGACGTAGTCAATGTCCACCACTACGCCGGAGTCGACGCTCCGGAAATCAACGTGCGTAACTTTAATACGGGCAGCCTTGGTCGCGAATCCGGCTTGTTCTTCGATAAACTGCGCGACGTCGTGGCCGCCGCCCACTCCGACGGCAGAGATCGCGAAGTATTCATCAGTGAGTTTGGCTGGGATACGGCAGCCGGACAAGTCGTCACCGAAGAACAGCAGGCCGCTTACCTGGCCCGTGCTTACATGATGTTTGCTGCAGCCGGCATCGATAAATCATTCTGGTTTTGGCACTTCGACTCACCGGAGCCAAAGTTGTTCTTCGACGCATGCGGTTTGATGACAGCGAATCGCGAACCCAAGCCATCCTTGTGCGCAATGGCAGGTATGACGCACTTACTCCCCTCGCTAAACTTTATTGGCAGCTTTAATGCAGGCCCCGGAACCTTGGGCTACGTGTTCGAGGAAAATGGACAATACATCGCCGCAGCATGGCGCATTGCAAAAGGTGACGACCCAATCGAAATAGACTTTGGCAAGGGTGTGGCGCTTTACGACCATTACGCAAATCCTCTGCCAGGAAGCAAAGCCAAGCTAGGCATTTCGCCGACCTATGCCGTTGGGTTATCGAAGGACTCGGACATTTTGCAGCGCGCGGCATACTCCATTGATTCGCACCTCTTCATGGCAACCGTCGCCAACGAGAAAACGGAGATCGTCGTTCGAATCGATAACCAGAGCGATAAGAACAATGCGGTAATCCTGAAACCCAATCTGCCCAGCGGCTGGAAAAGCGATAAAGCCGAATACAGT
This sequence comes from Cerasicoccus frondis, assembly GCA_031296915.1. Taxonomy (GTDB): domain Bacteria; phylum Verrucomicrobiota; class Verrucomicrobiia; order Opitutales; family Cerasicoccaceae; genus Cerasicoccus; species Cerasicoccus frondis. The sequence goes on along the minus strand of JAVDPC010000008.1, from coordinate 152,541 downwards.
GTAAAATCCGCCTCCGGGCAAAACCAAACCGTTACCATTCCATTCAAGACCCCAACTGAGGCCCAAGGAGGCATCGAGCCGCTCAGCATTGATGTCTTGGAGAATGGTAAGCTCCTAACTAAGCTGTATCTTGAGGCCCATGTTCTGGAGCCATATATTCTCACCGTTGGTGGGATGCCCAATAACGCAGGACCAGTTGAAGTAACCACCACGGTAACCAATCAACGTAATATCGCCCAGAGCCCTACACTTAAACTCGAACTCCCGGAGTCATGGCGCGCGATCACCAAAGAAGTTGTTGTAGAGAATCTACAACCGCTTGAAGAGCGGGATGTCACTCTAAAATTCGAGTGGAACGCCGATGTAGAATTGAGCAACCCACCTCTTGTCGTTCTTGAAGATACAGGTTTCAAAACCGAGAAGCCGCTGATTCCGCCCATGTTGACTATTCATCGATTGCCAGGCAACGGTTGGTTCGATGGTCAGGTTTCCCAATGGCCTGCGCAGAATAAACTGCCCGAATGGATGGTAGGCTCGAGCTATGGAGAGGCTCAAGCCGATATCTGGTTAGGTTGGACCGATCAAGGAATCTGGATAGGCCTAAACGTTGAAGACTCAAAAGCCTTGGGAGCCAGTCCCCGCACATTCTGGCAAACCGATACGCTTGAGCTTTTTATCGATGCTGATAACGATAAGCTAGCATCTTCCTTTAGCAGCGGCGACCACCAATTCTGGGCGGTGCCGCAAACAGATATCAATCGTGTATTTCTTGGGCAATGGAAGAGAGCCAATGAGATTGAGGAAACTCGCTATGACATCACACTTCCGCAATCCTCCGCCCTAAAAACTGACACTGGCTATACGATGGAATTCCTCATTCCCTGGGACGAAGTTCAAGGCTCATCCTCGCCAACGATAGGCCAACAATTCGGATTGAATTTCAACTTAAGCGTCAAAGGGCCACATGGTCCCCGTGAGGTATATTGGCCTCGTGTTAAGGCCAATGGCTTAGCCAACCAACCCAAGCAATGGGGCGCCATTGAACTAAACCAATAAGCATTTCATAGTATGTCCATTCGATTTCGCCCGAAACGTGCAAGTCCTTAGAAATCTTCATCTATAGCTATGCATCACAACTCATTTGATTTGACCCTCTACCACGATTAAATTAAACATTGCGCAGCCAGCAAAGCCTAGGCGCCCCACTCAGTAAAAATAGCAACACAGCATAGGCGTTGCCCCCAAAGTTAATCCCCAACAGTTCCCATGACTCCAGTTTGCTTAAAATCTATTCCCCCTGAAAAGTCATCGCGCGACCGTGGCTTTGCGCTCGTGATAGCATTGTCACTGATGGCCATGATTTTCCTGTTGCTGATGGGCCTGGCAGTCACCACTCAAATTGAGTTGGGAAGCACAACTGCCTCTAAAAAGCAAACGGAAGCCCGGCAAAATGCATTATTTGGACTGAATGTCGCATTGGGTAACCTGCAACAGCAGTTGGGCGCCGATCAACGCACCAGCGCTTCGCCAGTCTTTCTTCAGCCAAATCTGGATGAAAGCTCTTCAGTTTACCATTGGAGCGTAGTCTGGGACACCAAAGAATTAAACGATGACGGCACTCCGAATCCGAATTATGGAAAGGATCTTGGCTGGCTAGTTTCTGGTTACGAAAATTTCAGCTCCGAAGATTCTGGTGAAAAGATCCCACCAGTTGGTAGTCTACTGAAAGCCGACGGCGAGCCTACTGATCCAACATCGACCGTCGTGCTTGTGGGTTCCGGTTCAACGAATGAAATCGCGAATTATGTTGCAGCGCCCAAAGTCGATATTGGGACTACCGGCGAGTACGCCTACTGGATCGCCGATGAAGGCCAAAAAGCTGATGTTAACTTAACAAGCCGTGCCGAGCGTGGAGAAACCGCCTATCCAGACAATACGCCCAACGTAACAACCCGCATGGAATTGAGCGCCCCATCTCGCTATGGCGCGCAGGTTATTGATGGTCTCGAAACGCTTATCTGGGAAGGCGACTCTGACTTGGCGAAAGCCGTCTCGCGAACAGCCAGCACTCAGGACATGAAACTCGCAGACCCTTCCTTGAACTCTGGCAACAGCATTTGGGGAAACGCGTTAAAGGATCATTTCCACGACGTTACTTACAATTCTCTAGCGCTGCAAACGAACACGCGGCAAGGTGGGCTAAAAAAGGACCTCAGCCTTCTTTTTGAATTGGATGACGCCGATTTCGCTCTAACCCCATACAGTGGCAATACGAATCGCCCTGAATTTACAAACTGGGACCGCCTACCGCCAACCGATGGCGGCAACTACATCGACCCGGCGAACAACGATCAAGTGAGCTACCTCTTTAAGCAGCCGGTGCCCAAATACGGAGAGAACGCATTCATACGTGGCCCAACCTGGCACAAGCTTCGCGATTTTTACCGGCTCTATAAAGACGTTAAAAACAATAATGTTCAACCGTCAGTAGCCATGCGCCCATTTGGTCCATCGGCAGAAGACATCGGCAGTAAAGGCAACGAAAAGGGATATTATGCAACGATGGAATCTGATAACGGAGGCGACATTCGAAATAGTCCCAATAAAAACGATAACTTTCTGAACACAACGGTTACGGTAAAGAACGGAGGACATTCTGGCGTTAAAGTAACCCGACTCACCAAACACGAAGTCATGCCAATCATGAATCGGGTCATCTATATATTCTCGCTTTACGAAGACCAAGGCGTTCCGAAATACAATTATATTGCAGAGACTGAAGACGGAAGTGTGCCCAAAGGCGGAAAATTTGAAAAAGCCGATGGCTCCATCAATGCGATCAGTCTGGTCATTGAACCAGTGGTGTGTCTGTGGAATCCATACAACGTCGCAATTGAATTCCAAGGCGGGCTTCGAATACGGTCTGAAGGTTCATTCGGATTTTTATTTTCACTGGCTCCAACAACCTTGGCTGCTGCTGGCCAACACTTACCCAGTTATCAGGCAGGTGGAGGTGACGGCGCATTCAATGGATTGGATAAAGACATACTTTCGATCCCACAAATTACATGTGAGTTGGCAGCCACGCGGCGCACAATGGATGGCGGTTTTCTGATTAGAACTGACCTTATCTTAGGCGATGATGAAGCCAGCATCGTGCTTGAACCTGGAGAAGTTCGCTTCTTCTCTGATCCCAATACGACGCCCACTCCATACAACGAGTTGAATAAGGTGCCAGATGAAAACACACGCGCCATTCACTTGCAACCTGGCTTCAACAAGCAGGGAGGCTTCATTTTGGGACGCCGAACAAACCTATATCATGAGCCACATAATAACGGAATTATACATCAGATAAGCGCCAGCAGTTCACAACCCATGGAACTAAACTTTTATCCATGGACAGGGTTTGAAGATGCAAATAACCCATGGGGAGACTTACGTTCAAAAGAGTCTATTCAACCCACCACTACTCTAGCCTACGTCCCAGAATCTGAGCTGCAATACGGGGGTAGTTTAATTGATACAGATACGACTCTCCAATATATAGCGATCAGTCTTGAGGGCCCTAAGAATGGTAACACTAAGGGTAAACTACACCATCTGCTCTACGGGGAAAACGGAAATTCTGGACCATTTCCACTAGTAGTCGATCCTTCAACAATTGGCTCCTATCCAAATCGAAAAATGCCATTCCTATACATGGGTTTGTATCAGAATCCAGTCCAACCGGATTTAGCTCTAGTGCCATCTCCCTCAGAATTTATCGGCACAATGTCGCCATTTTCGGGGAATGTGGATACCCAGTTCTCACACGGGGTTAATTCCGTGCCATATTCTTATCAGATGGGCGCCATGAGCAACTACACTGACATTCAGGAGCTCGATGATCGCGGCTTCTTTGGCGAGGGCTACTCCTCGGCATCTGAAAATCATCTGGTAGTTTCGGAAATCCCCACGTATCCAATGCGCTCACTGGCGACTTTTCAGCATGCTCACATCGCGGACTCAGCCTACATGCCAGGTCAAGCCATTGGCAATTCATGGACAGGCGGTGCTTTTAATCGCGATGAAATCATCGGCGACCATGTCGCACGCTACACACAGTACGACCTGTCGTATCTATCCAACCAAGCACTCTTTGATGAATACTTTTTTTCATCGCTCACGCCTCAAATGAATCTGGTCGGAGACGTGAAGCAAAGTAAAGACCTATCGACAACACTCACTGGCATAGTCGAATCAGCCCGCAGCAGTCATCAGCTTCCGCAGCTAAGCAATGAACGCATGCAATATGTCGGCACACCAGATGTTCTGGATTCAAGCACAGGGACCGAAACGACAGAAATAGTTCAAGACCTATCAGCAATCGATGGCTTCAGCAAAACGGCTCAGTATTTTGCAATAGAGGGCGGCTTCAATGTCAACAGCCTGTCAGTGGATGCATGGGATGCTTTTCTGGCTTCCACCCTAGGCGTCGACTACACCTACCTGGATCCAATCTCTGGCTATGCGACGGAAGGTAACGCAGACTTAACGATCTTCCCTCGGGCAACACTGCCCAATGGCTCAAGCGCCGAGCATTGGCGTGGCCCCAAGGGTTTGGACGACACCCAACGTCGCGCCTTAGCGCAGGCAATCGTCAACGAGGTAAAAGCCCGTGGCCCATACCTATCACTCTCAGATTTCGTAAACCGTGAAATAGTGAATTCCGACACTGGCAATAAAGGCGCCATTCAGGCCGCCATAGATTCTCTAGATGTCAATGACGCCTTTCTTTACGAGAAGGCTTATGCAGATGCAAAAGGCTACTTCAACGACGAGTATCTTACTGCGTATACCGGCGTTGGCTTGCCCCAGTATCTGACACAAGCAGATGTGCTTACACCTTTAGCACCCTACCTTTCTGCGCGCTCAGATACATTTGTGATACGCTCATATGGCAATGTGAAAAATGCGCTAACCAACAGCATCGAATCTGAAGCAGTCATTGAGGCTGTGGTCAGGCGCATACCTGAATTTGTGGATGGCGATAGCGACTCACCAGAAACTCCTCTCACGCAATTAACCAGCGAAAGCAATAAACAGTTTGGCCGCCGATTCGAAATCGTCTCCGCGCGGTGGCTTAGTAAGGGCGACATATGATAGCATCCAAAAGCATAGCGATATTCATACTCTCTCTATTAGTCTCAGCGATAAGCGCAAGCGGACAAGGGAATCAACCAGATGTTTACCTAAAGTTCCGTGCACTCGCCCTAAACTATCCACACAATTCAGGCATCTATCTGGCGCCCACCGGTGGCTCACCGATAAGAATATATTCCAACAGTAGAACGGATTGGGTTGAATACTCAGGCCCGAATCCGATTACCTTTTACGTCGATGACAAGAATGCGAAGAACGAGTCAATCCGGACTCCCATTGCCAGCGTTGATATCTCCATGGCCCCGGAATCCCCATTGCTGGTATTTTCGAAATCAAGCGCCGAAGATAAATTCTACAATATTAGCGTCATTGATGATAGCGTCGAAATATCTCCCCCAGGCAGTTATCGGATATTCAATTTCACAACCAAGCAAATCGCTGGGATGATTGATGATCAGAAATTCCTTCTATCGCCCAAAACGACCGCCTATGCGAAAGTGTCGAATCCCAAGGATTTTGAGGTGACAGTTAAGCTCGCCGAGAGCGCAAATGGAAAAGCAAAACGTCTGTATGCATCAACTTGGACGTTTTCAGAAAACTTTCGCTACTTGGTCATGATTATTCCGAGCAATGACCGCACCAGGGGTAATATCGATATACGCCTAATCCCTGACCTCATCCACGCAGACCAATCGTAGATACACGCTCTGTGACTCAAGAGCAATCCCCATTGTATAAAACGTTGAATCGTTACTCAGTGACAGGTCTCTGAAGCGCACTTCTCAGAAAACTTCACCAAACAAGCACCCATACTTTTCATTCACTAATATTAACATTAATCATTTTACCCCAAAATTAATACATTGCACGTACTGTCATTATCCTAAAAAACAAGAGCTGATCGCCCCTTCACAATCACAGAAGTTCGGGGCGGCTACGCAGCTTACTGAAACTCAGTATCCGGCCAACGGCTCCCTCTTTACCGACGCAATATGGACCAGTGAACAGTCCGCCGAAGCCGCCAATCAATTCAGTTGAAAGCAGTCGGCATTGGCCGCGCCCTACGACTGCCCATTCGCCGCTATCCTCCATGACTGAGAAGATGAAACTGCTCGGGTCCCCTTTCCACCCCTCCGGCCCGTTTGTTAACTCCATACGTAAGCGGTAGCTCTCCTGCACCGCGATTTCCCTCTCCTTCATCGAGTGTAAATCGAGAACCTGCTGGGTAAATCTCACCCCAATACGACTGGCTTCTTTGGCCGCAATAACCCCCAAAGAAAAGTAACCATAAGACTCCATAAAAACAGATATACCAACCTCGACCTCTGCATCTTTCAGTGCGACCTCACACTCATAAATAACGCCTAAACTGTTCAATCGCGTCCCCACCCATGACTTAATTGCCGGAGAGGACAAATTAGCCGATTGAGCTATCAATTTAAGCCCAATCGTTGAACCCTGGTCATAGACGCTGCGATATGCCCGCCCAATCGTCACCCAACGATGATGCAAAAAGCCATCTTTGGAATCAAATCGGTCCGTCCAATTCAGATCGTAGTGAAGTCCGTTATCGGATAACTCCACCGGTTTGCCTTGATTAATAATCGGCCAACCATCTGCCGACCATGTAACGGGAGCCAAGAAGGTTTCCCGACCGAAAAGATGTACCGGTGGGTAGCCCACTGGGCGCACACCTAAAAAGACCATCCACCATTGTCCGTTCTCACCTTCAACGAAATCTCCATGACCGGTGTTCTGAATTGGCGATTCGATGCCAGCATGCGTTAATATCGGATTGTGGGGACAGGCTTCCCAAGGACCCCATGGGGAAGACGAACGCCCAATTGCAATCCGATGATTCGCCTCCGTGCCTCCTTCAGCCGTCAACAAATACCAAAAGTCGCCGCGACGGAATAGATGCGGCCCCTCAGTCGCCTTCCACCCAAACCCGGGACTAAGAAAAGTTCGTGGGCTTAATCCTTTTCCTGATTCAAGATCGATCTCAAATTGCACAATACCATGAGGCTCGTTATGGCGAGCATCGGCAGTGACTTGGCAAAGCACTGTTCCATCATCTAAAAAGGTAATCGAGGGATCGATTCCACCTTGATGATCGGCATCTATCCATATGGGATCAGACCATTCGCTTGCTGGGTCTTTCGTCGTTACGATAAAATGACCTCGATTACCAATTAAGGTGGTGATAAGGTAGAACTTACCTGAGTAATAACGAAGCGTTGGCGCAAATATGCCTGCAGTCCCCAGCCGCTGCTCTGCAACAAAATCTAACTGTTCTGGACGCGAAAGTATATGCCGTACAAATTCCCAATCGCGCAAATCTCGACTACGATATAAAGGCGCACCCGGAAACTGTCCAAAGCTGCTAGTAGCCAGATAATAATAGTCGCCAACTCGGCATATAGTTGGGTCCGGATGCATACCGGAAAGAATCGGATTAGGATAAAAAGTTCGGGTCACAGTTTCAGAATTTTATCAATTCGATCAGGTAGAAGCATTCTGACTTCACGCCAGAAAGTAATACGTTATAGATTCTTGGTTAATACTCCTTCAGTCAAGGATATCGCACAAAATAAAGAGGGTTTCCTCATGCCTAATCCGCCATCCTTCCTCTTCTAATCATGGGAGCTTAGATATTCAATAAATCCATTAACTGACGCACAACTCTTGGCGCCTTACACGCTCCTATCGTTACAACTGAGTCGCTTTATCAATGTAATCCAATTTACTTGATCGTCAGAACCGGAATAATATAACGTTTAAATAAACACCTTAACTATTCCTAACCGCACGTCCTGTCGAATCTGCACCCGTCACCTTACATTCAAATCTACTTATTAGTTAGTGCATGAACATCCGCGAAATCGCCCGAATCGCTGGAGTCTCTCATTCCACGGTCTCCCGCGCATTGAGAAACAATCCTCACATCTCCCGTTCTACTAGGGAACGTATCCAAAAAATCGCTGAAGACAATGGCTATCGGCCACATCCCATGGTGTCAAAATTAATGGCTCAATTGCCACATGTCAGGCAACAAGCGAGATCTACGATTGCACTGATAACTTGCTGGAAAAATTGGGAACGCGTCAACTTTCTAAAGCAAATGCATCAAGGAACTTTGGAGCGAGCTGATGCATTGGGGTTCAAGCTAGAAGAGTTTTCTCTTTATGAGTATAAAATGTCAGCCAAGCGTTTGAATGGCGTTCTACATGCCAGGAATATTGAAGGGGTGATTATATTCCCCTTTGACAGAGAGCACAGGGAGTTAGAGTTAGACTGGCAACACTTCGCTAGCGTTTACATTGGCCGATTCTTACAGCACCCAAATCTCAATCGAATTTCGACAAGTTACTATGCAAACATGCTACTTGTCTTAGCCCAGTTAAAGACACTTGGCTACAAGAGAATTGCCCTCGCACTCACAACCGAAATGCGTTTACGCTCGGAAGACGCCTATGTCGCAGCTTATTCCGCCTACGAAAGAGATATTCCAACAGATCTTAGAATTCCCATTTTGGTTACCTCCGCTTCTCCAGAAGTTGAATCCAGAAAAACTCTCCCCGGGCAGTATGAGTATACAGATAAATTAGAATCTCAATCAGCGGTCAATTGGTTAAAGAAACATCAAGCAGATGCAATAATTTCAAATTCAAGCCCAAGGCTTGAAACCCTCGCAGAAGGGGGCATTAAAGTTCCAGATGACTTGGGTTACGCCAGCCTGGATTGCACGAACTTAGATCAAACAATCAGCGGTGTCGACCAACAACCCATACTCTTGGGCAGCGCTGCCGTGGACATGCTAACCGCTCACTTACATCGCAACGAGATTGGCATTCCACAATATCCTAAAATCATGACGATTCAAAGCAGGTGGCATTCTGGAAAAACAGCAGTCAGTCAGCAGAATCTCTTGACGAAAGCTTCAGTGACTTAGCAGGACAACCGTCGATTAATCGCTGTCAGTCTATCTATAAGTGGTGAAAGCAAACTCTCTACTTTGCATCAACACCATGTTCTTACTGTTCGGCCCTTCTATATAAAAACGGCAACTGGGAAGGCCAGTTGCCGTAGTCAAAAAAGGTGCTGAATAATATTAGAGCCGAGCAGCACGCTTGCTACGGCGACGCTTCGCAACCACTGCCAGAGATAAAACGCCAAAAACCAGGCCATAAGTTGAAGCTTCAGGAATGGTTGTTAAGTTCACCTCGTCCAATGCGATAAATTTACCAACCATATTAGATGCAGGCAAGAATGCGACAAACAGAGTCTTGCCGTCCATTCCAGCTGTGACGCTGCCAATGGAAGAATAGCTCTGCTCAGTTAGGTCAAAGTCATTGATGGCGTCCACAATACCTGACGCAACGACACCATCGATGACTCCATCAGCGCCATTCGTTGTAGTGGTGAAGAGTTGCCACTCAAACTGAGCGCCCTCATAGCCTTGTGCTGATGGAAAATGAGCTCCATGCCAAAAGCTAAAGTTGAACGTATCGCCTTCATTCAAAACATAGCCCGTGTTTACATAAAATCCGCGCTGGTTGGATGGCGATCCGCTATTATTATCTGCGCCAACAACAGCGTAATTCGTTCCATCGCTGGGAATTCCCGGATTGGTTCTTCGCAACAAACCTCTAACTAAGCCCAAGTCACCAGACAAGGTTGTCGCAGTCCCTCCATCCGAGGGCCCAATCCACCAATCAGCAGCTGTTTCAAAGCTTCCATTCAGCACATAGTCAGGCGCGGTTCCATGTATGACGATAGTTTGGGCATGGCTCAAACTGACGTTTAGGGCGCTTATTGCAGCAATTGAAGCAAGAAGCTTCGCGTTGACCAAGGAGAAACATATACGTGACATCATAACTTTAATTATGTTTGGGGTTAAATCAACTGGCCTGCAGAAATGAACTACATCAGCTTTTAATATACGGTTATAGCAGCATATCCCAGCAATCAACCTCCTCTCCATGCACCAGGTGCATACATTGAATTTCGGCTGCACCAATGAACGACCAGTTCCGTCGTTTCACCATGCACCAAACTTTAGCCCACTTAGATTTCTAGTCTGTGAGCAGACATATACTAACAATCTAAGTTTCCAATAATCATAACGCGTTCATTCCGCCACGTAAACCATACGAACGCGATTGCCTGCGATGATTGGTGAGGCCGAGTCGCCGCTCTCGATACAGCATTAGCCAAGGCTGAGTTTTCATTGACGCGCCTAAAACCCAGGCGCTCACCGGTATAGTTCTACAGGTATAGCGGGTGTAAGTTGCAGGGATTTGTAACGAATTGTTTCTACCAGCTACATTAGAAACAATCTTTTGCACTCTAGCGAGCGACATCAATTGGTCGGACCAGAAGGATTACTTGGTCTGAGCGCAGGCCGTACTCAGGGGGTTTGAAAAAGGAAGCTTTCTACACAAGCCCCCACTGCGACGAGCATGAAGCCGACGCCATGCAGGACGCCTTACTCACCGACAACCTGAAGCTAAAAACCAAGTGCTGGCTAAGATATTTAAATCCAAAACGTTTCGTTTAACTGTGACAATACTCACACTTCTAGGCGCTGTTTCTTGCTGCTCAGATCGAAGCGGCGGACGGAAAGATCAATTGGCTCCGTCGGACCACTACAACGGAGAAACATTTTTTAATCCAAACCTGCCTGCAACGTCCCTTCCCAAGTTTCGAGATGCATTTAGAATGATTGGGGATGAGCGCGCCGAGTGGCCGAAGTGGGTTGAGAATACGTCGGAGCCTGAGTTGCCAGTGCAACTGGGTGAACAAGAGATCGCATTAACCTTTGTAAACCATGCGACCTTCCTCATCCAAATCGGTGGCATCAACATTCTTACCGACCCGGTTTGGTCAAAACGAGCAAGCCCGGTTAGCTGGGCTGGGCCCGCACGCGTTAGAGATCCAGGCATTGGCTTAAATGATCTGCCCGAGATTGATATAATCCTAATAAGTCACAACCACTATGATCACCTGGATCTGGAAACGCTGAAGCAGCTCAATGAAAAATTTTCGCCGAAAATCTTTGTTCCTATCGGTGACTATGAGTTGGTCCGATCAATAGGCTACACGGATATAGTTGAACTCGATTGGTGGGAGGCGATTGAAATCAGACCTGGCTTCGTGGTTACCTTTACCCCGGCACAGCATCAATCGAATCGAGGCATATGCGATCGCCAACATTCCCTCTGGGGAAGTTACATGATAACCGCCGGTGAGCGAAAAATATACTTCGGTGGCGACACGGGATACTCCACTCATTTCAAGGAGATCAATCGTCGTCTAGGCCCCCTAGATTTGGCGCTGCTTGGGATCGGGTCCTATGAGCCTGAATGGTTCATGCGGGCGATACACATGAACCCAAATGAAGCCGTGATTGCTCATCGCGACCTCGGGGCAAAGCAAAGCGTGGGAATGCATTTCGGAACGTTCCAACTTTCTGGAGAATCCATCGACCAACCCCTACTCGACTTGGAGGCCGTCATAACTAGCGCGGGCATTCCTGAAGGCGAGTTTATCACGCTTCAAGAGGGCGAAACTCAGATATACGGACGAGACTAATCAATCGCGGCAAACAAATGAAAATGCCTGATGAAACGAGCAACTACATTGCGATGAGAACTTATAGCCTGATGATGCTGGCGAATATCTTAACTTGCACGGCAACCCTAGCCGGCACCCAGCCTCCTTCCGCGCAGCAGCAAAACCCACTTCTGCACGGTAGTCTAACACTTCAGTGGGAGAATGACTTCTTCGGTGGAGGCACTGATCGAGACTACACGAATGGACTTCAGTTGTCTTGGGTCAGCGGTGACTTGAAAACCAATGGCAAACTGCCCAAAGGAGTAAGCTTGATCACATCGCTTTTCCCCGGGCGCGAATCGGAAGGTGATGTTTACCGCGCACGCTTTTTGATGGGCCAGTCAATGTTCACTCCATCCAATACCTCTCTCGTTACGCCCGACCCGAATGACCGCCCTTATGCGGGCTGGCTTTATGGAGGCGCTGGGATCGGGCGTTACAATGATGATACGGTCGATATCTTGCAGCTAAACATCGGCATGGTCGGCCCCGCATCCCAAGCTGAGGAAACACAAAAGCTGGTTCATGATCTATTGGCGACCACAGACCCAATGGGCTGGGACTCTCAGCTTTCGAACGAGCTGGCCTTTGTTCTGTCTTATCAGAAACGTTGGCTTTGGAATGGGAAGATTAGCGAAAACTTTGACTGGGATTTATCGACAGGACCAGGGCTCGTAGTCGGCACGGTATACGATTATATAAATGCGACTGGAACGCTTCGATTTGGCTATAATTTACCCGACACACTCCCCATCGAAAGCATTGGCGCTGGTCGTTCCCTGGGTGAAGCCCTGCGTGATGAAGACTCAGCTTCGGGCAGTTTCAGCATCTACGGAATACTTGGCTTCGATGGCCGTGCGATTGCCCGCAATCTGTTCCTGGACGGCAATACGTTTAAGTCTAGTCCCAGCGTGGATAAAGAATATCTAGTGGGTGAGTTTCATGGCGGCGCGGGTCTTTCATACAACAACTTTTCTCTAAAGTATTTGATTACACTGCGATCCCGCGAATTTAAGCACCAAGACGCGCCCCAATGGTTCGGAAACATAACCGCCAGCTTCGAATTCTAGCAGTTTATAGAGTTTGAAGCAGTCTAACCGAGCTTCTCCTGGTTGAACAGATTCGCCCTCAAGAGAACCTCAATATCCAAGTTAGAAACTGTAGCGAATGCTAATACGACCGTATGCTGCAGAGTCTCCATCCAGCTCATAGCCTCTGTCGTAATAATCGAAGTTTCTTTCGATTGCCATGCCCCCGTCGGCTTGCAAATAGAGGTTTTGGTATACCTTGTAATCCACCCGCAGACCCACGCGTATCTCTTGATACTCCAGATACGTATCATTCAGATTTCGCACTGGAGCTTCGGTTACGTGGTAAGTTCCACCGGCATGAAAAATCGCGCCGCCGGTCAAGCTCAAGTCTTCAGTTAACTCATAAGAAATACCAGTCACGGGATATCCAACCAAGAGACTCCAGTCGCGCACGAACTCCCAGCGAACAGCAATCACGGGTAGCACGAGGTCGGTCCCTTCCGTTGCTGCCATAATGCCCAATTGCCAGGAAAGGTCGGGGTTCACCTGTTGCCCGATAGTCGCAACTGCCGAGAAGATAAAGCTCTCACCCGAAAAATTCCCAGAGTCCGATGAAAAGCTGGGGTTCAGGATTAGCGCTGCTGTCCACCCTTCGCCAAATACTTCCTTCAGATTTTTCACTGCCATAAAATTAAAACCCAGAGACTGAAGGTGGTCGGGTAAGGGAACTGTGCCAGTGAGCTTGAGTTCATCGCGTGAATAATAAAGTTCGGTGGAAAAATGCCAGCTTTCTGGCGATGGAAGGGAAATTCCTATTTGGGCGTCGAAGTGTTGCACTTCAACTGAGCCGAGCTTTCCGCCATTCTCGACGTCGGCATCGCTTGAAAACGAATACGAAGCGACAATGTCGCTTACCGAAAATGATTTTTCGGATTTGGTCGATTCCTCTACCACTTCATATGCATCACCCGACTCATCCACGACGACCATGCTTTCGGCCGATTGATAAGGTGTTACTTGAGCGGCTGCCTCCGGTGTAAGGAAACCGAAACTCAGAACGAGTCCGGCATAAATAAGGCAATGTTCCATGGGATGCGACGCCACGCCACGGGTATTAGATATGATTGAGTGGTTCATGTGCCCACATTCATTCAATGTTCCGATGCCAGTGTCGCTGCCAAGAGTACAAAAGATTGTTTCCAAAGCTGCTATTGGAAACATATTGTTACAAATTACAGACTCTACTCAACAGACTCGTTCAGTATAGTCTTTGAGAGATCATTATGGCGGCGCCCAATAACATACTCCTCGTAGAAGATGACGATCGGACAAGAACGCTCTTGGAGCGTTATTTAAAGGAGCAGGGATTTTCAGTCCTAACTCTGGCCAATGGCCGACGTCTGGATGAAACTCTGGCGGCACATCCTATAAAATTGATGATCCTCGACTTAATGCTACCGGGCGAAGATGGCCTTTCAATTTGTCGGCGACTGCGTGGAAGGGGTGAGGATGTGCCGATTATCATACTCACCGCGAAAGGAGATGAAATAGACCGAGTCGTAGGGTTAGAAATCGGCGCAGACGACTACGTATCGAAGCCATTCAGTCCCCGTGAATTAGTCGCCCGCATCAATGCCGTGCTTCGCCGCAGACAACCAATGCCAGTATGCGGAGCGCCATCGCCTGTGCCTAAGGTTATTCGTTTCGGTGGATTCGAATTAAACCTGAGCACCCGAGAACTCAGCCGGTCTGGGGAAATCCTTCTGATGACAACTGGAGAGTTTGCGGTGCTGGAAGCCCTTGCAAAGCATCCCCAGATACCGCTCTCACGAGATAAGCTCATGGACCTCTCACGCGGGAAAGAACACGGTGTGTATGATCGCAGCATGGATGTACAAATCTCTCGCTTGCGACGACTGATCGAAGAGGACACGTCCAAACCACGCTACATCCAAACAGTCTGGGGCTTTGGTTATGTCTTTGTGCCAGACAGTTCCTTAGCATCATGAAGACAGTCTGGAACACCCTTCTTGGCCGTACGGCGATTTACCTCGTTGCAATTATTTTAATCGTGCAGGCCCTCTGGTATGCAACGGCAGGTTACCTGATAGAAACTCAAGTCAAGCCCGCGTTCGAACGCCCCATCATTGACATGGTTGCAATGGCCCAGGCGCTCATCCTGTCGCAACCATCTGATACCCCAAACGCGAGCACACACTTGCTTAAGTTACCGCACTTCGGCGTGATTGAAATCATTCCTGACTCCGTAGATCGACCGGAATTAGTTCCGCATGAACCAGATGACCTACCGGGTGATTTAAGTCAAAGTCTACAGGAACGCTTGGGACCATTGGCGCTCTCACTGCGCGAAAAGAATAGCGCCACGAGCTGGCTGCGTTTTCCGGCGAACGATGAATTATATTGGCTCAAGTTCCCCTTGAGCCCCACTGAGACTGTCTCCAATGCAAAAGCCTGGTTTTTATGGCTGAAAATAGCATTAGCTGTCGGTGGCGCCTACCTAATTGTATTTCAGCTGACCAGAAAACTGCGCTACCTGACAGAGGCTGCCAGAAAAATTGGCCACGGTGAGCCTCCTGAGATACTGGATGTGAGCGGGCCGGAGGAAGTTCGCGCACTCTGCGAAGGCTTCAATCAAATGTCGCGTGATTTGATGAAGCTCGAAGCGGACCGCCGCCTTATGCTAGCGGGTATTTCACATGACCTTCGGACGCCACTCACCCGCCTTCGCATCGCAATGGAATTGGATGGCAGTCACACCGACCCTGCGATGATCCAAGACATCGACGATATCGACGCCATACTGGGGCAATTCCTTGACTATGCTCGTGACGGCAGCGAAGAGACGCCCGAGGTAAACGACCTCAATGCCCTCGTTGAAGATTGCACTCAGCGCTTTGCCACTCGGGGCCATCTCGTTGAAGTAAATTTGGGCCAACTAGAGCCATTCATTTTTCGAAAGCATTCAATTCGACGCGCGATAGATAACCTCATTGATAACGCGATTCGCTATGGCGAAAGCCCAGTCCGCGTACAAACTCGCCGCAATTCCGACAACGTCCAAATCATTGTTTCTGACGGTGGGCCAGGCATTCAATCGACCATCCCGACCGAGTTGACGAAGCCATTCGCACGCGAAGACGTTTCACGGACCGAGCGCGGAGCCGGACTTGGCCTGACAATTGTCGAACGGGTCGTTCGCCTGCATGGCGGTCGCCTGTTGCTGGAGAACGCACGGGCCGGCGGATTAAGCGTCACGATAGAAATTCCATATTAGATATGGTCTCACCCGAGCCAGCAGTGGACTCTACAAATAGCGCAATAGAAAACCTATAGCCGCATCACGCATCCCCTGAGACTCCTGATGCCCTTGCGGGAATATCTCCAAACGCCAGTGATCAGGATAATTCGCTTTGGCATAAAGCTTTGATAAGGCCTCATCTATCCGCTTCAAACCAGCCACTGGAGTTAAAGGATCGAAGCTTCCAGCTAATGCCAGTCGCGCACGCGGCGCGGCAAGCGCACAGATATCTGCCGTGCTAAAATGCTTTAGTAATCCGGGCACATAGTAGTAGAGGCTATGCTCACAGAGACCGTCTTCAGCCAGCAACGAATCGAAGTCCGTCAAACAACACAGGTCCGCTCCTGCCTTTATGCGCCCATCCAAAGCTGCGAGCCACCAAGTCATCGTGCTTCCCATCGATAAGCCCAGAGCACCAATCCGTTTCGAATCAATTTCTGGTCGCATTTCGAGATAATCCAGCGCCTTGATGCTATCATACACCATCATCCCCCACGGAGTACGCCCCCGCCACAGCATCTCTTTACAGAAGTCTAGCTCATCACGCCCACTTCGCTCGCCAAACAACCAATGATCAATACAAAGCACGGCAAAGCCATGCTCAATTAAATCATCGAGATACGGCTTCGGCATAAGCTCCTTTCTTGAGCAGCGCAGCTCATCCTTCCCAAGCGTATAATCTCCGCCATGCGCATGGTTGTAAAGCACCACTGGACAAGGGCTAGTATGACCACGTGGCAACGCAAAATATGCCGGGACCAGTTCCTCTCCATTCAAGTCCAAGATCAGGGATTCCAGCGTGTAAGCACTGGTCGATTCAACAGCAATTTGCTTTCCACTAACTTGTCTACTGCGAGGTGGCAGATCCCCCAGCAGCCCATAAAGCTCGCGTCGACGACTAGCCTGATGTTCCGGGTTAAAAGAAAGTTCAGTAGTCTGGGGCTTCATGAATAGATTCTCTCCTAATCGACGTAACAGCGTCTTGGGCGCACACCATAACAGTTCACTGAAATAAGCGAAAAGCAAACAAAAGTTAAACCAGCGAAAGCCCCTTAAGTGACTGGATAATTTCCTGTGAGCAGCATACCATTCAATCAGCTAACTTCTCCGCGCAACCCGCCACGATGCTCAAACAATTGACTCAAGCAGGTCGCACAGCGAAGGCCTACTGCATGGTCTATATCTCGAAAATCGCACCCGCTTAAATGCTTGAACAAACAATGTATTCTATCGGATCGGCTTTTCACGTATGCCATGAATTACGACCGAGACATTAGCCGAACATCCCATGAGCAATATCCAAGTCACCCCACTATACCTGCCGATTCAAAATACCGATGCATCGGGCATCCACATTCAATATCCCATTGAGCAAGCATGCTGGATAACTTCGTCAGCCATTACCGCCGCGCCCGAAGTGCTGAGATTTCGGCATACATTCCAA
Organism: Cerasicoccus frondis; assembly: GCA_031296915.1. Taxonomy (GTDB): domain Bacteria; phylum Verrucomicrobiota; class Verrucomicrobiia; order Opitutales; family Cerasicoccaceae; genus Cerasicoccus; species Cerasicoccus frondis. The sequence continues at coordinate 134,987 of JAVDPC010000008.1, read as the reverse complement.
AGCGAGGGAGAAGTCATTCGCATCCACGTAAGTGGTGATCAACGATATGAGCTGAGCATCAACGGAGAACTAATCTGTCGCGGCCCAGATGCCGGCGATCTACAGCACTGGAGCTTTACTAGCTTGGAAGTAGCATTACCCAAAGGCAGAGTAGAATTCGAAGCGTGGGTATGGAGTCTAGGTGAACATGCTCCCCTAGCCCACCTTGCGCGCGAGCCAGCTTTCATTTTCGCGTGTGAAGGCAAACATGCCCCGCAACTAGACACGGGTAAGGCGTGTTGGACGGTCGAAGTTATCGAATGCATGGAGTTTGCCACGGATCGTGGTCTACCTGGAGCGCACTACATTGGTAGCGCATCGGTTTTCGATATGAGAGCGCTACCTTCAAACAGCATTAACCTCACAGAGGCCATCATCTCAGAAGCCCCTCTCGGAGATTGGTGCGCACGCTATGGCATGCGCATGGTAGCCCGGCAGTTTCATCCTGCCAACCTGCCACTACAAAAGAACATTGCAAGGCGCGGAGGTCGCATATGTGCACTTCTAGATGACGTTGCCAAGCCAGGACAAGTAATCCACATCGCCCACGAACATTGCCGAAGTCACGAGCTTGAGGACTGGCAGAAGCTAATGACCAAGCAGCATGCGATCTCCATCCCACCACACAAACACATTGCGGTATTATGGGACTTAGAAGATTACTACTGCGGCTATCCCGCACTCGCGTTTTCAGGGGGTCGCGATTCCGGACTAACCGTAGAGTGGGCAGAATCATTGTTCGAAGAAAAGTGGGGAGAAAACAGCGATACACAGCCACGAAAAGGAACACGCAACGCCTATGCGGGTAAATACTACAAGGGCTTTGGAGATACCGTAATCGCGGATGGAAAAGAAAATTGCCGTTGGCGGAATTACTGGTGGCGGTCCGGACGATTCCTGCTTCTGCGCATCAAGACCGGCAATACTGCCCTCACCCTCGAAGACTGGCATGTTTTAGAAACAGGATACCCCCTCACCTTCCACGCTGCTATTTCAGGCAATGGCTTTCCCTTTGCCCACCTATCTGAACTATGTCAACGCGGTCTGGAAAGCTGCGCCCACGAAACGTTTGTCGACTGCCCATACTATGAGCAATTGATGTATTTAGGAGATACTCGCATCCAAGCTCTTTGCCTCTACGCAACCACCCAAGATAGCCGGTTGCAAAAACGAAGTTTGGATCTGTTTGATTGGTCCCGATCTCGACAAAATGGATTCTGGACTGCATCCCGATACCCCGCTCGAATGGATCAAATCATTCCACCGTTCAGCCTAATCTGGATACTGTTATTGCACGACCACTTGAAATGGCGGGGGGACGTAAATTTCGTACGATCCAAACTAAACGGAGCACGCGCGATCATGGATCATTTTCGAACCTATGAAGATGATAACCAATTGCTCAACCAACTTCCGTGCTGGCAATTCGTCGACTGGTGCTCGACTTGGGATACGGGATACCCACCAGGCGCGATCGACGGCAAGCCCTCATCTGTCATCAATCTACTCTATCTCATGGCGCTCAAGAGCATGAGTCAGCTCGAAAAAGCTGTCGGCGATGAATGGCGCGTACAGGCATTGCAAGGGCATACAAAGCAGCTAGGCGAAACCATTCGCAAGCGATTCTGGTGCGATCAACGCAGCCTTATTGCTGATGAGGAATCCATGCAATCGTTCAGTCAGCATGGCCAAGCACTGGCGCTATTGTGCGGCATCGTTTCTGATAATGAGGCCGCTGGCATGCTGAACGCACTCGCGTCAGACTCTTCGCTGCACCAAACGAGCGTCTATTTTCGACATTACCTCTTCGAAGCAGCCTTCCGATACAAGCGTCCGGACCTCTTCTTCAGCGGTTTGTCAGAGTGGCTTGACATGCTTGAGGCAGGAGCCAAAACGCCTTGGGAGCGTCCTGAACCAAGCCGATCAGATTGCCATGCTTGGGGCAGTCACCCTTGGTTTTGGCTGATCACTGGCGTAGCCGGGATCAGGCCCGGCAACATAGGCTTTGAAACCATTCACATTAAGCCTCAACCCGGCGATTTGCCTCATATCTGCGCCCAGATGCCACACCCCAAGGGAGAGATTAAGCTCAATCTAAAATTCCAAGGAAACAGCTGCCACGGAACCATTTGGATCCCCTCCGATTGCGAAGGCCAGTTTGCTTGGAACTCAGAAAAGCATCCTCTGAAGGCTGGCGATAACGCCATTCAATATAGCCCATAAGATTCCGTTCAACTGCTTGAGTGCGCACACCATTTGCTCACCGCACCTGGAGTGAGTAAGTACCAGCCTTTCAACTAATGCCAAGGCGAACCAAGTCTATGATCGAATCACCTGGGCCAGAACAAGAGTTGCTCCATGAAACCAATCCCTCAATACGCCCCACCAAACAAAGCAGGATTTCGCGTAGCGATTAAATTCGCGGTGGCTTGCGCCATATCATTCGCGTTCGCGCAGAGTTCATTCGGTGTTACCTATCCGGCGGCGAATTCAACCAACTTTCCATCCGGCAGCTTTGATGATGGCAGTGTCGACGAGCAAGGGAACCCGACGCCCATGCACTATCGCTATTTCATACCGAAGAACTATGATGCGGAAGACACCGAAACGCTCTATCCCCTTGTCTTGTTCCTGCATGGTGCTGGAGAAAAAGGAACAAACAACCAGAAGCAATTAAGCAACAACGCAAACGGCGCCATGATATTCATCTCCAGCGCCAACCCGGACAATCAGACAGATTACCCGTGCTTCTGGGTGGCGCCTCAAGCCTACGGAGGTGACTGGCGCACAGGAACCAAGCCAGCACAAGTTCAGGGAATTTTGGATGAGCTCATTGCGAATTACCATATTGATCCCAACCGAATTTACCTAACCGGGCTTTCGATGGGCGGTAACGGCGTGATGAGTCAGTTGTTAAACTATCCAGAGCGATACGCCGCGGCGAATGAAAACTGCGGTTGGCTTGGTGCGAGCAGCGCTGCGGGCATCGAGCACATACCACTATGGGCTTTTCACTGCGCAAACGACAACACAGTGCTAGTCAGTGGCTCCGACAATATCGTGGGGAACATGCGCGATCTCGGCGGCAAGCCAATATACACCCGCTACGAAACCGGTGGACACAGTGGAGCCTGGAGTCGCGCATACAACCCCGCCACCCCGCTGGTTCCTTGGATGATGGCCCAACGCAGAGGCCAACCACCGGTCGCCAATATCGGCCCCTACGTGCAAGTGAACTCACCCGCGTCACGCCATGTCTCTACAAACGCCGATAGTTACGCCATCACTGGAGAAGCCGCAGAGAACACGATATCTGTTTCCTACCGCAATGCGCAATTTTGGAACGACGTCACTCCAACAATCAATGGAACGACAAGTTGGGATGTGACCATTTCGCCTCTGCGGGAAGGTCGCTCCAATGAAATATATGTTGAAGCCGAGATCGAGAACTACGTTGCGCCAGGCAATGGAACGACTACAGCAAACGCGTATCTATACATTAATAGTGTCGCCCCAGGCGGGGACGCGACTCAACCAGCTCTGAATATTTCCCAGCCAATAGCAGATCCCATCTACCTTTCGTACGGAAACTCGATTCAGCTCGCGGGCACTGTGAGCGACAACACCGCCGTCACCAGCCTGACCTGGCAAAATAGCCGCGGCGGCAACGATAACATTGCCATATCTGAATCATGGGCGTATCCCGATCTGCCACTCCAAGAGGGACTGAACATTATTACGGTAACTGCATTAGATGCGGCGAATAACGTTTCTGAGCAACAAATACTGATCGAGGCGATCATTAACCAAGCTCCAATCGTAGATGCCGGAGAAGATCAAGCTGCGGTCTTACTAACAGCTGGAGCAACTTTGAGCGGCATCGTCAGCGATGATGGTGTTTCTCCTGGAAACACGTTCCCCATCCTGACGTGGAGCCAGCTCAGTGGACCCGGAACGGCATCGTTCGGAAATGCCAACTCCGCCATTACATCCGTCAACTTCACCGATGAAGGTACATACGTTTTAGAACTAAGCGCTACCGACGGCGAATTAACGACAACGGATACGATAACGTTGTCAGTGGTTACCGAGCTTCCGCCGAGAACAATCCTTTATGACTTTGGCACTCAGAGCCTGCCATCAGGCCACTGGAACTTGGTCCGCTATGCGGGCTTAGGAGATGAAGTTCTGAACGCAATTGACACCAATGGAGCCCCAACAGACATAGACTTGGTATTTACGAACGCGTTTAAAGGTCGCAACACCGAAGGCCCATCCGGCACAGGACTATACCCCGACGAAGCCACCACGGATTCCTACAACGTGAACAATGCAAACCGAGGAGAGTTCCGCTTCGAAGATCTCGACCCCAATAAGACTTATTCGATAAAGATATTTGCCTCGGCAGCATTTGACTCTGCCAACGACAGCGTTGGCATATACACGATTGGCTCAACGACACTCACGCTTGATGCTACCGACAACACGACGCAAACCATAAGCTTTGAAAACATCACTCCCGACACGTCCGGCCACATCGCACTATCGATAGCTGCCACAGACGATTCAGGCGAAGCATTCATCAACGTTCTGGAGCTTATTGAGTACAGCGCTGCCCCCACTAACCTAGCACCCATCGCTGTTGATGATTCTGTCTGGGTGGCGATTGACTCCGTGGTCATCATTGATGCGCTGCTCAATGATAGCGATCCTGACGAGGGTCCGACGCCATTGACAATTAGCGTGATCAACGATCCTGCAAATGGAAGCGCAGAGCTATCTGACGGAAAGATCCAATACGAACCCAACCTTGGATTTACCGGTGTAGATAGCTTCGGCTATACCATCACCGATGGCACGGACACTTCCTCCGCACTCGTATATGTGGACGTTCTCACGCCTTACAATGCCTGGACAAAGCTCTACAATCTCGAGGGAGACGACGCGCTTCCAATAGAAGACCCAGACCATGACGGCATCACGAATTTCATGGAGCGGGGCTTCGGTCAATCCCCGCTGTCCCCGGACGTAAGTGGATTAATTTTCAGCCGAATTCAATACGATGATGGAACGCCATTTTTATACATCGAGTTCAATCGAAACTCATTGATCGGCGACCTTCGCTACACTGTTAAAGAGTCCACCGACCTATCCGAATGGCACGAAATCGGCAGACACGAATTAGGCATAAACTATGGCTCTGCATTTGTTAGCGAAAGTGACAATGGAACTGATCGAAAACGCCTGGAGTTTAAGACGCCCCTCCCGGCGGAGAGCGAGCCATCCTTCATCCGAGTCGAGCTCGAAAGTATAGAGTAGTCAGTAAGGCATAGTGCGAGCAGCCATGCCTCAATCCATGGCTCGGCAGTTGAACGAAAGCGATCACTCTTTCAAGATTACATCTGAGGGTTTCACTGGGAACCCAGTTACCCCACGCGAACCATCGAATTGTAAAATGCGCTGCAATGGTCGCTTGCGGTATGGCAGGCATTTCAGACTCCCATCTGACACGGCTTCAATCGGGCCAAATTCCAGCAAGGCTTTAGTGAGTCTGTCTTTCAACTGCGAAGCAATCTCCGCCTCGGTGGCAGCCAAATTTGTCAGTTCGTGCGGGTCATTCTGCAAGTCGAATAGCTGCTCCAGTCCCCCATTGCACAAATAAATGTACTTCCAGTTCTCGAAGCGCAGCATTGCCTTAAACTCATTGGTTCCCGGCTCCCCATGGCAGCCGATAAGTTGATCACGCGCTGGAGATTTCGCATCAAGCATACCGAGAACATCGATGCCATCGCGCACGTCACCATGTCCGGCAGCGGAGGTCGCGATTGCAAAAAGATCGGTCAAACAAACCAAGTCATCACGCACGATTCCGGCCTCAATGTGCTTTGGCCAACTGAGTAAAAATGGTATGCGACACGACGATTCAAAAAAGCTTTCTTTCTGCCACGCGTGGTGATCACCCATATGGTCCCCGTGGTCTGACACAAAGCAGATCAAAGTATTTTCCGCCTGTCCCGTTTGCTCGACAGCATCAAGCACCTTACCCAAACATTGATCGATGTAGGAGATCTCTCCGTAATAGCGCGAATAAAGTATTCTGGCATGCTCGTCGGTGATATTCTCCGCATACACCGCATAATTCATCCATGGAATCTGCTCATCCATATGGTCGGTCGATAAATCTCCCTTGATGGGCGTGGGCATCGAGTCAGGATTATACATTCGATTAAAAGGCAGTGGCGGCGCCAATGGAGGATGCGGCCCGATAAACGATAGAAAGCCGAAATAGGGACGATCATCTTCTGCCAATATTTGCTCAACGGCACGATCACTCGCCCATGCCTCTACCCCGATCTCAGCGGGAAGCGGACTCATCTGGGGCATGTAATACATCTCGGTTCGCTCCCCCATCAGCATCTCGATAAAATCAAATTGCGGATGCTGCTCCGCAATCCAAGCAGCATAATGATCCCCCCTGCGCTTCTCCGGAGCATGATACATTTCTTCGCTATACAAATGACATTCATAGCCAAGTTCTTCATCCCAAGGAGAGGTATGAAATTTACCAATGCCGAAAGTGCGGTAGCCATGCTCTCGCATTGTTTCAGCTAAGTAGGGGCCGCATCGGGCAGCCATGGTTTCCTCTTGTCCAGGAGCGGGAGGCATTACACCATTCGTGAAAACCCGAGTCCTAGGAGGTTCACAACCAGTGCGCACAGTGTAGCGGGCTGCGACGCATACCGGGCAAGTCGAGTATGCATTCGAGAACGAAACCCCACGCCTCACCAGGCGATCCATGTTCGGCGTGTAAATCCGCTCATTGCCTAAAGCAGCGATCGTATCATAGCGCTGCTGATCAGTAATGATGTATAAAATGTTCGGGCGCGAATGCTGAGACATAATAGTGGCTGGAGGACAGGTATCGAAAAAAAACGACGGCTGATGCTAAATGGTCTTCCCGGCAAGGAAGTCCATTCTGCCTGCCGTGCCGTAAACATCGATTTTCGGTAGAATACTTCGCCCAATTCCCAGGCTTCAACAAACGCGATTGCTCAAGCAATAAAGCACGCAGGTAACGGCAGTAGCGCGGCGCTCAAATGGTTGATCATCGCGCCCCGTTGCTCACCCAACTGACGATCTGCTTACATCTTCCGTAAACAACCCCCCTGTTCGCAGAAAACCCAAGCCCAACATGAAACTAACCAAAGTATTTCTTACAGCCCTGACCTTGCTTGCCATCAGCGCCCACTCTCAAGCCGAGACGCAGACACTCGTCATCACGGACTTCACGCAGCCCAAAGAGTGGGATGTGTCCAAATGGAATACCGCAGAAGGGAGAATTGCTTTACGTCCCAATGTTCCACCTGCCCTAAAAGCTGCCACTCCACCAGTTACCGAGTCACTGGGGATGAAAATCAATTGGCCGGGCGGTGAAGGCTTCCGCGTATTCTCGCTGCAACCGCGCAATGAAATCCAGCTACCTTCAGGCGTTACGGAGATTCGGCTGTGGTTAGATGGCAGCGGCACCAAACATTTTTGTGAACTCATTCTGAAAGACGCGAATGGCAAAAGACAAAAGATCGGTATCGCAATGCTAACTGATGATGGCTGGAAGCAATTTAAGAAAAATGTGGCCCCGAACCTACAGCAGCCCCTTACCCTCACTGCAATTTCCTTTCATGACTGGGGAAACCCAACCCCAGGCGAAATCACCACATACCTTTCCCAACTGGAAGTCGTTGTTGATTCCTCCGCTCCTCAGACCAATACTAGCACAGCATCCAAGGACCAATGGTAATGGCTACGATTTCAAATATCATGACCCCAAGCCTCATCCGTCAGTTACCCAAAGCAATGTTGCTCAGTGCAGCATGCTTCATCCCCATACAACTTAGCGCCATTGAACACCCGGAGTTGAACATCTTCTCCAACGCATCGGGTAATTTAATTGAAGCAGATGGCGCGCTCAACCTTTCCCTGGAACTATCCAGTTGGGACCCTATTACCCGAGACTACCGAATCGACGTTAGCCTGGTTGATTGGGATGGCAAGGGTTCGCCTCTAAAGCAAATCCCCATCCAACTGGCAGGAGAAAATGCGAAGGCAAAGCTGGAATCCACCGTCGATAGATATGGCCCCTTCACCATCGAAGCATCTCTTGTCGATGTAAAAACCAGCCAAGTGGTCCAAACGGAATCGCTCAGCCTAATTCGCCTAGTCCAACCGGCACCGCTTACGCCCCAACAGCGAATGAATTCGTCAATTGGCGTCAATACGCACGCCAATGCACCTTGGGGTCTCTTGCAAAAGATGGGCATTCACTGGGCGCGTGATTATTCATTTGGCTGGCTCGACCACAAGTCACGTCCGCCCATTGCCAGCAATAGCGAAAACTTCACCAAGGTTTATCAGAAAGCCTATGCTGCAGATGTCATTATACTCCCCTGCATGCAGCGCTCTTTTCGAGAGAACCGCGACGTGAAATTCGTCGCCGATGATCTTGTCACGGATATATACGAACAACTGGCCGAGGCATTTCCTGACATCCCCTATTGGGAATCAGAGAATGAATATGACACGCCGATGCAGAAGGCCGGCACCGATACCGTCGCAATATGGGGACCGTATTTGCAAGCTGCCAATGAAGGCTTAGAGCGCAGTCGCACCGGCGCAAAGCTGGCAATGAATGGGCGCGCGGGCATTCACATGGAGTTTACCCGTGAGCTGCTTGAATCCGAGTATGCAGATGATTTCGAGATCGTAAACTACCACTACTACACCGGAACCATTCCACCCGAAATATCGCGCTCCAACATGAACAATGGCGTAGATCCTGGTTCTGAAAACCTCGCCTACCTCGATCAACTACGGGCAATCAACCAGCTTGCACGCAAACATGATAAGGAAGCATGGTTAACGGAATGCGGCTATGACGTGACCTATGGACCTGCCGTTGGCCTGGAGCTACAGGCTACGTATTTACCACGCGTGTATCTAACGGCTCGCTGGTCTGGAACGGATAAAGTCTTCTGGTATTTCGACCGTGATGTGCGCGGCTCTACCCAGAAGTTTGGCTCATGCGGACTCTATGATTTGAAAGGCCACTTGCGGCCATCAGCCGCAGCCATGGCCGCTCTTTCACGCGAAACCGCAGCCGCAACCATGCTAGGCCGCATCGACGCCGGAGATACCGATGCTTGGTGTTTGGTGCTGAAGAAAGATGAGGGCGGCTATGTCCTCGTCGCTTGGACAGTCAGCAAAAGCATCGCAGTCCCCGCCTACTTGCAGAAGGCGACTGCAGTCTACGATATGTTCGGCAACACCACGAGCCCCGAGGCGCTTGGACCTGAAGTTCATTACTTTCATCTCAGCGAGATTCCCTCGAGTTGGGACAGCATGCTCGCAACTGAATTGGTAAGTCCGAGCGTTCTTGAAATCCAACCAGGCGGCTCGCAGACACTGGAGATTTCCATGCCCGCAGGAGCAAAGTTAACATGGCGCGACCTTCCACCCGAAACCGTTGCAGACCACCTTTCGCTGAAGTTGAATAACACCGCCCCAACCGGCGAACACCCAATAATTCTATCCGTCGAAACACCTGAATGGACCAAGAGCTTTGCGCTTATACTCGAAGTCACGCCGGTGCTGGCGGTAGAAACAGAGCCTTACACCGCTGGGGCAACCCAGCGCATTACGGTAACCAGCACCGCTGATGAAACGCTTCAATGGACGACATCAGCGGCGAATGATATGATTAAATTTCAACCTGGCCAATTCACTTTAGCGCCAGGAGCTACACGAGAAATTGAAGTCTACATTCCCGAGAGCCAAAGCGGCCCCTGCACTGTTTCGCTGACAACGGACTCAGGTATTCAGCAAAAGGTCACATTGCGTCCGATGGTCTTCGAGGTGCCCGATGCACCACTCGATGCAAATGATCCTTTTATCACGCAATGGCCGGATGACGGCATTATGAATTCAGCCTACTTTGTCGCCCCTCAGGAGCAGAAACTACAAGCGAAGTTCGCGTGGTCGGAAGGCGGCTTAGCGTTAGCGGTCAAACTTCCGAGTCCAAACTTGAAGGAAGGCAATCCGATCAATTTCTGGGATGGTTCAAACATCGAGTTACTGCTGGATACAGAACCCAACTCTTCAACTGGCTGGACCAGCTATTCCCACCATTTCTACTTCGTTCCAGTAAAGCAGGGTGACGAATGGACCATCAGTGCCGGTGAATGGAAACGCAGTGATGCGATCCGTGAAACCATACGCGATGATAAGCGCGTCAAAACCCAAATACTGCCACAAGCGGATGGGTATGTGGTAATGGCATTTATTCCAGCAGATGCACTGAAACTTAGTAATTTGAAGGCAGGTTCTGAAATCGCCGCAGGATTAGCGGTAAAGCAACTGGGCGCTTCAGACACACAGGCAACCAACTATGCTTGGCCACGCGCCAAAGAGAATGGGCTGCTTGATGGAGTCCAATCATGGGGCCGGCTCCGACTGACCCAATAGTGAGAAGCAACCACCGCGATCCCCTAAATCTAATACACTTGATAAAACAGCTTGCAGTGTCATGATACCAGCAAATGAGCTTAGGAAAGCGAGTTACCCTAAAAGATATCGCTGAGCGCGCAGAGGTATCTATATCCACAGTCTCCCTGGCATTGCGCAATCACGGCCGTATTCCCAAGGAAACGATCTCCCGCGTCCAACAAATTGCCAATGACTTGGGCTACGCCCCCGACCCTTGGCTGTCATCACTTTCTTCGTATCGTAATTCAGAAGCGGTTGGGACCCGCAATACGACGATCGCAGTCCTTTCCAGCTGGCCAACAAAGTATGCATGGCGTGAGTCACCAACCATCAAGGCATACTATGCCGGCGCGCAAAAGATGGCGGCTGCCTTGGGCTACAAGCTAGAAGATTTTTGGATTGAGGAAAACGGCGGCCCTAAGCGTACGGCTTCAATCTTATTTAACCGGGGCATTAAGGGTATTCTGCTACTTCCCTTACCTCCGGAAGAGACACGCATTCATTTTGATTTTTCGAATTTCTCCGTTGCTCAAGTAGGAAGAACCCTGCACTGGCCGATCATCAATACCGTTACCCATAATCACTACGGTTCGATGCAGATAAGCGTCTACTTCCTCCGACGGCTAGGCTATAAAAGAATTGGCCTCGCCATCCCAAGCAAGGAAAACAAGTTGCATCGTCTATGCTGGCTAGCCTCCTTTTTGGCGAAGCAATATGACTTCCCCGAAAGCATGGCAAAACTCCCAGTGTATAAGTGGGATCAGCTGGATAAATCTACCTTCCTACAATGGCTGGACGACAACCAATGCGATGTCGTTGTCAGCAGTGAACCTCAAATTCGTGACTTCATGCTGGAAGCTGGCAAACGTGTTCCTGAAGACGTTGGCTTCTGCTGCCTATGTATCGAGGATGACACTGAGATTTCCGGCATTCACTTGAAGTCGGAAATCATAGGCTCACACGCGATCAGTCTCCTACACATGCTCATGATGAGCGGACATCGTGGCTGCCCCCAAGACCCAATGACTCAAGTAATCGATGGGGCATGGCAACAAGGCAAGACGCTCTTGGGTAAGAAAGCGGACATCGAAGCTTCTGCCTGATCCAGGCAAATCGTTGGGTAGTATGATTTTCAAAGCCGTTTGCTTGCTTTGAATACCGCATGCTCGAGTTTACATTTATCTGTGCTTCAAGAAATCTGAAACCAGTGAGTAAATTCGCGTAAGAATAGCGCGCGCCCTCCCCCCAGAGGACGCACGCCTTATACCTGTATCGCGCATGGATGATTTCGACCTTACAGAGACTCAATGGCTGCTCCTCCACTAGTTGTTAGAGAAACATTCAATTCGGCGGCGATACTGGAATTGAAAACGACATCCGCGTTGCCGTCACCATACCAAAGGAGTGGCTCGGAACCCCCACTGAAGCCGATTTCGTCGATCCCCAGTGAATAGAACGGGCCGGCCTTTCCAGAACGGATAATAACTGAATCTACATTCTGTAAGTTCACCGCGCCATATACGCTTAGCGGAATCGAGACCTTTATCCATGTATCATCAATGCCACCGCTCATGTAATCTGCAACCGCAGCAGAAGCAGTCGCAGCAGGCACATCGTCATCATTGAGTTCGACGAATAGCTTCGTCCAATCAATCGTGTAGCCGAGATCAAAGCGCTTAAAGTAGATATCCAGCGTCGTATTGTTAACGCTGCTTCCCGTGATCACATCGAATGGGTCTTTCGTAGAATCATGAAAGATCGAGAAAGACCGCCAATTTTCCGCCGTATGATCCATGGCAATATAGCCTCCGGTGTCTTCATAAACCAAAGTTACGTCATCCTCCGAGGTATTTCCCGAATCGTCAGTCGCATACAGACGGAATTCGTAAGTTCCAAAGCTGCTCGGCTCGAGTTCGATAGTCATGTCCGCACCGGTGTCGCCACTTACGGATGCTAACGTTGGCCCACTCAACTGAATCCACTGATACTGAGCAACCGCGCCGTCAACATCGTAAACATCTGAAACGAAAGTGTAAGAGTCTAATGCCGGGCGGATAACAACATCCTGGCCCGCATCAACGAATGGAGCTTCATTGTATTCTGGCTCAACGCCCAAACCTCCATTCGGCTCAATCGTTAGCGTTATTGGACTGTTGTTTGAAAGCGGATTGTTCAAATGAGAGTCACCGTACCAGAGAAACGGAGTGCTGCCCCCCGAGAAGGTTATTTCATCAAGTCCGATATCAATAGGACCCGATGCATTGGAAGAACGAAATTCCAGAAACCGAACATGCTGCAAGTCGACTCCCATAGTGGAATAAACGGAAAGCGGCACCAATGCTTGGCTCCAGTTAATTCCGACGCCCTCAATGTAATCTCCAATAACGATTTCTGCGATGTTTCCTGAAGTATCGCTGATGGCAATTTTCAGGTTGTCCCAATCTGCTGTAAGCCCTGGAGACTCATCAGTCACCCAAAACTCTAGCATGTCATTCCCACCAGCCAGCACATCCAGATCATCCTGCCATTTGACCTCGTAGAAAATGCGTAGCGAGGCCCAGCCAGAGGTGGGATTGACTAAATGAAAATACTCGCCAGTCGGAACCCCGTCATCAAATGGCTGAATATCGATCCAGTCTAACGCCACACCGCTCGTAATGAAATGCACTCGCAAGATATGCTCTCCTTCTGTCAGCAACACAGGCTCCGCAACATTGCTGGCAAAAACCGTGTGCGAATTCGTCTGCACTGCCGATACGATACCAGAAATGTTTAGTCCATCAATTAGGACTTCAATTCGCCTGTCCGCATTGTATGCCGCCAGGTTCAAATTGATGGAGTATAATCCTGTTTGCGCAACCGATACAGAATACTCAAGCCATTCGCTGGCCGCACCATCCGCAATGTAATGATTCTCCGGCTGGCTAGTGAGCAATTTTATATCAACGTCTACATCAGTTCGATAGTCTCCTTTTGAGTTGCCGACAGTCGTATCGTGGTAACTGACACCCTCGCCGCCATTGTCGAAATCTTCTGCCTGGATCAAACCAGGAATACTGTGAGGGCTGCCGCTGTATGAGGTGCGCGATGTTACCGCAAGACGCATGACATCATGCGATACGGCGCCGTTATCGTCAGTGACGTCAACTTGAAAGGCATAGTTACCCTCCACGAGTCCACTCAGCGAAGCAGCACTCGATGTAGCCTGTGCAATCGTAATGGTCGGCCCCTCTAATTGCGTCCAATGATAGGACTGAATAGCGCCGTCTTCGTCACTGGCATCACAGGAGATCGTAGCAGTCGTAGCAGGAAGCTGAACTTCAAAATCCTTATCAGCCACGACTTCTGGAGCCAAGTTAAGACTGAGGCTTTGCGTTCCTGAAATCTTCAAGAACACCGGTGTCTCAGAGAGCGAAGGCACGGTAACATTGGCGCCGACCTGTCCTGACTGAGTTACGCTCAGCGAAGTTTGAACTCCACCAATTACTCCATCAGTCGGCACAATCAATTCACACGACTCCATATTGGGCAGGGCAAATACATAGTTAGCCAATGTGGCGCCATCGTCGACGAGTGAGTCCGGCTCGCGGCACCAGATCATAACCACCTTATCGGTTACTGATTTCGAAAAAGAATAGGCATACACTTCCGGGTCGCCTTCACCAAAAATCGTGGCACCATCATAAGCATACTCGCCGACGGCTTGAGACATCGCGGTCAAATAATAGTAGGCAATCTTGGGCTCATAGCCGGTATCTTTATCGCGAAAGATTCCCGAACTGGAGAACAACTGAGGACTGGTCGAATTCGGATCAAAATCAAAGAACAGAAATGCCTTATCGACTCCAATTCGCTTCATCAGCGGGAATGCCCGCATGATGTAATTGGCTTGAGCAAGCTCAGGCGCATAGCCTCGCGAATGGCTGTTGTTATTGTCGTACGTATCCCAGCCAAACTCGGTAACCCAAACAGGTGTCCCGGGAATATTTTGGTCACGCCACTCGATAGCTTTCTGAATCTCATCCACGCCGCTTTCCAGGATATAGTACTCTGGTGAGACCCCAATCGTCTCAGGCGGCCAAGGCCAAGTATTAGGCGGAAACAGGTGCTCATTCCGAAAGTAGGAATGTATGTTCATGATGTCATAGGCCTGCCGTCCGGCCGAAAAGAATGAATGGAACCAGTAACTGTCATCCACCCCATTGCTCACTAAGCCTGGTGCCACGTGAACCACATTGGGATCCCCTTGCTTTATCCCAGCAAGCGGCATCGTTCCGTTCCGTTCGACTCCCCTACCATCGTGAACCGCATTCAGATAATGCCCGTGGAGATTGGCAGGCCATAGTATCGGTTTCCAATCTTGATTTGGCTCATTGTGCGATTCGAAGTAGCGTATGTAATCGAGGCCTTGAACTTTATCCTCGGTTTCAAGCCGAGTTGATGAAAGCCCACCGGTCGGCCCATATCGCGCAGACATTTGGGCAAAGTACTCAGCCGTCTCACGATAGTGATTCGGCTCACTTCCATCACCATTATCGACTGGAAAATGGATCGAACTCTGTAGCCAAGCGGGCACTTCTACGGGCACAACCACGATATTGATACCATCTTCATTGAGCAGGCGATAGTACTCGTCGAATTCACCTCCAACAGAATTTTCCCAGTCATAGTCATCATTGGTTGGCTCCAACCAATCCCATCGCTGGTAATTTCGGACCCACTTAAACGCCTGGCTGATGTTCATGTGGTCATAGTCTGCATCGGGGCTATAATAGTCCTTCCATAAAATGGTATGAATATTGATGCCCATGAAATCATTCATGGTTCCTGAATACTCCGTAAACGCATTCAGGCAAAGGGCAGGCATACAGGCGATGAGAGTCGCAATTTTTTTATTCATCGTAATGAGAGATAGGGTAAGGGGTGTAGAACCACTAGCAAGAGACACAAACGGCAGAAACACGATGTACGGGTACAGCGAACTGCCGCTTACTTCAAAGCTTCAAGCAAGGCAACGAGGGGCAAAAGGGAGCGCGGCGAAATGCCGCACTCCCCGCGATTACTCAGCGATTAGGATACGTTGTTTCTGCCACGACGACAGATAGCGACTGCACCAATCGCACATGCGAACAGAAGCACGTATGTCGATGGCTCAGGAATCGCCGTGTTTGGGGTCACCGACGCAAAGGTGGAACCCAAGCGCAGCTCATCAAGCATGGCGCTGTCATTATTGCGACTTTGAACAATGGTCCGAGCCAACAGAGTTAGATCGTAGCCTTGGTCCACGGTTAAATCGCCCGCTCCAATCGGTGCGCTACCCAACGAAGGGTTCAACCACAGATCCAAAGTATTCGTTGTATCCGGCGTTACTCTTCCGACCACAAAATACGTCTCACCATTATCTACGGAGATGCTGCTAGACGAAATGGTGTTGTTGAATCGAGCGCTCAATTGGCCGTTCTCTACGTTGAAGCCCGGACCATTAAACGCACTATCCCGACTGATTCGATAGACAATATCTGTCGTGCTCTCAGCGTGAAACAGAGCACTAAACCAAATCTCGCCGCCACTGCCAAAAGTATTGTTAAAAGCGGTGTTATCGAAATTCCTG
Organism: Cerasicoccus frondis; assembly: GCA_031296915.1. Classification (GTDB taxonomy): domain Bacteria; phylum Verrucomicrobiota; class Verrucomicrobiia; order Opitutales; family Cerasicoccaceae; genus Cerasicoccus; species Cerasicoccus frondis. The sequence goes on along the minus strand of JAVDPC010000008.1, from coordinate 118,798 downwards.
TAACTGATGGTGTTGCTTCCAGCGACCTTGCTTAATGACCCATCACTGGTAGTTAAATTGTTACTTCCATCTGAGTAGGTGAGCGATGTCGTGACCGACTGATAACCAATTCCAGGGTTTTCAATCGACCAATTACTCCCGCCCCAATCACCGGATCCCCCACCGGTCTGAGAAGTGATGGTAACGCCATCGGCATAGTCGCCCGGCGTCTCAAACCCCTCATAGATAATGAATTGCGCATTAGCGTAAGATACGGAGAGAAGGCATGCTGCGGTGTAGATACTTAGTGCTGATTTCATTTTGGGTAGTCTTTGGGTTAAGTTGAAGAATCGGTGGCCATTACAAATATTTCTCCCTTCCAGGGGCAAATTCTATTCGTGGTCGAACAGTTGAGCAAAACAGAGCGGGCAGCCGCATGCCACGCAGCATCACAACCGTTGTCTCCATAGTCGTAGACGCTGAAGCAACTTACTCACACACCCAATGAGTCTAGAAACTAACCAATGAGAGTGCGGCAAACCCCAGTCAAATGATTGAGCAGCCATCAGATTTGCCGAAGCAATTATTAACGTCACACACTCACAGAAAGCCATTACTCCCAATCCAATTGAACCGCTTTACAAAGACTCATGCTTAAAGCAGACAACAAGCGCCCAAACGTGCTGATACTAATGAGCGATGAACACCGCGCAGACGTAGCTGGCTTTGCGGGCAACGACATAATCCGCACACCTGCTCTTGATTGGTTAGCTCAGACAGGCGTCGTATTTAGCAACGCCTATACCCCATCACCGGTTTGCATCCCCGCACGTCAAAGTATTCTCGCCGGCCAGTATCCTAAGCATACCGGATGCGAACAGTTTCATCAGGACCTGAATCCTGGACACATGACCTACGCCCGACGCTTTAGCCAATATGGATATTCCACGGTTTGCTCGGGTAAGTTACATCATCGCGGCAGTGACCAAATGCAAGGTTGGACTCAACGCCTCGCCGGTGATGTAAAACTAAACCGCGAGCACATCGATCGAATCGTATCCAGCTCACGCAGTTCCGACTACGCGGGCAAATGGTCAGACGCAAAAGAGATATGCCGCGCAGGCGTATGCCGCGGCCCCCACCAGGACGATGACCAATTTACACTAGACGCCGCGCTTAATTTCATACGCAGGTATTTCATTGATTCCGATTATGACAATTCGACCCCAGAAGCACCACTGATGCTGAAGATCAGCTTCGGCCGTCCTCACTATCCCTACTTCACCGACCAAGAGCGTTTCGAGTATTACCTTAATCGAGTAGAGCCATTTTTAGATCAACAGCTATTCGATCATCCAGTTCTTTCACAAAAGGCAGTTGTTCCCGATAAAGATGCTAGCAAGCGCGACATTCGCCGCGCCACTGCTGCCTATTACGGCATGATCGATTCTCTAGATTCCGATTGTCAAAGGGTTTTTGATGCTTTGCAGCTCGCTGGCCAAAATCTCGATGATTGGATCATTGTCTACCTGTCTGACCACGGCGAAATGCTTGGTGAGCACAGTGTGTGGGAAAAGTTCAAATTCTTCGAAGGCAGTGTTCGCGCCCCATTGGTCATCCGTTGGCCACGCGGATTAAAAGGCGGCAGAGTAGTGACTGAAAACGTCAGCCTCTGCGATCTCTTTGCCACCCTTTGCGACATGTGTGATCTGCCGATACCGGAAGGACTCGATAGTCGCAGCCTCGCCCCGCTAGCGCGCAACCTAGATGTAGCCTGGGAAAACACGGCTCGCTCAGAATACCAAGGGGCGCATCTAATGCTGAAACGGGACTCGCTAAAATATCAGTCATTCGGCCCAGACATTCCAGAAGTGCTCTTCGACCTCGAACGCGATCCGGGCGAAACAACGAACTTCATTAGCGATCTCCTCTACAGCGAAGAGCTGGAACGCTTTCGCGCAGAGCGCGATGACTTAGGCTTTGGAATCGATCTAGCAGTCAACCAGAGCATGCCCGCGCGCTGATTCGAGCAGCAAGCAACACAGCGGCACCCGCAGTGCTCAACTGGAAGTAACAATAGAATCATCGTCCATGCCCACGACAAACGACGCGACATCTGACCAACTTTTCCTGGGCGCTGCCTGGTATCCCGAACAATACCCACGCAAAACCTGGATTGAGGACCTCAAGAACATGAAGCGACTGAGCTTTAATGTTGTGCGGGTTGCTGAATTTGCCTGGTCACGAATGGAACCCACCGAGGGAAAGTATGATTTCCAATGGCTCTTAGACGCACTAGACCTACTTCAGGATCATGGCATTAGCGCAATTGTCTGCACCCCGACAGCGACGCCACCGATCTGGCTGCTGGAGAAACATCCCGAGATTGGCTACGTCGATCCTGACGGGTATCAGCACAAGCATGGGGCAAGACAACACGCCTCCTACAACAACCACATATTCCGGAAGTATTCGCTAAAAATCACCGATGCGATGCTCGCAGCCATCGCACACCACCCATCGATTATAGGATGGCAAACCGACAATGAACTGGGCTCACATCAACAGCGTTGCCTCAGCACAGAATCCACTGCCGCATGGCAGCGTTGGTTGGAAAAGCGTTATGGCAATATCGAGCATCTCAATCGCTCATGGAACACCGTCGTCTGGAGCCAACATTACCAATCTTTTGATCAAGTTCCCCCACCCTACAAACTCTGCTACTACACCCATAACTTCGCCCTGACGCTCAACTATCGTCGCTTTATGGCAGACTCCATTGCTGAGTTTCAAATGGAGCACATAGAAATCATTAGACGCCATACCGACGCTCCCATTACTCACAACAGCACCGCACTGACGGACGATTGGCGACTCTCCCGCGCACTCGACTTTGCCTCATCAGACCTTTACACCGGCAACCAATCTCCGACCGCCATTCAATTCCGCTTTGATTCCTTCCGCAATTTGCTACCTGGTCGACGCTACTGGACAATGGAAACTTCCTGCGAAGACCAAATGACCACCGGGGAACTCTATGCCAAAGGCTGGTTGGGTTGCTTCAGTTTTTTAAACTACACCATGGGCGGAAACGGTCTTTGCTTCTGGCCCTGGAAACAGCAGCCTGGCGGTTCCGAGATCATCAATAGCGCGATTGTCCATGCCAATGGACAACCCTCAAGCGGCTGGATGAATGTCGAGGAGTCCACCGAGGTTAAAAACAAACTCGATCCCATCCTGAAGGACTTCAAACCATCTCGCGCTGAAGCCGTCCTCGTTCGCTCAGAAGTCAACGGACGCTATTTCTTTGCTGATGCCGCCGGCGGCCTTGAGCCAAACTACGATTACAATAAGCGGTTGCGTGAATACTACCAAACGCTCTTGGATATTGGACTTTGGCGCGACATCGTGTTTGATGAGAGCGATCTGCCAAACTGCAAACTACTCCTCACGCCATACCTTCCGCATTTGAGTGACAGATGCATTGAGCAAGCCCTAGCATTAGTCGAAAATGGAACAGTCTGGATCGCGGGTCCCTACTCCGGATTTCGCACTCAGGATCACGGCTCTCAACAAACCCATTTACTAGGCTCACTTGAAGAGCGCATCGGTTTCCATACTCGCTTCTTGATCAAAACCGCGAACCTCGAAGTCGACATAGGCGGACGCCATGGCGCCACAAATCAGTTTGCCACTGTCTTTGAAGCAGGAGCTCAAGACGAAGTAATTGGTGTCTATACATCAGAACGCTTCAACGGCATGCCTTGGGGCCTGAGACGCCCGTACGGCAAAGGCGCCATATACCTCCCCGGCTCCGAGCTAGATGAGCCAAGTCGACGAGCCTTCCTCCTGAGCATTACCAAGCGAGAAAGCATCTTCCTCTACCCGGCCGCAGACGAGTTCACCCTGACCCCATTAAGTGAGCAAAACGGCCGCGAAGCCTGGGCCCTATGTAACTATGGCAGCCGTGCACACACGATTGATGCACCGAGCAAGCAAATCCTAGCGTCCAGTAAGATGGTCATCCAACAAGGAGACCAAATCCAAATGCCTGCAAAGTCCTGGGCTATTGCAGGCTGATACATGTCCCATTCAAACCTCTCATCGGCAGCATGGGTCAACTGGTTGAACAGCGTCGTGATTTGCTTGCACACTCTCCTTGCGATTATTCTAGCGAATAACTTTTCGAAGCAATAAACATGCAACGAGCCCTATTTGATACCCCCTAACAATGACCTCTTATATAGCGAATAAAGCTCCGCGTAATAAACGCGGCTTTGCCTTGGTAGTTGCGTTGTCCTTGATGGCCATGGTCGTCCTGCTATTATTGGCAATTTCCTCTCTTACACAGATCCATATGGCGACCACTCGCCATATGGAAATCGAGGTGGAGGCCCGTGCCAATGCACAGTTGGGCTTGATGATCGCCCTTGGTCACATCCAAGAGCAAACCGGCCCCGATCAACGAATAACCGCGACAGCTGCAGCGCTCGAAAATGTGATTGGCGAACCCGCCCATCCCCACTGGGTGGGTGTTTGGAAATCCGCCCAATGGGACGAAAACTCACCAACGGCGACGCCCGATAAAGATGATCTCTTTAACCGATGGCTCGTTTCTTTACCCACTGGCGCAGATAACGAATCGCTTGCAGCGCCGCACGACTTAATTCCGGATGAAACATGGTCGATCATGGTTGGTCCGGGTTCACTCGGACCAGACGCCGATGCATCAGATATTGTCTACGCAGGCAAGGAATCAGTACTGAATGGACATTTCGCCTATTGGGTTGGCGATGAGTCAGTGAAGGCCCGCTACAATCTAACTGAAAAAGGCTCTTCTTTCGATCCACAGATAAGACAAGCTCTCAACTTTGCTTCGCCTCCTCAATGGGGAATCGACGCCGTTGGCAATGACATTGATGACATTTTTGCTCTGGAATACGATCCAACCAATAACGAATTAAAGAACCTGCTGTCCTCTTCGATCGTCGGCATGACAGCCTCAAACTCAGCAAATGCGACTTTGCTCCAGCATGCCTATAATCGCCACTACCATGATCTGTCACTGAGCTCGGTCGGCCTACTCACCAATGCTCGGGATGGTGGTTTAAAGCAGGATCTGAGTATGGCCTTTGAGTTGGAGGACACCGCGTTCAATGCACACCCGGACTTTAGCGTGGGAAGCGCCGGTTGGGATTCTCTCTATACGGACACAAACCCAGACCAGCAACCCGTCAAACACCTGTGGGTTTACAAAAGCGAAGACCCTGAAGAGCCCCAAGGACACTACAAAGGACCCACATGGCACCTGCTACGTGACTACTACCGCCTATATCGCGAACTGGATAATCCCACCAGCAGCCCTTTGCTTAAAGCCCGCAATGCACTCCCATTACCTGAGAGAAACAGCAACAATCTGAGCATTGCGAATCTCTATAATAATGGCCAGAGAAGTTACAATACCGGCTACAGCGGCTCGAGAAGCCTAATCCGCCCACGCTCACTCAAAGTAGCACCAGTACTAGCGCGCATTCAGTTGGTTTTCAGCCTGACCGCTGTTCCGATTGATCCAACCACTGTGGTGCGCCCAGCAAGCGTATCCAATGGAGCCGGAGCCTATAAGCTGCGCCTCATTGTCGATCCGATTGTGACCCTTTACAACCCATATACAACCAGCCTTTGGTTTCAGGGTGTAACGGTTCGAATTCCCAACATTGTCGAGTCCCTCCGATGGGAACTCAATGGAGTGGAATCCAACACGATGAGCGTTGAGGAGCTCTTTGCTTTATCCCATCCTGAGTATTCTGTCTCTCGGGCTTTGGGAGATTTCGTCTTTGGCGTCATGTCCATTGCCGATCCAGATGGCATCACCTTAGCGCCAGGGGAAGTGCGCGTTTACTCCGCAGGCAACAACAGCCCCGTCCCCTACACCGATGCAATTGATGCAGTAGAGGGCTGGCCATCGAGCGGCGGATTCTACGTCGACACACTCGATCCCGCACCCAGAGAAACGGATTGGACTGCCAATAAAATCACGAAGCAATACTACGATCACGAGTTGGATGGTGACGTGAAAAACGTCATCATCGGCACCGGCTCCGATCAAATAGCCGTAAGCTTCGAAGCGCTCTTGGATGATGACGAGAATGTTAAGTGGGTGAGCCGACTGGGACATACCAATTCGGAAAAGCAAATGGGCATCAACGCGTACCTGGTTGCTGAAGGATCTTATAATGATCGCTTTCGCGTTACTCAGACCAATGCAGATATTTTCCTAGCCGATAAAATCCAGCACTACACCGTGCTACGCGCTAACCTCGGGTTTGGTTCGTCATCCACAATGGGAGACATCGGGCGACTCCCCGACGCAAATGGCGCATATAGCTTTAGCAGCCTGGCTGGCTTCAAACAAAGCCTTGGTCAAATCGATATCCGCCTCAAAACCGAGGACGACACGATACGCCCCTACCCAGCGTTCGGACTGTCATCGATGAATGCCTTCCAAACGAATCAGCAGTCGGCATCCAGTGGCGATTATGGTGTTTTGAATCCCCCATTTGCTGCGGTTCGCACCCCCCTAAGCGATGTCGTGCTAGCGGTGCAATTTGACCCGGACACCCTCCGCGGATTCTGGGGTCCCAGCCGCAATTTTACTTTTGATTCGACCAGCTTTGTAGCAGGCACTGAGATACCCAAAGCTCCTCTGACTTCACTCGGGCAACTCCAACATGTCGACACCGCAATCTATGGCTATGAATCATCCCACGCCATCGGAAACTCTTTTGCGACTCCATGGATTAAACTGAATGAGATAGAAGAAACAGACCGTGCCAACATTGATACGTCCTACCTCGCAAACAACGCCATATGGGATGGCTATTTCTTTTCAAGCATCACCGACCAAACGTCATCGGTGTTTGGAGGTTCTAAGCGGACGATTGCAGCAGTAATTGAAGATTTCACCGGTGCATCGTCTGTTCCCCTACCCAACTCTCGGATGGTTCTGATTGGGAGGCAATCTCAAGACATGAAAGATGCTCTCCTGGACTCAAGCGATGAGATACTTGACGATGCCCACCGCGAAAGCGCTGCCTTTCTCGGCGTCGACGGAGCATTTAATGTTAATTCTACATCTGTCGAAGCCTGGAAATCTCTGTATGGCTGCCTTGGTGCTGGGGATCTCTACAAAATTAACCAAGAAGGCAACCTAACTAAGGTTAACAATACCGACGACCATCGCATATCTCGCTTTACCCTGCCATTGGCCGATGCGAGTAGCAAATGGGCAGGCTACTCCAGCCTCACCGACGATGAAATCCAACGCCTTGCTGAGGAAACCGTGATCCAGGTAAAAAAACGCGGGCCATTCCTGAGCATGGCGGAGTTTGTAAATCGCAACATCAGTTCTAATCCCGAACTAGCCAAATCCGGTGCACTTCAGACAGCCATCAACGACTCAGGCATCAATGACACAAGTCGCACAATTAACTCTGCGGAAATCACCGGCTATATCGAAAATAGCAACGCCAAAGTCCCCACCGACCTCGGGGCCGCCGGTTTCCTAACGCAGGCTGACCTGCTGACGATGCTGGGAGCATCCATGACTGTGCGCGGAGATACATTCACGATACGCGCTTATGGTGATGTAACTGACCCGCTGACAAATGAAGTCACGGCTACTGCTTGGTGCGAGGCGATCGTTCAGCGCATTCCTGACTACGTCAACCGGGAGTCCGACGCGCCAACGGTCGAACCAGCAGATCTCACTGACACCGAGAATCAGGAATTCGGACGGCGCTACAAAATCATTGCCTTCCGATGGCTCAGTGAAGATGAGGTATAAACACACTGTACACACGATGCGTAGCCCCTTTCTAATCCTTATCACTGTATTGTTCGCGACACTAGCACCTGCGCTACCCGCACAGACAGAAGCGCTAAACCTTGAGTTTTCTGCGATCAGCTTCGACTCGATGCCTCAAGAGCTATGGTATGAGAGCGAAGGGAAACTAATGGAACTTCAAGCTGGCGGGTCAGTCCGTGGCCCTCTGCTTCGGTACTCGGGAGAAAATCCCGTCAATTTCTTCCGGCTCGTGCCTGATGGTCAAGGCGGCAAAAAACGTGTGATGCAGGCCAGCGCAACCATCCCTCAGGGTGTCAGCCAAGCCCTGCTTTGCTTTCTTCCCAACACCAGCCCAAATGCCGCCCTTCCTTGGAAAATCTTCGTCATGGACGATAGCAGCCAGTCCTTTGCTCCTGGAGACATTCGCTTTATCAATTTTGCAGGCAAAGCCGTAGCCGGTGTTCTGGGAGAGGAAAAAATCCGCTTACTTCCAAACACAGAGCGTACGATCACGCCAGATTTATCCGACACGGAAGGCTTTGGGATCAAGCTTGCTGCATACCTCGACGAGCAATGGGAGCCATTTTTTAGCGCCCGTTGGCCACATCGCAAAAATGTGCGCCTAATGATTCTTTTCTTGCCCGACACAAAGAGCGGAAAAGTAAAAATGCGCGCCGTGCCACAAAACTGGACGCGCTAAGGTTTAATCTTGGCATAGAAACGTCCTCAACGGATCGATTGCCATTCCGCAATCCCCTACGGGTAATTCGCCTTGGCCACCAATCTCTATAGTCAGTTAGTCGCTCCCACACATGAGATTTCAAAATGCAGACACCTTTGCCTAATCCCATTCTCCCCGGCATGCATCCTGATCCAACGGTCTGTCGGGTTGGGCAATGTTTCTATCTCGCCAATAGCAGCTTTGGTCAATTTCCGGGCGTGCCACTTTATCGTAGTCGTGACTTGAGAAATTGGGAATACGTTCGTCATATACTCTCGCGTCCCGAGCAACTACCGTTTGTCCAAAATCAAAAGCTGGGAAACGCCGGTATATTCGCCCCAACCCTACGTTATCACGATGGAACCATTTACCTGATCACGACAATGGTCGGCAGTGGCGGTCATTTCATCGTAACCACAAAAGCACCCGAAGACGAGTGGTCTGATCCCATTTGGCTTGGTTCAGAACACCAGGGCGGCATTGACCCGTCTCTGACCTTTTTGAGCAATGGAAGCGTGCTTTTTCAATCAACTGCTGATTCACGCAAAGGTGAACCGCAGGGAATCATCCAGTTCGAAATAAATCCACAAAATGGCTATGGCCTCACCCCTCGAACATTTCTTACCATGGGCTTCGGCGGTAAAGCAACCGAAGGTCCGCATATCTTTCAGCGCGGGAAATATTGGTATTTGTTGACCGCCGAAGGCGGCACCGAGACCGCTCACCGGGTTTCAATCGGGCGCTCGGACTCAGCTTGGGGGCCTTGGGAGCCTTGTCCGCATAATCCCATTCTATCGCATGCTGGCATAGATTCCCCAATACAAAACACCGGACATGCCGACATGTTTGACGACTCACAGGGCAACTGGTGGATGGTATTTCTTGGCGTCCGGCCGCAAGGCTATCCTCCGGTTCATTTATTGGGCCGAGAAACGTTCATCACCCAAGTAAAATGGACAGATGACGATTGGCCCATCGTAAACGAAGGGAAACCTGTCGAACTCGAACTCTGCAACGCAAAGCGTCCCCACCCCTGGAGTGACTCCTTTAAAAGCACAACGAACTTACATCACCGCTGGGCAACGATTGGGCGATCCTATCGCGATGTTTACGACTTAACTGGACAAGGAATTCAGCTCATCGTTCAAGCAGATTCTTTGTCCAAAATCGGGAAGCAAGGATGGATCGGCACCAGGATGACTCAACTCAGCGCATGCTATGAGGTCGAACTCCGTATTGAATCTCCCGAAACGGAGGTCGGCTTGGCAGCCTATCAAGAAGCCTTTGGATACTTCAGCCTTGGCATCAATGAAAACCCATCAGGAGATGCAGATATAACCTTCCGGCAACGAGTCATTGACATAGAAAAAACGACCCATGCGTCACTCCCTAGGCAGGCTACTTATCGCTTGCGAATGCAGCTATCCGACGATCTGGAAAAGCATTATGCGAGTGGAAAAAGCTGCTTCATCTTTTCTGCGATGCTCTCAGATGGCTCATGGACTCAGATTGCCCAGGGTGCCTCCAGATTGCTATCGACCGAAGTCATCGGCGGCTTTGGCGGTCTATTTGCGGCGGCATACTGCGTTGGCAAAGTCGGCGCAACCGCCCGAGTATTGAACTTTGCCTGTCGCGAAAGCGAATGAGCGATTTTAAATGAACTAAGCCCGAGCACCCCAACTCGGGCTGAGTAAGCATACCTCTATTTGGTTATCAGAACGGAATAACCGTATAGTCCGTGAAGACTGCACGAGTCGTTTCTCCGACTACCCCGCTACTGGAGAATATACCAAGATGAACACTAGCGCTCAGGCCAGTGAGCGTGATTTCATCGATCTCAACAAAGGTCACGCCATCAGTTGAAGTTGCGACTTGGATACTATCGCCAGTCCGCTCTAGAAGCAGCCATGCATTCGGATAAGAGTAAGACTCTGTCGATGTGCTCCGTGTCAAAGCTCCGGCGACCGCTAGCCGAGAAGCGACCTCGTAGTTGCTTCCAGAGTTTGTGGCGACCGCAACCGTTCTGGCATCAGCATCTAAACTCTCACGGATAGCCAAGCCTGCCTGTGGCGCTGATCCACCGTATATATCGTTCACTTTTACGAGCGCCTGGAAATTGCCGCTAACGCTCTCGCTCTCGAAAACAAGGCTATCCGCAATGCCATCAAGTCCAATGCAATCTCCGTCAACTTCCCATTCGCCACTGGTAAGAATACGGCTGCTGCCAGTAGCACCGCTTCCAATCGTGTTTGCCACAAGCCCCGCTGAAGTCAGGTCATGGACAATCGATGTGCTTTCCACAATATCCAATACGTTGATGAAGGCATATCCGGTGTCATCAGACGCGTGGAATCCGATCGCAATCTCACCCAGAGAATTAGCCTGAACGCCAGTGAACGTGATGGTTTGATTCGTATTGCCAGTCGCATCGAGCGTTAGCGTCGTTCCGCCAATCGTGTATTCTCCTACGCCATCATTCGCCGCATCGAAGGCCGCGGATGCAAAGATGGTGATATCAAACGTCGATAGCGGATTAAGATTCCCCAAAGTAATCTCGGCCAGATTCCCTAAGTTAGTGTAATAGGAATCGAACGTAGCATCATCATGGTAAAGGCCCGTTGAAATTGGCCCCAGTGTGTTACGCGCCTTAAAGGCATCAGTCACCACGAGGTTCATACCAGTGCTATTCCCATCCACATCGATCAAGTCAAGAACGGCGTCATTCTCTCCGCCATAGCGAACAAGATTCCAGTTCTCAGTAGAGGGATAAAACTGACCGCCAAAATCAAATAGCAACCTACGGCTAACCGTTTGAGGCGTGTCATCGTTTACCGTAATGGTAACGGTATCAGATGCATTTAAGACTCCGTCGCTCGCGGTTAATTCAAGAACGTAGCTACCATGCGTTGAAAAAGCCACGCTGGTGTCGACTAGGCTTGAGTCAGCAAACGTGGCCACACCAGGACCGCTAACCATTGCCCAACTCGATGTTGGCGTTGGGTAACCTGGTGCAAGCCCATCATCAGAGACCGTCCCAGCAAGTAAAGCTCCTGCCGAGAGCTCCACATTTTGATCAGCACCTGCATCCACCACGGGAGCCTCATTCGATGCAAGTTGCGTCAACTCAATCACATTCACAAAAGCTTCACCACTATTGTCGGATGCGATCATTGATAAAACGATGTGCCCTGAAGCATCTGGAAAAACCTCATAAAAAGTTATCCTCTGAGAACTGTTTTCAGATGCATCCAGCGTCAAAGTCGTCGAGCCAATCGCGTACTCGCCAACCCCGTCATTAGCAGCATCAAAAGCCGCTGAACCAAAGATGGTGATGTTATAGGCCGAGCTTGGATTTAGCCCTTCAAACCGCATCTCGCCCAAGTTTGCATTATTCACATAATAGGAATCTGTCGTCGCATCATCGGGATAGAGGCCTGTCCCCGAAAGCCCTTCAGTGTTACGTCCCTTAAAGGCATCAGTAATGACTAAATCGATAGTAGTGGCATTGCCATCGGTATCAATCGCATCCAATACCTCGTCGCCTACGCCAGCATAACGGACCAAATTCCAATTCCCCGCCGGCAGGCTTGCGGTGCCGAAATCATAAAGCACCGTCAACTGACCCGCGGGCGTCGACTCATTCACAACGATCGTAACCGTGTCATCCGTTGTGTAAATTCCGTCTGTGGCAGACAGCTCTAAAAAATATGTACCTTCGATCGAGAAAGTCGCAGTCGTGTTGACATCACTTGCATCCGCAAAGCTGACGACTCCAGGCCCACTGACCTGAGACCATACCGATGTAGGCGTAGCATTACCCGGCGCCAGCCCATCATCAGATACGATGCCGGAAAGAAGCGCCCCATCCGATAGGCTTACCACTTGATCAGCTCCAGCATCCACAACGGGTGGCGCATTCGCAACGTTGTTGACAGTTATCGTTAGCGAATCGGAAGCAGTAAACACTCCGTCTGTTGCCGATAACTCAAGCACGTAGATGCCTTCAGCCGAAAAGCTAACGCTAGTATCAACCGCACTGTCATCCACAAAGTTGACTGTCCCGGGTCCGCTCACCTGCGACCAAGAAATCGTGGGAGTTGCCGTTCCTGGCGCCAAGCCATCATCCGAGACGGAGCCAGCCAACGTAGCGCCGCTAGAAAGCATTACACTCTGGTCAATCCCTGCATCAACTACCGGAGCTTGATTCGATGGCGTCGACGTTTGTTCCAGTAACTCAACGACATTGATGAAAGCTTCACCTGAATTATCAGAGGCAATACAAGAGAGAACGATCTCGCCTGAAGCGCCAGGTGATACACCGCTAAACTTAATAGTAGCACTCGCGTTGTCCGCTGCATCCAGAGTCAATGTCGTTGAGCCAATGGTATACTCACCGACTCCATCGTTGGCCGCATCGAAGCTAGCAGACGCAAAAATGGTGATGTCGTATGTCAGGCTCGGATCAAGGTCGCTAAAGGTCACTTGACCAAGGTTTGCATTATTCACGTAGAAAGAATCCGTGGTCGCCTCATCCGGGTATAGAGCCGTCCCGGAAAGGCCTTCGGTGTGCCGACCTTTGAAGCCATCAGTAATGTGTAAATCAAAGACCGTCGGGTTGCCGTCGGTATCGATCGCATTCAAAACCTCGTCACCCAGCCCCGCACCATTCACCAGATTCCAATTGCCTTGAGGCAGACTTTGGGTCCCGAAATCGTAAAGCACGGTTCGTGGCGGCAACACTGCATAGACCGTTAGCGTAATCGTATCAGTGGTGGTAAACTCTCCATCCGTAGCCGATAGCTCCAAAACGTAGGTGCCCTCAGCGGAAAAAGAGGCTGACGTAGCGGCCATATTCACATCGCCAAAAGTAACCTGGCCCGGACCACTAACCTTGCTCCAACTAATACCAGGAGTAGCCGCGCCTGGCGCTAAACCATCATCAGTAACCGTTCCATTGAGCGCGGCGCCATTGGCCAACAAAACGATGTCTTGATCTTCTCCGGCAGTAACCTCGGGAGCTTGGTTGATAATCGCTACGACGAGTAGTGTTTGTTCCGTATGATTATTCGCGGCGTCAAGGGCGGTGACAGTGATCCGGTTCATCCCATCATACAAGGGAACGTCATCATACTGCCACGAACCAGCGATAGTAATCGAATCACTGCCACCAAGGTTATTTTCCCAGGTTAACGCCGTCACTCCGGTGTCATCACTGACCGTTCCTGCGATATCCAAGGTTGATGAATAAACCGTGTAGACAGGGCTGCCTGCTGGTTGCGTAACAGAAAGCACCGGCTGTGTCGCATCGCCGCCAGTGGAGACTCGATTAATGTAAACATACGTATTCGATGTCGTGATGCCATTCCCCGCCAGAACATAGTTTGGGCTCTCGGCTTCGATGTAGATCTCGTTGCTTTTATCGTTCCTGAGAGGATCCACCGAAACATTCCAACTCGAAGTTCCAGTGACGGGAATAATATCGCTGTAGTACTGAGAATTCCGATAGGTAATACTGCTAGTCGTTGAAGCGGCATTACCGGAAAGGGCATAGCTGTCGGCGGTCGTTGATACATGCTCTGAGCTCGGCGAAGTGACCTCAACAAACGGCCCAAAAGTATTGCTTGGAGCCTGCCCTCGACGCTGAGACATCATCCATGGCACCAATGGCGTCTGCGCGTTATAAGCGCGCTGCCAAGCGCCAGCATGACCTCCTGTATCATAGCGCGTATAAATTGGCTGGCCTCCCAGCTCACGCATCGTGGAAACAATGTTATCCGATCCGTTTACGGACACCGATCCATCATTCGCACAATGAAATGCCCATAGCGGAATATGCTCAAAACCGGTTGGATTCGAGAACCCGAGCCAACCGCAATTTTCGTTTGCGGCTGCATACCTGCCAGGATAGCGAACCAACTGACTCATCACCCCGTTTCCTCCCATGGAAAACCAAGAAGCAAGAACGCGAAGAGAAGCTGACAAAGCTCCAAGCTGAGCTGGAAGAGGCTAAGAAGCCTCAACCAAAGAATGGTGACGTTTACACATTAGGTAACGCAGTCTGTGTTCTCACTCCTGATGGTCATAATATGATTGTTGAGGACGCCGGTCACGTTCCGTTCCGACAGGGAGGCTTTGAAGCTTTCCTAGAAGACAAGGGAGACGCGCCGCAATACCTAGCAATCGATGTCCTGGACTGGCTTGGATATTAATCAATCAACTCTAATCATGTTAATAGAAGAAGAGTTCAACATTCCTGAGTGGGCCATGATTTACCTTTCTTATGGTCGAGATGAGAGCCTTAGCCGAGAGGAGATAGCCTTAATAGATAATTGGCTTAAAAGGGCAGGATATACCGTAGGTGATTTTTACTCCTGTGAGGAGTCCCACCATTTCTCTCATTTTCCAGAATTTGGAAAACCCTGTAACGTGTATGTAGGGCTGTTTGTGAAAGAAGAGATAATTTCAGATCAATAACAACTAACTAGGAGACATAACCAATGTATATCGAAGTAACCAAGAGCATCTTTATTGATGCATTCAGACAAGCAGGAAGAGCTGAGCAGTTCTCTTATGGAGCCTTATGCGCTCTGTATGATCACCTTACAGACCTAGAAGAAGGACAAGAGGGGACTGGTAGAATGAAAAATACTCCTAAATTTCCCGAATCTTTCCATTCCTTTGTTACTTGCTGTTCTTCGATCTCTTTGGAAACTGATGATGGATTTACAGTTACAGCCCGAATCGATTTTGATGACCAAAGTCACATTGACGATGACGACTGTCACAACACAGATAGAAGCGTAACAGGTTGCAACTTTGGTCAACACATGCAGCTACTAAAAGCTCGCAAGGCTTGGTTTGATAATGAGTGGTTTTATTGTGGGGTTGTCCTCTCTGTATCTAAAGCTGGAGTGGTGTTAGACGACCATGCAGCATCCTTATGGGGGATTGAGGCTAATTATCCAAAGTCAGATAATAACCGCCTAACAGAGGTAGCTAACGAATTGGCAGCGGAAGCCTTAGAGGTTGGACGTGAGGTTTTAGCTAAGCTTGTGGCATGACCCCCACGCAATCAATAATCCTCTGTGTTGTGGGCTTCTATTCTCTCGCCTTCCTTCTAGCTATAGCATTCAGACCAAAGCAGCCAAAAGAGTAAGAACACACCTAAACACTCTCAATCTAGCCTCTCAGTTAATCGCTGAGGGGCTTTTTACTTCCCGCTTGCCTCATGCCACGCCCTAAGCAATCCTAAAGCCTCCTATGGGCTTTTTCATACCCTCACAGAGCAAGCGAGATAAGCGGACCACAGAAGACAGTGGAGAGACCGAACCGGAAACGGCGTTTCTTGAGCTGGACGAGTTTAGCTTTAAAGGCTTTCTGTCTCTGTGCGTTAAGGTGCTCATGGGGTTGTGCCTGTTTGGTTTAGCAGCTTTAACGGTGTTTTATCTAGGAGTTTGGCCCATTGGTTTATTCTTTGGAGGTCTGCTAATCTATTCGATATTCAAGGCTTAATCCTCTCTTAGAGATGAGCCCAGGAATTGATTATTCATCTCGACATCAAGACATATCCAATGAGGAAGCTTAGCCTGAACCTCAGAATCCTGCCCTCTTTTGTAAGTGTTCGTGGAGCACTCGTAAGTGTTTATGCAGGAAGTAAAGCCTTTTTATCTGGCACTTAACTTGGCACTTCCTAAGCTATTCGCTTTTAACGGGTTTTGTAAGTGACTCTACTTCAACAACCTAAAGTGGCACGGGGCAAGGGAGTCGAACCCCTAACCTCCTGATCCGTAGTCAGGTGCTCTATCCAATTGAGCTAGCCCCGCTTGAGGTGAGAAAGTGGAGGATAAAGCCATCCCATCACGAGCATGGCAAGTGTTTTTTCAAAAAAATCTTCAAAGAAATTCAACTCACCGCAGCCGCCATAGCAAACCGCTTGCGCACAACGCTAGCCATGATCTCCAAAGCCTCAGGAAACGCATCGATGTTCATGGCGTAATTGATACGGATACACTCTTCTGCATGCGGCCAAGGCTCGGACAACGCATGAAAGAAAAAATGCCCCGGCACCACGAGCACGCCAGCGGCATTCAAGTCTTGGTAGAGCGCATTCGCCCCACCCGGCAGCCCAGGAAACCAAAGCCATAAAAAAAGCGCGCCCTCCGACACATGGATGCGACAAGGTAAGCCTGCCATTGCCGCGCGCACAATATCCACCGCCTGTTCGCTGCGACTCTTATAGTAAGGACGAATAACATCCCGGGCTAGAGTGACAATCTCACCCGATTCAAACAATGGAAGAGTCAGGGCTTGGCCAATATTCCCATTTGCCAAGCCAGCCACCGCATTCATGGATGAAATGGCTCGGCAGATTTCCGGTGGACCAATTAAGATGCCGGTTCTCGTCCCCGGAAGCCCGACTTTCGACAGGCTATAAGTCAGAATCGTATCTTCCCCCCAGAAGGGCTCGACGTCGGTGAAAATCATATCGGGAAACGGTGCGCCATATGCGTTGTCGATAATCAGGTAGGCGCCGCGCTCTTGAGAAAGCGTATGCAAGCGACGGATCTCACCGTCCGTCAAAACATTGCCCGTGGGATTCGTGGGGCGAGAGACACAGACAGCGCTGACAGAGTCATCCCAAGGCAAATTTTCAAAATCCACATGGTACTTAAAGAGGCAATCAGGCAATTCTTCAATCACACCGCGCGCGGCAATGAACATTTCCGGATGTAGCCCCTGCTCCGCATAGCCAATGTATTCCGGCATCAGAGGGAAAAGCACCCGCTGCATGCCCGCCTCCCCCTCACCCGCCAGGAGATTGAATAAATAAAAATAGGCAGTCTGCCCTCCGTTGGTGATAACGATGTTCTCCTCAGTCAGCCCCCAACCATAAGTATCGTTGAACAGCTTGGCGACAGCGCGCAAAAAACGCTGATTGCCTTGCTGGGGATCATAGACGCCGAGCATACGGTCGAAGCGATCAGGCGACTCTACTAGCATGTCCTGCATGAGTGTGCGCCATTGCTGGGCAACTGCTGAAATGGGAGCAGGATTGCCCCCACCTAGCATATGAATCTCCCCGGCGCCTTCCGCCAGAGCGCGCCCCAAGTCGTCCATCAGCCGCTCGATGCCACTGCCGTATGCTAGTTTGGCCTGAAGCCGGGTTTGATGTCGCTTACGCTGCTTCATATGCAAAGGGTGCAGCATGAGGCAATGGCGGAACGGTGAGCAAGCTAGAACGATGCTACCAAGGCCACTCTCCATGGACTAAGCGCACCGAATGCTCCGCAAGCGGCAAATCATCCAGGGAGAAATCTACCCCAGCGACAACCTTCTCGGAAAAAGGGATAAACCACTCCACCCTCTCGCGAAAATGCTGGTTTAAACGCATCTGTAGATACTCACAACCGTGTTCAGCTGCAACTGGCCAGTTGCCATCATAGTCTCCACCAACACGGAATGGTTTATCCAAGTTGCTTGGGCAGAAGACAAACCCGTCCGCCTTCTCATAAAATAAAACAATAAAATGTAGTCCACGATCAATTGCCTCCCGGTTCCACGTTGGCCGCAGGGAGGACATGGCTAGTAGACTTCAACCACGACCGCAGTCATGTTGTCCCGGGAAACATCCCAAGCTTCTTTGATTAGTCGCTCTGCAGGCAGGAACTTTTGCGCTATAGGTGAAGGCGTGCGGATAAGATCCTCGATTTTCCGGGAACTCACCCCGTCAGAAATTCCATCGGAACAAAAGACAAACCAATCGCCTTTTTCGTATAACACCTGCCCCAAATGAGGATCGACATTATCAACCCGCCCCCCCAACGCCATCTGCAGCAATGATTTACTCGGGTGCGTGCGCGCTTGAATTTCCGTGAGTTGCCCCGCTCGGACCAATGCGCCAACATGCGTGTGGTCATGGGTGATCTGTCGATAGCCTCCATCCTTGGGCAGATGGTAGATGCGACTGTCGCCGACATGGCCAAAATATGCCTTTTCCGGGGTAAACCAACACATGCTGAGCGTTGCGCCCATGCCGCTGGTTTCTTCGTAAAATTGCCCCTGCCAACGCATCTCAGCATGAATCTCGGTAATGACCTCCTGAAGAAAATCCGCCCCCCCCCGCCTAAAGCCAGTCGCTTTTAAACGAAAGGCGCTGGGTAGTAACTGGGTGATTTTTTCCACTGCGATTCGGCTGGCGAATTCTCCTGCGTTGGCGCCGCCCATGCCATCGCTCACGGCAAAAATAAAATCACCTTGCTCAAAAGTTGCTTCGCCGATTTTGCCCATTCGAAAGACTTCACGCCCATCCAGCATGAGCCCCAAAAACGCGTCCTCGTTGTTTTTCCGAAAACGTCCTTTGTCTGTCAGGCCCCACCAGCGCAAGCCATTGGGTTCTGTGTCGAGGTAAGTTTCGTCCATCAGTCCAGTTGCTTGCGTTGTTGATCCAGTCTTTTCTCCACCACCACATCCACGGTGAGCCCTTCCCCGGTCTCCAGAATGGTGGCGAATTCAAAATCGATCAGGCAAAAACGGCCAAGCTGGGGGCTGTAAGTGACATTACGCGCGAAGCGATCCTCGTGGCGAACGCCATAGGTCTCAAGCTCATCAAACAATAGCTTCAGCTTCTCATCGCTGATCTTTTCCACGACCTTACCACAGCTAGTGGTGACCATGTGCAGCCTTGCGGGATCATTCTCAACAATCCGGGGGACAAACGGGCATTCCCGCTCCTCCAAGTAAGTGAGCACACGTAGCTCGTTCTCAAAACGCTCCTTGGCCATGGTTCCAAGAAATGTTTTGCGGACCAAGCCATCATAGCCGACATGAACCTTAGCCTGTTTGGTGTCTTTATCGCCCTGCATGACAGCACGATGAGTAATTCTAGCGGTTTGTTAAGTCAAACCTTTGCCGATCAAATACGCTCACTCAATTTAATGGCTGCCTGTGCAAAATTCACTTCACATTGCGGTCAAAACATGAAAATGATTCATCAATGTCCACTGTGCTGTTTAAATTCGTCCATCCATCTGGAATAATTAACGTAGTCATAAACAAAATCACTTATTTGGCACATGAGGTGCTTTTGGACGTGTCTTTCATCTGAAAAACCCGATAGTCAGCACTGCCGTTCTTTCTCGGAGCGGTTATCTGCATTATCTATCTAACCATAAACACTGATTATGCCTAAGTATAAGCTCGAGTATATCTGGCTCGACGGTTACACCCCCGTGCCAAATCTCCGTGGTAAAACCCGCCTCGCTTCTGAGGAGCCAAAGTCCGTTGACGACCTCCCGCTGTGGGGATTTGACGGCAGCTCCACGCAGCAAGCAGAAGGTCAAAGCTCTGACTGCGTGCTGAAGCCAGTTGCTCTTTACCCAGACAAGGGACGCGACGAATTCTCATTCATCGTGCTCTGCGAAGTCATGATGCCCGACGGTGAAACACCGCACCCATCGAACTATCGCGCCACGATTATTGACGACAACGACACTTGGTTCGGCCTCGAGCAGGAATACTTCCTGATGAAGGACGGCCGTCCGCTTGGCTGGCCCACCGAAGGCTTCCCTTCCCCGCAAGGACCTTACTACACCGGCGTAGGCTACAAGTATGTTGGCGACATCGCCCGCGAAATCGTCGACGAGCACCTCGACCTTTGCCTCGCTGCTGGCATCAACCACGAAGGCATCAACGCTGAAGTGGCTAAGGGTCAATGGGAATTCCAGATCTTTGAAAAGGGTTCCAAGAACTGCGCTGACGATGTTTGGGTAGCTCGCTACATTCTCATCCGCCTCTGCGAAAAGTATGGCGTGGATGTCGAGTTCCACTGCAAACCTTTCCAAGGCGACTGGAACGGTTCCGGCATGCACTGCAACTTCTCCACGAAGTATCTGCGTGAAGTTGGCGGTAAGGATTACTTCCTCAAGCTCATGGACGCGTTCGAAAAGAACAAGGACGAGCACATCGCCGTTTACGGTCCAGACAACCACCTGCGTCTCACCGGCCTCCACGAAACTCAGTCCATCGACAAGTTCTCTTGGGGTGTTGCTGACCGTGGCGCTTCGATCCGTGTTCCTCACGGCTTCGTTAAGGGTGACAAGTATCAGGGCTACCTGGAAGACCGTCGTCCGAACTCGCAGGGTGATCCCTACCAGATCTGCGCTCGCGTTCTTAAGACGATCGCCGAAGTTCCCACCGAATAAGTTTTTAAAACATACCACTACTATTGCGACGACGCCTCCACCTTGGGGGCGTCGTTTTTTTTAACCCAGCAATGACTCACTGAGTGACCACCGAACAGCACAGCGTCGATCTCATTATGCATTCAAATGCCATCGTCGAGACCATGCCTCTAAAAAGTCTCAGAGCAGGGCCAACTTAGTTGAGAAACTCGACTCGGCACCTTGGTCAAACCCCATCCAATGCATGCGACAAGCAGATCCTACGGCTAATCGTCCAATAAACGCCCCAGCGACAAATCGCCTTATCCTTTTCCCAGGCTATATGCCGGGTAAAATTTTACCCATTTGCGAGGCGGAAGACAGGCCGATGATCACGAAGTAGAGCACAACGAGAAAGGCGCCTTCCATACGGGTCACCTTACGCTCAGTGTAAAATGCAAACCACAACAAGAGTGTCAGCAGGACCATTGACGGGAACTCGATCACAAAAAGTCGACGTTCGACTTGGAGCGGGAAAAAAGTCGATACGGAACCACCGATAAGCAGCATATTGAAGATATTGGAGCCCACGATGTTTCCAGCAATGATGTCGCTTTGCCGACGCAGCGCTGCCGCAATCGAAGCTGCCAGTTCCGGCAAACTGGTCCCAAGCGCAACAAGCGTCAGGCCGATCAACACTTCATTGACGCCAATACGTGTCGCGATCTCAACTGCGCTTCCAACCAGCATCTCGGCGCCCAGAGCAAGAAATAGAGACCCGACTAGAATAAACATCGCGCACTTCCCGACTGACTCAAGAGGGTCCTTCAACTCGTCAGCCAATTCATCGGATATCTCACCTTCTTCAGCTGGCCCTGATCGTCTAGCCTGGCTGACCATAAAGAACAGGTAGCCAGCAGTGCCCGCAAGCAACAATAAGCCTTCCACACGCCCGATCTCGCCAGCAGCGAGAAACCCGCCCATGCTCATGAGAGTAAACATGACTGTCACGATCAGCAACAACGGCACCTCTTGTTTCACTAGTCGGTTTTGAATAGTGATCGGGTAAATCAACGCAGCCACGCCGAGTATTAAGCCAGCATTGCCCAGATTACTTCCTACGATATTACCCACAGCCAGGCCACTGTTTCCGCCTGCAGCAGCAATGAACGCAGTGATCATTTCCGGCATTGAGGTGGAAATTGAAACAATCGTCAGCCCCACGATGACTGGGTTGATCTTCAAAATCAAAGCCAAGCTCGCTGCTCCCTTAGCCAACCAATCACCTCCGACGCAGAGCAGGCCCAGTCCAATCAAAAGTATGAAGGCCAGCAGGAATGTATCGAATGTTTCGTAAGGAATCACCAGGTGTAGAAACGTTTTTGAACGTCAAAGCGGAAAATCAATTGAGCGACTCCATGAATTGCAAGCGGAATGCGATCAAGTTGATAAATGCATCATGAAAGGATGTGCGGAGACTAGAAAGATTGTCTGGAGGAAACAACCCTTGAATCAGGGAATTATTGCCTTAAATGCTGATTACCTGAGGGTTAGTGCCCTCGTTTCGAATTTCTTCAATCGCGCTAAGCGATGCATGAGCCAACGCAGCCCAAGTCTCAGCCTTTTCATTCATCAATGAAGAAATGCGCACTGTGCGCCGGGCAAACTCTTCAGCCACACCCATGGCGCCCAACACATGGGACGGACCGGCTTTTCCAGTTGCGCAGGCTGACCCGGTGGACACTTGAAAACCACGCTGATCCAGCCTTCTAACAAAACGCAGGTTGTCACCAATCGGTAAACAAAGGCTGAATGTATTTACCAATCTCGGGGCTCCTGAGCTCCAGATTTTCACTTCAGGTTCCTTGGCCAACAACGCCACTTCAAATGCATCTCTGGAGCCTCGCACACGAACACGGGCAGCCTCTAGCGAAGTATAACTCGCCTGCAATGCAGCCAGCATCGAGGCAACTCCAGGGTAATTTTCCGTACCAGCCCGATGGTCATGCTCCTGCCCCCCCCCTCGCTGGCCTTGGAACCCAGAAAAAGACGATGCGGCGATCACGATGCCGACACCCTTGGGGCCACCAAATTTATGCCCACTGGCGGTAATGAAGTCAGCCCTGGACAGTCCGTCCAATGGCTCTTTGCCCACCCACTGAGTCGCATCAATGTGAAGCGCCACTCGTTGCCTACGGCAAATCTCGATGACCTCAGGCCAAGGCTGAATGACTCCGGTTTCGTTGTTGGCGGCCATCAGCGAAACGAGCGCAATATCTCCCTTGGCCAACCCCCTCTCCAAAGCATCGATTCGAATGACTCCATTGCCATCCACTGGCAACTCACAGGCATCTTCTCCCCATATTGCACGGGCGTTTTCCAAGATGCTTGGATGCTCCACGGCGGACATTGCGAGGCGCTTACGCGGCGACACCTTACGCATGTAGGCCAGAACATCACGGTTACCTTCAGTCGCGCCAGAGTTGAACACCAATGACTCTCGCGGGACCTGAAACAAGTCAGCAATGCTGGCGCGGGCGCCCTCTAACTTCGCATGAACACGGGCCGATGCACGAGATGGACTGGACGGGTTTTGCCAATGCTCATCCATCGCCTCCAGCCAAGCCGCACGCGCCTCTGGTAAAAGCGGCGTAGTCGCGTTGGCGTCGAAGTAATGACTCACCTTACTCTGGCACTTTCAGGGTTTGTCCCACCTTGAGCGCATTGGGATTCGGCAGTTGATCCCGATTCGCCTCAAAAATCTCCTGCCAGCGCCCGGTGTCCCCGTAAACTTTGGTGCTGATGCGCGTCAGCGTGTCCCCAGAGACAACGGTATATGTCCGCTGCGAAACATTCGCACTCTGGCGATTTACTTGCTGCGGGGGGACGTAAGTCTGAGGGGCGGGCTGGCGATCCGGTGGACGAGTCGATTGGTAACTGACCCGCGAATTGCCGTTTACATTGACTGTCTGCGGCGCATTCTGCGCCACCTGTCCCTGACGGGCCGCCGCAAGCTCGCGCTTCAGCTCTTTGTTCTCTTCGCGGACAGCTTCCAGCATCTCCAGAAGATCCAGGCGCTCGATAGCAGAGTCATAAGGCTGCCCAGGCAGCGAACGGGCAAAGTCTTTCTTAGCGCTTTCGATCAATTGCTCAGCTTTTTGCGCCTCCGCAGAATCGGGCCGCAGCTCGACATAACGTCGCAAATGGTAAATCGACGCAACCGGATCACCGATGTGCTGCTGATAAAGGATGCCAGCCTCCAAATGAGATTCTGGCGCATCCGGACGCTTTTCGATTACTTTGAGAAATGCGTTCAAGGCTTCTCCTTCGCGCCCCTCACGGAGCAATCGCTGACCGCGCTGATATTGCTTTTCTTCAGTTTCATTGACTACGCCGCCGGTCTGTGAATCACAGCCAGCCCAAAAGATGCACAGTGTCAAAAATGTCAGGATTAACCCGGTACGACTCATGGGGGGCATTTTTGACAGATAGCCCCAAGCACATGCAAGCGGAGAATGCGCAGTCCGCAGATTGTAGCTTCTACTCAGACTGCCGCGGTGCTCGATTCTGTAACTTCGACGGTCTCCAGAGACTGAATCGCCGATGATTCGCCAACCACGTAGAGCACATCGTGCGCGTGGATAATTTCCTCAGGAGCCGGGTTGGTGATGCGGCGCTCCCCACGCTGAATCCCTAGCACAGTCACACCGTGTTTTTGGCGTAATTCCGCGCTGGCCAGCGTCTCATCAACGAGTTTGGACTCACGTGAGATATAGAGCTTCTCGATGCGTAAATCTGGCGCCGCCTGAGTCACGATGGGGGATTGACCCGCTGCCGTGAACAGAGTTCGGGCATCGCGGGTCTGTGTCTGGCTGCCAAAAACATACCAATGGTCGCCTGGGAAAATAATTTCATCAGGATCAATGTCGTAGAGCACTTGCCCAGCACGGGCCAAAGCCACCGCGCTAGCGCCAGTCGAAGCGCGGAGATTTGTTTGCCGGAGCGTTTGGCCGCAGAGCTTCCCACCCGATGGCACCGTGATTTCCTCGACTGCGATCGGCCAGGGATACCTTTTTTCAATCTCCTGAAGCGTATTTTCCCGCCGGACCACCTCCTCATTCACGACCCGCTGATTGAAGCTCTCCATGAACAGGTATTCAAGCTGGCTGTTGAACTTAATGATGCGCTTCCAGAAGAAAACCGCACTCGCCACAATCAGCAGGAGAAACGCCGCCAATGCAGTGCCTGACGGGAGATACTGCGCCGCAACCGACAGGTAAATACCGCCCATCAACAGACTGACTGCGACGACGATGACGCCGTTAAAAATATTACGCACACGCCCCTGGATAAAGCTCCGCGTAGCGCCGGTAGATAAAATCGAATCGAGCAACATCATGATGACTGCATTGAGGTTGCGGATCATCGCCGTAATGAACGGTAGACTCAGCACCGCAGTGGCAAGCCACACGGCCAAACCAAGAATCATAGCCAACTCTGGTTCTTCGATGCGTTGCGTAATCTGATTGTTCGCCACTGAGGCGATCAGAATGAATGCATTCAGGAGCAGAAAATTGAACAAAATCTGCAACAAAGGACGCTTAACCATTTTGAGTAATATGGCGCGCTCTGCCTGCGTCCCCAATCGATCCAATAAGTTACGATAGAACTCGGCGAGAGTCGATAAGCCACTAGGCAAGCGTCGCGCAAACCAGCCGTGCAAAGGGTCGGAATTTTTCGCTAAAATAATGCTGCCGTCCGTGCTCAACACCGATACGCCGACCGCAATAGACATCAACGAATCATCAGTTACCCCCAGTTGTTGCCCAAGTGCTGCAATGATAAATGAAAATTCGCCGATCTGCGATTTCACCGTCGCCGCTCGAAAGCTCGTATCGGTTCGCTGCCCACTAAGGAAAAAGCCAACCCACACCGAGAGCACCTTCATCGGTTGCATCACCAAAGTCAGCAAAATGATTACCAGCGCATTATCCCAGAGCGTCTCGGGGTCAATCAGCATGCCTGCGGACACGAAAAAAACCGCACAGAAGACATTGCGCAATGGCTCGGTCGCATGCTCGATTTCAGCTGTCATTTTCGATTGGGACAAGATCGACCCGGCCAAAAACGCGCCCAGCGCCACCGACAGCCCCCACAACTCAGCCAAATAACAGAGGACCAGCATAAGCGCGACCACGCAAATCGTCCCCAGTTCCCGACTGCCATATTTCTCCAATGCATCGAGCAATCGAGGCGCAGCGAGTTTGCCAACGAAATAGAAAAACACCACAAACAGGCAGATCAGAAATGTCACTGCGCCAATCGCCGCCCAATTCAATGTGCCCGTCACGGCAACACCGGACAGAATAACCAACAAGGCAATAGCCAGAATGTCCTCCAGTATCAGCACGCCAACGGCCAACTGCGCATGTGGCTTTTGCCAACGTCCTAACTCTTTAAGAATGGCCACGGTGACCATTGAAGAACTGATCGCTAGAATAGATCCCAAAAATAGCCCCTGCACAACGCCCCACCCCAGCAAAGGGGCCGCCTGTGAACCAATCAGCAGCATCACCAACGTTTGCAGGACAATGGCCAACATTGCTGGCCCCAACACCTGCCTTAAGCGCCTCAAATCGAACTCCAAACCCAGCGAAAACATCAGGAAAACGACGCCCAACTCACTCAAAGCCTGAATCGTCTCCAAGTCATGAACCGGAGATCGCTGCCAAAGATTAGGGCCAACGAGGAAACCACTCAGTAGATAGCCGAGAAAAACGGGCAATTTCAGGCGCTTAAAGAGCAAGGTAACCGCCGCCGCACACATCAAAACAACTGCCAAGTCGTTGATCAACACCGGTGTATGACTCTCCACGCTCACCATTACCAGATTGCCTTCAGACTACATCCGTGCAACTGCGAAAATCCACTCGCAGGAATATTTCGCAATGTGCAAAAAAATGCCGCCCTCCCTACCCCTAGGGAGAGCGGCTTCTCGTATATTCCCCAATAATCCCTAGATTTCTCTAGAGAAAAGATATCCTAAGATCAATCGATATCTTTAGGCTGAATCACCCACAATGCAAGCTGTAAACAATGAATATTGTAAAAAAATTAACTTCAGCTTAATGTCTAACGGGTAAGTCGGAATTACATTCATACCCCTGTGGATTTTGGCTAAAAATCTTCATGCGACACCACCTACGACCAGATAAATGATAGGCCAATCTCAAGAACGGGATAGCAACTGGCGTACAGACTAAAGCAACACAACTTAGGCTGCGTAGCTGAACGATTACGATTAAACGTGCTCGATTTTACAGATCAGCCGAATCAATCCAATCCAGCATCGCCTGCTTCGGCTTCGCGCCGATGAGCATATCGACTTTTTCACCGTTGCGTAGGGCAACAAAAGTCGGTGCTCCACGGATACCGAACTGAGCCGCCAAATCCGGCTCTGCTGAGGCGTCAACTTTCACGATTTTCACGCTGTCTGCGAGTTCAGTCGAGATCTCCTCCAACAGCGGCTCCATCTGTTTGCAGGGCATACAGTATGGTGAGAAGAAATCGATCACCACGAGTTTTGTCTCCTGCACAACTTCTGCTTCGTAAGTATCCTTCGTGACTAAAGTAAGAGCGCTCATTTAATTCAAATGCTTAAGGTCTAGAATGCTTCCTCTGCCTAAACTATGGCAGAGGAAGTAACCAATGAGCCATCGCATGGTCTGGCGCAAGTCGTTTTGGAATTTTTCCTTAATTCCACGATCCGACGCGAGAATTTATCGTTCTGGAAAATTTCTTTGAATATTCTGAGAGACCAAGAGTCCAATGCAATAACGCAAGACAATGAGAACCTCAATTCTACTCATTTTATATCTATCATCACTATTATCAACCTATAGCACTGCGGTTGCGACGATTGAGCAAGATGCCTACATCTGGCAGCGTACATGGAGCGAAAAGCTAGAGCGCGCGCTCATCGAACACGTCAATGAACTCAATGGCTTCACCGTTTTAGCTGCGGAAATAACGCCGACGCCGGAAGGTGCTCAAGTCTCGTTCTGCAGTATCGACTTTCCAACTTTAGTAGACTGCCAACTGCCTATCACGCTAGCCATTCGCGTAGGTCAATACCCAGGTCCATTTTCCAACGACGCACCGACCACGCAAACATTGCTTAAGCTCGTCCGTGAAGTTCTCCAACGCGCCCAACAAGCAGGTGTAGAGCCAGCAGCAATCGAAATCGACTTTGATTGCGCCACCAGCAAATTAACTGGCTATCAACATTGGCTACAGCAGTTGCGCATACAGCTGGGAACAACTCCACTGTCCATAACCACACTTCCCACCTGGATGACGCGACCAGATAATTTTCGCCAACTAGTGCATACCGCAGACCGCTACGTTCTGCAGGTTCACAGCATTCAACGTCCAACTTTTTCAAGCAAAGCAATTAAACTTTGCGATGCAAAGTTGGCGCTCAAATGGGCACAACAAGCAGACGCCTTTGGTCAAACGTTTCAAGTTGCCCTACCGACTTACGGATACCTCCTAGGTTACAATGCCGATGGTGAGTTAATCAGCGTCAGCGCCGAAGACACAGCGGCAACACAGGGTAATGATCAGCATTATAAGGAGGTGAGATCCGATCCAATTGAAATGGCTCAGCTTGTTTGCCGCTTCAATGAACTGCCCTTACCAAACTGCAGCGGCATCATCTGGTATCGCCTGCCCGTTGGCGAAGAACGGCTCAATTGGGACGCGGCGACTTGGCGCGCTGTTCGGCTTGGACAAGGCATACTGCCAAACTGGCGTGCAAGCGTAGTGACACAGTCAGATGGCCTGGTCGAAATTCTGCTCGAACAATCCTCCCCTATAGCCAGCGACCCTCCAGATAAAGTAACGCTGCACTGGCAAGGTGCAGCCGCCATTGCCTGGGATGGGCAGCGGAATTTCACCGTTACCCATTCCGGAGAAAACGCTCTGGAATGGAAGCGCCCTTCCAACTCTCCACCACTTTCACAAGGTGAATCCTGGACACTGGGCTGGGTTCGTTTTGCCCAAACACCGTCCCTCAGCTTAACCGTCACACCATGAAGACTCGCCAAATCCTCACCGCTCTCGCCCTGCTGACACCGCTTGCGGCAATCGCCTGTGGACCGTGGCTTCCCGTGCCCTACGTTGTCCGCAACGACTCTGTTTTCTTCAGCGCTCCGCAAGTGGGCTTCCTGCAAGAGTTGGAGCAGGTTCTGCCTGTTGAGCCCACCTTTACTGCCGTGCTCGTTGAAGACCAATCCCCCAACGCCACCGAAGCCTTATTAGTCACGCTGCGAAACGAAGACATACCGGAAAACGAGCGCACGCAAATCCTCAATGCCTACCAACGCTACAGACAGCTCCTGAACGACGCTAAGACTTATCACGACACTTCCCCTTACCGCTCTTATCGGGCAGCGCAACAAACCCAGGAAATGGTCATCGCTCGCCTGCGCAACGAACACCCACCGACTTCGCTGCCTGCGGAATTCCAACGCTATCTCGCCGGTGCCCGCGAATACTATCTTGGAAACATCGACCAAGCGCGCCAGCATTGGCAAGCGGTACTCGATCTGCCTCAAGCTAAACGGCAGCACCAGTCTGTTCGCGCGGCATTCATGCTGGCAAAAACCAGTCCAGACAAAGCATCCATAGCCGCCTTCCAGCACGTTCGCGATCTTGCCAAACAAGGCTTCGACGACCCAGACGGTCTAGCCGCTGCAAGCTATGGACGCGAAGCCCAGATTGCACTGCGACAGGAGAATTTTCAACGCGCCATCAAGCTATATCTCTTACAATGGCGCACGGGCTATTGGAACGCCGGTTTGAGCCTTCAACGGACCGCAGGCTACACCTGGCAAATAGAATCAGCAGAGCGCTTTGCCCAGCTCTTGAAAGACGAGCAAGTGCGCGCCGTATTAACCGCGCATTTGCTCACCAGCTACGACACCTCGGAAACCAAGGATCGGCGCGAGCGCTTTCTTACCGCCCTCCCCAGCCCTAAGGAGATAACCGTCAACGAAGCCGGGCGTTTTGCATTGTTGGAGTATCAGCAAAACAATATCTCCGCAACGCGCCACTGGCTCGCCTACGCCACTCCGGATGATGCGCTGGCGCTCTGGGTGCGGAGCAAAATGCTGCTG
Source organism: Cerasicoccus frondis (assembly GCA_031296915.1). Taxonomy (GTDB): domain Bacteria; phylum Verrucomicrobiota; class Verrucomicrobiia; order Opitutales; family Cerasicoccaceae; genus Cerasicoccus; species Cerasicoccus frondis. The sequence continues at coordinate 88,918 of JAVDPC010000008.1, read as the reverse complement.
CGTGATGGCCACATCGATGAAGGCCGGACCTTGCTCGTCGAGTTGCTTCGCCAAAGTAATCAAGAGACACCAGACTGGGATCGCCTTGACACTCGCCACGCGTGGGGAGAGCTCGGCCTGCTCTATCTGAGAAAGCAAAATTATTCGCAAGCGGCAAACAGCTTTGCCAACGCCCAAAGCTGGCTGGATTTGGCCTACGTAATGGAGCGTGTCATGACCACTGAAGAACTTTTAGAGTGGTCACTCTTTGCGCCGGGCATTCCAGTCGAGCAAAATTTCTGGATCAGTGATCCACGCCAACTCATTGCGCGGCGACTCATGCGGGAGGCTCGATTTAAGGACGCCCTCGCCTACTTTAGCGGCGAACTTCGATCCCAGGCTGACGCTTACATAGCCGCCATGCAGACCGCCAGCGACGATCAACAACCTCCGCAAACTCGCGCCAAACACTACTGGATCGCGGCGCGCATTATTCGCGACTACGGCATGGAGCTGCTGGGTACAGAACTCGACCCCGATTTTGCCTGGAGCGACGGCTTACATACTTGGCCACATAGCATCAGCGAGCGTCGAGACCAGCGCGACATGAAAGGATATGCAGTTAATGTTCCCAGTTACGAGGAAATTGACCGCGTTGACCGCAGCGCTGCTCGGCCCAATCAGCGATTCCACTACCGTTATCGTGCTGCGCAATTGGCAGAGCTGGCCGCCGGCCTTCTGCCCAACAATGACGAAAACGCTGCCCGCATATATTGCATTGCAGGCTCGTGGATCAAAAACCGTGATCCCTACGCCGCTGACCGCTTCTATAAACAGCTCGTGGTACGCTGCCCAGAGACCCCACTGGGGCAGATTGCCGCGAAACGACACTGGTTCCCCGATCAGGCCGACATTCCGGGCGAACCCTTTGAAAGCTAGCGCGGATCATTTTCGCAATCGTAACGGCGCATTCGCGAATAACGACTCGCTATCGGCGCCGCAATTGCTTTGCTAACGCGCATGAACCGCGGTTTCTCGCTGACAATCTACGGGATCAGCGCGGCCTTCTTCGGCTGCTTTCTCATCTGGCCCATCCTGCAGATTTTGCAGGGCGGATTCTTCGTCAATGGCGAATTCACACTGGCTTTCTTTACTGAAGTTTTTTCCAACCCGATTTACCTCGAAGGCCTGCGCAATGCGTTCGGCATGGGAGTATTCTCCACCATACTTGCACTACTACTGGCGCTTCCCCTAGCCTTCGTCGCTGACCGCTACGAGTTTCGCGGCAAAGCGATCTGCCTCGGCGCCGCCTTACTGCCAATTATGCTGCCCCCCTTCGTCGGCGCCATCGGCATCCAACAAATCCTCGGCCGCCATGGCGTATTTAATGTCGTGCTCGCCAAACTCGGCTTAATCGATCCAAGCATGCCCGTTGACTGGTTAGCCGACGGACGCTTCTGGGGCATCGTTGTTCTTAATGCGCTCAGCCTATATCCAATCCTCTACCTGAACGCCGCCGCTTCTTTGGCCAACATAGATCCCGCCATGGAAGAAGCCGCCGAAAATCTCGGCTGCCGCGGTTGGAAGAAGTTCTGGAAAATTACTTTGCCCCTCATGCGTCCTGGGCTATTCGCTGGCTGCACCATCGTCTTCATTTGGGCGTTCACCGAACTCGGCGTTCCGCTAATTTTTAGCTACCCACGAGTGACCTCAGTGCAAATATTTGACGGTCTGAAAGAAGTTGGCGACAATCCATTTCCCTACGCGCTGGTCACGGTGATGTTGGTTTTCTCAGTCGCATTTTACCTAATCGGAAAAGGCCTCTTCGGCCGAAACACCTTCACGATGATGGCCAAGGCCAGCCACGCCAGCGGAGCCAAACGTCCCGGAGCGCTTGGCCAACTGCTCTGCTTATCTCTATTTGCCGGAGTCAGCTTCCTGGCGCTGTTGCCGCATATTGCAGTGATCCTTATTTCATTTTCCAGTGACTGGTATGACACCCTGCTGCCGACCGGTTGGACGCTCCACAATTACGACCTGGCGCTCAGCAATGGCCTGACCGTGCCCGCGATCCGCAATAGCCTCTTCTACGCCGGCTTGGCGACGCTGGTTAACGCCACATTCGGCCTCGCGATCGCCTACGTCGTCGTGCGCTCCAAGCTGCCCGGACGCGGCTTACTCGACACCCTCTCGATGCTCCCTTTGGCGGTGCCCGGCCTGGTGATGGCGTTTGGCTATTTTACCATGGCGCAGGAGGGTAAATTCTTCGGTTTCCTGAACCCGATTGAAAACCCAACTTGGTTACTGATCATTGCATATGCCGTGCGCAAGCTGCCGTTCATGGTGCGCAGCGCCGTGGCGGGACTCCAGCAGACTTCCGAGACTTACGAAGAAGCTGCGCAAAACCTTGGCTGTCCACCAATCAAAGCGGCGTTCAAAGTCACGCTACCGCTCATCACGGCCAATTTGCTGGCGGGCGCAATTCTCGCTTTTTCGCAATCGATGCTGGAGGTGAGTGACTCGCTGATCCTCGCGGTAAAGCAGGAGTTTTATCCCATCACAAAAGCCATGTTCGAGCTGATGAGCCTTCTTGGCGACGGCCCTTACCTCGCCTGCGCTCTCGGCGTCTGGGCCATGTGCTTCCTGGCGGTCACCATCATCGGCGCCAACTTGCTCCTCGGTAAAAAGATGGGCGCAATTTTCCGCGTGTAGTTGTAACCAGGCGGATTTTAAACCCCCATCAAAAGAATTGCGTATTGGCGAGACAGTAGGCATTTCAGGTGCTGTAGTTTTCCAGCTTTAGCCTTGTCAGCATCCACTATTTCACGCCTTTGAACAAGTATCCTGAAGACCTTTCTGACTTCTGTGAAATCCTCCAATTGCTCGTGCGCGAGCCCTCTGTGGTAGGGGCGGAAGATTCGTTTTTCCGCGTGATTCGGCGCGAATTGGAAGAAGTTAATGTACGAGTCGAGCGGCATCTCGGAGTGCTCGTCGCACAAGGCGAGGAACCGGACAGCCTAATTCTCTCCGCGCACATTGACCGGCACGGTTTGCTGTGCACTGGCCCAAACGAGTTCCAATACGCGGCCTTTATCGCAGGCAATAAGGGCGAACTGACCGGCGACTCCGTCTCCGAGCAAATGATGGCCACCATCGCCGACCGCTTTACCGGGCAGCGCGTGCAGGCCCACCTCCCCTACACCGGCACCTACCAGGGCCAAGGCGTCATCGCCAACAGCTACCTCTGCCCCAAGCGCAACAACTTGATCTTTGAAATTAAGGGCTTGGAATTTCTGATGCCCGGCGCACCAGTGTCGTTCCTCGATCGCCTGGCGGTCACAGAAACGCACCTGTCTGCACAGCTCGACAACGTGCTCAGCGTAGCTCTCATTATTTATTTGTTTCGCAATGGCTTCAAGGGCACAGCGATGCTGACCGCCCAGGAAGAAGCGGGCCGTAGTTGGCGCTATGCGCTCTCGTGGTTTCAGCGCGGCAGCGTGATGACTTCCCGGCTGCTCGTGCTCGACACCAGCCCCTACCCGTCTCCTGAAGCCGCAGCTGAGCAAGATCTCGTCCTACGCAACAAGGACGCCACAGCAGCCTTCGACCCAGGCTTCACCCGTGAAGTCGTCAAAATGTGCGACCGACTGGGCATTCGCTATTCCTTTAAGGACGCGTGGATCGAGGCGCAAAATGTCGACCGCCCGAAACCGATGTCCCTCGGCCGCACTGAGCTAGGCCGACTCGTCGCCGCGACCGGCGGCGCGATCAACGGGACCACGCTGCAGATCCCCACAACCGGCTACCACACCGCCAGCGAAACAGCGTCCTTTGAGTCGGTCCGCGCCGCGCTGAGACTGTTGAGCAGCTATATTTAGGGAATCCCTGCCAACGGCAATCTGCTTGCCTTAAGGTGTATTGCTAAGGCCCTTCCAGCGAATAAGCGACTAGCAACCATCCAGTCGGCTCGTTAGCAGTATAGCCTACCGCATCGGAAAGCATCAGAGAGGGATCAAAACAGCGCCAGGAAATTTGCGCGTCCCCAAAGTAGGAGCACACTTGAAATGAAACCGATCACCAGCAATGCGATGTAAAGCTTGAAAAAAGATTTCTCGGATGAATAGCGGTTAAACAGCTTGCCACACCAACTTCCAAACAGCGTTAAGGGAAATAGAACCAGTGCAGCCCCCGCATTGCCAATGTGCAACACGCCGAGCGCCACAAACGGGATAAGCTTGATCGTGTTTTGAATCAGCAGGAAGTAATTCTGCGCCGCAACGAATTGCTTCTTCTCCAACCCATGGCGGACGAAATATACCGTGATCAATGGCGAACCGGAGTTGGCGATGGTCTGGCTCAACGCAAGCAAGCTGCCCACGCCGAACACTCCCTTCGGTGTCGGTGGTCCTCCGCCGCCGCCAAGTTTGGCAATCTTGTCCCGAAAGCTAACCAACGCCACGTACAACAGTGAGAGGCCCGCCACCACATACTCAAGGCGCCGATGCACCACAGCCTCCTCCCCTGAGGCAATCAGCGCCCAAAGGATCAACGCACCAATCGCCGTCCCCAGAAAAGCCGATGGCGCCAGCGGCTTGAGCAACTTTTTATCGACGTTATTGCGATGCTGCCAGCACCCCAGGCATCCCGCCGGAATCATCAGGACGGCAATGATCGCTAAACCGTCCTTTGCGCCCAGCGCGAGCACCATCAATGGCGAGACAACAAAGCCTCCCGCACCCAACCCGCTACGCGAAAAGCCCATCAGCCATGCCGTAAAAACCGCCAGACCAAGGCTAAACCAAGGCAGCGGCGCTTGAATCAGTGGAGCCACAATATCCTGTAAGGGCATGTGGCTAAATTATCATTCAGCCCTCGACTGTCACGACTTAAGGGCGCCACTCCCCCAAATGCATGCCAGCCCACTTCAAAAACAGCGAACACGGTTCATAAGACTGCTCAACAGTTTGATTATAGCATAGATTGGCATGAGCAGGCGCATGGGATTGTATGAGTTTAGTATCCCAATAGCCCCATGAGAAATATTTCCGCATGCATCACATTGAGTGCAGCACTCTTGCTAATCTCCATAAACTCCAGCGCGCAAACCGCATCCGAAGACTTTGAGGACGGCAGCGTATCGCCCTTTAACCTCGAAGTCATTTCCGGAAATACGGCGGAAATCATCTCCCCCACTGGTTTTCCTGCACGCTCTGGCAGCAAGGTTCACCACCTAGTCTGGAATTCTGAATTCTACAATGGCAACCGCTCCAGCAAGAGCGTCGAAGGATCATCCGGCTTTCACCTGGATCGCATCACCGGTGAAGGCTGGCTTGGATTCAGTCTTTACGCGCCAGAAAGCTTCCCCAGTCCGGGCAAGGCCATCGTCTTTGGGCAAATTCACGCCTGGCATTCAAGCCTTCCAGCAACGAATATAACCATCACTGTCGGCATTGAGGCAACTGGCGCCCTCATCCTGGAGGGGGCTTATGGAACCGGCAATGGTGGCAAAACCGTCACCGTGTATTCGACTATCGCGCCGAGCCTGACCAAGGGGGAATGGCATGACTTCATTCTCTATTGCAAGCTATCCCGCAATGAGACCGGTATCCTACGCGCATGGTTCGACGGTGCTCCGGAGTCCACGCCAACGGTCGAATACATTGGCATCAATCTAGGCAACGGAGCCTGGAACAGTGACGAAGAAATGACCCATGGCGCGTATGTAAAGTGGGGACAGTATTGCTGGGACCACACAAACTACGATGCCAATGAAACCCGCGAAATTTACTTCGACGACATTGCATACATCGTGGGTAATCCTACAAACGCCTTCGATTTGGTCAAACCGACTGACTACGGAGCTGGCTACAGCCAACCTGAGCTTGGTGCAGTTATTTTTACCGAAAACTACGACGCAATGACCACCGGATCATGGCCCACTGGCTGGAGCGTGGACAACGATACGACGACCAATATCTTTGTTCGCGAAACACCAAGCGCAACGGACAAGTCTATGCAGTTTTGGGACGGAAATCCCCTCGGACAAATTGAGGCGTGGCGCAGCATTCCCCAATTGACGTCACCTTTCAACCTGCACTTCAGCTTTAAACAAACCGGCGGTGGATCGCTCCTAGGCGAAGGGCACCACATGGCGTTGCTCTCAGGCAGCGAAGTGGCGATTGAACTGCTCACGCTCAGTGGTAACCTAGTCTACCGCGACGCCCATGGAGATCATGTGCTGCAAGCTGTCCCCACCGGAGCTTGGTACGATGTTGATCTCATCGTCGATCCGCTAAAAGGCCTGACAAATATTTACGTGAACGGAGTGCGCTACCTGACTGGGGGGTCCTTTCAAACAGCAACGAATTACTTCGATGGCATCCTGTTTGGCACCAGTAACGAGTCCTACACCTACCACCTTTATGTAAATGACATCGTTATCTCAAACCTGGCTCCAGCGCTTCACGAGACCTTTGACGATTTGGCAACGAGCAGCCGACCGGAAAGCTGGACCTACAATCTAGACAGCAGCACCAACATCGCCGTACGTGAGATTCCCAGCGCTACCGATAAATGCATTCAACTCTGGGATGGCAACACGAGTGGCTACCCAAGTCTGTGGAAAAGCTTTGTGCCGCAAAGTAACCCTGTGACCGTATCGTGGGAGTTCCGTGAAAACGGCATTGTCGACGGACACGTCATGAAGGTGCTGGCTGGCGACACAGCCGCTATCGAGCTCGTTACGGACGGCTCTGGCAACCTGCTCTACCGACAAGCCGATGGCAGTAATGTCGTGCTCGGCGCCATCCCGGCCAACACCTGGCATCAAGTTGAAGCCATTGTCAGCCCCAGCTCAAACCAGGCCGACATCTACTTAAACGGAACGTTCTGCCTGCAAGGCGCCAACTTGCGCAATCCGATAAATTTCGTCGACCGCGTGTTTTTCAGCTCCAGCGATACGGCAGCGAGTTACCACCTTTACATCGATGATGTCGTCGTCGATTCAGCTGAAATCCTAAATCCGTAATTCTCTGACATGAGTTCGATTTCCATCAGTGACGCACGCATTAGCCAAGTCCGCGATTTCATCGCTGGTCATTGGGAGGAAACCGTGCGCAGTTGTCCCAACGACGACGGCACACTGATCGGGCTTCCTTATTCGTACACCATTCCCTGTCGCAAAGGCGCGTTCCAGGAGCTTTACTACTGGGATACTTATTTCACAACGTTGGGCCTACTGGAAACTGGCCATCACGAACTTGCGCTGAACAACACGCGAAACCTGCTGGCCCAAGTTGAACGCTATGGCTTCGTGCCTAATGGCAATCGTACTTATTACCTAACGCGCTCACAGCCTCCCTACTTGGCGCCACTGGTAGACGTCGTGGCCCGCCGCTTGAGCCATACCGAGCTGATCGCCGAAGCTTATCCACTGATTCAACGCGAGTATGACTTTTGGACGACACAACGACTCTCATCCACGGGCCTTTCTCGCTACAGTCAGCACGCCAGTCGGGAGGACTTGATTACCTTTTTTGAAACCATCAAACACCGACTCGGCTTGAGTCATCGAAAACCAGAAGACTGTCTGGAAGAAACTGCGCTTGCCTTGGCGGAATGCGAATCTGGATGGGATTTCAACTCACGTTTCGACCGGCGTTGCCCGGATTTTTGTCCTGTTGATTTAAACGCCAATCTCTGGCTTTATGAAAATCTTCTGGCCCAATGGGCGCCTCAATCAGAGGCCGAACAATGGCGTCAAAAAGCTTACGTGCGCCATGCATTGATTGAAAAATACTGCTGGCGCAAAGACCTACAGTTTTTCACCGACTATGACTTCCGACAAGAAGAGACGAGTGTGCAGCCAACCGCAGCCGCGTTCCAACCGCTGTGGGCTGGATGCGCTACCTCAGAGCAAGCCAAGGCTGTTGTGATAAACGTTTTGCCTCAACTAGAGCATGCCTTTGGCGTCGCGAGTGGCATTCCTCAAGCACAGCCGCAGCAGTGGGATTACCCCAACGCTTGGGCCTGCATTCAGCATCTGGTTTACCGCGCCCTGGCCCGCTATGGCTATCATAACGACGCGCGACGCATCGCATCTAAATACGTGACCAGCGTCGTCCAGACCTTTGAAAAAACCGGCGACTTGTGGGAAAAGTACAACGTCCTCGACGGCTCACACCGCACCTTTGAAGAGGCAGGCTACTTGATCAATCCCGACAACCTCGCTACATGTGCTCCAACCAATGAGAGCACGGAGGCGCCAGCCATGATGGGTTGGACAGCTGGCGTTTTCATCGACGCAGTTGCGTATCTGGCCTCTGCCGAAAGCGAAGCGAAAACCACACTTTCGAAAGCACTGTAATGGCACTGAAAAAATCCATCCTCACAACCCTGATCGCCACCCTTTCGTGGGTCCCTGTTCACGCCGCACAATCGCAATACAGCGTAAGCGTGGATCATCCTGACGGCGTTTACGCCATCGGTGAAACTGCGGTCTTTCAGGTGAAGCGTGACGAAGCCGCAATTGGCGACATCGCGGAATATCGCATCTGGCAAAACCGTTGGGACACCGTCTCTACGCAACCGTTGAATTCACAGTTGGTCGATGAAGCCATTAGCTACACATCGCCGGAGCATGGATGGTTTCGTTGCTCGGTACGCCTGCCCGACGTCAAGCGTCCAGCCGCAGAAGCCGGTGTCATTTTCGGGACCGAAGCGTTCCAACCAAAGCTTCCGCCGCCGGATGATTTCGATGCATTTTGGGCCAGGCAAAAGGAACGTCTTGCCGCCTCGCCAGCGACTCCGACCATTGAGCCGCTTACTGCCGAGCAGTTCGAACTGGAGGCTAAGAATCCAGACCACCGCAATAAGATCAACCGCATAGCAGAAGGCTTTACCTACGCGAATGTCGAAATCCCGTGTCTCGATGTCCAACCAGTGCGCGGCTACTATAGTGCCCCGAAAGACGCGGCGCCCGGCAGTTGCCCAGCAATTATCCTTTTCCACGCTGCGGGAGTAGACGGCGGCTGGTGCCGCTCCAGCCTTGTGCAAACTTTATCTTACGCCGAAAAGTACAACGCCATCGTGATCGACATCAACGCCCATGGCATGCTCAACGGACAACCCCAATCCTACTACGATAGGTTGGCCGAGGGCGAACTGAAGAACTACCGCCACCAAGGTAACCAAAACCGCGACGACTTTTATTTTCTAGGCATGTTTCTCCGACTGATGCGCGCGATCGATTTCCTTTGCGACCAACCGGAGTGGGATGGCCAGCATCTTGTCGCCTACGGCATCAGCCAGGGCGGCGGCCAAGTCCTTGCCGCTGCCGGTCTGGACGAACGAGTCTCCGCCGCTGTCGCAATCGTGCCCGGTCTCTGCGACATTTCTGGTGATATCTCCGGTTGGCCCGGCTTGGGTAAGGCAGAAATCGGCACGACCGAGGGAGACGCAATAGCCAACACCATGCGTTATTTTGACGCAGTGTACTTCAGCGCACGCTCCAAAGCTGACACACTATTGGCAGTTGGCTTGATTGACATCACCTGCCCACCTCCGGGAATTTTTGCCGCCTACAACCAACTACCTTCGTCGAAACGCATCATCAGCGTTCCAGATCAGGGGCATCATCAAATGTCCGTTCCAACTTCTCAACTGCGCCGGGAATACGAAGACTTCATCAAGGAACACTTGAAGAAGTAGCATATGCGCCGATTAAGCCTATAACCAAGAAGTTCCTCACCCTATGCAAAACCCAAACCAACTCCGAAAGGGGGCCAATGCCCTCACCGCTCAACGCAGCGGTTTCGCGTTGGTGATTGCGATCCTTCTCATGGCCATGATGGTCCTGTTGTTAATTTCCTTAACAACGCTGACCCGGGTCGAGACTGAACTTTCCACACAAAAAAAGCAGTCATCCATCGCACGGCAAAACGCCTTGTTCGCGCTCAATATCGCCATCGGCCAATTGCAGAAATACGCCGGCCCCGACCAACGCACTACTGCTCGCGCCGACATGGACGCCACACTCGCCGACACCACCAATGCTAACGGCAATTGGATTGGCGTCTATGGCAACACGACTCCAATCGACTACGCCGAAAAGCCATCCTCCGTTGCTGGCACAATTACGGGCAATGCAGACCGCAAGGGCTCGCAAGCGACATTGCTTAATTGGTTAGTTAGCGGCAATGAGAACGTCAACTTCACGCCAGAAAATGATGTTGCAGACGACGGCCACATTCTCAGCGCCCCCAACGCATTCGCTTACACGCCAACCAGCACGATCAATCTAACGCAGGCTGACAGCAAACCCACGCTCAACGACACCCAAGTGCTCCTTCTCGGTGCGGGCACAGCCTCATCGGTATTTGACTACGTCGCAGCGCCTTTGGTCGACATCAAAGAAAATGCTGCATCCGTGGTAACCGGCCGCTACGGTTGGTGGGTTGGCGACGAAGGCGCTAAAGCGAACGCGACCCTCGACATGGCCGAAACAGCGAACCTGGACAAAGCATTCGTCACAGCGCAACGCACTGCAATTGAGCTGATGGACCGAGTCGAAACCAACGCCTTTGACCAGAGCTTGCTCATTGGAGATAATTTCAACCCTTCTTCCAACGACCTAGCGTTGCTGAACTCTTTAGATGAGCTGTCATTCCTCGCGACAAACGACTCCGATGCAATGATCACTGCCATGCAAGCCAATCCGCATGCGATTACGATACATTCCGAATCTCTGTTGGTCGACAGCTATGCTGGCGGATTGAAGCAGGACCTATCCGGGCTCTTAGCATCAGGAGCCAGCTCCCCTGCCGATACGGCTTACCTCTTCGAACCGAACACCGATGATAGCAATGACTCCTTCGCCGTGCCAACTTGGGGTGCGCTACGGTCATTTGCTCAGACCACATCTCCTAACTCGGGCGGGTTGGAACCACGCATCCCCACCACAACTGATGTCGGCGTTGCGCCAATTTTAACCTACTTTTCCCTCGGCATGCGCTACTATGCGCCAGATGGCAAGGCGGAAGGCTTACCGATTCGTCTGGCGCTATTTCCGCTGGTCGTATTGTGGAATCCCTACACGGCGCCAATCAACGCGCACACTTACGAAATCGGCATCAATCGTCGCTACCGAGCCTGGTATCAGTTGCAGGTGTACAATGAGGACAGTGAAGAATGGGAGCACAAGGAAGCGGTCAACTTCGGTTCGGGCGCCACACTCAGTCAATTCCCAGCCGAATCGTATGTCCGCTTCCAAATCTATTGCCCTGAAATACCACCAGGGGCCAGTTTAATATTTACGCTGCCGGAAGATCAAAGTGGCGTTGCCTATGACGCAGATCGCTACGGCCCAGCGAATAATATCATGACCAATGGATTATACGGCGCAGGGCATGCCTATCTTGATTTCGGTGCTAACGCAGTGAGCTTTGAAAGCGATGAGGTCGATGCACAGTTCCGCGTAAGCGGCGCACGCATGGTCGACCCCGTCACGGATTCATTTGGCATGTCCGGTGGAGAGGTTGCCGTCTACTTTGGTGAAGCCATGCAACAAGGACCGCGCGGCTACGACACTACAGATCACAACGACCAACAATGGCACCAAACAATCACGCGTTTATCTCCAGCACAAGATAGTAACAACAATCTCCACAACAACCGCAATGAATTCCTGCAAAGTCCCGCGCCATTAGATGACTATGTCGTCCAACCGAGCTCGGTGATGTACGTTGAAAGAAACTTTGCAGCAGCTCCCCCCTCATCCTCCATTTATCCTGATGTGCGCTGGATCGCTCAAGGCAACCCCCGATCATTATATGTAACCGAATCCGAGGGTGATTCCAACGTAAACCCCGCCAACTTCAGCGGCGGAGGAGGTATGGAAAGTCCCTGGATGACCTTCAACGCCGAGACAACCGGCAAGCGTGCTTCCGCCGGGATCAGCTTAGATTCCGTTACAGGGATCGTCGACGCTACTTTGTTTGAGTTCCGTCCCCAAGATTTGCCGCTGCTATCATTGGGACAGCTGCAGCACGCCAACCTGTCTTACATCAACACATATCCTGCATATCCAATTGGCAATAGCTTGGCCGACTACCACTTTTTAGATAATCGGAGCGAAGTTAGCCTAGCCTATGATGGCGCTAGCAGCCTGCCCACCCCCAGTGATAAAATTACCTCCTACTACGATATTTCCTGGCTGCTAAATCGCGCGCTATGGGATCGCTACTTCGTCTCGACGATTCCCTATGAAGGTACTGGCACAGACACTGACACGAGCGGGAGCGCGATCCCCTCGGAACTCGTCAACCCACGAATCGAAAACAACGGTAATCTGTCAGATGCAGATTTACGCGATGCAGAATTGGCCGCGTCTGGTCTCAGTCTTAAGGGCGGCTTTAATATCAACAGCACCTCCGAACAGGCTTGGCGCGCAATACTTGGCGGCCTGAATCAGCTACCATATGATCCGGTAGCCGACGGTTCATCCGCAGATAAATTATCAGCAGCGCTCCCCCGCTTTAGTCGACCAACAGAAGCACCTGATATCGACGCATCGCAAGCTTGGGCTTTGCAAGGCTACCGTCAACTGACGGAGGAACAGATTGCCGAGCTAGCGAAAAACATAGTCACTGAAATTCGCAACCGCGGCCCGTTCGTTTCGATGGCGGATTTTATCAATCGTCGCCTGACGGACAATCCTGACACCGTTGACGACGAGCGCTTCAAAGGTGCGCTGCAAGCCGCAATTGACGCTACGATCTCAGGCACTGCCGCTGTCAATAATGGTGAAGATTTAGCGTATGGCAATTCAGGCACAAACCCATTCCACCACCCATCCGGAGATTTACCGAACTACCGTGGCAGCAAGTTTGATCTTGAGTTGATGCAAGGCTACGGAGGCACACTAAACGGTGAGGTTCCCTATGGCTCAACGTCCGCCTTTGCCCCACAATTTCTCACTCAAGCCGATGTGCTTTCCGCCATTGGTTCCGGTTTAACCGCACGTTCGGACACCTTTGTCATTCGCACTTATGGCGAGTCCATTAACCCACTTACTCAGGAGGCAGAGAGCCGCGCGTGGTGCGAAGCGGTCGTTCAGCGCACAATCGACTACATCGACTCCGACGCCAATTCACCCGAAGACACCTTAAATAATCTGAGTCAGCAAAACAGGGCTTTCGGTCGCAAATTTAACATTGTCTCATTTCGATGGCTTACCCCGGAAGAAATCTAATGCACCTCAAATTTCCTTTAAAATTCGGCCTCAGCAACCTACTTGTCGCGATAATCGGCATCAGCTTACATGCGCAAGAGGCAGCAAGCGGAGCAGCCAGCTTTCGCACCTTGGCGCTCGGTAAAACACTGTCCAACGTCTACTACGACTACGATGGCGAAGCCAAGCGGCTCATGGCTGGGAGCACCGGCTTCTCCTCGCCGTATCAAGCCGACATCGGCAAGCAGGTTGATATCTACCGCGAGATACCTGGCGAAAAACCCGGCGCCCCACCCCAAAAGCTCGAAATCGCTAACTTCACGCTAAAAGACGCCGGGCCCTATTTAATTCTGTTTCATGTCAATCCACTCAACACTGACGAAGTTCTCCTGAAAGTCGTGAACGACTCATGGGAACTCCACCCAACTGGCTTTATGCGCGTGTTTAACTACTCACCACGACTAGCGATGATCAAAGTCGGTGATGAAGTCGCCGAGCTGGAGACCTCGCAATCGCATCAGTTTCCCTACTCGAACAAACTACAGGTATGGCTCCAAGCCGCAGTACTCGACAAAGAAAAATGGAGCCTGCGCGTCAGCGCGCCTCAAGTGCTGATTCCCAATTCGCGCTCAACCATTGTCCTGGTTGACCAAGAACCATCGGAAGACCGCCCAGTCACTGAAGAACTGCTCGTGCGTAACTTTATCGAACGCACTCCAAAGCCGAAGGAATAAGGCTAGAGCACTCCCAGCTTAAATTCCGCTCCCACCAGAGTGGACCATTTAAAGGGAAAGAGCTCTAAGCACCGAGTCAGCCAATTCGCTCAAGTATCGAGTTTGGTCCATGAAACTCCTCACTCTTGAGATTGGGGCAGCTTTCAATTGACTACATATGCCCCGACACCGTGCTAATCTGCATCTCGCTCCGCGATGATTGCCTGCACTTTCTGACGGGCTCGCAGGCCACCCCAATATAAAAGCCCACCGGACGCCAGAATAAAGCCAGAGACAAACAAGATACAAACGCGAGCGCCCCAATCGTTCGGCACCAACAGAATTAAGAGCACTGCAGCCCCCACCCCAAAGACAGCCTTGGCCAAGACGAAATACTGATCGTAGTCGATGCTAGTGGAGCCGACTTCCTTCTCGTAATCAATCGGTGTGTGCATCGTTTTGAAAAACTCATCTACATCAGCGCGGGACTTATCCGATGTTGATCGGTAAAACAGCCGGCAGATGATCGTCGCGACCAAACCAAAGATTAAAATCCACATGGTGCGCTGTTGGATGGTCCATTCCTCACCAGTGGAATGCTGCACCCAAAACGACCAGAAGGACGGCAGCATACAGCCTCCGAAAATTGGGAAATAAGACCACTTGGGCAGTTTCTTGATCCACAGCCCCATCAGCATCGGAAAGCCCATTGGCACACCAATCACCGAGCCTAGAATCAGGTAGGCGTCAAATAGCGCAAACTTTGTCTGACTCGCAATGAGCAAGCCGTAGGTGATGATAATCGCGCCAAGGACAATCGTTGACAAGTGGCAGATGCGAATCTCCGTCTTCGGCGCCAGCTCATCTTTGTAGCCGAGCGCGCCACGTAAACGCGGCACAATGTTTCGAGCAATGTTACCCACCTGTGCGTTGAGGCCGGAATCCATACTACTCATTGTCGCTGCGAACATAGCCGCAATCAACATCCCAAGCATACCATTAGGTAATAGCTTTGTTGCGATAAATGCATAAGAGCTCTCCGACGGTTTATCCAAGCCGCTATCCATAAGCTCGGTCTCAAACATAAAGCGTGCGACCATTGGCGGGATGAACCACACCGCGCTGCCAATCGCCATCGTAGCAAAAGCCCACCAGGATGCGCGGGCGGCTTCGCGTCCATCGCGGGCAGCGATATAGCGACCCGCCGCGCTCATGCTGATCTGCGAGTAGATCTGCATGAAAAAGACCACCACGGCCCATTGGTAGGTAAATCGGTCTCCTGGGAACTGCCCGGCGTCGTTGATAAAGCGATAATCTTCCGCAACTCGCGGATCACTGAAATATTCGATAAAACCACTGAAGCCACCCACTGCTCGCAGCGCCAGAAAGCAAACCAGCAGCGTGATCGAATACATGACCAGTGCTTGCACAAAATCCGTTGCCATCACTGCCCATTTGCCTCCTGTCGTCGAATAAAAAGTGACGATTACGCCGATCGCTATCAACACGGGGACAAGGTCAATCTGCAAGACCGTGCTCGCAAACAGCGAAAGCGCATAAAGCTGAATCGCCGCGCCAAAGGGGCCAAGAAATACACCTGAGATTGCAGAGAACTGTTCCACTGCCGTGCCAAAACGAGTGCGCACAACATCCGCTGTCGTGTAGGCACGAGTCTGCCGAAACCATTTCCCCAGAAAAAGCCCGCCAATGGCAAAGCCCAGACAATTGGCCACGTAAATAATTAAAAGGCTTGGACCACCTTCATAAGCCGCCGCCGCATTACCCGTAAACGTAAAGGCGCTGATGCCGCTCATCAGCATACTGGTGCCTACCATCCACCAGGTTCCCTGCGCGCCACCACGCACAAAGTCGCTCAGGTTTTTATTGAATCGGGCAAAAAGCCCGCCCAATAACAACAAGACGCCAAGGTATACAACGAGGGTGATGTATTCAATTTTCATACTGGAGCAACATGCAGTTCGTCACTATTGGCTAGCACGTACTCCATCGGCGAGAACAATCGGTTCAATAATATCATCGACCGCCGTAATTTCCCATACGCCATCACTACCGACTCGAGCTGCAAAATTACGTGGAACCTTCGATTCAAAAGTAAAATCCGCAAAGAATATTTTCCTCGCACCAATCGCGATTAAAGAGTTTACCGCATCATCCTTTTTTCGCAAAGCAACGAATTCAGCCTGCACCTGAGCCACGCCTAAATCCACTGGCTGTTCAGGCGCCTGCTCGTTCCAGCCGATAGTATCGACCCAATCTCCGTCACTGACGATCAGTTGACACTGCCCCGGCTCACTTGACAGTGCTTCGGTTTCCAGAGGCTGCACTCCGCTGCCCTTGGCAATGGGCTGAAGCAACGTCACGAAAGACAATTCGCTCCCCTTCTGGGCGAGCGTGTAGCCTCGGTGTCGTTCCATCTTCACGTCAACTTTTTCCTTTGTCGGTTGGCGTGGCGCAAAGTCCAACGCAGGAACCACTGACTGGATAAACAAATCGCCTTTCTGGCCATCAACGAACATACCACCAGTCAACACATCCGGTTCATAGCGCAAGTGCGCCAACCATTCCGCCGTAACCGGCGCAGACGCCTGCAGATAATCAAGCACTAGAATGTAATCACCGCGCCGGTGCAATACCGCACGTGTAGTCTCTGAAATATCATCGTATACATCGCTCAGATCCACTGAGGCCCAGCTCCAATCTGGAGCCGATAAAAACTCCGTCACCACGGCTTTCGCGTTGTTATCAAATCGCTGATTTTTGCCGTTGATCAAAAGCGTCGCATGCGACTCGGTGGCATTCGAGAAATATTCCCAACGTGGGCCATGGCGTTGCCAGAAATGACTCTCTCCCCCACCTTTGCCATAGCCTGGCGCCGTTAAAAGCCAATCATCGCCAAATGCCAGCGTCAGAGCCCCAGCATCTAGATGGCTATGATTGCGATTCGTGTAGCCCGCCTTCATGCTAAGCAAATAGTCGTTCTCGCCCCAGCCGCTTCGCGTCGTAATCATATCGTTCACTGATAAACGATGGTCCAACTGCTCAGGCGCACTCTCCGGCGTTGGCGCCAAACTGGCCCAGAGCATTTGCAGCGCATACTGGTCGAGTCCACCATTGAGCGGATAAGCGATATTTTCTGCGAGGTAGGCTGCATCGGGATCATCATAAACCGAAGCCAGCCCAAACAAAATATGATGCGGCCCATGCCAATCACGCGCTACAGCATCGCCCCAAAGCAAATTTCCACCGAACCCCGAAGTCGAAGCCATCAGGCGGTAGCTCGCTGCGTTCTGCAAAAACGACAGCTCATAGAGGGATTCAGAATCGATGATCGGGCGTGTCGCTTCGATAAACTGCAAGATGTATTCCATCCCATAAGTCCAGTAGGACACGCCCTCAACCGAGCTGCCATCAGCCGCCATACTCCGGCCCACGTTGATGAAATTTAGCCGCGCCGCCGCCAACCAAATCGGCGCCGAGGGTATTTCGTCATAAAACGCAATGCCACAGTAGCCCAGAGCCGTGACGCTCACATGGTTATGGTTTTCCTCATAACCACGCGCCCAATAGGCATCGCCGTATAATGCGCGTAATAGATTCGGCATGCGACGAGCTATAATCTGCCGTATTTGAGCCTTCTCCTCGGCGGTGAATAGGTCACAACTCCAATCATAGGCCAAGGCAATACCACGGCCGATATGCCCCGCCGCCAAATCCGCATTATTGCCCATCGGTGGATCATGCCGCCCCCAAGATTGATACTGACTAGCGGCCATTACCAAGTCATGTAGACGCGCACGATATAGGGCGTTATCCGGGCGTAATCTCACGGCAAATGCGTAGCCAAAAATCTGGTTGCCAACATCGCGTTGCCAAAGCTCTTCACGGGCGCTATAAAGGGTGCGTGCATCTCCTCGGGTGCCAGCCACTTTTTCCGGTGGTAAATATTGCGGGACAGGCTCATCGAGCAAGCGATCAGCTTCGGCAAAAAAGCGCTCGCGATACTCAGCACGCAGGCCATTCATCGTATCAATATCAGCCGCTATTTTCGGCCATTTTTCCTTATCGTAAAACAAACGCGGCGCATGGGATAGCATCGCAGCTTCCCACTCGGAAGCATGCTCACGCAGTGACTCGGCTACAGCTTCCGGCGAGACATATTCAGTATCGTCGCTGGCCCACGCAGCCAGAGATAAAAAACAAAGGCATGAAAAAATCCGAGAAACAAACTTCATAAAGCAAAAACGGCCATTCGGTAAAATGACACAAGGAGTATACGGTGAGTCGATTACCTCTTAGGTTGCACGATCGTATATATCAAGGGTAACGACTGCATGTAGCGGATCACCTTTCATGAAGGCGGCAATGTTGCGAAGCGCCTGCTCGCCACAACGGGCAAATTGATCAGAAGTCGGACCGGCGATGTGTGGCGAGAGCACCGCATCTTCCACATGGTGCAGTGGAGAATCAGGCTCAATCGGATCTTCCCTGTAAACATCCAGCGCGATATCGATTCGACCTGATGACGCCAATGCAGCAAGCGCCTTTTCATCGACAACCGCGCCACGCCCAACGTTAACAAACAACGCGCCATCGGGGAGTTGTTCCAGCTCCACTTGAGTCACCGAGCCCAAAGTATGTTCATTCAGCGCTTCGCACTCTACGAGGATGTCGCTGTGGGCAAAGAGAGACTTTAGGCTGTCGCAACGCTGAGCGCCATACTCGTCATAAAGCGCGGATGGAGCCCCTTCCGAGTAGGCAAATACACTGACCTCAAACGGCTTCAGCAATCGAATTAAATTCTGCGCCACGTTCCCCATCCCATGCAGTCCAACGCGTTTGCCGAAAAGCGTGCGCGTGACAATCGGCGAAGGTTGCCATTCACGTTCACCTGAGATCACGCTTGGCCATTCCGAGGAACGGCGCAGACCAGAGAGAATCAAGAGCAATGCATGTTCAGCAACATTAGCTGCAACGAGCGTGCCCCAATTCGTGACGATCAGTCCGTGCTCGATGTAAGACCTGGGCAACAAATTACGGACCGATCCACTTGCGTGGCAAACGTAGCGTAAAAATGGCATCTCTTCGCGCCACTGCTCAAGCAGAGTCGGTGTATTCCAACAACTAATGATCAACTCAGGCTGGAATTCCAAGAGACTTCGGCGAAAACAATCCTTACCATCTTCCAGACAAAAATGACGAAGCTCAGCGCCTGTAATGCGCAAACCATCAGGAAAGAATAACGCGAGTTCATCCTCGGTTAACGCACAAAGTATACGGTGCGCTTTTCTGGTATCGCCTTGATTGGGTATTGTAGTCTGTAATTCCGATTCCTGGGGCATTTACAGTATTGTTACCGAGACCGAATTTGGGAACGAGTCAATGTATGCTCAAACTGTTGACATTGCACAGCTCAAACACTGGTATTGAACCATGAATTCCCGGGTAACGTTGCGCGATATCGCAGAGGCCGCTGATGTCCACTATAGCACCGTCAGTCTCGCACTTCGCGACCATCCTCGGGTTTCCGTTGCAGTTCGCGAAAAGATTAAGACTTTGGCGCAAGAAATGGGCTACGTACCCGATCCGGCATTGTCGGCGCTCAACGCATACCGTAAAACAAAATTACCCGTTCACTACAAATCGACCATTGCCTGGATTGACACTTGGGTTAATCAACATGAGCTGCGTGATCAGCCCACATTTAACGATTACTACACTGGAGCCAGCGAACGTGCGCGGCAGTTGGGCTACTCTCTCGAAGAATTTAAGCTACGCGATAGCGATTTGAGCTCTAAGCGACTCTCTCAAATTCTAGTGAGTCGAGGCATTGTAGGCCTTTTACTGCCGCCGATCGAAAATCCCGGCAAACCGCTCGAGCTCGACTATGAGCAATTTTCTACCGTCACTTTTGGCTACAGCATCACGCCGCACCTCTTCCATTTAGCGACGAATCACCAGTTTCACAGCATGAGTCTGGCCCTCGAAGAATTGGCCAAGCTCGGCTACCAGCGCATTGGCGTTTTTCTGCATGAATACGTCGACAGCAAAACCGACAACGCCTACACATCCAGCTACTGGCGCTTTCAGCAACGCCATCCCGAGCGCAAGCACATACCCGCCTGCATTGTCCCCGATGAACAGAGCGACCGCGAAGCGCTCGTAGCTTGGTTTAATCAATACAAACCGGACGTCATCATCAGCGACACCGATGAGCCAACCACCGAGATGCTCGCCAAAATGGGCCTACGCGTCCCCCAAGACATTGGCTGCGCCTGGCTCAGCCAAAGTGGTGAAAACGATCTTCGCGCTGGCATTGATCAGAAAGGCCAACTCATTGGGCAAACCGCCATCGATTTTTTAGTCGGCATGTTGCAACGCGGTGAGCGTGGCATTCCGGCAACCCCTATTCGCATGCTCGTGGAGGGCGCTTGGCGCCCGGGGCAAACAGTCCAACAACAAAAGCAGCGGTAAACAGGGCGCAAAAAAGGCCGGCAAAATTAACTGCCGACCTTTATTGAAATCAGTGGAGATCCCCCAATCCCCATCTGATATAATTCAACCCTAAATTTATTCGATACTCACGGAGAGCGGAGTTGATTCATCCACTAGCTCCAGGGACACATCATCCACATAAAAGCTACCGCTTGCATCCCAAACGAAAAGAGATACATTCATCTTGGCCGTCTCTGGAGATGCCTCGAACACAGCCTCCAATTTTGTCCATTCAGTAGGCATGACTTGGCCATCGAAAACACTGATGTCCTTCCCTCGCATCAGCCGGTCATTGACACCCAGGTAGAGGATGCCATTCGTGGCGTTGTCCCAACCATCCACGGTAGAGAACATCGTGACACGGAGCAAAAAGCCTGGCTTGTCGTAATTCGGCTGAAAATCTTCACCCGCCTTAACCCAAGCGGTCACACGGTAGCGCTGCCCCGGCATGAATACATGATCCTTCACGTAGTTCACGATGCCATAGCGCACAGGTTCGGGAGAGATCAAAGCTGCCGAAGACGTACCATTGTGGGACTCCTCCAACGTAATCGACCAATCACATCCACTAACGGAAGCGTCCCCCGGGGCAAAGAGAGACCAACTCACCTCGCCGTCCTCGAAGTCTCCGTTGTAGAGTAAATTCTCAGCCCGGCAGGTCATGCCCCACAGTAAGACCATCGCCACGACAGCATTGAATGCGCTAAAGATTTTCATAATCGAAAACATATTGTAATATTCAAACAGATGACAGCACTTACGTACGATAATTCTGTGGAGGAAAAATTGTCCTAGCGGCGACGCTTGATGAAGGCAAGTAGCCCCATCAAACCACCGAATACTAAGGCAATCTCAGACGGTTCTGGAATCGCAGCGAAGCTCAGGCTCAAAGCGCCAGAAGAGCTATCTAGGTTGGCAATGTAGTTCGCCGTATCGTAGCCTGTCACAGTGACATCTCCAAGCGTGCCACTCGCGAATCCGCTAACCAGCTCATAGCTGTTCTCGTAGTCAAAGCCATCGCCAAGACTGAGTGCGATGGTGGCGTTTTCAATGCTGTAGATGCCGGAACCAGAACCAAGAATTTGGTCCATATCCGTGCCCACATCGAAGTTCAGCGTGCCACCAGTAACCGTAAAGTTTTGATTAGCTGCAACGTTTAAAGTCCCAGCGGCCCCGATCCCTCCAGGAGTGATCGAACCAGCGCTCATTGAAAGGCTGCCAACACCAAGTGAAATGCTTTCACCGGCGTCATTTTGCAAATCTCCACCATTCACGATAACTGAGGAGGAGTTGTTCAAGTTGTTGCCAATGATGAGCGTGCCCCCGGAAACCGTCGTCGATCCGGAATAATTCAACGTGCTAAAAAGACGCTGCGAGCCACTACCTGTAACAACGATATTTAGGTTATCCTGTATTGTCGCGTTAAAATTATTTACGGCGCCTGTCTTGGTGTTGATAGTCAGCGTCGCATTCGAGCTACGAATAGTGCCACGGCCTTCCAGACCAGCAAGCTCCTGATCCACATTGAGCATGCGGAACGTGGTGTTCGTCGTCATGTTCAACGTCGTAGTCACTGGTAGCGCATTGCTTACCCCATCGGACAAGAAATAAGCATTGTTCTCAAGGAAGGTGTCTCCGGTGTAGGACGCAGCCGTTTTGATGTTCAGCCGCCCCCCGTTGTTGTCGGAAGTCAGCGTAAAATCATGGTCGCCGGTTAACGAAGAGAACAAATCGATGTCACCAGTTCCAGAAATTGAAATTGTAGATACATCGATAGAAAAGTCGTAAAGGCGCAAAATTTGATCACCGTCTGTGCTGTTACGTGTTAGGCTGCTGGCGACGATGTCGTTTTGCAGAGTAACATCCGTAGATGCAGAAAAACCATTAAAAATGGCCGCGTTTCCATCCGACCAAGCCACGCTGGAACCTCCATTGTCCCAATTTAGATCAGTCGTGTTCCAGTTTCCATCTCCGGGGAGATCCCAAGTGAGGTCATCAGCGAAGCTGAGGTTAGCTACGATAAGCAAGGCGCTGGTTGCCAAAACGGCGCGGCGGTTCAACGCGTGGGGCGAGTAGTCGTTCATAATCTTATAAGAGTTAGGGGTTGTGAGGGTTGAAGAATTCAAACTATGCCCGAATCAAAACCTCCACAACAAGAATGAGCAAACTGGCAGTTGCTCAAACTGTTGACATTGCGCAATTCTGCTCCGAAATCTAAGGTCATCATCGGCTGTTCAAAACAGGAGAGTAGATAACAAAAATCTCCTTCTCCCTCACCGGATGCATTCAACGCTGTTCCCCCAGTTAGGTCTAACAACTCGTCAACCTGACACCGGGACGCTAAAGAAAATCAGCTTCATGAAGATGAAGCTCACGCAAGTATCCAGAGTCAAACTTACTGGTGGGTCCCTTTCAGCCGTTCCTCACTCGGACTATGCCCCCAGAAATCGCGGTAAACCCGCGAGAAGTATAGTGGATCAGCGTATCCAACTTCCGTCGCGATTCGCTTCTGCTGCCATTCAGTTTCATGCAGTAGATACCGCGCATGCCTTAGCCGTAGCTGCTTTACATATTCTCCAGGCGTGCACAACAGCGCCTCCTTGAAGCGCAATCGAAAATAATTCGGCGTCAGCGAACTACGGTGCTGTAATTTCTCCAACACGTTCGGGGTAGCATAATGTTTCTCCAACCATTGCAACGACTGTTTGATCTCCGGATGCAGCGGGCGTGACTCATTGATAGTATGCGTAGGGTCGGTCTCCACCTTGGGAACGAACCGAGCCAGCATTCCCTTCAGACAACCTTCTAACTCCAACTGCAGTAGTTTCGTCTCCGCGACTTTGGACTCTTCAACCCGTTCCCACAATCGCAACATTTCAAGATAGCGCCCCTTTGTCTGCAATTGCTCTGCGGATGGAAGCTGGCGGTAAAAACACCCACCGCGCTGGATTTCCTTGGGATCGTCATAGAACTCGCACCAAATGATTTCACAGCCAGTATCCACCGCCGACCACCAGCGTCGGTGCCAGGAAGGTATTAGAAAATGCGCTCCACTTCCAAAGTAGAAATCATTCCCTTCAATCGTGTATTTCAACTTGCCGTTAAGGACGAGAATGAACCGGCATGTCGTGATAACCTCATCCTCCGCACCTTTTCCTAGAAGCATGCGTTGACGCTTCACCCGTGTAATCGGAAGCGCTGATCGAAGACTTCTTTCAAGTAAATCCTCCAACATACGCATTTTTCCTACATTCATAAATCAACTTTAAAAATTCCTTATTTTGTTGCTTTTGTCCATTCTATTATCTCTTTGCATCATGCAGAAAACCTCGGCGTCTATCAGCTAAGGTGAACAATAAATAGTCATGAACCCCCTCATGATACACGAACCGGCACGAGAGACACCAGTCTCCGGCGAATACGACTTATGCGTTCTGGGC
Organism: Cerasicoccus frondis; assembly: GCA_031296915.1. Taxonomy (GTDB): domain Bacteria; phylum Verrucomicrobiota; class Verrucomicrobiia; order Opitutales; family Cerasicoccaceae; genus Cerasicoccus; species Cerasicoccus frondis. The sequence goes on along the minus strand of JAVDPC010000008.1, from coordinate 65,045 downwards.
GGCTCCTGCACCGGGCTTTTTGCTGCAATCCGTGCGGCGCGATTGGGCCTATCTGTGGCCGTAGTGGAACGTATGGGCAGCTTCGGCGGCGTCGCCACCATTTCGCGTGTCAACATCTGGCACAGCGCGATGGACACCGTCTTCGAAAAACAAATTTTTGCCGGCCTTACGGTCGAAGTCATCGAGCGTCTGAAAAAGCGTGACGCCGTCACCGTAAAGCCAAACAATCCCAACTCTGGCTGGATCTTCAACTCGGCCGAAATGCAAATCGAGCTCGACGAATTGATGAGCGAGAACCAGATCGAGCCTTGGCTTCACACGAGCTTCGTGGCGCCACATATAGTCGATAATCAACTGACCGCGATCATCGTGGAAAACAAGTCTGGTCGCAGTGCGCTAAAAGCTCGCTTCTTCATCGACGCGACTGGCGACGGCGACCTGTGTGAGCGCCTTGGCCTGGATACCTACCGCAGTGCTCACACACAGCCATCGACCACCTGTGCACTCTTTGAAGGCTGGGGCGAACTAATGCAGAAAGTTCATTTTCAAAAGCTGATTCAAGAACACGGCGTAGAGTTCAACATTCCCGAGGGGTTCATTTGGACTAGTCAACTACCTGATTCGGAAATCCACATGCTCGCTGGAACGCGCGTTTACGACGACTGTTCCAATGCTCTGGGCTTCACCAAAGCCGAAATCGAAGGACGCCGCCAAGTCCGTGCGATACAGGACTTATTGCGCAAATACGCACCTGACACACCAGTTAAACTACTCGACCTACCAGCACGCATTGGCATTCGTCAAACTCGGCACGTGCGCAGTCACTATCAATTGACGGGGGAGGATGTGCTATACGGACGGTCATTTGACGACGCCATCGCGAATGGCTCTTACCGGGTCGACGTTCACCACGACAATAAGCCCGGCCTGACCTTCCGCTACCTCGACGGCAAAGAAGTGTATGCCCGCCCGGGACACGCCCATGTTAACAGTCGCTGGCGACCCGAACAATCCGAAGACCCTACCTATTATCAAATACCCTACCGGTGCCTGATCCCACGAGGCCCTTTTGGCAACGTGCTGGCAGCAGGTCGCTTCATCGATGCCGACGAGCAGGCCCATGCCGCAATACGCGTGATGGTCAATCTGAACCAGACCGGTGAAGCTGCGGGAACCGCCGCTTGGCTGGCCTTGAAAAATGAACAACAGGCAGATCAGATCGACACGTCTGTTCTACGCGGGGTGCTGCAGGAAAACGGTTCAATCATGCTATGAATACGATTCAGGAAACACTCCCCCCCACCCCCGTTGCCTACGAGTGCGACCTCTGCATCATCGGCGGTTCCTGCACAGGTGTCTTTGCAGCAGTGCGCGCCGCGCAATTGGGACTGTCAGTGGCGATCGTAGAGCAAAACAGTCTCTTCGGCGGAATGGCCACTGCAGCGCAGGTCAACGATTGGCATTCGCTGCATGACACCAGCGGAAAGAAGCAAATTATCGGCGGTCTAACGAGCGACACCCTCAACCGCTTGCGTGAGCGCAATGCAGTTTGCGACAGAGTGCGGAAAGACCGAGGTGAGCATTTCATTTTCAACAGTGCGGAGCTTGTGCTCGAGCTCGATCAGTTAATCCTCGAACAGCGCAACATACGCCCATTTCTCCGTGCAAGTTGCGTCTCCGCAATTCGCAGCGGAGAAGATCTGGATGTGGCCATCATCGAAGATAAAACCGGACGCAGAGCCATACGCGCACGCTTCTTCATTGATGCTTCAGGAGATGGCGACCTTTTGCGCCGAGCCGGATTCAGCGCATGGAGAAATCAGCATCTACAGCCGCTCACTTACCAAATGATGGTGGCGGGTCTCAATCGAATCATGGAGAAATCCAAGGCACACATCTGGCCGCAAATCGCAGACCTCGTCGATCAGTATCAATACCCGACTGACAACGCCACCCCGTGGATCAATGAGTACGGCGGAAGCGGTGACTTGCGTAACATTTATGGGCCACGCCTCAACAATATCGACGCCTCAGATGCCGATCAGCTGACAGCGGCATTTCTCGAAAGTAGACGCTGCCACCGGGCACTCCATGACATGATTCGCGAACGCTTTGGCAGCGTTATCTCACCAGTGTCGTCTGCCGTCTCAATGGGCGTTCGCGAAACGTGGCATGCAAACTGTCTCCATCGAATCACTGCCAATGAACTGCTCTCAGGGGCTCAGCCGGAAGACAGTGTAGCGTGCGGCACATATCCCATCGATGTTCACTCTGCAGAAGGCACCTTGTTGCGCTTCCTCGACGGACGAGAAATTCTCATTGGCAAGGATGGCAAGCATCTCGAACGCTATTGGAAAAAAGCAAGTACGCCTCCGTCCTGTTATCACGTTTCCTACCGTAGTTTGCTCCCTCAAGGCGCAACAAACCTGCTGGTATGCGGACGCCTACTCGATGCTGACCGCGAAGCTTTTGGCGGGATCAGGGTCATGGTGAACATGAATCAAACGGGTGAAGCTGCGGGAACGGCTGCGTGGCTCGCGTTAACCTCAGGGCGCACGGCGCCAGCCATCGATGTTGCTCAACTGCGCCGGAAGCTCAAGGAGAACGGATCACTCCTGCCATAAGCGTTCAAGCCACAATTTACTGAGCCTGCAAATAAGTCGCCCACCAGTAAGAACGTTAGTCACCTGCCAAAGCATATTATCGATCTTAAATAGCAGACACTGGGCAGAAACTGTATCAATCCTGACTGGCCCAGGACATGAAACGACCATCCGAAGCGGTCTTCACCAAGCATATTGATGCGCCTTCGAAATAGACTTGGCCTTTCAATTTGAGCAAACCGCCTTTGCCTTAATCAGGTGCTTTTTACGCGGTAAAGACGCGTTCAGGGCGAGCAAACTGCCCTTCAAATGAGTAAGGCAGTTGGTAAACCAGCTTGCCGGAATAATCACAAAAAAATAGGTGCGAAGGACTGTGCATTAGCGTATCGCCATCAGCCCAAAAAGCGTAAAAAGGATCGCGCGCATTAAGCGGGCGGCGCACGTGGCTGTGATTCGTCTGACTGTTCGAGGTGACCGATTGCTCCCGACACCATGTCTGGCCTCGATCAGTGCTGATCCAAATCGTTACCTCACCCCCGGTTCCTATCGGGTCTGGGCCGGCGCCCGTTGGCCCGATGATGCGCCATTGCCCATCTTCCACATACAGGCTCCCAACATCGTAGTTGTGCGTCGAAACCGCAACGGTACTCGTGCGCCACACTCGGCCATCCCAATAGGTCACGCGCCATTCGCGGGGGTCGCCTTGTGGTCCCGGATTTCCGTCTCGGCTACACACATACAACAGAATGGGATTACCCTGCTCATCAAAGTTCAAGTCACACGTATAGACTAAACGACCATCAGCTTTGTAATCGATCACCAAAGCATTGTTTGAAGGTTTATCAAGAGGCAGGCTCAACGCATCGCCATTAGCAGAAGTCCACGTTTCGCCAAAGTCCGAGCTCTCAGCATAGTAAAGGTTCGTTCGTTCGTTATTTTCGCTATCTGGATGCCAGTTAAAGAATGTGGCAACCTTACCGTTTTGACAAGCGGACACCTGGTAATGCCCTCCGAAGCCAGCTAATTTGGTGTCATCCGACCACGCCTGTCCGTCCTGGCTAGTTTTCCAAAACAACTCGCGAGCAGAGCCTTTAAGTCCATCGGTGTATTTCGTGAAGAGAAATAAAAATCCCCGTTCCGGTATCCACCATGGCTGTGGGTAAGTCACCTCCTGCTCATCCACGAGCTCGAACGCATCAATCTTGCCGGGATGACGACTCCGGTAAATGAGTCCCGGACGCATTGTATTGCGTCCACTGACGAAGACCCAGATGTAACCGTCATTGTCAATCTGCAACGACCCGTTGTCATGTGGATCATCAACACCATTTTTATCACATACAATAACCGGCTTCGGAACCTCGCCCGTGCAATGATCGTAGTAAGAGGCCATGACGAGGAGATATCGTTCATCCGCCGAAGGTGTGCCACCATATGTAAAAAACGTTTTCTGAAAGTGTTCCGAATAAACAGCTGCCGGTTGGTGGTAGGCGGTATAAGTGCCTAAGCCTCCAGAATACCGATCTCCATGCTCGTACTGATGCCCGAGTTCAAACCAAATACCTCGGTAGCCATTAACTCTAAGAGTAGAGGGAAGCGATTGCACATTTTTCATGCAGATATGCTCACAAATCCTTAATCCGTTCAGCAAGGTGAAGTGATTTTTTCATTTTAATTTTAATTTTATATTTTTATCAACAGATAAACATGCACCTAACACTCCTAGAGCTCGCAACTCTGCGAAACGAATTAATCTGGATCTACGATCACGAGCCGGGTTCGCTCACGATGAAGGCAAATCGTGCTCCCGAAGGCGGAAATTGGGCATGGTATTTGCGCGCAGGCGAATTACAACTCACCCAAGGTGAACGTATAACAACGCTCCACCCTGGTCAATGGGTCCTGCTTCCTGAGGGTTCGGCCGAACACCGTTTCACCCCCGACTCGCAACTGCTATCCATTCACTACCGCTGCCAATGGCCAACAGGAGACAACCTTATTCATGTGAATGCTCCGGTGATAATAGCTACCGAGCAACATTCAAGCTTACTTAAACGAGCGACGCGACTCGCCCGCTTTCACGCATACAATTTCTCACCGACGGGCACCTATAAGACGTTTCGCCGTGAACAGGCAGATTACTCGAATTTTCTACAATTGCAGATCCATTTCTTCGCCTGGTTGAAGGAGTGGACTGACGCTCTAAGCGTCAATGACGCAAACTGGACTTACTTTAAATCCGAAGACGAACGCCTGCTCACAGCATTTCGAATTCTCAATCAAGCGCCATTGAAGAAGGGCCTACCCCGTGATCAGCTTCAAGTCGTAACCCAGCTCAGCATTGTGCAGCTCAACCGACTCTTTGTCCGCGAACTCGGACTAACAATCAGTAAGTATTGGGATCGGCGTCGACTGGAGCAAGCTTGCGAGTCACTCCACGACCAAAGCATTTCAATCAAAGAGCTGGGGTTCCTGCTTGGATTCCGATCGGACTCCCTATTTGTAAACTGGTTCACGCGCCGAAAAGGAGTAAGCCCAGGGCGCTTCCGAGATAAAATAGCCAACAATGTCTAGTATCCTCGAATTTAACTAATGCTCCCCCCAAAAACAGTCACTTGTAACCTTTAAAAGTTATTAAATATATATTCTTCTAAAACCAACAATTCTCATGTTCGTGATGACTATTTAGGGGACTGCTCCGTCACATGCCGCTCGTCCAAATTTTGATGCCCCACAACGGTCCCATCGTCTAGGTGATTGATTGTTTGCTCATTTAATCGTTTAAAAAGCAAACGTATGTCACGTATCCCTCCCCAAGTGAACCAAACGCCTGTTACAACCGTCATGGTAATTGGAATGCCGATTCCCGCTACCCGCCAATAATTAGCCCAAACCGTATTCGGCCAGGGGGCTATGAGGTTCCAAATACTACCAATCAGAAAAACGCCAAACCAGATCAAACTCCAGGCAAGTAACCCTCCTGCAATGAATTTATCTCCACGCGAGAATTGGTCGCCGATACCCGCTAATCGTTTAAAGCTAAACTTGCGAATCTCGATAGGCTGAGAGAATTCCTCGCCCAGCTTTTCCGGTATTTTGGCGTATTTTCCCCGATGTAGCATACGGTCAAGATTGTAATTTTCCCGACAAGTCAGAAGTGACACCAAAATATAGACGATGATTGCGGTAATGGCTGCGGTAAAAGAAATCTGAATGCCATTCATCGGAAAGTCATGACCATAAATTTGTCGAATAAGAATTCCACCCGTAGATAGTCCGGAGCCAGTAAACAACGCACACCATGCCCCCGTAGTTGTTCCTTTCTTCCAATAAAGCCCTCCGATAATACATGCCCCCGCTCCACCGAGGTAAACTGCCATAGTGACTGACCACCACATGAAGATATACTCAGTCTGCTTAAAAAAAGTCCCAAAAAAGAATGCAAAAACAGCGACTCCAATAATCGAACCTCGAAGCGCACGAATATGCTGCTTTGGACCAAACGGCTTTTTACGAAGCGGCACCAACACATCCTGAACGAATATTCCTCCCCACGAATGCAAATGCGTGCTATCGCCTCCAAAAATTCCCATCAACAATATCGCACAAAGTATGCCTTTAACTCCGATCGGTAGCATATACGAGAGGGCAATAGGCACCTCCATCTGGTTTTGAATCTGAACGCTGTCGATCATCGCGGTATCTGCATGAGCTGCTGCAGCCTGTTGGGCATAATCAGGGTGATTCAAGAACGTTACTGCACAAATCGCCAACAGCGTCACGACCGAGATTTTACCTAGTTCTCTCCAGCGTCCGAGTAAGGTCGACATCACCGATGCATGAGGCGTCACTGCGGCAGCGCGATAGCCATTAGCATTCTGCCACGCATTCGTTCCATAAACGGATATGAAGGCGCCCATTAAAACGTACCAGATATTAAATTGAGTTAAACCCATAGAATCAAATGGGTTCAGCATAGACTTCCCCGCTGGTCTGTCGCTCAACACAGTTGTGATATCATCCCAAGAAAACATAACCACCAGAACAATTACGATGACGAGATAAAACAGTTGCGAAAGAATTCCCTCAACACAGTCCGTCAACATTACGGTGATAAATCCTCCTGCAAGAGTGATAAACAACGTAATGCCGAGAAAGCAGGCCATCAGCACAATATACGTCGAAATATCGAATCCCCAAAACTGTAACTCCACAGGCAAGCCTAGGTAGTAAACCATGAAACGGGCCCCTACGGCGGGTATAATACCAAAATTTATCACCCCTGCCAAAAACGCCAACATCCCAGTAAATACCCTGAATCGCTTGCTATACCGAAGCTCAAAGAACTGTGCCAAAGTCATCGCTCTGGTTTCCCGTAGTCTAAAGGTAACGAATCCCGTTATTGCGACAAGAATAGCGATTGGCGTCCCAATCAGTTGCCACCAACTAACCGTAAATCCGGCATGGGAAATCAATTCGAACAACGCAACGAACACAACTGCGCCAGCTTGCATCTCTCCACCAGCAACTGCCAGTAGATATGGACCAGCAAGCCTGCTGGCAGACATAAAATCAGCCACGCTTCTCATCTTTCTCTGCGTGAAAATCGCTACCGAAATCACAAAGAAAATCGGCAAGGCAACAAGTAACCAGTCAACCAGACTCATAAATTTAATACTTTAGAAATTCCCAGTTCTATTAATTCACTTAACTGCCAATACTGAAGCAGCCATCGCCCCCACCCCTTTGAAGAAGCACAATTGACAATCTGTTAGTCACCTGAAATCCAACGTCGGAATAAGGCTATAATCCAACAAAGTATTTTGTTTCGGGAGGTATGTTCTTGCTCGACGTTTGTCCGTTCGAATAAATCAGGCAAGCAATGCAGGGCTTACTATAAAGTAATCACCAGCCAAAGCTGTTTAGGTCATTATCAAGCATAGCTACCCAATCCACCGATAACCACCTTCAGACCATGAAGGTAGATCAGCTTCGATGAAGCCTATAGATCAGCAATTCTGTATTTGGCGTAACTAGCGCCATTCAGCTTAGTTGTGCTTCACTTCGTCGGTAATTAAAGTGTAGCGGCCGTTGGTCATTTCAGCGATTAGTTTCAATGATTCTTCCGCCCCCGGAATCCCAAGAGCGATCGTATTAATTTTAGCATCCGGATTCTTTCGATGCCACCGTCCGACCATCTCTATCGTTTTCTCTTGGTCTTCTTTACCTACAGCTCCATCGGTTAGAAAGAAGATTAAATCCGGCGGTTCCTCCATCGCAAAAACAACTTCGAATGGCAAACTCCAGGTCGTTCCATTAGTTAGCGGTGAGTTTTGAATTTGCTGAGTAATGATTCGTTTATTGGCGCTACTTAACGTGCGCCATTTTGGAGTAGGCGGTTTAACCCCCTCTGGCAGCGCGTATGCATCCGCTCCTTTTTGTCCGGGCATCTTATAGGTTTTCTTCGCATCGCTAACGACAGCTTTCAGCTCTTTGTTTTCCACGCCAACGGGCTCCCAGACCGGACCTGCAAAAAACAATACACTGACCATTGCTTGTTCAGGCAAATCATTCACAGAACGTGTGAATTCTTTGCGCATCAATTCCACACGCGGAATGCTGCCAGCCATTTTTGTCATTGAGGATGAGTAATCCACGACAAAGGCAATACGCTCGGCGTTGCCGCTAAGCCCAAAAAAATCTACAGAGATCTTACTTAAATCGACTCCACTGATTCCTTTCCCTATACCGTTACCTGAGAATCCGCCCATCGCGACACGGTTATCCACCATCGGCATATCAACATCGACCATAGGTATATCCATCGTAGTGATAGATCTCACTTGGATTTTCTTCACCGAAGCGGGTTCCATATCCAACATCGGCTTGATTTTTACGCGAGTCGGCTGATCCATAGGTTCAGCTATTGGAGGCGCTTCTAATTCCAATGGAGCGTTTCTAAAATTCTGCCAGATAGCAACGCCCCCCAATAAGAACAAAGCGGCGATGTGTATAATGAGACTGACGATAATGACTTCTAAAAGGGGTATATTGAACTTTCGACGCTTCACGTGAGATTGGGATTCAGGGTAGAACGATTTACAATTAGACTTATTTTTTCAAGGGATACCTAAGCCCAATAGGTATAACACTAAAAGGCTTTGTGCAGATCAACTCTGATCATTGTCTTAATAATGTTTCTCGCTTTGCACGCGCCTGCTCAAGACCATTGAAACTTAATATTAAGCAATCGACGACTTGTGCAAAGCCTTAAAAACACCGATACCCTCCTTCTAACACAAGATTTGAATAATGCCCAACGACACAGATGGTCTGGGCTGCAGGTTATCGCCGACAAATCACTGCTTTGCACCCAATGCCTCTTGAAACAGTAACATTACATAGCCCCTTGCCCGGATTACTTTCGGTCGGCCCCTTGAAGACATGGATTTCCCCGGAAAATACATCCCTAAATCGCTTGCCTATGCGGTCTACGCTTTACCCATATGCAACTGCCCAACAAGCGATATCTGGCCTGCGTGAAAACTCTCCCTGGTTTCAGCATTTGGATGGAGTTTGGCGCTTCCGACTGGCGGAAAACCCACTCACAGTGACCGTGGATGATATTAGCCCTGATTTGAATCGTGAGAACTGGGCATTGATGGAGGTGCCCGGGCACTGGTGCTTACAAGGTCACGGCGCCCCACACTATACGAACTTAAAAATGCCCTTTTCCAATGAGCCTCCTGAAGTTCCAGAAGCCAACCCCACGGGTATTTATGTTCGTGAGTTTGAAGTCGCTCAAGACTGGGAAAATCGTCGCATAATTCTGCACTTTGGGGGAGCCGAAAGCGTACTGTATGTCTATGTTAACGGGCATGCTATTGGCATGGGAAAAGACTCAAGACTCCCTTCCGAATTCGACGTCACCGACTATGTTGTGGTTGGAGAGACGAACTTTCTCGCAGTAGTAGTTGTTCAGTGGTCAGATGCATCCTTTATTGAAGATCAAGATCAGTGGTGGCTGGGCGGCATTCATCGAGAGGTGTTTCTTTATTCGACATCCCCTACTTATTTAGCCGATGTCTTTGTCGAGGCTTTACTGGAAAATGGCTATACCCACGGGCGCCTGAATTTAAGGGTTAATGTCGGATTTCCAAGCCAAGGCGAGGATGGCTGGAGCGTCCAAGTTCGTGTGTTAGATCCAACCGGAAAAGATATCTTTCAGCCACCACTGTGCAAACGCGTTCCGATTGGAAAGCCAAACTCCTGGCCTCGCATGATGGCGCGCTTTAATGAGCAGATAAACAATGTTGCAGTGTGGTCAGCGGAGCAACCGAACTTATATCAAGTCGTTGTTTCGTTAATCGATGTAGATGGCCACGCGATTGAACACACATCGACCAGGGTTGGCTTTCGCTCAATAGAAATTCGTGATCGTAATCTGTTGATTAACGGACAGAGAGTTCTAATCAATGGTGTCAACCGGCATGACCATCACCCGACAAAAGGTAAGGTCGTTGATCGCGAAACCATGCGCCTCGACGCACAACTCCTAAAGCGATTCAATTTTAATGCGGTACGGTGTGCTCATTATCCCAATGATCCTTACTGGCTGGATTTGTGCGACGAGTACGGATTGTATGTAATTGACGAAGCAAATATCGAATCACACGGCTACTTTTCTCAAATGTGTCAGGACCGGCGATACGCCAGCGCGTTTTTAGAGCGAGCGATACGCATGGTTGAGCGCGACAAGAATCATCCAAGCGTGATTATTTGGTCTCTTGGCAATGAAAGCGGCTATGCAGCAAACCACGATGCAATGGCGGGGTGGATTCGCACTCGCGACCCCAATCGCCCACTACATTATGAAGCCGCGCTCTGGAACACTCCCGATGGACGGCAGTTAGAAATGGAACACGACTTATCTCTGGGGCACTTAGCCAGTGATATCGTCTGCCCAATGTATCCTTCGATCGAGAGAATCGTAGCTTGGTCCAAGAATAAAGAGCATCCAGACCAACGGCGTCCCATGATTCTATCGGAATACTCGCATGCGATGGGCAATAGCAACGGCTCATTGGCGGATTATTACGACGTTTTTGAGTCTGCCTCCGGAGTCCAAGGAGGCTTCATTTGGGAGTGGATCGATCATGCATTTCAGCGTAATCACGCAGGAAAGACAAAATGGGCATACGGGGGGGATTTCGGGGACTACCCCAATGATCTGAATTTCTGTTGTGACGGACTACTTTGGCCAGATCGCTCCCCGCACCCGGCACTCTTTGAATTTCAACATCTTGCTCAGCCATTAAAAGCTATTTCATATGAACATGGATACTTAAAAGTAAAAAACAGACAGCATTTCACGAACAGCAATTGGCTGTCTGGCGAATGGCGTTTAACAGTAAATGGGTCCACTTATGCATCGGGCGCCTTACCACTTCTGGATTGTCCACCACAACTAACACAGGAGATTGCACTGGAGCTTCCCCAATACCCATCTACAGCAAGTGACGAAGTCCTTCTGCATGTATCATTTCATTCTAAGGAAAAGCATACTTGGTGCAACGTGGGACGTCGAGTGGGCTGGGATCAACTTGAGCTAAACCCCAGAACGACCTTCCAGATAAAACCGACTCCATCAAAGAGGCGATTGCACTACACCAATACGAGTAAATTATTACGGATTGAGAATGACGATATTTGCTTAATCTTTAACCGATCATATGGTCTTTTGGAATCCTTAAGTTCGCATGATACTCTCGTTCTATCTTCAGGACCTCAATTACAGGTTTGGCGAGGCCCAACGGATAATGACGGTATCAAGCAATGGACTGGCCAGGAGAATAAAGCACTCGGCAAATGGCTCGCTGCTGGCATCAATTCAATACGGCTGATCTCAACGGAACCACAACTAACGCAGTGCGCGAATGGCTCAGTTAAAGTAGTGCTTCAGCATACGGCGACTTGCGCTGCTTCTGATCGCGCAATTCTGCACAAGCATTCTTACATCATACACCCCACAGGATATATATATGTTGAAAATGAATTTGATGTCTCCTCTACTTTAGAGCCCCTCCCACGACTGGGTCTCTCATTAGTGCTTCCTGGTGATTTCGAGGACCTCAGTTGGTACGGTAGAGGACCTTGGGAAAATTACCGAGACCGAAATCGCTCTGCGATGATAGACCTTTACCAGTCTACAGTCTCGGAACAGTATGTGCCCTACATAGTTCCACAGGAACATGGTAACCATTCGGATACACGGTGGTTGACACTTAGTAACGGAACGGTGTGCATGCGCGTTTTTGCGAATAAATCTTTCGAGTTTTCCGCTAGCCACTATACGCCAAACGATCTCTATGCCGCAACCCATTCATGTCATTTAAAGCCACGACCTGAAACTTTCTTAAATCTGGATTACCTACATGCTGGCTTAGGCACAGGCAGCTGCGGTCCCGCAACACTGCCCAGATACCAAATTTTTCCAGGAAGGCACAAATTTTCATTCAATCTACAAATCGAAACTATTGGCCGATAAGCACCAGAGCCGACGCAACAAATATCAATCATTGCATATTCATATTTTCTATTTCTTCATAAGCGTCCAACCATCCTGCCATTCACCTTCGATTGATGTATCTACCGCAAACTCTGGAATGCCGTACTGACGATTGCGCATCAGTGATACCAATAGTTCAATCGCTGTCGCTCCAATTAACCTCTTGTTTGAACAGACACCCGCCCAATCAGCTACATCGTCATCTGTTGCTAAATGGATGATTCCAATTTCTTCCGGAATTTTCAATCCAGTCTCCAAAACACAATTTACTAGTTCGGAGCTATGTCCGATGATCACTTCAGGTCGGTGCTTGCGAATCCAAGCCTGCAGAACTTTCTTCGCCGCTGGCCATGTAGATTCGTCTCGATGAGAATAAAAAAGTGGTGGCACCTGATGCGTTCTAGGAGTTACTGAATTAGCATATATGGCTGCTGCTCGTAGGGAATGAGCAGAGAATTGATCAACTTGCTTTTCTAAACAAACACCAATGCGCTTATAGCCATATCGCTTAGCCATTTTCAAAGAGAGCAATAAGTTCGCATAGGAGTTAGATACGACACGATGTAAACGTGGACTGAGCAAACCACCTTGTATCGCGACTCCAGCAACACTATTCCAATCGATTCTAAAGTGCGTTGCCGGATAAGTGCAGACGAAACCCTCGATTCCACGCCGATAGAGCATATCTGAGACTTTCTTCATATTCATCCCGGGCTGATGAGTCCAGAATTCATCGATTCGATACCCAAGCTCTAACCCTCTCTTCTGCGCTCCCTCAAGATAGGGCGACAGAAAAGAATAATCATGCCAAGAAGGTGTATTCTTAATCGTATTCAGCCAAATGATCGGCAGGAGGCCTTTCTCCTTAGAATCTCGAATTCGAGCCATCCATGTATTTATCCGCGCGTCTGGAACATACCCCATCCGCTTACTTATTTCAAGGATCCGCTCTCTAGTTGCCTTACTAACGCCTGCTTGATTATTTAAAGCGTAGCTGGCAGCTGCTCTTGAGACGCCTGCCTCACGTGCAATGTCACCGAGGCTAACAATAGATTTTTCACTTTTAGAGGGCATACAATTGCTCTATTCTCTTGGATAAAGAACTGTTGAAAACTTAATATTAAGCCACGAAACACTTGTTCCTCGAATAAATCAAGATCTTACTAGTAATATAAAGATAAATTCGCTAATTTAGTTCGCGCTCATACACCTAGAACTTACCCTACCCTTGAATACCCCAGCACCAAATCGATTTCGAAATAATCGTATTATCTTCAGATCTCGGCGAGGCTTTGCACTCATCATATCCATTACCCTGATGCTCTTCTTGGTGATGCTTATGGTTAGCCTTACCACGCTTTCTCAAATAGAACTTCAGTCCGCAGGAAACACCAAGCACATTGAGCAGGCCAGATCCAACGCCTTGATGGCCTTAAACTTTGCTATTGGAGAACTACAACGAACGGCTGGTCCTGATCAGCGAACCACCGCTACCGCTGGATTGGGAGAGAATTCTACTGGTGTAACAGTTGCAAGCGCTCAAACAAACGGACTGGGGCAAGTAAATGCCGGCACCCGCTTCTGGACCGGAGTATGGGGTAATAAAAGCACCCCAGACTCTATATTTACGAGTTCACCCGAGCCAGTCTTACTCAACTGGTTGGTTAGCGGACAAGAAGACGCACCCCAGATAGTATTAGGCGCGGAAGGCCAGATTGCAGAGCCAGCTCAAGCTACGGAATTTACTTTTACGCCAGCGCAGTTAGTTACATACAATGATGGCAGGGCACTCAGTTCGGCAGTGAGCCCAGAAGAGACATTACTCATAGGCACAAAGAGCGCCACATTGATGTTGGGGGCCGGCTCAGCAGGTAGCAATATTGAGTCCTATGTCGCTGCGCCTCTCGTGGAAATTGCAGAAGGAGACGCTGCAAATGCCAAAGGACGTTATGCGTGGTGGGTTGGCGATGAAGGAGTGAAGGCCAGGTACAACTTAGTAGACTTACATGCTGGAAAAATTTCCCCTGATGATGCCATGACTGCCGAAAGTCGAGATAGTAGATATCGCTTACTGACGGCTCAGCGCAATGGCATCGATGCGATTGATGTCTTCGAATCAGATTATCCACTCGCAACAGCAGAACCGGACAATCCACAGTACGAAGCAGTGAAGCGAGCTGTGTCACTCGATCATGCGCTTTTAACTTCAGACACGCTTACCGATGAAGACTTGAAAAGTCATTTTCACGATCTAACCACCTACTCTAAAGGAGTTTTGTCTGATTCTCAGTTTGGGGGGTTGAAACGCGACCTTTCTTACCACTTGGATCCGCGTTCTGGAGACACTTTTCTCGATGGTCGTAATATCCTTCCCGACGCAGGAACCCCAGCATCAGACTTTCCTGGAGGTAAATTCCCCTCTAACCCTTCATTATTTTCAGCAAGTACCGAGACTGGAGGTTTTGGCTATGCTCATGTCGATGTAAGCCCCCGGCTTGGACCCAAATGGGATCAATTAAAGTCCTTCTATTCCCTAGCCTACACAGATAATAGTGCGCTCGAGGTTCAAGCAGCCGTTGACATTGATTCCGACCCGATTGTGGTGCAGCACGCGGTTACTCCCGTAATTCTAGAATCGAGATTTCAGATCGCTCTTAAGAGCGGCCCAGCTATCGATACATCGGTAATATTTGTTTTGGGCAACCCTTACACACGTGCACTGACAGCGCCTGACGGGCTAAACATACAGCTTGAGCTAAATCAGCAAGACTATCAAAATAACTCTTGGGGCGATAATGAATGGGGCCTGCTGTGCGAATACATCGAAGACGGCATGCCTGCCCAGCAATTACCTGAAGAACTTAATGGCACTCCTAATCCTAAGCGTATCACTTCTGTATTTAAGAGGCAGGAGAATGGCAGTGATTCCGTGAAAAATCTCTCGGAACCATATCAAGTCTACTTCGATCCAGAAAATCCCGATAAAAGCTATTTCAGGCGTAGCTATCCGATACTAAAATACCAACGCTCACTGAATAACGACGGCCCAACAGATCCTGACGACAATCGACCCGGTGTATTAGATAGAGTAGTATTTCAGGTTCCTCCTGGCGACCTCAACTTAGCTCCTGGTGAAACAAAGGCATATATCATTGATCCAAATAATAGCCTGCCCAGCACTGGAATTGATGGCGATAGCTACGAGACAATCCCGCTGCAAGAAATGACTGACTCTTCCATGGTCACATGGTTCACCCATCATTGCGACTGGCACTACATCAGTGATGCCTCTCTCTTCCCTACCGGTTTACTCACTGGAGGAGGTAACGCAGCCATGGGAAGCAGCGCTTTTTTTCGATCAACATTCATTAAGCCCAAATTAGGGGGCATAGATGTCAAACTGACGATACCTGGCAAAGAACGCTCAGTCCTGCAAGAATTCCGTTCCTTTCGCGTAGTTGATAACAATGGGCTACCAGGCATTGAATTCTACGATAACCTATTCAACAGCTACCGTACAGAGATAGCAGGCTTTCGCGGTTGGCGTGTTTTTGGCGACAACTTAGGAGGAAACAAATATGAGGGTGATTCCCTCTTTGCGACACACGGGGAAGCCAATCTATTGGGATCATATCAATACGAAGCTTATTACACTGAAGCGGATAGCACTAAACGTGGCTTGCTTCGATTAAACAAAACCGGCCTGAGTCCAAGCGAATTCACCACCTATTTCGACACAGACACCTCCTCCCAACCAGCTTGGGGCGCTGGTGAACTCGGCAACCCAAATCGCACCAGCCCAAACGGCAAGTATGTTATTGCTGATATCCCACGCTCTTATGCCGATAACGAAGTCGCTCTCTTTTCGTTAGCACAACTACAGCATGCGGATCTAAGCGCAGACGATGAAGCGCTTGGAGTATGCACTCAAGCAGGCAACCTCGTAGGCAATTCGCGCTACAACCGCTTTGTCCCCCGAAACAAGTCTCACACCGATCCAATTACCAATAGCCTTAGCATCCAACTATCAAACCATGATATAGAATCGAGCGACGCATTCGGCAATAGTCCTAAATGGTATACCGACTATGTGCCTGATCTCCCCAAAATGACTGAGATTCGTCGCTACGACATGAGCTACCTGCTAAACGTTGCGTTATGGGATAGCACTTATTTTTCGACAATTATTCCTTCGAAGGAAATGGATCCCTCTCCAGCAAATAATCGTTTGGTGTTTAATCAGGAGCAGAATCCAACTTTCGACCAGTTGGTAGGCCTTGAAGCGTCAGAAGCATTTCCTGACCCATCCATCCTGGGACCTGGCGAAGCAGGTCTAACGCCCGCAGCTTGGATGGTGAATGAAGGAGCCTTTAACGTGAACTCAGTTTCGGTTGACGCCTGGAAAGCAGTTCTCTCCGGACTACGTGGCCTCTCGGTAAACGGTGATTTAAACGATCCGGATGCCGAATTGGAAACGACTCCAATGGCTCGCTCCATAAGACAACCAGGAACTGGCCAATCAGTCTTTTCCAGTTCCAAATCGGCCAAAGAGGACGAAAATTCATTTACTGGATTCCGTAAATTGAATGATGACCAGATTGAGCGTCTGGCAAAGGAAATCGTCTGGCAGGTAAAAGCTAGGGGGCCCTTCCTCTCGCTATCTCAATTTATCAACCGTCAATTGACGCCAGCTGAAAGCGTATCTCATAACTACGATCTCGATCCAACGGACAATGAAGATTCTTCTGCGGACATAAATATCGAAGTAACTGAGACAGGGCTTGCAGGAGCCATTCAATTAGCGATCGATTGGTCTGGGATTAACTTGGATTTCAATAAAAATGACTACTTGGAGCGTGCATCCGTCAATAACGGAAAGGATAAAGCGTCTGAGTATCCCGATAATGACTACATGCCAGAGGGAGACTACTCTGGCTTCAGTAATTTCTCGAATATCCCAGGTTGGCTCACTCAAGCTGACGTGTTACAAGCACTGGGCGCTTCACTTTCTGCTCGATCAGATACATTTATCATACGCGCGTATGGAGATGTAATCGATCCGTTCTCAGGTTCAAGCGATTCCCCCGCTGTGTTAGCGCAGGCATGGTGCGAAGCAGTAGTTCAGCGCTTACCGGAATATATAGACTCAAGTGAGCGGCCAACTCTGTCTCCATTAGCTGCAAATAGTCAAAACCAGAAATTTGGACGCCGTTTTGAAATCGTGTCATTCCGCTGGCTATCTTCAGATGAAATCTAAAATTCTATCCATTAACTTCCTATCACTGTTTTGCTGGGGAGCTCTCTTCACTCTGTTTTCAAAAGCTGACGCTGAGCAAACTTATTCATTTCGCATCACAGGCTGGAATGTGGATATACCAGATCTCTATTATCAGACAGGCAGCGAAGTCATCTCAACTCCCGCACGTAGAAGGACATTGGGCAAATTGCATGTGTATCAGTCTACCAGTCGTGAATTGAATCTGTATGAGCCTACAAATGATGAAACGAAAGCCCCGTTAATCAAAGCGTCATTGAACCCCAAACCTCAGAACAATCTAATCCTAATCTGGAAAAATTCCGCAGGGAATATTGACTATACGGTTTTGAGCGATGACCCAAGTTCGCCGGCGCCAGGAGAAGTACGCTTTGTCAATCTGGCAAAAGATAATTTGGTGCTGAAATGCAATCACCTTGATCCGTTTCCATTACCCCCAGGCAAATCAAGAATTGTTGAGCCTCCAAAGTCACACGGCGTCGGGGTTGGCGTCAAAGTTGCGCAGCAGGCCAATGATAATGAAAGTTGGGAGTTAGCCTTGATGAGCGGAATTCCAGTTGAGCCGAATGAGCGGGTCACTGCATTTTTAGCGGATCCAAGGAAACTAGCGCTTCAACCTGAATTGGAGGGTAAACCGAAGAAGAAAAACAAAGACACCCTGACCATTTTCTTGATACGAGACCGCGTTATTCTTGAACACTAAAATTCCATGAGTCGCTTGCCTAACATTGTCTTAACTATAGCCGATGACCAACGTGGCGACGCACTCGGATTCGCTGGCATCGAACCCGTATTGACACCGGCTCTGGATGCACTCGCCGCACGTGGAACACACTATGCTGCCGCTCAACATTTCGGTTCTTGTCATGGAGCCATTTGTTCTCCGAGTAGAGCAATGCTGCATACCGGACAAACTTATTTCGATCTGGATAGCAGGCTATTGGGCGAAACGTATCACACCGATGGAGAACCTGAGGTCCCACCCTTGTTAGGAGAGCAACTCCAATCAATTGGCTATGATTGTTTCGCTACAGGAAAATGGCACAATGGGGTCACCTCATTTCAGCGATCATTCAATCAAGGCGAGAATATATTCTTCGGAGGCATGGCCGACCACTGGTTTACACCAATGCACGATTTCGATAGCGCTGGACGCTATCCTGTGGGTAGGGCCAAGATTACCAACGGCTTCTCGACTGAAGTATTCGCACAATCAGCTATCGATTTTATTCACTCACAAAAAGAACAATCCAGGCCCTTCTTCTGCTATTGCGCCTTTACAGCCCCACATGACCCTCGAACACCACCAGATTTCTGGCGAAGACAGTATGCTCCAGAGCAAATCCAGTTAAGTTCCAACATTGAAGTTTCACAGTGGCGTCGGTGCTCTCCCTCCGGGGCGGTTCCCCTGTTCGACAATGGTTCTTTGAGCATGCGTGATGAACTCCTACTGGGCGTTCCACGTGATAAAATGGAACTCCAGCGATCGATAGCTGAGTACTATGCGATGATCTCTCATATGGACGAATGCATCGGTAAGATCCACGATGCGATTGCCAGCATTGGCGAACTGGATAATACGATAATTATTCATACTGCAGATCACGGTTTAGCCGTCGGACAACATGGCCTACTTGGCAAACAGAACCTCTACCAGCACTCATTGCGCGTCCCACTTATTTGGGCTGGGCCTGACATTGAGGCAGGCGCCACTTCAACCAGTCTTTGCTATCAGCATGACTTAAACCCGACTTTATTGGAGCGTGTCGGACTGAAGTCAGATTGTAGTTTTTTTCAACCTTTAGACAGTCAACCCAGAACAGAAATAACAGCCGGGTTCAGTGACAGCCAGCGTACAATCCGTGATCAAAACCTCAAGCTTATCGAGTATAACTACAACGCTTCTCGAAAAACACAGTTATTTAATTTAATAGATGATCCTTGGGAGACCAATAACTTGTTCAACGGAATAGTAACAACAGATGTAAACCGTTTGCGAACATCATTGATTGAATCGAGAAGTCTAATAGGTGATGATAGCGCCCATTGGCTGATCGAAAAGCCACGAGATGTTCAACACGCTCCCCTTGCCTGAAGGACATTGCGAAGTGGGAGATTGGCTCAACTGCATCTGAGTGCTGACTTCTATCTACTGAGTGTCAAATCATCAGATCGGAACAACGCGAACGGTAACAATTTCATAGGGCGAAAAGTTCACCGTTGCATTCTCAAGTGGCCCATTCGACTCAGACTCAATGATGTCTGTTCTATAGACAGACACCGGTCGACAAAACGACAAAGACGCCTTTCCTCGCTGACCAGCCACTTCGTGCAAGCGTAAGATCCATTCGCCATTCTCCAATGGCTTCACCCAACAAGGAATGAGTGTGCTGTCTCCTTCAATAGATTCAAGAAGCTGTGAATACCCCTCCCCTTGATACGCGACGATATCTGTAAACAACGTATCAGCTAACAACGCTGGCTGGCGTTCACGAGGTAACGCGATATCGTAACGACCGATTGCCATTTTAATCGAATGTTGACCAATGTCGCTGCATTCAGTCAAGCCCTCTAAACGTGTCAAGTGAGGTGGCCAGGCAGCACCGTGCCCCAGGTCATAACCGGTTACTTTTGGACTACGAACCAAACTAACTCCCACCATACCATCGCGGACAGATGCACCGTATTTGGATTCAGAAAGCACATACATTCCAGCACTCTCCCCCTCATCAAATACTGCGAGGTAACGGCTAAACGGCACTTCCCACATCGCTTCTGCCTGAAGGGAATTCGAAGTTTGAGAGCGCAGCACACTCCCAAAAGGAATGCCAAAGCGAGCATTGGTAGCACGATATTCGGTTGGGAAAATCATCTTCAATAAGTGCTCTTCTTCCTTCCAATCCAACGCTACATTGATCTCGATGACGGGGCTCCCAGATTCAAGGATGAAAGAGACACTGGCCTCGCTCGAGGCGCCAACTTTACGCGTTACCGTGAATCCTGCACGGTGCGCGCCTACTTTTATCGGCTTGATGATCGGCTCCTCATCGCAAACTTGTCCAAGCTCCAAAACATGGCGATCAATATCCCAAGCCTCAAAGTTGGATGCACGATCAGGATAGATCATCAAGTGTCCTAAAGGAGCACTTAAAGGGACCTCACATCCCTCCCATACCAAACGATCAATCCAGCCAGCGTCGCTTAAATGAAATTCTACTAATTCATTCGAAACGGTCATCCCGTCCAATACAACTCCAGTTGGTTCAGCAATCATTGCATCTTCAAGCGGCAAGCCAGTAAGAGGAGGAACTGAGACATAAATATCTACATCGGTCTGAAGATTCGTGACCCACTTCTGAATTGCCACCGCATGCGGATTGAATACGCAAGGCGCCCCAGAAGCGCCAAGCGCACTTTTTGCTGAGGCAATTTGCTCTTCAGCATGCGCATCCATCACCGGTAGGTCCTCCACGTAAACATCCCAAACCGAGCTCCCAGGAATGTAATCATGGAATTGCGCAAAAACTAATTTTTTCCAAGCAGTCTCCATCTCCCAACTTTTACCGGTGACTGCGGATACTGCCTCGGCGACCTGCAAAGCCCGCTCTAATCCGCGAAAACTAGCCTTTAGGTTGTTGTGAGTAGTATAGGTCCCACGATGATATTCCAAATAGCATTCGCCCTTATGCACGGGCATTCTGTCTCGTGAAGTATTTAACTCAGCAAAGAATTCCTCTGGGTGCCCCCACTCCATTTCAGGCATACCAGGTAGAGCGCCTAAACGTCGAGCGCGCTCAAGCATTTCGTCCGTGGCGCCTCCACCGCCATCACCATAACCTGTCGGCAGTAAGAATGCATCATGAGCGTGTGCTTGACGATTCGCGTGCATCGGAGCTTTGATGTTATCAATTGTCATGTGCGTCACATATCCAGAATCCTGCGTGACGTGTGCGAGCACTTCTGATCCATCATTCCCGCGCCAGATGAAACTACTGTAGGGAAATGCATTAATCGCATTCCAGGTCATCTTTGTCGTGAAAAAGTACTCTACCCCAGTCTGCTTCATGATCTGTGGTAAACAGGCTGAGTAGCCAAATACATCAGGTAACCAAGTCAGCTTAGCTGGCTCTCCGTTTATCTCAGTAAATCCAGCTTGCCCTAAAACAAAACTGCGCGCTAAGGCCTCACCACAGGCAAGCAATGTATCCGACTCAACATACATCGCACCTGTGGCCTGCCATTGCTTAGAGCGAATACGATCTTCAACTCGCGCATAGAGTAATGGTTCTCTTTTAGCGACAGCTTCGTAACTTGCAGGCTGACTGTAGGCAAAGCGATACTCGGGGTACTCCCCCATTAGGTAATTGGCCGTCGCAAATAAATTAACGGCTTTGAGCTCCCCCATGCGTTCCGGCCAAATCCATACGAGATCCAAATGCGCATGCCCCGTTAAGACGCAACGCGCAAATGTCTTATCCATGTGCAATTCTGCGTAACCTTGCTTCAGCTTCTCACGCATTGCATCGACACCATTTATATCATACTCATCAATGGCGTCATTCAACAACGACAACATCTTGCGGTAGACAGGGGAATAGCTGTCCACAGGTGGCTGAAGCCCAAAGCCGCGAAATGTCTCCATGGCATGAGGGTTTTCACGATTACGCTGATCAACCGCTAAGTCGTTCAGGCATTTTAAATCATGATAAGTTTCCCACGCGTAATCATCGCGCTGCTTGATCGAAGCTCCTTCAAAGAAGCTACCCTTCTCCGCCATTCCGCGAGCTTCCGGATGCCAGATTGCACTTTGAATGCAACTCGATTGAATCCATAATTCGTGGCATCCCTCCGGTAAGCGGCAATGTCGGTGGGCTACATTAAATCCATAGTATGGCTCATCATCGACATAGAGTGTTGCCTCGCCTTGATCCTTCCAAAAAAGCCAAGTATTGCTGCCAGCAGGCGCAGGCAAGCGAAGTCGGCACCAACGCTGATCGAATAACCTGCCCCAAAACGAGCAATTCGAAACCGGATGGAATTCCATTCGCTTTGCTGCTTCCAGATTCACCTGCTGGGCGCTGGGCACAGTAGCGACCACGCTAAGAGGCTGCTCATCTGTCCAAATGGCTTTGGATAATCTGTTAATTGCTGCGCTTGCGCGAGTGGGAATCAACTGGGGAAGGTGATGTTTGGGAAGCATGAATCAGGGTATCATATTCTGCATAGTCTTGTCTTGTGCGAGGCTGACTTTTTATTACGCTCACTTGATGCGACATCTTTCCATCCATGAGTGGCCGAAGCAATATGCCTGCACCTATGAAGTCTGGAACTATCAATACTGCCCTACCCCAGTATACCATAGCCAAGACTACCATGAGCTTTTCTGGATAGAAAGCGGACGCGGAAATCATGATTTTAATGGAAAGTCCAAGTACATGGAAGCCGGCTATCTAGCTTTGATCCGTGAAGATGAAACACATGCATTTTCAGCCTGGAATAAAGAAGACAAGATTTGCCTGGTCAATTTCGCATTTCCAACGCAGCTATGGCATCAAATTCGTGACCAATTCTTCAACACTGGTACTGTCTTCTTTGATCTCAAGGCAATCGAACAACGCGAATATTTCCTGGATATTGGAGATCGCGAGCGCATTCGCCAATTAGGGGCTGATCTAGCTGCTGGCCGTTGGACACGTGTAAATGCCGCATCTTTCCTGCTCGGCGTCCTCGCGTTGTTATCAAATAGAGCTCCTGAACAGGAGCAACCGAACTCAACGCCGATTTGGCTATCACGTGCCGTTCGTCAAGTTGAGTCTTGGCCAAATTTTGTTGGTGGCGTTCCGACCTTCATCAAGCTGGCAGGCCGCAGCCACGAGCACGTGTGCCGTGACTGTCGTCGATTTTTAAATACGACACCGAGAGAGATCGTCAACCGTTCACGGCTCAAGTGGGCATCGATGCAGCTAGAGACAACTGACATGGAAATCACCAATGTCGCCCACGAGTGCGGTTTCGAAAACCTCGGGCATTTCTATAAATTATTCAAGCAGACCTATGGAGACACTCCTCGCAATTATCAACGAAAGCGAAGAATTGCCAATTATACTCAGTAGGCTCGCGATCGCCTAATCCAGGGCGTTGGCGTTTGCAGCGCCAACGCCTGTCCCTTTCATCTAAATTGATGGTGTCCCCAAGACCTCAAACTCATACACTTTTTGATAATAAGTTCCGCTGGAAACCAGAAACCTCACTTTACTCGTGGTGACTGAGCTAAACTGTTCGTTAATGGTCAGATCAGTATTTGCTACACCAGTAGCAACGGGCAGCCATGAAGAGCCATTCCAAACCTGAATTTCGTAATCATCGACTCTCTGAGTAGATTGAATATAGTTAATCTCAGTGATATCATAATCGCTGCCCAAATCGACCTCTATCCATTGCGGGTATGCCTCAGAACTGCTGGACATCCAGCGGCTTCCACTGCTTGACGTGTCGCCATCAATGGCCCGTGACGGCAGGCTTCCACCATTAGTTGAGCTTGCTGTGGCTACCTTCCCAAGCGCAACATTCACAGGCGTTACTGGAACAGAAGATGTCGACTGACCGTATACCTCCATTTCGTAAACTTTTTGCGTACTCGATCCAGCAGTTATATAGAAGCGAATTTTATCTGTTGTGACTGCGGGAAATGTTTCAATGATATCCAAATCCGTATTCCCAATTCCGCTTACCACAGTGACCCAAGCTGAGCCATCCCATGCCTGAATTTCGTAGTCATCAACACGCTCAGTATGCTGTAGATACCGAAGTTCTGTAATATCACGTTGCTGCTTAAAATCGACAACTGCCCATTGAGGGTAAGTCGATTCAGAGCCCAACCAACGATTGCTGTTACTACTAGTATTGCCATCCGTTAGCTTAGCGCCCTTATCGATACCTGAGCTTACGGTAGTCGCCGCAGTGAGAGCAAAGTTGTGCCCTGGACCTAGAATGGGATGCGTAATCGGACCGTTCAAAGTCACGAATACAGGATCCTCGGCCAGATTCAATGAAATCTGACCATTCACTACATTCACAGTCCATGCGTTGCCATATACATCATGCACGTCAAGCATGCCTGTAGATTGAGTATCTAAGCTAATGGCGTGTTGGGTAGGCAGACGATTGCTACTTGGATCAGAAAGGGTTGGCGCCGTCCAAGCAATGAGCTTCTGATCCCCAAAATCATTTTCCAGTATAATCACATAATCTAAATGACTCTCGACCTCAACTCGCTCTACAAAATGATAGCCAGAAAGTGTAGCAAGCATAGTCTGCGCAGCGTAATATGAAGCACGCAGACTCAGGTCATCATTTACCATGCCCCATTTCGAGCCTTTCCACTGGTACCAGTTCGTCAAGCGAACGTCAGCCATTAGATCAATCAGGTACTGTCGGACGAGCATGCAGGATTGCCAATATTCGGCATCAGCAGCAGGAACTCCTCGGCTGATTAAATAAACGTCACTAAAACCTGTTTCGCTGTTAATTATCGCGAGATTACCGGCGCCATAAACATCAAGCAAGTTCTGCAATTGCACATAACCACTCTTGTATGCAAGTTCCGGCCAGGGAAAACCATACGGATGAACAGATATCCCATCTATACCAGTCGTGTGTATTCCTTGTATAAGGCAACGCTCTATCCAACCAAAGGATCCGGTTCCCAAAGATGAAACAGATCCAGCAAAAATGAGACAATCCGGATCCGCCGCGCGCATAACCGGCACGGTTGCGGCCACGAGTTCGGTATATTGATCTGCGATCTCGTCAGTATTGCTGTCACTACCCCAAAAACCGCCAAGGTTCGGTTCGTTCCAGATCTCGAATATGACATCATCATCTTTATAGCGATCCGCTAAAGCCGCAGCAAAGTTTGCAAATCCCTGACGTCCCTGAGCGGTTAAAATTGCCCGCTCTCCATGGTTTTCGTACAAACTGTTATTGAAAGCCATCGTCACCAGAATGCCAATTCCCTTGGCGCGCATATCGTCTACAAAATCATCGTAGTAACTAAAATCATAAATGCCTTGGGATTTCTCAATCGTTCCCCAGATGAAGCCTTTCCGCACATAGGGAGTTCCAGTTGCTTCAATCAAATTTCGATTAGCAGAGGACATATCCCCGTCTTTTGTCTGAATGCAAAAAGTATTAGGAATAACTAAATTAGGAAGTGTGTTCGCAGACAAGCCAACTGTAATAAACATAGCAACGACGACACCAAGCAAACGAATATAAAACTTGAAGTAGATCATGGGTTTGGTCACTGGGGTTACGGGGTCAATTCACGCATCCATAAAAATCTGCATGCGCAAGCCAGACACTAGTGCTGTCAGGTAAATTCACTTTCGACAAACAACGGTTTACTTAACATTAATCCATCTGCCATCATTGCACGACTTCAGACCGATGCGACTCATAGGCCACGAGTAAAAAATCGTGTCATGGCTCTGCTTAATGTTAAGGTATGTTCCTTTCATTTTACCTTTCGCAAAGAAACAACTAAGCATACTCATGACGGTAAGATCCCTTCATAGAAACTCTTACTCTACTTTGCATGAGCACTATACTCGCATCAACTAGCGGCGAAGATTCTCTCGATTTATTTATTCTTGCGGGCACGAGTAATATGCAAGGCGATGCAGCGTTCGTCAGTGAGCTTCCAGATGAGCTCCGTGTTCCAAATACGAGAGTTCTGATTTATCAAAATGACACATGGACTCCGCTCCAAGCTGGGGTTTCCCCGAAAAAAGCTGGAAGAAACTTCGGTCCTGAAATCACATTTGGAGATATAATGAGTCGGCATTTCGGCAAGCCTATTGGCATCATTCAAACAAAGCTGACCGCAGTGAGTGATACGACAGGCTACCAGAAAATTTTAGATCAGGTAAAGAGTGCAAGGCGAACTCGCTCAATACGAGTTAAAGGGCTGGTTTTACAAGCAGGTGAGCGTGATGGAAATAGCAAGGAACACCTCGAAAACTTTAAGCAAAACATCATTACTCTCATCAATCTGGCTCGAAACGATTTTGAAAATCCGAAGTTACCAGTCATCATAAATTTAGCGATTCCCAAACCAGATCGGTGGCCCTTTGTGCTAGAAATTCGCAAAATTGAAAACGACCTCATCTACCCCGGATTCGCAGTCATTAATTGTGACTCCCTCCCCCAGGCCCCAGATGGAATCCACTACACCACAGAAGGCGAGCTTGAGTTCGGACGCCTCTTAGCAAATGGCCTTATACAGATCCTCAATCATCATTAAATACTCAAGAAATCTATATATCCAGCCAGACAATGAAAATGTGTAAATCCCTCAGCTTCCATCTAAGCGTTTTGAGCTTAATAATCAGCATCCAGTGCACGGATGCCTTTGCAAAATCACCAGCCCCGCCAGCGAATTCTACGGATGTTGAGGCACTTACAGATACTCCCCAATCCAATGAGAACGGCTCAAAAAAATCGTCTAAAAATAAGCGACAGCCGCAACGAGTCACATACGCTGGCAAACCCCAAGGTGAAGGAGAAGCGATCCGGCTTTTTATTCTCTCAGGACAGTCAAATATGGCGGGACTCGACGAAACCACTACAATGCTTTCGGCATTTGAGGCGGCATTCCCCAATGATGAGCTAGTACTAGTTAAAGACGCTCAAAGCGGACAACCGATTCGCCGATGGTATAAAGACTGGAAACCAGTGGGAGACTGGACTCCTAAGAACAAGCGCAGTGAACCCGGAAACAACGACTTATACCAACGATTAATGGAGTCAGTAAACTCAACCATTAGCAGCAGGACTATTCATACTATTTCTTTCATTTGGATGCAGGGGGAAGCAGATGCCAAGGCCCAACAGTCTTCCAATTACGAAGAAAGTCTTGCTAGATTAATCAGCCAATTACGGACAGACCTGAATCGTCCAGATGTCACTGCAGTTATTGGACGCATTAGCGATCATCAATTAGATGACCCCCACTGGCTTGCAATCAGGCAAGCGCAAATCAATGTCGCAGAGAAGGACGCCTTGGTAGAATGGATCGACACAGACGAATTGAATGGCAACGAAAATGGCCTACATTACAATCGAAGTGGCTACGATGAATTGGGAACTCGATTCGCTCAAAAATCAATTGCACTCGTCCAGAAAAGCCAGCACCAATAACGCTTCGGTATCCGTAATTTTACATGTTGTGTTGACACCCATAGATCCATCTTCGCCTAACTAGAGCCGTTTTTTTGTGGGCATACAGATCATCAAGCTTGACGAAAGATGCGCAAGCGCAACTATAACGTTATACAAGATAGATTAAAACCTCATTCTTATCTAGCATGTCAACAAAACCCGTAATCAATATTCTCGACTTTGGCGCTGACGCGTCAGGTCAAACGATCTGCACTGAGTCTTTGCAACGCGCGCTCGACGCAGTAGATGGCGTAACGCCAACTCGTGTCCTCATTCCTGAGGGGCGCTTTGTGACCGGTCTGCTTTACCCCAAATCGAACACCGAAATCCATCTCGCTAAAGGTGCGATTCTGCAAGCCTCGCCGGTGTATGAGCATCACCGCCATGAAGACAACGTTGGCGGTATTCTGCTTGCACGAAACCTGGAAAATATCTCCGTCACCGGTCTTGGCGAAATCAATGGCGACGAATTGAACTGGTTCTACATGGACCAATCACGCACCTACATTGACTATGACATCAACTCCATCAAGCAAGGCGCAGAGTTCGTTGGCTTCGACAATCCATTCCCTGACGGCCCCGTCGAACCCAAAG
Source organism: Cerasicoccus frondis (assembly GCA_031296915.1). Lineage (GTDB taxonomy): Bacteria > Verrucomicrobiota > Verrucomicrobiia > Opitutales > Cerasicoccaceae > Cerasicoccus > Cerasicoccus frondis. The sequence continues at coordinate 36,784 of JAVDPC010000008.1, read as the reverse complement.
AACGCCCGGGCAATACACTCATATTCTCCAACTGCCGACAAGTCGCCTTGAGAGACTTTAGCGTGCGTGGATCGGCATACTGGACGATTCACTTGGCTGATTGCGTTAACATCGAAGTCGAAAACCTCACCGTTTCGCACAATCAGAATATCCCGAACAACGACGGCATTCACCTGACCTCTTGCCGACATGCCGTCTTGAAAAATCTGGATATCCAATCTGGCGATGATTGCATCGCATTGACCGGTTTTCGCGATCTCAAAGGCGAGCCGGAGATCGAGCTTGGCTTCACCAACCTGGAAGGCGAGCTACTGGATATCCATGTTGAAAACTGCCGCCTTTCCAGCCGCTCATCAGGCATCCGGATTGGCCACGGCGAAAACCACATGTCTCAAATCCATCTCAAGGACATCGAAATCTACGACAGCAACCGCGGCATCCTGATTCAGGCTCGCGACGCCGGCGACATTCATGACGTGCATTGCGAGAACATCAAAATCCAAACCCGCTATATGGCCGGCAGTTGGTGGGGCAACGGCGAGCCGATTTCCGTTAGCTCAATACACCGGCTCAAGGATCTCTCCGAACCGCTTGGCGAAGTATGGAATATCCATTTTAAAAACATTCAGATGGCAGCCCCCGCCCCCGCCTTCCTCTATGCGGCGCAGGAAGGCATCGTGCGCGACATCTCTTTTGAAAACTGCCAGCTCTGTCACCAGCCTGATCCCCTCTTTAAGCAAAAAGGCCAAACCGTTGACCTGCGCCCAGTCCACGATTACAAGCTCGCCTTGATCAATACGGACAAGACCGACATCGACAGCATCAACGTCGCCAGCGACACCATCTCGGGTTCGATCCAACTCGTCGAACAAGCGCCCGCGTAACCATCTACTCAGCCCGCGTGAGGCGCAGTCGGTAAAACAGCTGCGCCTCCGCGTTCGGCCCCGTGCTACGAGGATCATTGATCGTCACTTCCGATGGCGACTCGCCATTTTCCTCGATCGTTACCGCGTAGGCATTCGTACTTACGAACGGGCTACCTTCGTTACTCACGGCGAGCAACTCCCAGTCCGCAAGGTTTACGCTGGACCACAGTTCGACGACTAAGTCGTCTTTACCAGCATCGCGGCTTAGCTGGATGCCGCGTGCCGCATTCATCGTAAATGCTTCACCACCGCGCGCAACGGGATCAGTCGGGTTCGTGCCAAAGTAGTATTCCAGTAAATTACTGCGGCCATCGTGATCGGGATCAGCCTCGGCGTCGACTAGTGCGGCATCCCCCATTTCACCAGCATTGAGCCACTCGCCCAACCAAGCCAGATAAGCACTTGGCAGCGCGGCCATGATCGACTGATCCACCACCCGCAATTCATCAAAGGTCATGCGGACGGCCTGGCCCGAAGAGCAGAGAAAACGAAATGCACTAATCGTGGAAGCGCTATAGTTCCCTTGGCGAGGAGCGTCATCGATCAGCAAAGCATCATCCACCCAAAGGTCAGAGCAGTTGGTCGGCAACCCATACTCGATACCATCCACACCTCGGTAAACTTTTGCTTCACCGGACATGTTGGAATACCATATAATTCTCAGCGGCGTAGCACTGGTCGGCATATTCGGCGTATCATAATTCGTCGCCCCATCCGTGAGCCGAAGGTAGTATTGACCCGCACCACGCGCTTTAACGATCAGGCCAAATGACCGCTGTGCATTGCTGCCACTGGCGTTGTCTGTAAACGCAGTATCCCAGTCGCCCAGAATGAACGCCGCGATATCACTGTAGCTGGAAGTATCTTCGACGGATAGCTCAAACTCCATGCGGACAAACGACATGCCGCCGCCCGTTGAAAGGATACGCTGAAAGCCCGCCGTGCCCGTTCCACCATCGCGCTGGTGAACGAGCTGACCAGCATCAATCTCCCAACTACCGCCATTGGTATTCGCACTAATATCGTCGAACTCACCCACCGCTGGATCACTCGCGGCAACGTAATCCGACAAGAGGCTGGAGCTGTCGAAGTTCTGATAGAAAACCGTTTCACCACCCAAGGAACCTCCATCCAGCCGAACGGTTATCGTAACGTCATCGCTGGTCGTCGTGGCGCCGTCGTTACCGGACAGTCGCAGTATGTAAACACCCGGTTCATCGAAACTGACGCTCGTGCTGGGCGATTGCGCATCAGCAAAAACCGGAGTCGAGCCAACTGGCCCATCCACGACGGACCATTGCGAAGTCAACGTGCCTGATGGCAGTCCGTCGTCCGTAACCGCTCCTGATAAGTTACCCGAAACCGTCGAACCAAACGTTAAAACCAACTCCTGATCCGCTCCCGCATCTACAACAGGCGGGCTATCGAGCGGACCACTCGGACCGGATACAAACGTGACGCGCACTGTGCTGATGTGGCCATAGCGCGAGCCGGAATCCGGCGTGGGGAAAACCTTCAGTTCCAAGCGCCCCTGGCTGTTCGCGCTAACAGAACTAAAAACCGCCGTCGTATCAAGGTTCGAGGCCGCTTCGAGATCACGCACTTCATCACCGATTCTGTAGCGAGTCATACGCCCGCGACCGCCGTCGTCATTCACCTGATAGGCGTAAATCTCCACCTCGTAAACACCGCCCGGATACAAGCCGGTTAAGGCCAGCACGCCAGCCCCGTCAGTTTCGGTAGCATTACTTTCGGTCACCCAACCATCATTGGAGATCTCCTCATCGAAAAGCGATCCCGGTGCATAGGTGACCAAGGAATGTCCGGCAAATGGTTCAACCAGCTCAACCACAGCTTGCGCGCGACCAGAGTTTTCCAAACGCGGGAACACAATATTCGCGCCCAAAGTGTCGTGGTAGCCGTATGCAGTGCTGTTCCACTGCTTGCCATCGCTATCGAGGCCGCTGAACGAGCGATTACCGAGGTCGATCAAAAAGGTGTCACCGATTGCCCAGTCATTGTCTCCCTCTTGCGCCAACATCCAGTCGTAGAGGAATGATTGGGCATAGACTTTGTTCCAAATACCGTGTCCACCATTGGGATACTCCGAGTATCGAAGATCATTCACTTCCAAGTAGGTTGTCCCATCCGAATGATAAGGAGAGCCATCGTTGTTGGCCAATGGAAAGGTAACCGTCGGCTCACCATTGGCAGCAAGCACTTCATTCACGCGATTGCGCGATGTGTTTACGCCGACGGTTCCGTCATTTTGCGCGTGAAACAACCAGATGGGCTCACCCATCGAGTGCGAACCAACGTCTGCGCTAAAGGCTACGGCCGCCAAGGCAGATGTCGCGGCAACTACATCGGAATAAATCTCGATAGATTGCCAAATGCCGCCACCACCCAGAGAAATGCCCGACGTGTATATTCGCTGCCGGTCAATGTTGTAGTCCGACATCACATTACCCAAAGCACGCCAAGCATTGTCGGTCTGCGATGAGCTCCACCCTCCCGATGGAAGTTGCGGTGCGTAGATAAAGAAATCCCGCGCCTTGGCAGCCTCCACGAGATAGGCGATATTCCTTTCGACCTGAATCTGGTTGTCCGAGCCGCGCTCGCCTGCGCCATGAAAGAGAAGCACGATCGGGTAAGAGATCGCCGGATCATAGTTCTCCGGCACCAGCAACCGGCCATTCATATCGATGGATCCGTCACTGCGAAAATCAAAGCCATAGACTTCGAAGTCATCGACGTCTACGGGATCCACTGCATGCAGTGATGGGGCAATGACAGAAGCTAACAGTAGGGAGACACAGGGGATAACACGCATAATATTTTTTCAGTTTAATCAACAAAAGTAAGGGGTAATTTTGCTGATATTGAACTACGCCGAAGATCAACAGAGCTCACGACGAAAGCCAACGAATGGAGGCGACGCACCTGGCCGAAGCACTACGCTATAGCACAAAGCAATTTGACCTTGGAGTGAGCGCGCGCCCCCTCCAAGGTCAGGAACTGCCTTAACGACCAAGTCCCTCAGTTTAACCCCCAAGTTAAAATAAACAGGCAGCACAATCGCCAATGCCCCAATTGGTGCATTAAACGCCTAGCAGCACAAACCGCGTGCGACGACGTCTGAAAAGTATGGCATTGCTTCGCGATCATGCGAAATAAGAATTATTGAATGTGTAAGGAAAAGAGCTCGTAGGCGTCCAAGTCCAGAGTCACCGAATTGCCACCTTCCGAGATAACGCGCCCAGTCGCCGCCGCAATGACACGGCCGTTACCAGGAACCTTGACTTGAACAGATTTCAACGGCTCGATGCCGGTGTTCACAATCGCAAGATAGGTGCCTTTTCCATCCGTTTCGATTTCCCTGACAACGACAGCTTGGTGATTAGCGGCGCCCTCCACCACGCGGCTAGGCAACGCAGGCAAGGCTAAGAAATTTGCGTTAAAGCGGCGCGCATAGGATGGGAATCCGCGATTGAACACATGCCCGCTCGTGTACCCGAGATACCACGGATCGCCATTGGCCACCGCCAGCGCTTCGGGCATCATTTGATAGGTTCCCACGCGCTCGAAATCCGTGACAAAATAGCCAGTAGCATAATCCATTGTGTTCTCGTTCAACGGAAAATGTCGAACCATCGCCAAGCCGGTGTCATTCCTGAACTCGTCCATCGCAGATGAATCCGTGACGGTATATTTACGGTTATAAGGATAGACCATGAGAATGCCCTCAGCGTCCTTGTAATTCTGCGGATCGGCCTGCGGCGCGGCGTGGTGCCACTCCCAGGTCCCCCATGTCTTCAGTGGTCGTGTGATGGCATCCAGGTAAAGATGCTGTGCGGGCACGTCATTTTCATCGATCACGTAGAAATTTTCGTAGTCTTCACGACGGGTAGAAATGTCTTTCCACAGCTCGGTGTCATCCGTCACCACAATGCGATGATTGCCGCGAACAAAAATGTCCGGCACCGGCTCCTTGGGAACAGCCATGAAGAGCAACTCCGGATCACCGTCTTCACCAACACCATTTACCTTAAGGTAGTCATAGATTGCGACGAGGAACTCCTTGCGCTTGCCAAACCACCATTCGTAGTAGGCGTCCAGCGTAGCGTCGTCACCCTTTAGTTCCTTACGGGTAATCTTCGCACGGCCGGTTTCCTCGCAGAAGCGGGCCAAAGTCTTGTCTGAGAAACTCATCGGCATTTGCGCAACACGTGGTCGCAACCAAAGTCCCACAAATTCTGCGCGATCTTTGTATTTAAGGATCGTCAAATCGATGATGTGCTTAAATTCCGCCAGCGTGTCTGGATCGGTTAAATCGACGCGGTTCTTTTCAGCGAACTTTACGTGCGTGAAGTCATCGCCGTCCAGCGGCATGACGAGTTGATCGCTCTTACCACGTTGTCCACGCCCCTGTCGGCCCGTGCTGCCAGCATACTCATAGTATGGCAACAGCGTTAGCCCATACTGCTGAACGAGGTCCACCACCTCGCCCCATACATGCGGGAACTTGTGCGAGTTATACCACGAAGGGTTTTCCACATCCCAGTGCTGGGCATGCCCAAACTCAAGTAAATCCTTGGAGAAGGTGTTCATGCCCAGGAACCGCATCAGGCGCATATGGTATTCATACCAGTCTGTAGGATTGGTAACCGATCGCTCCGTCTCATTGGCCGAGTTGATTACTGCATCGGCCATCTCTTCACGATAGAAAAGGTGACGAGACGGCAGACCTTCCGGGAGCTTCAAGGGAACGAAGAAACGTTCAACATCCGGCACCTCGAAGAGACGAATTCGGGCAACTGCTGCACCCTTCGATAACGGTGCTTGCTCTGCGCCTGGCTGACCTACGATGACGCGAAACCCACTGACGGGCGAGAAAATGCGCTCTTTGGGACTGCGGCTTTGCTCGATGCCATCATAGCCATCATTAAGCCAAAACAGCTGCTGAAAGGTCATGAATTTATTCGAAAGCGGAATGTCCAGCGGCTCAAGATTGGTGCTGGTGTAGGTAAAGATAACATCACCTAGCGCCTTCCCGGTTTGTATGCCTCTCGTCATATCGCCACCACGATTAGCCACGTGGAATGAGCGCGGGGCATTATCTGGAAATTCAACGGTCAGCAGGTATGGCTTACCGGGCTCCAAAAATTTGCCTTCTCCCATTTGGTAAGCGAAATACTTAACGTCTTCACCTTCGTTGGGCAGCACGCGAACGGGCTTTCCCAGCACGTTTTCCACTTGGGAAACACCGGCTGGAAAATCAATAAAAGAATGTGTGGTTTCAAGTCCCGGCTTCACCTCATCAACCAAGGGAAGCTCACCAAATAAAGTGCCAGTATCGACTAGAGGACGGCTCTTCACCTCAGCGACGGCATTCGAGATTATCGCATCACGGCGCGCGGCTTCCGCTTTTGCTTCGGCAACCATGGCCGAACCTTCTGGCGTGTAGGCATAGACCAGCATCTCCCCGTAGGCGCCGCCATCGGTCATCTTCTCTACCTTGAGGTAGCGGGTATGGGCATCAAGCCCCTCATGAATCTTCCATTGCTTAAAGCCCACTCCTTCTTCAACGAGAAGCTCAGTCCAGTTTCCTTCAGCCCCAGACGAAACCACCACATCTCCGTGGCCATTCAGATCCCAGAACATGACTTTGCCAAGATGAGCCTCTTCCCCCAAGTCGATCACGAAGCTGACAGGCGCTTTGTCGGCGGGCGTCCATTGCGTCTTTGGCGCAAGCATCGTTGGATTTGCTCCCATAGTCTGCTCATCGAACAAACCATTCGCAGCGCCAGCATTGGATAACATTTGCGGAGTGATGGATAATTGCTCCATCGGAACATCATCCGAATCAATGGCAGACAAGCTGGCAGCGGCCAAGAGGAATACGCTTAAAAACGAAAGCCTAAAAAGAGGGGGGAACATTTAAAATACAATAACGTTATACTTTCTTAATCATCAATGGCCCGAAGAGTCGCTTCGGGCCATTGACTATCAATTTAACAAGACTTACTTACGGCGGCGCAGCGCGGTGAGACCGAGCACTAGCATACCACCCAGCAGAGCATAGGTGGATGGCTCAGGAACGATCACCACAACATCCGAGAATGTATCGCCAATACGGAATTCATCAAAATTCCCTGGCTCGACTCCCTGTGACGTCGCCCAAGTATCCAATGAATTTTGACTACCTGCTGAAAAGCTGGTGCTAACAACTGTAGCTGTTGCCGGATCCGAAGGAGAGAGCGTGGAGATATCGGTCGAACTTTCCACAACCCAAAGGTTGAATGTCGTGGTTCCCACCTCGGTGAACACGACCTGCCCGTAAACGAAATAATCAATGTTTACATCCAAAGTAAAAGTGGACGATAAATCAATCTGAGCCGAAGTGCCCCACCGTATGCGAGCAACTGCGTCGGTGGTGTTGTTATCAGAGAAAATCCCCAAGAACTGCCCTGCTTCAGCATTTGTAGTCGTTGAGAAGGGATTAATGGTCAACTTCTTCGCACTACCGCCTCCATCTTCTGCTCGATTCATTGCAAAGCTGAACCACAACTCTTCATCACCAGTTCCCACGATGCTCGTGCCATATTCTCGGCTGAAAGTTCCACCCGAACTCGGCCCGGCTACGTATCCGTTCTCGCTCAAGAGAGTCGATGGCGCAAGGGAACCACTAGTCGCAGTGTAGGAACCGGAAGTGAACCAGCCATTACTCCAGCCACTGCCACCATTTTGACCAGACATATCGCTGCCTGGAGTGTAGTCAAAACCATCATAGACCAGAACATTCGCCTGGGCGGATGCGGTCATCAGCGAAGCCGCGGCGACAATAATCGCAGAACGACCGGCAAATGAGAAGGGGTGATTTTTTTTCATATCGATATTTTTGTTTTTAGGGTTGGTAGATTGGTTCATCAGGCGTCTATAGCGCCAAAGGAAGATCGAAAATAAATTCTCTGTGATGGGTGGGGATTACAGGGATAGTCTTTCAGTTTAGCATGATTACTATAACGTTATTGCAACTATGCCAAGTAAAATATTTATATTTTCAACGATGTAAGAATCTTCGCGATTAACGCTCAATTACCACTCACGTAATCGGTAATTTTCCTGATTTGGATATTGCCCCGGGTCGGATCGTCCGAGGGCATGATAAACACTAGGTACCGAAACTTCGAAGAGAAATTCCACGTAGCGGCAAAAAGACGTTTAACACCATCGCTCGTGCCTTCCGCGAGCTTTACACTGATAGAGACTGAATCGGTTTCGGGAATTTTTGTAACCGCGAACGCATTCGGCTTCACCCGAAAAACCTGGTCGCCAATTTTGCCTGCCACGTCTTTCTCCGTAAAATTGTAGATACGAAAGCTTCCCACTGGAGAGAACTCTGCTGAGTCATTGATCGAGTATATATCGTACTCAGCTGGGCCTGACTTACTGCGCGAAAACAATAACAACGGAGCTTCAACTTCAGGATTCAAATTAAATTTTGCCACCGGAACACGTGGCGCTCCTTTCACCTCCGAGTCTTTGTAAAAAACAATCGGCAAAGGTCCACTGTATTGAATCCAGTCCGTCCTCGCATTGTTATAGATGCGAATTGCCTCCCCCCCCTCGGGCCGCACATACAGCGGTGTGCGAATTGGCGCATCCAACGACAGGCAGCGAAAACGCACGGACACCATTTGCTCGCTTTGAGCAAAGCCAGCAACGCTGAAGCAGCCCCACAACAATATGTAGAATAATTTTCTCATTAGGCTATACATCATCCTCTCCCAACCAACGGAACGAAATAACGCGGAAGCGACGTCCCATAGTCTTATTCGAAACGTCCTGAAGCTTGCTTATTTGAGTTTCAGGCTCATCTCCCTCTGGGTTAACAAACTCAGGCATACGCTGAACCAGCGCCTCACACCAAGCACGGGATTGCACTTCTCCCGTAAGCGGATCATTTACCTCTCCGTAGGATCGAATTAAGAAAGTATCTGAGCGAACGGTCATAGCAGCAGCAAGCGGCGTCAACAAATCTGCCTGAGTCAAATACTGTGGCGTGCCGACCCCAGACTTACTCGTTACATGGTCCACATCAAAAGTTCCCGAGGCTACGCCTGATGTATAGGCGTCAACGAATTCAGCATCATCATTAATGTCAAGGCGATCAATAGCCGTCTGCAAGACACCCTTTTTTCCAGTATCATCGTCAACCAATCGGCGATTGATAAAGTCAGACATACTTAAGAAAGGGCCACGCGTGCGGACTTCAGTAACAATAGAACTCGCCAGCGCACGCCGTTGAGCAGAAGTCAATCCTCTCGGCGCAACCCACTCATCCTGGTCATCAGCCGCACTGCCATTGCTTAATGTCGAACGCGGAAAGATCGTCAGGTCGCCATTGACTTCCGTAGAAAGTCCTCCTGAAGGATTCAAAACCGTGTAGTCCGCCCCCAGCGTCGAGGCCAAGAAAGAGTCCCAAGCATCGACGGACAGACTGTTTACATTAAAGCCACCTTTAACCGCAAAATAAGACGCACTTTTACTAAAGCCATCTATCGCACTGAGATCATTAACGAAATCCGAACTAATGAGCGAATCAGTCGACCCAATGTATGAGTAACGCTCATTCAGCACTTCAGGAGCTTCTCCTTCATTCAGGTAAGTGTCCACCATCGCCTGGAGCGTTGACTCAAGGTCCATATCCTCACTCACCGGACTATCACTAAAGTCCAAACGAGGCGTTAGAGAAGAAAAGAAGTACTCATCAAACAACGCTTCATTACTCAGATACGAAATATCGTATAAGGTATAACGTCGATCCGTCTTTGCTGTATACGTCTTATCCAAATCAACGAAGCCAGACGCCCAAGAATTACCGATAGCCTGCCCTGGCATATAAGTCGACGGTGATATCCGGGCATGCTGGAGACTAGCCAGCGATTGCAATGGGTATGTTGGCGCCTCCGACACCACAATGTTCGACTTTCCACCCGCTGAATACATCGTACCGAAATACCCCTGGCCGGAATCCTGTTGAATTTCCGAATAGTCATCTGTCCCGCCAATTTGCACCGTGTAGGGCGGGCTATCAATCGAGTGGTTAGAGAATTGCTTATCCAGCAATGGCGCGAAGGGAGACATGCTTCCGATAAACTCCGACGTCGCAGACACCCGGCTAGAATCAGGGACCACAGGATTCTGATACAAACCGAAATAGAGGAACGGCTGCTTCCCTTCAGATGCTAGTTGCGCACGATTCACACTCATGGGAAACGCAGCATTGGATCCGCTGTAAAGTAAATCGACCAGAGGCCCACGGCTATTACCTACCATTGGCCCATAAACATTCAGAAACAAACGCTGAATGAATGTATCTTCAGTATAGAGACTGCCTCCCGAGGAAGGATTCGGCACATAAGCGAATTCGAGATTAAAAGCGCGGCTAGTATCAAAACGACGGTCCTGAGTATTGGCGCCTCCACCACCGCTGTAGTACTCATTCAACCCCCAATTGAAGACATTGATCTCCAAGGGAGTAGTGTCTCCAGTTTTCAACTGATGAAACAAGCCATCCCGGTCAATGTTCTCATTTGTCTTTAAGCGACGCCCCAAAATTATGCCGCCATGATTCCTAAAGCCCTCCTTCATTTCAAGATATGGAGCGCTACGCGTGCCATGCTCTTCGTTAGATCTGGGTAGTTGATCGATGGTAGCGGGTGTAGCATTCCCTGGAGAAAAGAGCAATACCTCGCCTGGCTCCATTCGAATAGTATTAGCACCATCGCCAATCACCAGATCCAGGGTTCCAAATCCCCTACCCGTTATTCTTCCATAACCATCAAGGAAACCAGACATCTGCGGCACCGAAGTATCCGCAATGGGTGGAATGATATCTGCAGCAGGATCCGCCACCGATACCATTAGCCCGAAGGGTGAGTCTCTAGCGTGAATTTTAAATCCGCCATCAAACTCCAACGCGACGTTATAGGGATTCCAAAGATATACAAAAGGCTCAATAGTCAAAGCAATGGCGTCCGTAACGCCTCCTGCCTCACGGAACATTTCATTGCCGACTCGCTCCTCTCCTTCCACATATTCGTATTCGACAACATTCTTATCGTTATAGAGAGAATAGATGAAAATAACACGATTCAGAACAGGAAGCATTTCGTGCTCAGTTAAGCGCGTTACTGGCTCATCCTGCCCAGTGGCGTCATTAAATACAACAGTATTAATGTAGTTATCTTTATTTTCAATATCACCACCTTTGTCACTCTCCCATGTCGCAATCAGTCCTTGCATTCCACCCTCGCCGGAAAAGTCAGATGCATTTGGACCAAATGGACGCACTTTTGTGCTAAACGTACTATTGTTTCGAGATACACCCTTGTAACCACGATAGAAATCACGCAAGTAACTCCAGGTTGGACCGCGCACAAAAGCTTGGCTACCATAAAGCGGGATCGGCTCTTTAAACAGATAACTCACTTCATCTCCAGAAACTGGGTCCACGTAAACATTACTCAAATCCGAAGGAGGAAAGACAGCCCAACTGTCAGTGAAGACCGCATCCATACCCGATTGCCCCGTGTAGGGTGTATCTGCGAAATCTGCGTCATCCAGCTCAAAAAGCAGACTCAAATCTTTCTTTAAACCACCAGACTTGGTGTCTGTTTGCAGGGACAGCGAATTCAAGCTGGTCGAATGATAGTGCTCCTGCAGACCAGCTTGCCAGCGTGGCGTGCCCAAGGAGCTATAAAGGGGATCCGCAAGGAACACCTCACTGTGTGTTTCCGCCCGTGCAATGTTCTTTGCCAAGTCAGGATCTTCACTAACACTCATCGTTTCCAATCCACTGAAAACACGCGCATCGCCGCCAGAGGGAGCGCTGAGCGCCAAGACGCCTTGCAAGCTATCAGTTGCCCCTGGGTAATTACCCAATTCCATATCCGTGCGACTCACTAAATTGATTCTCGCCTTCAAGCCTTCGTCTGCCACCCAATAGGCGTAACTACCGCCACCTTCGAGCTGAACCTTTGGCGCAGCTACATAATCGGTGACAGTCAGGTTGCCAAGAGTCCCTTCACCTAACAGCACCGCGTCGGAATTCGGATCAATCAGGGCGCCAGCCTGATCGAAAGGATTAGCGTAAGCAGGGATCGTCTCGGCATCCCCACTACGATCAAACCCAGAGACTAGCCAGGCTATATGTTTCTTGTAGTCTGGATTTGCGCTGCCATCCGGCAATCTCTCAGCAGCATCCCAAGCGCCGATCCAATTCGCCATGTGCGAATCATCCACAAGACTCTTATCGAGCATCTGCGCCGTAGCACTGACTCGCTGATCCCCTCCCAGACTCTCCTGCAAATTCCCAATAGCCACGGTGAGCCCGAGCAAGGCATTTTGCTCAGCCTGGGTTCGCGTTTGGTGAGTAGCGGCGCTGAACATCTCGACACGGCTTACCGTTACAAGGCTAAGCAACATCAACACCATAAAGCCCATTAATAGCAGAGAGATCACCAAGGCAAACCCACCGGATCGAGGATTCTGACGACCAGAAATCAATTTGGGGTGGAATTTGAAGATGATGGGGCTGGATTTGGATTTCATAGAAAACGCTCTGGGAATTATTGTCAGCTGATCGACAGTCTAGTGCTAAAACTTGCGCCTAAATTTACGCTGCAACGAATAAACTTCGCCGCACAAGAGCGCCTGCTTCTGTATTTAGCGGGACCGTTCGGACTTTCATTGGACTGATTAATCGGGGAATTGGGGTTTTTGGAAAAGTCATGCCCTCAATTAAAAGAACAACGACTGTAGCCCAATCTCGGGCCAGCATTCTATAACGTTATACTATCAAGATTTATTGCTTCAACAAAAAAATTACTGATTCCGAACTTTTACCGGAGACTAACGACTCAAATAATTTCAAGCCCATCACGGCTCGGCAGCACAGGAAACGGTGCAGTCGGCAGCGTCTGATACCAAAAGGCCACGGAGGCCAAATCGTCCTGAAGCGGATGATAACGCCCCTCACTGCGCCAACCTAGCGCCTGAACCGTAACAGCGATTCGCTCCTTGAAGCGAATCGGGTCCGGGACATGCCAGCGATAAAGACTGAAGCGCATCTGAGACTCATACAGGCCATCCGGTCGCACGACATGCGGCATGCCCGCATATGGCGTCGAAAACTCCTGGTAACGCTTCTTAGCCTTGTCTTCGAAATTATAGGACCCGCAAAAATAATCCTCTGTGCCCGTGCCACAGATCGTCGGAAAACAATCGCCGCCATGTTCACCCACGGAATCCGCCACACTACGCCCAGTCGGCAAGTCGTCGTCGAGGTAAAACTTCACTTCCCCCTCTCCCCACCAGCCACCGCTGTTGACACCCCATGCCATATAGGTCCCGACATAGTGACCACGCCCCTCGACGCCATCCAGAATCGTGTAGACCTTACCCTCGGGCACTGGATTCACCCGACGAAATTGCGTATGCAGGTATGCCGCATCTTCCGGGACAGGCTGGAGACTGTAGTTGACTTGGTAAAACAGCGTCAACGCGTTGCGGGGATCGCGATTTTCCAGAGTCATCCGGAAGCGCCCGCGAAACGGCATCGGCCAATAGCAGTTAAACGCACAGCCCGGATTCAAGCAAACCATCTGAGAATTCAATGGCGCAAACAGATCGTTGCGCGTATAGGCAGATGCAAAGAAGTCACCCAAGGGACATTCAATCGAAGGAGTTGTTTGGTCGTCGTAATAGACGCGCAGAATCAAATCACGATAACGCACGTGAGCAGTCGTCATCCAGATCGATTGCACACAGCCTGGGCCCTCAATGTTCGCAACCGTGAAAGTCTCGCCCGGGCCCACCTGCTGATTAGGGCGCACCTTCCACCCGCGCCCCAATTCACGCGAACAATGGCCCTCCAGCGCTGGATCACCACTTTTCGGCAATTCCGCACGACCGCCGCCACGACGAGCGCCATCTGGATTTTCTGACGTAATGCTTCGGCTCTCAGCATTTGAGAGCAGCGCTAAATTTTCCAAAGAATTATATAAACCGTGATCCATCGACTAGAAATACGAGATAAGTTAATTAAGATAACGTTATAGCAATTGAGCAACAAAACATCAGTAGACAAGAAAAAAATCTGCTGCGGCGACCTCAATGCAGCCCAACAACTATTTCAACCTTATCGGCCCCATTGAATTGCGGAGGATAAACTCTGATCGTATTGAGTTCAATCGAACGGGCGCATCAAAATCACGAATACGATCTTCCAAAATCTCAAAAATCTTCTGCGCCATCTGCACACGGTCAACACGTACGGTGGAAAGCTCAGATGGCTCAGCCGCCTGAATGTCATCACTGCCCAAAATTGACAAATCGCCCGGGACACTGACCCCCATCCGCTTCGCTTCAGTCATCAGAGAAATAGCCGTCTGGTCATTATACGCAACAATAGCAGTTGGTTGCGCTCCAGCTTCACGCCACTGCTGGAATGCCCGCTCACCAGCGGACTCAGCAGACACCCCCAACACGGAACCATTCTCATCATAGCTCATACCAAGTTCCCGCAGGACCTTGATGACTTCCGCATGCTTACCAACTGGCTCTGCCCCCATCGGCGCCATGCCCACATACGCAACCCGCTCATGGCCCACATCTCGCAGATAACCAAGGGCTTTCTGCAGGCTTGGATTGTAATTCACACCGAGGCTATCAAACTCATCGCCATAACTCTTATAAATGAAAAGCACCGGGTAACGCCAAGACTTCAACTTCCGATAGACATCAAGGTTCTCGAGATTGGAAACTGGATTGACCACGAGTGCATCCGCCTCTCCAGCCGAGAGCTGTAGTATGAGATTTCGCTCTCTCTCGGGAGAATGATGCGTCAAAGCCAGGATGGAAGAATACCCTTCCTCGGCAGTGACCAAATCCAACTGCTCGTACAACTCCGAGTAGTTCGCATTCGCGAGATTAGGCAGGATCATTCCAAGCCGTTTGGTATAACCACGCTTAAAGTTTCGGGCCGAAGGATTCGGATGGTAGCCAATCTCCTTAGCGGCTTTCATGATTTTTTCCCGAGTCGCATCACTGATGCCGCCCTGCCCATTAAACGCTCTCGATATAGCGCCCTGAGAAAAACCTGTCAGCTTGGCAACCTGCAGGATAGTCGGGCGCCCCGACTTGGACTTGGCTGTTTTTTTCTTGGGCATGTGTAAAACGTTACCGATTTTTTATAGGATAAGCCAATAAAGAAAATACGCCCCACAAAAGATCAACAGCCCCAACTATCCGCAACTGATGCGTAATCCGCCAACCGAGATTTTCCACCAGCACAAGCACGGAGAGTGACAATCATAAATTCCACAGCGTTTTTTCGTTGTTAAAACGTTATAGTTATATAGAGTTTTGCGCAATGAATCATTTAATCGCTCCCGAGCCAGTAAGTACTAAACCCTTATCAACAATCCCCACACCACCCTGGGGTGAATTTGACCTGAAATCGAATGAATTCATTCTAAAAACACCGTTTGCGCCTCGTCCATGGAAAAACATCCTCTGGAACAAGACCTTTAATACTCAGCCAACACAGGCCACCGGCGGCATCAGTTATAAGCGCTATAACGATGGACGAATAGTGCTCTTAAATTGGTCTGGCGCCCAATATATCTACCTCAAGAATCTGCATACCGGCGCGCTGTTCTCCCCCACCTTCTCCCCGATTGGAGACAAGTCATTTGAGAGCTACCAATACCGAATTGGACTGAACTACAGCACCACCGCCATGCAGCAGCATGGCCTCTGCATTCGCATCAAGCAGACAGTCGACGAAACGCTTCCCCAGACCTATTTCGAGCTCGAAATCGAAAACCTGACCGACCAGCCTAGCACGTGGAGCGTCGTCTTCCTGACCGAGTTAAATTTAAAACAAGGCGGCGCCAAGTTCAGCTCGACGGATCGCTACGTACACCAAACATGCTTGAACGGACGACGCCTCATTATTGAAAACACCAGTGCTGAAGACCGCTCATATGCGGCATTCCTTGAGTGCGACAAACCCTTCAACGGCCATGCATTCAACTCCACCGACTTCACCGGCGTCTATGGTTCCCTAGCCCGGCCTGAAGCACTACTTGAAGGCTGGCCGGAGACTCTGACTCCCATCGAGCAGCCCGTTCTGTCAGGTTATGTCGACTGCGAACTGGCCGCCAATGGCAAAGAATCCCTCCTCATCACGCTTGGTTTGCCACACTCCCCCGGTGTCGATCTCACGACGCATCCAGAATCCACAACGCAATATATTCACCGTAACGAGCAGAGCCAGCAGAAGGCACTGAGGAAGCTCTATAGCCAAGTCGAAGTCAAGACGCCCGACGCGAGTTTCGACTTATACATCAACACCTGGATCAAGCACCAGCTCAACTACTGCGCCCAGTGGAACCGCGGTTGGGGCAAGGGCTTCCGCGACAGCAATCAGGATGCCTGGGCCTGCACGTTGCTCTACCCCCAGCGCTCGCGCCAAATGATCCTCGACTGCCTGCCTTATCAATTTAGCGACGGGCGCACCGTACGCAGTTGGGGGCCCGTTGACCGGGACGCCTACAACGATGGCGGTGTGTGGCTGATCTTCTCAACCTACGCCTACCTGGCCGAGACCGGTGATCTATCCACCCTCGATTACGTCGCCCCGTTCTTCGAATCAGAAGAGAGGGGAACGCTGTATGAGCACCTTTGCCGCGGCGTCAATTACCTATGGGAATCTCGTGGCGAACACGGCCTTTGCCTCATGCCCTATGGCGACTGGAATGACCGCCTGACCGGCATTGGCAAGGGCGGCAAGGGCCAAAGCGTTTGGACCACGATGGCGCTTATCGGCGCTCTGCGCAAGATGGTCGAAATCGCCAACCACTATAACCAACCCGGGGACGTCCAAACCTTCACCGACCGCATTGATGAGCTGGTAACCATCGTTCGCAAAACCGCTTGGAACGGCCAATGGTATTCCCGCGCGATCACCGACGATGGCGAGCTCGTCGGCGCCCCCGAAT
The DNA here is from genome assembly GCA_031296915.1 of Cerasicoccus frondis. Taxonomy (GTDB): domain Bacteria; phylum Verrucomicrobiota; class Verrucomicrobiia; order Opitutales; family Cerasicoccaceae; genus Cerasicoccus; species Cerasicoccus frondis. The sequence goes on along the minus strand of JAVDPC010000008.1, from coordinate 19,785 downwards.
GCCAGGAAGGCAGCATTTACCTGCTCCCACAAGCATGGAGCATCATCTCCGGCATCGCCACGGACGAGCAACAAAGCGAGCTCATTGAGGCCGTAGAAAAGCACCTGAAAACCGTTCACGGATTCCGCCTACTCACGCCGCCCTACCAGAAGTTTAATCCCAGCATCGGCCTCCTCAGCGCCACGCAACCTGGGCGCCTTGAGAACGGCGGCAACTACTGCCATGGCACCATGTTCATGACGTATGCGCTCTGCCTGGCCGGTCAGCGTGCTCGCGCCTTGGAGGCGCTCGAAAGCATCTTCCCGATCAACCCGCTCAACCCTCCCGCGACCTCCCGCCAAGAGCCCTATTCGTTAACGAACTCCTACTGCGCACCGGAGTCCGGCGGCATTTCAGGCCGTTCGCATTTCTCATGGCGTTCGGGCACGGCAGGCTGGGCTTTCCGTTCCGCAATTGAGGGCATCATGGGCGTCGTCGCCACTATGAACGGCCTCGAAGTGGCGAGTGAGCTACCGGTGGACACCTGGGATCACGCCAGCCTGAAGCGGACGATTCGCGGCAAGACTTTATTCATCGAATGGCAGCGCACTGGAACACCCTCGCGCACGCTCAACGGAAAACCCATCACATCGGAGCCGCTACAACCAGACGAATGGACCGAGACCGAGAACACGCTGCAGATCACGTTCTAAACCAACCGCATTCATCGCAGAAAGCGACGCTCCCTTTTCAATAAGCCAATGAAACACGCGCTTCATCATCTTCCCCTGCCCGCAACTGCCAATTGGTGCTGGGCCGAAAAAGAACACCCAAACCAGACCATTCTCTTTCGCACTGAGATTCAAAACCTCAGCGAATTCGAATCCCTAGCGCTACACATCGCGGCGCAGACGCGCTACTATCTTTGGGCCAACGGGAAATACATCGGCCAAGGCCCTTGCCCGACTCCGTGGCCGGACAATACTGTCGATGGTCACGCAGTCCAAGCGCACAGCGATGGCCGACTAACGCTCGCAGTCATCGTATATCATTACGGCGTTCCCACGCAGAGCCATCCGTTTGCCCCGCCCGCCTTATGGACTCGCCTGATCGGAGAACGCGCGGGCCAATGGCAAGCCATCGACATCGCCCCTGATCAATGGCGCTACCTCGCACAAGGCGGTTGGCAGCACACCAAGCTGCGACGCACGTGGGCTACGTCATGGATGGAGCAGTTTGACGCTTCGCAGCACCCAACCGGCTGGGAGCAACCTGACTTCGACGATACCGCGTGGCAGAGCGCCATTTCTGTCGAGCGCCCCGATACCACGCTCACACCGCGTATGACGCCCGCTCTACGTGAGTCCTCAGCACCGGCACAAAAGCTGATTGCCGCCGCAAAGGTATCCGTCGATGCACCAATCGCTGAAGAGGGCGAAGGTCAACTTTCCAAGCTGCTCGACGAAGAGCCATGGGAGTTAATTCCACATGCAGACCTACAGGCGCAGTGGGATAAAGGCACCAGCATAACCGCGAGCCCGGAGCAAGGAGGGCTGGCCCTACTCTTCGATTTGGGCGAGGAAATGGTCGGCCAAACGGAGTTTACCATCGAAGCCGCCAGCGGCATCGTCGACCACTATGGCGCAGAGCTGCTTCGCGATGACCGCCCTTGGTGTTTCCGCAGTAACGCCGAATACGCGACACGGTTTTTCGCATCGGAGAATTGCAGTGAGTTTCGCACGCTCAACTACAATGGCTTCCGCTATTTGTTGATCGTGTTGCGCCCTGACAAGGAGCCGATGCACCTGAAATCATTCGGCGTTTGGCGACGTGAGTCAGACATTCAACCAGCCGTCAATTTTCAGTCTGACGACCCCAAGCTGCAACGCCTGTGGGATGTCAGCCTGCGCACGATCCAAGTTTCGACGCAGGACACATCTGTAGACTGCCCGACGCGCGAGCAGGCCCTGTTCATTGCCGATGGTTTGTGGAATGCACTCTGGCTAACCAAGCTCTACAACGAGCCCAGCTTCTTCGAGCACCTCCTCGACGTCGCGGGCAAAACCCAGTGCGACAACGGGCTCATGCCGTCCGCGGTTTTCTCAAGCCTCAACCCACCGCATTTTCTGCTCGATTTCTGCCTGATCTACGTCTGGTCGGTGGACGTATTTCGCCGCGCGCAGCCAGACCGCCTGGATGTCGTCCGCAAGGCGCTGCCGATCTTTGAGAAGACGCTGATGTGGTATCAAAACGAGATGGCGGAGTCCGGCATTGTCGAAGCCGATCCGGTTGCTATCGAAAATTACGACGGCGGTCGTTTTCAAATCACCTTCATCGACCACCCAGGCCTGTGGCATCCATTCTCCCATCCCGGCTTTGAGCGTTCGCGGAGTCAACTGGGGCTGAATGCGTTTCTCGCGATTGCGCTGGATGCATTTTACGCGTCGGCCGCAGCGGTCGACTACAAGCACAGCCTGGACACCAACATCCTCGACAGCGATCGCTTGCGCGGCCGTTGCTACGACCTGTTTTTCAATCCGGAAACGGAGTATTTTGCCGACTGCCTGCACGACGAAAATCACACGCTCGTCGGCTGGAGCGCGCAGTCGCAAATCCTCGCGATCCTGTCTGGCATCGTTAGCGGAGATGCCGCACGCGGGTTGATGCAACGCCTCATCCGTGACCGCAAGGATCCCGGCATTTGCCAGTGCACACCGTATTTCTGGGTTTACTTCGCCGAGGCGCTCATGGTCACTGGCTTCGAAAATCAGGTCATGCCGCTCATTCAGGACGCCTGGTCCGGTATGAGCGACGACCCGGCCACTACCACCTGGTGGGAAACCTTTGAAGGCAGCCCTCAAGATACACGCTGCCACCCCTGGGCCGCTCTACCCGCCTGGTTCCTGACACCCGAGGGCTACAACTTCCGCCTATGCGGCGAGAGCCTGCCAGCCCAGCATTAATTCCAGCAACATTTCCAAAAATAAAAGAGGCTCAGTCGAATCGACTGAGCCTCTGCTTTTTCAATACTAACACTTAAATCCAGCGGCCATCACTCGACGGTTCCGACCAGCTCCGTGTCTTCGAATACCGCGGTCGCCAGTGAAGTCGTGTTACCACTCGCAGCACCAAAACCCAAGTAAACCGTGCTCGGCAGCGCTTCGGTGGTCGAGTTAACCAGCGTCCAACTGACACCGTCGGTGGAGTAGTAGCTGTTGAACACGTTACCCACGCGCTCCAGCCGCAGCCAGTCCTTTGTCGCCGCCCAGGGGCTGCGCACTTCGGTCGGCTTTTGACCGGTAGTCGAACGGTTAAACTGCGACACCGCGGCCAAGGTTCCACCGACCGAAGTCGACACAAACGGCACGTCGTCGTCCAGAGATTCACGCGCCATCAGGAAGGCCGTCGAGCCGGAAGTCGCCGGCGTCAAACTGTCAACGCGAGTGGAGAAATCAAAGTCTCCGGTCGCCGACATGTAGCCGTAGTGGAAGGTATCCCAAGCGCGCCAAGTCGCAATCACGCCACTGCCCTCAACAACGAATTGCCCCTCATTTTCGGCAAAGCTGCCGGCCGGGCTTCCACTGGCGCCAACTTCGACATTAGTGAATTGCGGCTCCAGTTGAGTGTCAAACTCCGGGCCATCCTGCGGCGGCAACGAGTCATTCGTAAACAAGGCGACCTCGTTGAAGTTTGCCGATTGCGAGTGCTTGGTAATGCGCACATAGCGCGTCTCCCGCATGATCGCGATGGGTATCCAGACGTTGTATTCCGTCAGCCCATCCGTGGTGAGCGATTCCCAGTTACCCGGTTCGCCAACGGAGATTTCCACCGTGCCGGAGTTGCTCGAATCATACAAGTAGGCATAGGTCACGGGCGTCACCTGACCGAGGTCGATGTAAACGCTATTCGGCCAAGTGACCGATGAACCCCAGCCCGGATTCCAACTCGTCGTTGGTGAACCGCCGGTTCCCATTTCTGCGCCAACCGCAGTTGCCTGCTCGTCGGCGATAAGCGTGGCGTCACCGAAGCCATCTTCATTGACCACGTTAGCGGTGGTGAGCGGGATCAACTGATCCGGACCGAGTCCCATTTCGGGATCATCCAGCATGACCAATACTGGCGTTTCGGATACATCGATCGTCACGGCGTCATTGCTAATAGTCAGCGCGGTCTCGATGCCGGAAGTAGAGCTATCTGCAAACTCAACCAGTGTTGCCGTCGTGGCCAAGCCATCCAAATCCAGCGAGTAGTTTCTGACCGTTTTATCCTCGCTCGTCGGGCACCAAACGGCAATCGCACGCACATCGCCCATCGCATCGGCGAAGCGGTAGATCATAACATCAGACTGACCGGAGTCCTGCTCACTTTCGAAGTAGAGATTCGTCAGGCGGCGCTTCAGTGTGTATGTGTAGAACCAGGAAAGCTTGGGCACAAACAGGTTGTTCGCATCCCGTTCGAGCAAGCCGGATGTCGCATATTTGCTGGCCAACGGAAGGCTCGTGGCGTCACGCGTCATGTAGAGATGCGCGCGGTCAATGCCCGCCGCAGACAAGGCCAGGAAGGAACGGAGAATCCACGCTGCCTGCACTTCATAGCTGTCCATCGAGCCAATCGCTGGCGCACGCTGCACCGACTCATGGTAAGTATCGTAGCCAAACTCGCTGAGCCAGATTTCGACACCCGGCAGATAGCGATTCCGGTATTCGGTGAATACTTCCAAGCGCTCGCGCAGACCATCGGCCTCGGGGCTGACGCCGATTGTCGACTCACCCTGCCCGCCGTTGTCGTTGCAATAATGGTGGAAGTTAATCGCATCGAACGGGAAGTCTCCATTGCGGCTTACGTCACACCACTGCTTGATGGTTTTCAGGTAATCCAGGTCCAACAAAGCGGTTCCACTCATGGCGAATTTCATGTTTGGATCGGCAGTATGAATGCCCACGCCGGCACCAAGAGTGCCCAAGTGACCATCGATGTCTGCGCTGGCCATGGCCGCATATTCCTTGGCGGAAAAGTAGCCTTCGCGACCACGCCACCACTTGTCTTGCTCGTTCCAGCTTTCCATCCAGCGAACCGTGCCAGCACCGGTAATCGCGGGCTCCGACGAATGCAAAGTCAGCGTTGCCGGGTCCACCGCCACACTGCCATAGCGCGCTGCAAACTGATACAGGAACCGGGCGTGCTCGACATAAGAAGCCGGGTCCAGCGCATCGCGATTTTCACTCGGCGGCATCGGCTTGTGGTCAGAATCACCACCTTCGACAATCCAAGGCACGCTACCCTTAATGTCGGCTACCGTGCTAATGCCCGATAGGCGGATGTTGCGATAAAAACGGTCGAAATTCCAATTGCCCGTGTAGGATTTGTTGAACTTCAATTCGTCGCCATCGTAGGCCGGATCCAGCGTATTGCTGTCGTTCCAATACCAGTTATGATATTCACGCAGCGAACCCACGGCCTGCAAGCGACCCATCGGATCGTTGTGAAAACCATTCACCGCAATCAGACGATCCATCGACGGCGGGATGTGGCCAACCTCGGCCGGCTCGGGCTGATATGGCTCCAGGCGCGAGCCGTAGACCATCATCTCTTCCGGCGCATAGTTGACCTCGTGGTTCGTAATCCGCAAATAGCGTGATTGCACATCCACGTTTTCAATGACCCAGTCCATATAGACGGGCTGCGTGTAGGACCACAGCATCGTCCAATTACCGGGCTCACCGTACTCGACTTCAATCAGGGTTTGGCCACCGCCATCCCAACTGGCAATCGCATCGATCTGGCACAAGCTGCCGAGGTCTACAATCGCCGAGATCGGATAAAACCAAGTCTTGTTGGTATAGCTCGTGGTCCACTCACTCACCGGCTGAGTGCCGGTTCCATTGATTGGATCGCCGACGGAGTCTTGTTCATCAAAAAGCCGCCATGGCTCGCCAAGCGATTGTTCGCAATAAATGCGGTTTAGATCGATATCGATCTTGGTTTGCGCAGACAGCGAAATCGCCGCCAACGCGCCGACCGCCATAAGGCGCAGCCAGCTATTTGGGGTTATATCACAGTATTCTTTCATGGTGTTGTAGGGTTGTTTGAGATAAGCAGAAAACGCTGATGTGATACCTTCGGCACAAGGCCTCGATCACTCCAAGCGCTCCGCCTGAATGCTCCCGAACCAAGCCGCGGGCCGTAGCCAGAACCAAAGCCGCAACAGAATCAGTCCGGGAGCATTCATAAAGTCAGCGCTCGATTAGGTAGCCCAGCAGGCCACCTTCGAAAGTAGAGTCATTCGATTTCAAGACCAGCGAGCCTTCCTCCATGGCCGGGCTCAACGCCTCGTCGACATCGACGCCATCGCGCTCAAATTTGCCGGTGAGCGTTGTCGGGGCCGCAGATGCGATGGACAAGCAACCATCGCCAATCGGAATACACGCCAGCTTGCGCGATTCGCGTATGGGTAAGTCATCCTGGGAGACGAGGATCCAGTTGCCGGTCCACACGATGCCCGCAATCGCCTCATCGGTGTAGCCTTCAGATTCCTTGCGCAGAGCCAGTGCCGTTAAACGATCGCCATCGCCAAAGTTTTCCAGCCGCCCCCAGCAGCGGGGCGTCGGGTCCTGAATCAAGTCGCCCAAATGCGTATCGAGCCATAGCGGCTTCCAGCCCACCGTTCTTCGGAACCAATAGGCCAGCGCACGACGGGGTCGAAAATACGAACGCGGAACCTCGGCGCCATTGTCATGGAAATACGGCAGAATACCGCCCGGCGCGCCCATGATCGCGGAGTTCATGACGACATCTCGCTCCGCCGCCCAGTGATAGCCACTGGAGCCGTTTAGCGCAATGCCGCCGCGACCAATAATACTCGTCCAGACACACCATTGGCCATGCCCATGCGACTCACGACCGGCAGAGTCTCCCAGATCGTCCAATGCGATCATTTGCGACAGCTCGCCCATCCGCGGATGCAGCCCGTAGCAGAGAATATTAATATCAGGGCGAATCCGGCGCGCCTCTTTGGCAATGATGCGCACCAGCTCAATCCCCAACTGCTCACCGCGGTATTTGGGATCACGCGGAACGGCGACATCCGGCCCGGGCAAACCATAATAAAAATCCAGCTTCAACAGCGACGCCGGATAATTGCCCAGCACCTTGCGCGTGCGCTCAATGAGGAAACGGCGGGTGTTCTCCGAGCTCGGATCGAGCGCATAATGCCGGGGCGCATCGCTGTATGGATTGAACGACCAAGAGCACTGGCGCGGCTCACCATCGGTGCCGCAAAGCAGGTCCTCTTTGCCGAGTCCAAACTCCTCTGGACGGTCAAGCCAGCCTACCGATTGCCAAAGCCCGACCTTCATGCCCAACTGCTGCGTTTTTTCGATGGCCTCATCGAAGTCAGGAAATTTCTCGTAGTCCGTGTCCCCGCTGGAACTCATCGTCTCCCAAGGGTCATCATAGACGAGCACGTCGACGCCAAAGGATTGCTTGATGCGCCTGGGCGTGTCCTTCAGATCGAAGATGCCCTCCTTGAAATCGCCCCAAGTATTCCACATCGAAATCTGGTGCTCCGAGTGCCGCGTCAGAGCCGCCTCCGGATAGTAAAAATGATGGTAGGCGTCGATTGCATGCTTCGACCAAGTCAGCTGCAAATAGTCCGACCAAGTCCGCACCGGCTCATCGATGGCACCCCACAAATCCTCACGATAGTGATACTCCAGGCAGCCACAGAAGGACGCAGACTTAAAGCACATCGCGCCGTCGGGCGGGGTTAGATTCCCCATTACCAGCCAGCCATTATCGTCACCCATCCCGCAGGCCAAAATGGGCCTCGGGAAAGCCGCACCGTAAGGCGTCCCCATCGACGGCCCGTAATTCCCCAAAGCAATGCGACTGTGCCCCAGATCCCACAGCCGCACAAAGCTTTGAATGGGTCCCGTCTTCGCGCAGGGAATACAAACTCCTGTCGCCTGCCAATCTGGCCAGAATGGCTTCTCCAAATTCGGCGCCATGCGGCGCTCATCGGGCCCCATTTCACTTGCCCCGATATACATCGAAATAATCGCGCAGGGAGCTGACTTCCAACGAAGCTTAAGGTCGCTCAGATTTACGCGATCACCCGTAAATTCATACGACATGGAACCACTGGCCAGCCCATCGAAGTCCAGCTCAATTACTCCGGCATCATGGCTCTCACCCTCCTCAAGTGACACCGCGCGCGCTTTCACAAAGCGCTTCTGAGCACTTGGATCCACCAGCCACAACCCCGGTAGCAGCGAACCCGCCCAGAGCGGCTTGATCGCACCAGCGGGCGTGAGACTGGCCTTGTCGTGATGCAAATCCCAGCGCAGCTCAAAGCCGTTGTGACTCCAGCTAAAATCAAATAAATCGTTATACATATATAGGATATCTGAGTCGTAATTTGAAAAAAGCAAAACCCATTCTATAAACTCATATACACGATGCACGAACCCCACTTGGTTTAGACCAAATTTAAGTAAACAAGCTATACCTTAGGGAATAAGTAGTTATTACGCGACTGATTGAGCTATCATTCGAGGGGTAGGTAATGACATTAACAATTGAGGTATTATAGAACTAAGAATGCTATAACGTTTTACAAAATACCAAGCAACAAAAATAATTCGTAAAACAGAAACCATCCCCAGCCTACTTCAAATAGCCAAGATTAGATCGACATCGCATGGGTCTTCATTGGTGCGTTCCGGCAGCGACTTTTCCACTTCCGCTAGAAGGCCAGGGACTCACCGTGTGAGCACGCATCCACTTCCTCGACGATGGTCTTGTTGTTAAAGCCCTCATACATCCGCATCAGCTCACGAGTACGAAGCGACTAGCCATTGGCACATTACCGCGACGAAGAAAAACATCAAGCTCCTCTGCCTTTAGCTCAATCTTAGATACATTGCGCCCACGAGTTTCCATAATAAGCAGCATGGCAGAGGGCGCAGAAAATGTACTGTTTACTCTGTAAATAACCTCACTGACTCCATATTAGCGCAAATTTCAATCAGCAGGCGAGTATGCATCAAACGCAGTCACAATCTTATCGGACAAATCTATCGCGCCATGCAGCAATGGGTCATTCGTATCTCGCATCCATTTATCAACACGGGCGCGCAGCTCATTCAGCGTGCTTTCGCAGCAGCTTTCCGTAGCGAGATTTGTCGACTCCATTGGATCCAATATCAAGTCATAGAGCTCTTCCGCAAATGGAGCATTAGTATGCCAATCGGACTGAAATAGATAATCCTTACTTGGACTATTATCGCAATTAGCTAGTATGAGATGGTCACGGGGTTCAAAGTGCCGGATATACTTCCAACGATGCGTCCTAACGGATCTCATTGGTTCGTAGGCAGCATGCACATTGACCTCCGCGAATATCTGAGAGTGAAGCGTTGCGTCTTGCTCTGTAGTCAACAGCTGCAACGGCTCCCCGGAAACATATGCGGGACACTTCAAATCGAGCGCTTGGCATATAGTCGGAAAAATATCCAAATGCGTGACCATGGAATCTGAGCATTTTCCTGAGTCAAACCCGCCAGGCCCTCTCAAGATTAACATGACCCCAATCCCATGGTCGGTCAGGCGACACTTCATTCCCGGGAAAGGTATTCCATGGTCGGTTGTTGCGATGATCAATGTATTCTGCGCCAACCCATTACGATCTATCGCATCAATGACTTTACCCAAATGTGCGTCAAAAGTCTGTGCGCTTGCCATAAAATTGGCAAAATCCTGGCGTGTAACATCCGTGTCCGGAATGTTAGCTGGTGGACGTACATAGGCAGGATTCGGAGCCTCAAATTCCTTAGGAAATGAGCCGTCTTCCATTCGGTGGGGAGGGAAGAAACCGACATCTAGAAAAAATGGCCTGTCATGCCTGCGCGCTAGAAAATCTGCCGCCGCCTGACTAACGCCTTCGGAGCCTGTTGAATAGATCCGCTGTGGACCACTCGCGCCATCCTCAATGGCTTGGTCGAGAAACTCATCATACCCCAGTTCGCTCAAGGAAACGTATTTCGAGTGAGCAATATGCTGTATGCCACTGAGCGCGGTCTTCCAGCCATGCTGACGAAGAAAATTTGGCAGAGTGCGCTGATAGTCATTCAATCGGAACCCACGGTGAGCCAAGCCCAACATACCATTCTCGTGCGCGTATTGACCAGTTAGCAGACAGGCGCGGCTGGGTGAACAAGTTGGGTTCGCGCAGAAAGCTTGCCGGAAAAGCATTCCAGACTCCGCTAATGACTGAAGGTTCGGCGTTATTACATCATAACCATAAGGTTGGATATATCTACCGACATCATGAGCGTGGAGGTAAACGATGTTCAGTTTATTCATTCTTAGATTCCGACTAACATCTTGCTAGCGCCATGATTTAATAGATGGCAATCAATACCCCATGAGTCCCCCCCCATGGAGCATGATTCCCCGCTTTCAACTGGACGAGCAAAGATGCCGCATCGCAGCGCCAAATAACTCACTATACCAATTTCCTGCGGCGAACGGTAATTAAAACAACCGCCATAGAACCAACGATCAGCGCGTAGGTGGATGGCTCAGGAATGATATCAGATGAGCGGACAGCCTCTAACGCGCTTAAGCCAAGTGCGCCCGAAGCATCCGAGTCTCCCCATACTCTGTAGTTATCAAGCATGCCATCAAATGGGCGCTGATTGCCGCTAAAATTTGAATTGGCAATAGTCATGTTCGAATGATTCAGCGATACGGTGCTGGAAGACAGAGTCGTGCTTACTATTAGCGCCACTTCGCTTTCATCTGTGCCGCCATAAAGGGCGGCTTCCCCGGTAACTCCATTGTAGGTAAAAGCAAAGAAATTCCAGGTATCTGTGGTGAACAATGAGGCATCACTACTTGTAAATTGTTCTGTTCCAGAGGCCAGTGTAACATTCAGAAGAATATCAGTATCCGTAAACCATACCCCCACACTGCCAACTTCTATTAAGCGAGCGAAATTACCCGGGGTGCTGGAGCTGTAATACCATCCCGAGACCGTGAAGGACGTCTGTCCATCAAGTGCAGAAGCGCCTCCACTATTAGCTGCCATACCACCGTAACCAGCATTGGCGCCGTTCGCTGCTCCACTGCCGCCCATTTGCGTGGAACCGGAATTATCAAAAGCATAATCGCCAGCGATGCCAGAAACACCGCTACCTGAAACGCCACGCAGGTCGGCCGACTGGCGTGAGGTGCTGCCCGTTGTTACATAGTTTGTGAAAGCAGCGGTTCCACCAGCCGTTCCGGTTGCCACAGTATTGGCGCCGTTTGCAGCATCATTAAACGAGTATTCATAGAGTAGCGTTTGGCCACTTAAGCTACAGAATGCTGATGCCAAAATCAGGGAAGAGTATGTTATAGACTTCATATTTGTTATGGGTATTGAGTGCATGTTTAGGGTGAAGTGATTGCGGAAATTTTCTGCGAGTGATTACGTTGCCATTGGAATATCGAAGGGACGCTCGGCTTCGGACGCGGGATACTGGAGATTCCTAAAGTTGGAATCGCCAAAATCTCGTTTCCTTCGACATGCTCGAATTGTCCCAAAGGAGAACTAAATCCGGCAATATCCTTGATGGGGCCATATATGATATTGTCGTAAATTTCGATTCCCGTGCAATTTGCCTCTCCAACCCAAATCGCCGGACTCTTGCCTTGAGGTAAAATAAAAGTGTTGTGCGCAATGATATGATCGAAGCTCATTTCCTTTATATACAATGCACGGTTACCAAGCAGGTTGAATCGATTATAAAGCACCATCCAAGCTTCGTTGCCGCCCAACATAACTATCCCATTTTTGGGGGCGCTCACATCGTTGTAGTAAACTACATTTCGCGGTCCTTGTGGCCCATGCGCAGCATCACTTGGCCCAGTCGCGTAAAAGGCATTGCCATATGTGCCGTCCCCGATGTTCTCAGGGGTCTGCTCAATTCGATTGTTTTCAAAAAGATTTTCGTGAGTCCACCCGGCATGCCATTGCGCATCGCTTCCAATGAAATGGCCATTCCTCACGACGTTGCCGGATGCGCCCCACTGAAGGTTTGGCGCGTGCCTCATGGTGTAAGTCGTGACTGAATCCATTAAGCAATCGAAAGACTTTTCAAACCCTACATATCCTGAGCCACCGCCACCGCGAAAGATTGCTCCGTCGGCTATGCTATTTCGTATTTCGCAAAACTTTGAATTTGTCAGATAGAGTGGATTACGCCCCGAGTTCACCACCTTCACGTTCTTGATCCAGCCATTCCAGGCATAATTGAAAGTCACTCCATTCGCCCAGAGATCCTCCATTGCATACCACTTGCTAGCTTGATCCCTCTCCCCAGAAGTATCAGGGCTAAAAATCTTTTGCTCCAACACCAAGTCTTCCACCCCGAAACGATCAACGACGCCAATGCGCTGCACGTAGGAACCATCCTCCAGCGGAAACTCTATGCGAAAGGCTTGGTTGACCGTCACAACATCACCATCAATTTCCGTGATTTCAAACTGATTACTTCGAAACACTCCCCACGGACAACGGTTCCCAGTGATCTGATTCCAACGCTCTGTAGCTGGCGCAAGAATCATTATACGATCACCGACTTCAAGTCCATGGTTCGCTCCAAGGCTTAATTGATTGCTGCCGCGAAGTGCGCTACGGGCAAGCGAAACCTTAGGCCCAATGGGGCCACGGCCAACCGCAATGATTGCACCATATTGACCGACAGCTAGATTACCTGGCTGATCCTCTGGTGTTGCCGTGATTGAGAAATCCTGAGAAAAGCAATCCCCATTCGCATACTCAATTTCTGCAGTCACGACATGCGTGCCTGGCCCAACAGTATCCAAGATTGATCGCCCAGTCAGACGCATGCTAAACCGATTCCCCCAATGTGCCGCGCGTTGGCGTTCGAACAGCGAAACATCACCGCTACGAGCGCTGATCCTTACCAAATTCTTGGGATTGGTTTGTATCTCAAAACTGCTATTCGGCCCTAAGATTCCAGATGGCGACCAGTTACGCGAACGCATCTCTCCATATGGAATATGCTCCTGATATAACAGTCTGGTTTCGCCATCTGCATTCCCCCTTAGGACCACGCCTGAATGCTGAATAACAATTGGACTCTCAAGTGAAAACACACCAGCTGGTAGTTCAACTGCGCCACCACCTGTCTTCGCAGCGATCTCTAACGCCTCGTTGATCAATGGCCCGATATCCCCTGACTCTGAGCCTTCAAAAAATTCCGGTCCAACCACCGTTGGGAGATGCGGTATGCCACCAGCAATTCCAGCCATCCGCCAATCTGGGTAAACCAAACCATCGGGCCCAACTACATCTGCGACAGTTAAATCTGAGGCGCCCGCCTCCAGTTTATAAGTCCCCACCCAAGGAGGAGTGGGCGCCTCTGGCTCGTAGGCCACTAAAGTAAAGTCGTCGATGTCAAAAACCACATCGCGATCCTGAGCATAGCTGTGAATCCATGCATCGACCGCAACAGCGCCTTCTGGCGGATAGGCTTTGACGCTCTGTTTGCGCCACTGCCGACTCCCAACAATTGCTCTTAGGTCCGCACCGCGATTTAACTGTTCGCCGGCTTCATCAAAGAATCGTATATACACGGCGGCCCTGCTTTTCTCAACTGCTCGAGCCATAAAACGAACCTCATAGACAAGCCCGGGATCAACTGGAAAACGTGGCGTAGAAATGGAAGAGCCATGAATCTCAGATTCATCAGTAACCCGCAGTCCCGAGGCCCCACGATGTGCGGCGTCAGCAAGGACCACACTCATAGTTTCATCTTCATCCAGCACCCATTCGCAAAGTCCAGATTCGAAGCCATCTTGGAACAATGCATTTGGCTCCACCCCAAATGCAGTTTCCATGCTGGCCAGGACTCCTAGAATCAAAAGAAGCCGAAGCGAAAGCGATCTAGCAGAATAGGTATTCATTCACGTTTTACTGCTTAACCGGATCAACATCCCGAGACACAAATTCGACATGCCCATCTAGATATAATCTCAAGCGTCCATTTTCATAAACTGGCTTTTCCGGCAGACGACTAAACCATCCGGAGGCAGATAGCTGTGCGGTGCCGAATCCTGACCAATCGCTGGGGATTGCTTGATCTGCGTTCGTAATGAGCCAAACATCCTGACCAAGCTGATCAATTCGCGAAAGCCTCCAACCGGTCGTCGCCTCTGCGCTCGCAGATTCTTGAGCGCCAAAAACCCGACCACGTGGTATAGGCAGCAAAAAGTTTTGTATATAATAAGGCGGAGGATTATCCGGGTCATCAACATCCTCTGAAGCAACTGGACAAATAAGTGAAGGGATGAAAGTTCGTCCGCTTATTGTGTAGGCTGAGGCATTATCAAGATAGGGCGCAATGGACGCCTGCATGGTGCGCTCTTGAGGATACTCATTCCGGTAGAAGGGATAGAGGCCCAAATTGCTGGGTCCGGGCAAAACTCCATCATTGTTATACGCAAACATGCTCACCGCAGCGCCTACTTGTCGCAGGTCAGAAATCCCCTGACTTTTCTTTGCGCTCGACCTCACTTGCCCAACAGCAACTAGAAGAATCGAGCCCAATATCGCAACAACTGCGATAGCAGCCAACAGCTCTACGAGCGTAAAGGCTCTCCGTTTCTGCGAAATGAAGCTCCTCGAAAAACAAGCACTAGCTGAGTCGGATTCTAAATCGATTCTCATTTTCAAATCCTCCTTATTTTAAATCGCTTCGACGCACTTCCTCTAACTCACTCAGAGTTAAAACTGCCGAACTCCCCTCTTGAGTCACCCAAAGACGAACGTGATCGATTAAACCATCAAAGGGTCGGTCGCGCTTACTAAGATTTCCAATATAAATTGGCTGAAGCGCTTGTTCATTGGAAACACATCCCGAAGACATGCTTGCATTACTCATTAATGCCACCGGTTGGTTCTCTAACCCCGCATAGAAATTAACATTTTGCTCTTCCTGATCGCCATCATAGGTAACGGCAAAGAAGACCCATTCCCCACTTACTTGAAAAGCAGGATCACGACAAAGAACGTTATCTCCATTTACAGCGATAACCAATCCTTTCCCGTCT
This sequence comes from Cerasicoccus frondis, assembly GCA_031296915.1. Lineage (GTDB taxonomy): Bacteria > Verrucomicrobiota > Verrucomicrobiia > Opitutales > Cerasicoccaceae > Cerasicoccus > Cerasicoccus frondis. The sequence continues at coordinate 4,686 of JAVDPC010000008.1, read as the reverse complement.
TTACTGTCGAAATAGCTCGATACACGGGCGCTGGTGAAGAGCCGGGCGAAGTTTCCCGGCGTTTCACCTGAGTCCGCCTTAAACCACCCTTGCAAAGTGAAAGAACAAGCGCCCGCAAGCAACTCGGATCCCTTCAACACCTTCAGGACGCCACCGCGGTTCGGCGTCTTATTCGTCCCTCCCATACCTGTAGAAGCAGCATTATCAAATGCCGTATACGCATTAGCGACTCCTGCGGCTCTTAAATCATTTGGATGGCCTTCCGCATCAACCATTATCTGGACGGGCCCATTGCTTGCATCTAAAGCCATTTCAAAAGCCAAACATTCACTCATTGGCTGCTTAGCGTTAGCTGTAGAAATGGTGATGCCTAGGGCCGCGAATATAAATAAAAGGCGACAGAGTTTGATGTCACAGGGGATTCTCATTTCATGGGGCGGGGGTTAAATTAGCTGATGCTCGAACAGTGCTCCATGATCTTTCTATTCGCAAGGGGATTGATTTTTAAATCGTTAAATTTTAACATTGATCGACTGACAGCAGCCATCAAACTCTCAACAATACAATCTCTCCCGGATCGCTCTCCATGCCCAACAACCCTCCCGACTCCACAAAAATCCGACGTCAGTCTAACGTTACCTTGAAAGATATTGCGCAGGAGGCAGGAGTCACCACTGCCTTGGTTTCCATGGCGCTGCGCAACTCACCCAAGGTCGCAGCAAAAACACGGGATAGAATACAAGCACTATCAGTAAAAATGGGCTACCAGTCCAATCCCATGGTGCGCACGCTAATGTCCCAGGTCAGACAACAGCGGAAAATTTCGTACCGGGAAACGATCGGTTTTATCACCAATCTGGAAAGCGCGACTTGCTGGCATGAGGGAGGAGTCTATGTGGAATACTTTTATGGGGCTCAAAAGCGCGCCCACGAGCTGGGCTACGAACTGGAGCACTTCTGGATGGGCGAGTACCGTCCCAACTACAATCGACTGGCCAACATACTTCGAAACCGTGGCATTCAGGGTTTGCTCATCCCTCCACTTCCGGAAGAAGACCATCACTTTGATATGGATCTGAAAGGTTTTTCGGCAGTTGCATTTGGCTACTCCTTAGAGCACCCGGGCATTTATCGCTTCTGCAACAATCACGTCCAAACGATTCAAACCGCCATAGATAAGCTGATCGAATTGGGCTACAAGCATATCGGTATATGTTTAAGCAAACTGGAAATCCAACAAGTTAACCACCTGTGGTGGGCAGGGCTTTCAATTTCTCGATACCGCCACCCCAAAATTAAATTCTCGATATACAGCGATACGACTTTAACTAAACCCAAATTCCAGAAGTGGTTTAAGAAAGCAAAGCCAGAAGTGGTCATCGGATTAAGGAAGCATGTTCATGCCTGGCTTAAGGAAACCGATAAAAACATCCCCGACGACGTCGGCTTTTTACATCTGGATTGCGTCCGATCCAACCACATTAGTGGCATGTTTCAAAATACCGAGCAACTGGGAGAGGCAGCTATTGAGTATTTATGCAGCCTGCTGGAAGGGCGGATGTCCGCCTCAGATAGCCAATCGAAAATAACACTGATCAATAGTGTTTTTCATGAAGGCGACACGCTTCAAAAGCGCTCATCGTAACGATAGCGCGAGAAATATTTAACGAATTAAACTTCAAGGTCATTGCGCGAGTGCGCCGGTCTGGTAGCAACAACTCAAACCACACTAGGCGCCCGATTCTCCAGTGAAGATTGTGATCTCCATGATCACGGGTGCTCGAGTTGTAGCCACCCATTAATCTGAAAAATGACGCAAAAAACTCCTCTAAGCGTATTACTCGTTGGCGCAGGCGGGTATGGCAGTGTCTATGTTGAAAGCCTACGATCCCTGCAAAATCAGCGCCTTGCTCGACTTTGCGCGGTGGTCGATCCGAATTTCAGTGATACAGCAGCCTGTCTTGAATTTGCAGCAGATGACGTCCTCTGCTTCCAAGACCTGGAAAGCTGCATCCAAGCGAATCCCCCGATCGACCTCGCAATCATTGCTTCTCCAATTGCATTTCATGCAGACCACACCTGCACAGCCTTGAAAGCGGGCTGGAATGTCATGTGTGAAAAACCGATCTGCTCGACGATTGCAGATGCGAAGCGAATGATCTCGGCGCGAAATGATTCAGGGATGTTCCTTGAAATTGGCTACCAATGGTCTTTCAGCGAAGCCATACAAAGCCTCAAAATCGATCTACTCGCTGGACGCCTTGGAGCTCCTCAACGTCTGTTAACACGTGTCGCGTGGCCCCGCCCCGTCTCATACTTTCAGCGGAATCATTGGGCTGGCCGTATCTTGGATGATAACGGGAGCCCAGTCTATGACAGTCCCATTAGCAACGCCACAGCACATTACTTACATAACATGCTTTTTGTTGCTGGCCCCACGTTGAATCAGTCGGCCACTCCCGTTTCCGTGCTATCCGAATGCTATCGAGCCAACGACATTGAAAATTTCGATGCGGCCTGTTGCCGAGTGCTCACTGAGGAAGGGCCAGAAATTCTTTTTTACAGCGCTCATTGTGTAAAAGAAAATGACGGACCTCATTTTCGCTTTGAATGCGAAGAAGCAACGGTGGAATATTCACAAGGCAGCGAAATCCTCGCCACCTTCAAGAATGGACGCCGAATACGGTATGGGAACCCGAATGAGTCGGCGTTCAGCAAAGTCATCCATTGCCTGAAAAGATGCCAGTCTCCGATTGGGAGTGAAGATGTCTGCGGCGCAGAAGCAGCTATGGCTCACACCCAATGTATTGAAGCCATTCAAACCACCGGCATCTGTGATTTGCCGAAAAAGCTCCTTTCAAAGAGTCACTCCGATACCGGTGATAAACTTATCTTTTTTGAGCCCCTGAATGAAGCGATAAAACAAGCTTACGATGCGGGTCTGCTATTCAGTGAATGCGACTTCTCATGGGCAATGCTCCAAGAGCCCAAAGTGCTTCAACCCCAAGGCTAAGCGAACCCCTTTGAAGGGGCCAACTTTTTGATCTATTCCATTCGTCTTTCTCAATGCGTTTTAAAAGCAAGCTATCCCTGAAGACCCACATTCCTGAGTCAGATAGAATTCCACTTAGGCAAAAAATAGCGTTCGCACTCGGCGGCAAAATGGATTATTTTGCCACTGGCGTAACGGTAAGCACGCTCTGGATGCCCTACTTCAATATTGGCTTGGGAATGAGCCCTGCCCTACTCGGACTCATCCTAATGCTTCTGCGCGCCTGGGACGCCATATCGGACCCGGTGATGGGCAACATCTCCGACAACGCCCGGACGCGCTGGGGCAGACGCCGGCCATTCATGTTTGTTGGAGCAATCCTAACGGCGGCCATTTATCCATTCTTGTGGTCACCGCCTGCCGACTGGAGCGAGATGGGAAAATTCTACTACCTCCTTGGGATCGGCGGGCTTTTCTTTACCAGCTTCACCGTTTGGTCGATGCCCTACTATGGGCTCCAGTTAGAACTCACGCCTAACTATGATGAGCGTACTCGATTAACCGCATGGATGTCATTTTTCTCCAAAGTCATGGTGCTTACTGGAGGTTGGATTATGGCTATCCTCACGGGGCCGTGGTTTGCTGACCCCGTTACCGGAGAGGCAGATTTAGTCAACGCCATGATGACCTGTCGCTGGTACATTGCAGGCATTATTTGTGCGATAGGTTTAATGCCTGCCCTTTTCGTTAAAGAGCGTTATTATAAACGAGAAGCCAGCACACAGGCAAAAGACCCCTTCTGGCAAAGCATTCGCGAAACCTTCAAATGCAAACCACTCTGGTTTCTCATCGGCTCATCTTTTTTCCTATCTCTCGGAAACGCCTCGGTATTGAGCCTTGGACAATATGTAAACATCTACCTGATCAACGATGGCAATCTCGCTGACGCCGCAATCATCGACGGATGGCGCTACACTGCGGTTGTTGTCGTAGGCATCGCATCACTGCCCGTGCTAACCTGGTTGAGTGAGAAATTTGATAAAAGGACACTGGTAATCAGCGTCCTGACCATGGCGATGATCGGGCACCTGCTTTACTACTATTGCCTCGATCCGGAGCATCCGTACATGCAGCTCATTCCAGCCGCACTCCAGGCAGGAAGCCTTTCTGCATTTTGGCTATTCCTGCCATCTATGAAGGCTGACGTCGCTGACTATGATGAAGTCGGCACGGAGAGGCGCCGTGAGGGAGCTCTAAACGCATTCTACTCCTGGTTTATCAAGGCCGCAAATACTTGTGCGATGGGTATTGGTGGTCTCGTGCTTGAAATCACCGGATTTGATGTCGCGCTGGCGCAGCAACCTACCGAAGTGCTCATGCGAATGAAATGGATCTTCCTGCTGCTCCCAGTAGCGATTTGGATATTCTCGGTGATCCTCATTCTTAAATACCCACTATCCCGGGAAAGGCTTTTGGACATCAGAACACTTTTGGAAAATCGCAGAGGCAAACTTTAGACTCTTCCTGCGTCGCTTACGCTTAGCCGCAAATAGCCAATATAATCATCAACGAAAGGACATCCTAAAACGATTTCAGAAGTCGGACATGACACACTCCCTAGGGAGTGTTTTCCAATTAAAACTGTTGATGGAACGAGTAAAAATGAATGCAGCGCAAGGCGGCTTGAACGAAGC
>JAVDPC010000007.1 GCA_031296915.1 Cerasicoccus frondis | reverse complement strand
GTTCACGCCAAGACCCGGAGACCCAAAGCCACTCCACTACAGAAAAGGCATTCCAATCACACTGAGGAATTGCCATCTACCTGAAACCCACCTACAACCAATTCCACTCCTCCACCATGCAACCGCAACCAGCAACCGAACCAGTCGAGATAGCTGACCCTTCATTCCGCGCCTTTAGGCGCTCCATGACGGTCAGCTACTCTTAGCGTTAGCGAAGTAGATGAAATATCCGAATCACATTCAGCGCATGGGGATCGTTCTATTGCTTGGAGCAACGATTGCTCTCCTTAAGAATGGCCTTGGCTTGAGTTGGTTCGGGCTAACATCCGTCTGCTTAGGTTATTTGGTTGGCCTCGGAATGTTGATGAATTGGCGCTGGACCCAGATTCCAGCCCTGTTACTTTTTGTTTTATGGTTATTCACCAGTTGTTTGCTTATATTCAACGGCAAAATAAATATTGCGATATGCGCATTTCTCGGCGCTGGATTATATGGGCTAACAACTCTCTACCTGTGGTGGAAAGCTATACCAACTGTAGAAGCGCTAACCAAGCGGGATATATGACGTAAAATGCTGGCGCATTTTCGCATATACCCTCCACGTTATGCAGATATGAAATGGATCCCAAACTGCAACAAGCACTAGAACTTCTTGAGTCATCGATCACCGATGATTCAGCTTCTTGTGTTATCGCTTCTGAGCATACGGACGAGTCTACTTTGCTTGGAACGAAAGATGGTTACCTTAACCTGATTTCCGCACTTCTTAGGCAAGTTGTTCGCGAAACAGAATGGTCAGACGAATTAAAGAAGAACATGTATCAGCTTCCGAGTCATGATGCTTGGATCGTTGGTTGCGAACTGCACAATACCAAGGATGAGATGTTGGCGAGGTTGAAGCGATTTTATGAAGGAGACGATGCCGTTCTCGGAGCTATCGACCATGATCCACAATTTAAACAATAAGCATATCAAGGCGGTGCTCACAACGGCGACAAGCGCCGCGTGAGACCTCGACGTTCGGTCAACATTGCCACTCCTAAGAAACTCTTCGCGCCTTTGGGTCTTCGCGTGAGATTCATTAACGCATGAGTTGTTCACGCCAAGAACCGGAAACCCAAAGCCACTTCACGACAGAAAAGGTATTCCCATCACACTGAGGAATTGCTATCCACCTGAAACCCACCTACAAAGATTCCCACTCCACGACCATGCAACCGCAACCAGCAACCGAACCAGTCAAGATAGCTGACCCTTCATTCCGCGCCTTTCGGCGCTTCATGACGGTCAGCTACTCTTAGCGTTGTGCAGCAAAAATGAATAAGCAATTCTCAACAAGCTTTCGCTCTTTGGTTCATCATGCGAATCAATACGTGTTTGGGAATTTGGAGTTCATTGAATTCTACTATGCATGCCTATCGACGCAGAACGAAATGCAAGGCGAAGAAATAGATCAGGATATAAGATCAATCGCATCGGAATGGACCTCGATGGCTGAGCGCTGTCGCAATGAATGGGGGACGGAATCTAAGCCTGTAACCGAATCTGAATTGAAAGAGGTTCTTTTACTTCACATAGAAGGACCAAAAGCACAACCAACCGAGGTAGGTGACGATTCACATCGCACCTACTCTTAGCGTTCGAAAAATTATATGGCCAAAAGAATTAGATCACAATTTTGGATTTGCAAATTTTCAGATGGCAATCGTTGCAAGGAATTCTTTAAAGAGGATGAATCGTATTTCGACGAAGAAAATGAAGATAACGACGAATTACCTCTTAGTGAGTTCATCGCATCTCAAGGAGAGACATGGTTTGATCATGATTTTTTTGAATTTGGATTTAGCTCGAAAGAAAGTTCAAGCCTGGAGAAAATGTTTGTAGGCCACTCTTGGGTTGAAAAATGGGCTCCCATTGTCGAAGAGAAGCTCAGAGAATTGGGAATCGCAGACTATAACAGTTTCGCGATGATGGGGATTGATCATCAACCCAAGTTCGGAGAACATCGCCAAGTATCGAATCCGCGTTCTTTTTTGGCTTCTGGTGTTGAACTAGTCTATCTCGGAGAAATCTCACATGAATGGTAACGAAAGATTCGAACAAGTCGCTTGTGGACAACTCCGTTCGCTCCGCTCACTTCGTGCCACAGCTTAGCGTTCTATGAAAGAAGATCTGACTAGTGTTGCTTTCACTGGATGGAGCGAGGTTGAAAAACCTACGGCTAAATCCTTTAAAGAGCTGAAAGCAATGGACGAGCAACTCAGGGAAAGAGTTTTGGACTTGCTGAGAAGGTATGTTATACTGCAGCCTCCATTGAATCATCAAGACGTGTGCTCATCTATCCTAGGAGGTAAGTCTAAACGCTTGGTGGTTTCTAGTTTATCTGATGCTGAAGAACTTATCGTTTCATTAGAATCCTTGGGTGCTAAAGCGAGTTTAGCAGAGGTTGATGGAGCTACACGTTGCTCAGAATGTGGTGGCTATGCTGTTGTTTCCATTGGTCAACCACCTATAGGATTTGAGGCACGAAAATGCAAACTATGTTCGTTCATTATTCGCAGCAGCCCAAAATCTTGCTGTAATGGCCAAGGAATATTAAATTTGTATGAGTCTAAGGTCTCAGGGATCAGGTGGTATCAATGTGATGAATGCGATTCGATGTGGAGCTTAGATTTTAGTGTAATACCTTGGGAGCTAAGGCCATATAAGGATTTCAAAGAGGTGAGAAGAATCGTTGATAGAATTCAATAGTGAATGAATAGAAAAAATCGGGATATGTGACGAAAAATGCTGGCGCATTTTCCGCACATACCCTTAGCGTTCGGTCAGAGTATCTTTCCTCGTATTCCCTTTGGGTCTTTGCGTCTTTGCGTGAGATTCAAAAACGCATGAGTGGTTCACGCTAAGACCCGGAGCCCCTACCCTCCACGTTCAGTCAGTGCACTGCCATTCAGGCTATTTTCTATCGTGCGCTTGCTATGTGACCACGATCCACAGGCAATCTTCCCCCGCCAGCCCGTTTCAGCACCCCCAGCATACGGCCTTGACCTGAAACGTGCATCGTTTTTGCTGATTTTTGCGGAATATATTTCCTCCGCTGGCACTCAGAATTATTGAAACCAACCACCTGAACCCGTGTCTTTCTCGACCTAGCGAGCCTTGCTGGGGAAAAGGCAAGGCCTCGGGCTTAACCTAAACCAATCAGCTATGTCCGCATCCTCCCTTTCAGAAGTCAATGAACGCGTGAAAGAGGCCTCCGCCTGGGTCCCGCAATTGCGGCAGGAGATCGCGAAGGTCATCGTCGGCCAGCAATACCTGGTTGACCGCCTCATCGTCGGCATTTTGGCCAACGGCCACGTGCTGCTCGAAGGTGTCCCAGGCCTCGCGAAAACCCTCTCCGTGCGCACGCTGGCCAGCGCGATCCACGCCGACTTTTCGCGCATCCAGTTCACGCCCGACCTGCTGCCCGCCGACATCGTCGGCACGCTTATTTACAACCCGCAAAAGGGCGAATTCTTCACCAAGAAAGGCCCGGTCTTCGCGAACATCGTCCTGGCCGACGAAATTAACCGCGCGCCGGCCAAGGTGCAGTCCGCCCTGCTCGAAGCGATGCAGGAGCGCCAGGTAACGCTCGGCGACGAGACGCACAAGCTGCCCGCGCCGTTCCTCGTGTTGGCCACGGAAAACCCGATCGACCAGGAGGGCACCTACCCGCTGCCCGAGGCGCAGGTTGATCGCTTCATGCTCAAGCTGAAGATCGGCTACCCGTCGCGCGCCGAAGAGCGCCAGATCCTCGACGCCATGGCCTCGACCGCGCCCAAAATGGACATCACGCCCGTCATCACACCGGAGCAGATTCTCGAAGCGCGCAAGGTCGTCGACGAAATTTACATCGACGAAAAGGTCCGCGATTACGTGGTTGATCTGGTCTTTGCGACCCGCAAGCCGAGCGACTACGGCCTGAACATTGACAACTTCGTACAATTTGGCGCCAGCCCGCGCGCCACGATCGCCATCACCCTCGCCGCCAAGGCCTGGGCGTTCCTCAACGGCCGCGGCTACGTGACCCCACAGGACATCAAAACGATCGGCGTCGACGTGCTCCGCCACCGCGTCATCCCCTCCTACGAAGCCGAGGCGGAAGACTTCACCAGCGAGCAACTGGTTTATAAGATTTTGGAAACCGTGCCGGTTCCCTAAATCTTAGATTAAAGTAAACAAATTAAAAATTAAAGAGAGGGCCCACTGCTACCCGCAGGCCAAGTCCCTCTCCGCAATTCCCACTTTAATTTTTAATCTTTAATTTGCTCACTCCAAAATGCCCTCCACCCGTGAAATATTGCGCAAGGTGCGCCAGATCGAAATCCGGACGAATCGACTCGTTACGGACTCGCTGACCGGCGCCTACCACAGCGTGTTCAAGGGGCGCGGGATGGACTTCGAGGAAGTCCGCGAATACGCACCCGGCGATGATGTCCGCGCGATCGACTGGAACGTCACCGCGAAGATGGACCGCCCGTTCATCAAGCAATTCCGCGAAGAACGTGAGCTGACCATCGTGCTCATGGTCGACCTGTCGGCCTCGGGCGCCTTTGGCTCACTGGATGAGTCCAAGCGCGAACTCGCGGCCGAGATCGCCAGCGTGCTCGCTTTCTCCGCCACCAAGAACAACGACAAAGTCGGCCTGCTCCTCTTCACGGACGAGGTCGAGCAATACATCCCGCCGCGCAAGGGCCGCCAACACGTGCTGCGCGTCATTCGCGAAATCCTTTTCCACGAGCCACGCCACACCGGCACGAATGTCGTCAAGGCGCTGGACACGGTGAACCACATGATCAAGCGCAAGGCCATCGTGTTTCTGCTGACGGACTTCTTGCAAGGCCCCGACGGCCGCTTGCCCACGCCCGAGGAGCGACAGGGCGACGACCTTTTCCGCGCGCTCGGCATCACCAATCGCCGCCATGATCTGACGACGATTCTGATCTCCGACCGCCGCGAAGTCGAGCTGCCCGACATCGGCATCATCTCACTGGAAGATGCCGAGACCGGCCAACTGGTCGACATCGACACCAGCAGCGCCAAGGTCCGCCAGCTCTACGCCAAGCAAAACCGCGAACGCCTGGCCGGGCTGCATCGCGGGCTGCGTCAAGCCGGCGTCGGCGCCCTCCCCGTCACCACCGGCGAGCCTTACGTGAACAATCTTCGCCGCTACTTTGAATCCCGCAGCCAAAGGAGACACTGAGTGAACTTTGCATCGCAAATTAACTTTGTCCGGCAAAGCTTAACGGCATTTATCATGACCGCGCCCGCCATGGCTTTCGCGCAGGAGGCGACCGGCCTGCGCCCAATGCGCGGCCTGCGGCCCACCTCCTACTGGGAGCAGAACTGGCCGTGGATCACCGCGCTCATCGTGGCAGCCGTCATTGGCCTGATCGTGCTGACTGTCTGGCTCGCCAAGCGCAAGCCACCGGCGCGCACGCTCTCCCCCGCCGAGGAGGCGCGCCTGCGCCTGGGCGAAGCATCGAGCCTCGCCAACGGCCAGGATGACAAGGCGTTTTCCGTAACCGTCTCCGACGCGTTGCGCGTTTACCTGGAACGCGCCTACGCCCTGCGCGCGCCGGAGCAAACGACCGAAGAATTCCTCCAGCACGCCAAGCAAAGTAACCGCCTGCCCGGCAAGTCTCTGGATACGCTGGCGCGGTTTCTGGAGCTCTGCGACTTGGCGAAATTCGCGCAACATGCCTTTGGCGACGAAGAGCGCCAGGACCTCCTCAACACCGCGCGTAACTTCGTGGACGAGGCCGAGCAGCAAGCCAAAGCATCAACCCCGGAGGTAACGGCATGATTCAAGACGGATTCGAATTTCGCGACCCGTGGATACTTTGGTTCCTCCTCGCGCTCCCCATCCTGCTCTTTATCAAGGGGCGCACCGGTCGCTCGGCGTCATTACTCTTTTCATCGACCGCGATTGCGCGCGACGTCGCCAAGCAGGCCAAGAGCCGCGCGGGTGGTTTTCTCTTCTTCCTTCGCTTGCTCGCGCTGGCGGCATTGATCGTCGCCATGGCGCGTCCGCAGATTGGCAAGGGCCATTCCGAAGTCGAAGCGAGCGGCATCGACATCGTGCTCGCGGTGGACGTCTCCGGTTCAATGGCCGCACTCGACTTTGCAACGCAAAGGGACTTGGCCACGCGCCTCGACATCGTGAAGCGCGTCATCAATGACTTCATCGAAGAGCGCCCAAACGACCGCATTGGTCTGATCGCCTTTGCCAAGCAACCGTTCCTCGTAAGCCCGCTCACGCTGAACCACGATTGGCTGCGGCGCAATCTCGAGCGACTTGAGCTGGGCATCATCGATGGGGCCGGCACCGCGATCGGACCAGCCATTGGCATGAGCGCCAATCGCCTGCGCGATCTCCCTGCCAAAAGCCGCGTGGTGATTCTCCTGACCGATGGCGAAGACACCGTAGGACAGTTGCCGCCCATCGCCGCCGCCGAAGCCGCGGAGTCATTCGACGTGAAAATTTACACCATCGCCGCAGGTAAAACCGGCCGTGTGCCGGTGCCTCGCACCGACCGTTACGGGGTTCCTCTACGTGACCAGGATGGAAATGTCATCCCCTCGCGTTCTTTTCAGGAAAGTTTTGTGGACGAAGAAACGCTGGAGAAAATCGCCGAAATCACCAATGGCAAATTCTACCGCGCCACCAACACCGAGGAGCTCGCCGCGATCTATCAAGACATCGACGAGCTCGAAAAAACCGAGGTCAAGCTAAAGCACTACGCCGAGTATGAAGAACTGTTTTTCTGGCCGGCGCTGCTCGGCCTGACCCTGATCTCGCTGGAGCAACTGCTCGGCAACACCCGCTTCAAACGACTGCCATGAACTTCGAATACACCAGTTGGTTGCTTGCGATTCCTGTGGCGCTTCTGCTGCTGGGCGGATTATTTTTGGCCAATAGCCGCGCCCGCAAAAAGCGGGTGCGCGAGTTTGCCAGCGACCGTCTCGTCAAGCAACTCCTCGCGAGCTATAGCCCGATGCGCCGCCGTTTAAAAAACGGGTTGATCTTAACCGCACTCGCACTGCTGCTCTTTGCGCTGGCGCGTCCACAATGGGGCTTCACCTGGCGCGAGACGAAGAGCAAGGGCATCGACATCATGTTCGTCATGGACGTCTCCCGCAGCATGCTCGCCAAGGACATCAAGCCCGACCGCTTGGAGCGCTCAAAGCTGGCCGTGCTGGACTTCATCGACAAGTTGGAAGGCGACCGCGTGGGCCTCGTGGCCTTTGCTGGCAACGCCTTTCTCCAATGCCCGCTCACGCTGGACTACGACGCGTTTCGCCAGTCCCTCGAAGCCGTCAACACCGACGTCATTTCACTCGGCGGCACCGATATCGCCCGTGCAATCAATGAAGCCGAGGCTGCCTTTCCGGATAAGAATAACCACAAGATTTTGGTCCTGATCACCGATGGTGAAGACCTTGAAGAAGACGGCATCGCGCGGGCCAAGGAAGCGGCGGACAACGGCATTACGATTTACACGGTCGGCGTCGGCACGGCGGAAGGCGAACTCATCCCGGTGAAAGATCGCTATGGCCGCATGGGCTACCTGCGTGATGACAACGGCCAACTCGTCCGCACCCAACTCGACGCCGATACGCTGAGTGAGATCGCCGAGGTCACCGACGGCTTCTACACGCCGCTGGGCCCGACCGGCTATGGGCTGGAGCAAGTTTACGAAGCCGGCCTTGAGGCCATCCCTGAACAAGAGCTCGCATCGCGCATGCAGAAAGTCTGGCTGGAGCGCTTTCAATGGCCGCTGGGCATTGCGATAATCCTGCTTGCCTGGGAGCCGCTCATCGGCACGCGCCGCATTACTTTGCGTCGCAAAGTAAAGGCCAGCAGCGGTGCGTCCAACGCCGCCCGCACCGCAATGAAGGCTGCCACATGGGTCATCCTACTCGTCGTGACTTTTGCCATGAGTGACCTCTCCGCCAGCGTGCGTGAGGGCGAGCGCCTTTATCGCAATGGCGACTACGCGGCGGCGGCGGAGGAATTCAAAACGGAACTGGAAGCCAACCCGCTCAACGCGCAAGCCGCGTTTAACCTCGGCAACTCACTTCAGTCGCTCGGGCAAATCGAAGCAGCTCAAGCCGCTTACGGCAAGGCGTTGGCGACAACCGACTTCGAGTTGCAAGCCGATGCATTTTATAATCTTGGCTCGCTACGCTATGCCGCCGCCAAGGAAAAGCTGGGCGGGACCGACCTACCCACCATCGTCCAACAAGGCGAAGAAGCCAACCGCCAGACCGAGATCGCCATCCAGCAAGGCAATCAGGTGTTGCGTGAAGCACAGGTATTAAATGACAACAGTTTGTCGTCCGAGGAAAAGAACTCTGCATTGCAAAGTATCCAACAAAAGGCAATGCAGGCGCTGCAGTTTGCGGAACAAGCCAAGGCGCTGAGAGATGAGACCGCGACCGCCGCCAAGGAGGCGCAAAGCGCCGCAACACCCATTAGCAAAGCTTGGGAACAAGCAGCCAACGACTTCAAGAGCTCACTGGAACTCAACCCAGCAGGTGAGGACGCCGCGTATAATTACAACTACGTGTCTAAGCAAACAGAAGACCTGAAGCGCGATTTGCACGACCTGAAGCGCGTCAACCAGCGCATTGAAAACAAAGACACCCAGGCCGAAATGGAGCGCGTCATTGAGGAACTGCGCAAGCTCGTCCCGGAGCAGGATCAGCAGAACCAAGATCAACAAAACCAGGACCAGCAGAATCAGGACCAGCAGCAACAGAATTCCGACCAACAGCAACAGCAGGATCAGCAACAACAAGATCAGCAACAGTCCGGCGAGCAGAATCAGGATCAACAACAGAACTCCGACAGCCAACAAGACCAGCAAGGTGAGCAAGGCGAACAAAGCGAGCAGACCTCCGAAGAGCAGGAACAACAGTCGGGCGAACAGGATCAGGCCGAGCAAGAGCAAGGTGAGCAGTCCGAAGAATCCGGTGAAGAACAAACCGGCGAACAGGATGCGGCGGATTCTGAAAACGGCGAACAGGAGGGCGAGGAAACCCATGGCGCTGAGCGCGACTCGGAAGAAGTTGACCAGATGATCCAAGATATGCAGGACGGCGAGCAACCCGGCGAAGAAGAATCCCTCGCTGAAGAAAGTGGCGAAGAGTCGCAGGAGCCCGGCGAAAAGCCATCCATGCAACTGTCTGAAGAAGACGCTCAGCGCGCCGCCGAGGAAGCCGCCGCCCGCGCCGCCGCCATGCAGGAAGCAGGCGAAGGCGAGCCGACCGGCGAAGCCGTTCCTCTGGGCGTGATGTCGCGCGATGACGCACGGCGCCTCTTGGAATCTTTAAAACGATCAGAAAAGAAATTGCCGGTATCCGGCTACGGACGGCGCGAGTCTAATCGCGACGACGAAGGCAAACGAAAGGATTGGTAATGACGAAGTATCTTCCACGCCTATTCATGTTAATCGCGCTGCTCATGAGCGGAGCGGCGCAAGCGCAAAACATTCAGGCCGGCAGTGAGGCCAACCAGGAAATCCGCCAGGGGCAGACCGGCGTTTATCAATTTACGCTACGCAGTTCGGAAATTGATCCGCAGATTCAGCCGCCGGAGCTGCCCGAGATTGACGGGCTGTCCATTGAGTTCGCCGGCATCTCGCAGGGGTCCAGCGTCAACATTTTCAATGGCCACATGACGCGCACCATTTCGAAGACATACCAGTATCAGGTGACCGGCGTGAAGCAGGGCGTGTATACGATACCCGGCTTTGAAGTCGAGGTGGCGGGCCGCAAGGTGGAAATCCCATCCACAACGATTCGCGTGGTGGAAGGCTTGCAAACTACGGTCTGGTCCGAGTTGGAATTACCACGCGAGCAGATCTACGTTGGCGAGGCCGTGCTGGCCAAACTGAGGGTGATTTACGACCCCAGCGAAATCATTCAACTGGCCTCGGCGCGCCAAGGTTCGCCCTTCCACGCCAAGGGCAACGACTCGTTCACGATCAGCGAATTCGGCAACCAGCAGACTCGCGACGTGGAGCGCGATGGCCGCTTGCTGCGTGAAGTCAGCTTCGAGGTAAAGATCACGCCGCTCAAGGCTGGACCACAGCCAATGGTCATTCAGTCAGACCTCAACATCACGCTGAACAGCCGGCAACAGCAGCGCCGCACACGCAGCATGTTTGATCAGTTTTTTGGCAGTCGCTACGAAATGCAGCAAGTGTCGCTTTACACGGAAGACAACGACATCGACGTGCAACCCCTGCCCGAGGAAGGTCGGCCGACATACTTCACCGGAGGCATTGGTACGTTTACCGTCGACCGACCACGCCTCTCGGAAAGCAGTGGCATGGCGGGCGAGCCGTTGACCATGACGCTGACTGTGCGCGGTCAAGGCAACTTCGACCGTCTGCAGGCTCCGACGCTCGCAGAGTCCGACGCATGGCGTGATTACCCGCCGGAAGAGGAATTTTTCTCCGCCGACCCGATGGGCTACACCGGCGCCAAAACCTTTGAGTATACGCTCATTCCACGCGACGCTGGCGACCTCACAACACCTGAAATCAACTTCAACTTCTTCGATCCGGAAAGCACGCAATACATCGAAATGCCCATCCCCGGGCAGGCGATCACGGTAAAAGAAAACCCGAACGCCACGCGGCCCAAGCGAAATCCTGTCGCCTCGCGTCGCGGCCCCGAACTGTTGCCCATCGCCACCGCGCCCGGTAAGTTTGTGCGCACGATCAAGCCGATCGTCACCCACCCGGCGTTCCTTGCGGCGCAGGTCGTTCCCTTGTTTGCGATTGGGCTAATGTTCTTTTCCCGCCGCCAAAAACTGCGCCTGGAAAACGACAGCATCTACGCCCGCAATGTGCGCGCCAATCAGGCGACCAAGGCAGAGCTCGCCGCCGCGCAAAAGGCCGCCAACGAGCGCAACGCCGCTGACTTCTACGCAGCCGCGCAACGCACTGTGCAGGCTGCCGCTGGTCGCCACGTGGAGCAAGCGCCGGAGTCTTTGACCATCGCCGACATCGAGGCGCTCGCCGCAACTTTGGGCTTGGAAGCAGCCAGCATTCAAAACGCGCTTGAGTTCATGGAGGCCGGGGACGCTGTTCGCTTTGGCGGACTGGATGGCAGCGCCATCGATTTCAACGCGGAATACTCAAAGCTCGAACAAACCGTCAACGCACTGGGAGGCAAACAATGAAAAAACTCATGCGCATCGTCTTCTTTTTCGCCGCCATGATCGCCGCAGTTGTGGCGCGCGCCGAGTCGCCTGAAGCCCTGTTCGAACAAGCCAACGCGCTTTACCAGGACGAGCAGTATGAACCGGCCATCGAGGCTTATCAGCAAATGCTACCCGACCACCAATCGGCCAATGTGCATTACAACTTGGGGAATGCCTATTATCAACTCGACGACTTTGGACCTGCGGTGTTGCATTACGAGAAAGCGCTGGCGCTCGATCCACGCAACCCCGACATTCAGGCCAATCTCGAGCTCACCCAAGAAGCCGCGCAGCTCACTCCCGATGCGCCTACTTGGCCGCAAATCATCGGCAATCTGGCGCCGGTCAACCTGTGGGCTTGGCTCGCGGCGATTTCATTTTGGGTCACCGTCGCCCTGGTAATCCTGGCGCCGATGTATCGATGGAAAGGACCGCTCCGCGGCGGCCTGACCGCACTCAGCATAGTTCTACTCGCGGTGAGTGGCATGGGGCTTTTCGGCTGGCATCAACGTGGACAGCAAGGCGTCGTTTTAAGTGACGAAGCCACGCTCAGTGTAGCGCCGACATCGACCAGCCCGGCGGCGGGTTCAGTCAAAGCCGGGCAACTGGCGCAGATCCGCGAGCAGCATGGCGATTACTTCCTCGTCTCCCTGGGTGAAGATAAAATCGGCTGGCTTTCCAAGACTGCCTTCGCGCCGATTTGGGATTAATAGTCGGCTCCCCGGAGTATCGTCCTCCAGCACGGGAGCAACTCGCTTTGCGATGCAAAGTTAATCGGTTTTCACTAGATATAACATGAAGTTGCCGGGTCCAGCACTTGCTCAACCCGGCAACTTCATGTTATCTCTAGCCGCCGCCTTGTGGCTCGATGTAGTCGCGGCAGGCGAACTTTACTTCGTGCAGAAAATGCACTGGGTCATCCTGGGACCAGCGGTTGGAAAAGACTTCGATTTCGATCAGGCCGTCAAAGCCTGCTTCATCCATTTGCTGGCAAATGCGGCGCAGCTCAATGCAGCCTTCGCCAGGAATGCCGCGATCGTTCAGGAAGTCGAGCGTCGGCGTTTTCCAATCTGCCACATGCAGACAGAACAGCCTGTCGCTCTCACCGGAGCGCGCGATTTCGTGGCCCAGAGATGAGTCCCACCACTGCTGGTAAGTGTCCACGCAAACGCCGAGGTAGGTTGAGCCAATTTGCTCCACAAGGTCATTGGCTTCACGCAGGGTGTTGATGCAGCCACGCTCGTCAGCGTGCATCGGGTGCTGAGCTTCGAGGGCCAGGCGAACATGCTTTTTCTCCGCATAGGGGACGAGTTGTTCCAGCGCTTCGCGCACTTGCGCGCGGCTGTCGTCCATCGACTGATGTGGGTCGCCACCGGGAATGATCAGCACCGCCGATGCGCCGACCACCTCCGCCTCGTCGATGCAGCGTTCGGTATCGTAAATGGCGGAGCGACGGGCATTCGCGTCAGTCGCGGCAAAGAATCCGCCACGGCAATAAGACGCCGCCTCGAGCTTGTATTCCTTGAGCAGCTTGCGGATTTCGGCCGGCGGTTTCTCCATGACATCCTGTCGCCAGAGGGACACGCCTGCGTAACCGGCCTCCGCGATGACGCGCAGCTTGTTTTCGACCCCTTTCACATCCAGGGAAATCGTATGGATGGCCAAACGCGACTGCACGGACTGCGCCCGCTTTTTGGCAAACAAAGTTAACGGATTCATGGGTTTTCAAGTAATGCTTAGGTGTGCTTTGGGGGACAGAAACTACTGTAAGCATACTCCCTTTCCCGCAGAAGAAAAGCCAAACAGTCTACTCGACCCAGACAAAATTCACCCAGTAAAAACCAACTGAGCAGCCTTGAGTTTTGCAGCCAGGCGCGTAACCTTACCGCTATGCCGAAAAAAGCCGCCCAGATGTCCCGCCAGGCGTGGATCGACGCCTACCTCGACGCCCTGCTCGATAACGGTGAACCGCCAGCCAGCGTGCGCCGCTTTGCCAAAGAACAGGGCGTGACCGAAAAGGCTTTCTACGCACACTTTGCGAACTTTGAATCGCTCGAAGGCGAGGTCTGGAAAGCGCTGATCACAGACACCGTCGCCACGCTTGAGGCAGACGAGGACTACGCGGAGTATCCCGCCCAGCAAAAGCTAGCGGCGTTTTACTACACATTTCTCGAAGGGGCGCTGGATTACCGCTCGTTCATGCTGCTGCGCTTTCCCGGCATGCAATTGATCTGCCACGGTTCACTCAGCAAATTCCGTGATGCGTTTCTGGCATACATAAAACCGGTGCTGGAAGAGGCGAAAACGACGAAAGAAGTCCCCGAACGCGGCAAATTGAACCAAGCTTATCCGGGGCTCGTGTATGCGCAGCTCTTATTCATCATCGACTTCTGGCTCAAAGATGAGAGCGATCAATTTCAAAGAACGGATGCATTAATCGAGAAATCAGTCACTTTGGGGTTTGATTTGATTGGCGCACAAGTCGTCGACAGCGCATTCGACCTCGTGCGTTTTCTCGCGGGCGAATTCAAGGCCAGCTAATCGAGTGAACAAATGCTCCTACAGAAAAGTGTATGCTTTTGGCGCAGTCGATGAATTTCAATAAATTTGTCCGCCGCTGAGGCAGCTATTGTATTAAGGGTCCCAATATCCCGCATCCCCATGAAGGGAGTCGGCACACCCTCAAGCAATAGTTTATGAAAATCTACCTCAGCATCCTTTCCCTTGGCGCCTTAGCCGCATCTCAGAGCCACGGCGTCTTGTTGGCCTACGAACCTTTTGACGATGCGGCAGGAACGCAAGTTCCGACTGGCTGGTCCGGCACCGGTCGATCAGACACCACCGTCACCTCAGGTTCATTAACGGCAGTCAGCGGCCTGGCGGATTCCCAAGGCAATAAATTTTCCGTATTGGACGAGGGCGGGACGAACACTTATGGCTTACCTTTCACTCCCACTGGCAACTCCACCGGCGCAACGATCTACTACTCGTTCCTCTTTGAACTGACTGATATCTCAGCCCTTCCCACCGACGTAGCCAATGGACCGCTCTTTACGTTGAGCGATACAACAAGCAAGAAAGCAGCGGCATTCAGCGTCGCCCTGGATGCTGATAACGCCAACGCCTTTAACATCGGACTGGACGGCTCCAACAAAGGAATCGGCAGCGCTTCTACGATGGTCGACACGACTGAATACCTGCCCAACACCACGCTGTTTATCGTCGTCTCTTATAAGCCAAATGGAGGCGGCGCGGGCGTCGCTAATCTGTGGGTAAACCCAGACAGCTCAACGTTTGGCACGGACACACCACCCACCGTGACACTGTCAGACACTGGCGGTTATCTCGCGGACGCGCAATACCTGCTCTTCGACAAGGAGTACTCCGCCACTCAACCGCTGAACGTCGACGAAATCCGCGTCGGCACAAGCTGGGCGGACGTCACGCCAACCTCCGTTCCCGAGCCCGGGCACTATGCAATGATGCTCGGCGCGGCGACCCTCGGCCTCCTCTGGTTGCGCCGACGCCGTTAATCAACTTTCTTCATGTTATCTCTAGAAGTCACCAGTGGGCATGCTGCCGCTGGTGATTTTTTTGTAAGCGAGTGACTTGCGAATTCCAGGCGCATTCGTTAGCTAGAGCATTCGATGAAGGAACAACGCTCCATTCCGAAACACAAGCTGACCCGCGCCGCATCCCTCGTGAAGACCGGCGCGAAAATCGGTGGTAACTACGCCAAGTATTACGGAAAAAAGCTCACCACGGGCGAGGACGATCGCGCTCGACTGCACGAGGAAAACGCCGAGGAAACCTACGCCGCATTCAGCAAGCTCAAGGGCGGCCCGCTCAAAGTCGCGCAGATGCTCAGCATCGACCAGAACATCCTGCCCGCAGCCTACCAAAAGCAGTTCGCGCAGGCGCAGTATTCCGCGCCGCCTCTCTCCTACCCGCTCGTCGTGCGCACGTTTAAGCAAGAGTTTGGCCAAGGCCCGAGCGACATTTTTGAGACCTTTACCAAATCCGCCGTCAACGCCGCCTCCATCGGCCAGGTGCACCAGGCGACGATTGGCGATGACACCTTCGCGGTGAAGATACAGTATCCGGGCGTCGCGCAAAGTTTGCAGTCCGACCTCCGCCTCGTGAAGCCCATCGCGATGAAGATGATCGGCCTCACCACCAAGGAGATCGACTACTACTTCGAGGAGGTCGAGGAACGCCTGCTCGAAGAGACGGATTACGAACTTGAGCTGAAGCGCTCACAGGAGCTCACCGCCAAGTCCGCGCATTTGCCCGAAGTGCGCTTCCCCAAGTATTACCCGGACTTTTCCAGCAAGCGCATCCTCACGATGGAGTGGATCAACGGCATGCCGCTGGATAAGTTCATCGAAACCAATCCCAGCCAGGAAGCGCGCAATCGCATCGGCCAGGCCATGTGGGACTTCTATCATTTTCAGGTGCACGAGTTGCGTGAATTCCACGCCGACCCCCACCCTGGCAACTTCCTGATCAGCGCCGATGAGCACCTTTACGTGCTCGACTTCGGCTGCGTCAAAAAGCTGGAGGACGACTTCTACCGCGAGTATTTCCAACTGCTCGATATGAACCGCGTCCTCGACAACGCCCATTTCGAATCCATGCTCGAAGGCCTCGGCCTGATCCAGAGCAGCGACAAAGCTCAGGAGCGCGTCATGCTGCGCGAGCTTTACCGCGAGTCCATCGAACTACTCTCGCGGCCATTCCAACACGGCGAATTCGACTTCGGCGACGAAGCCTACATCCGCGAGATTTACGACTTCAGCGAGCGCACGCAGAAGGACCCCGAGATCAAGCGCCTCAACACCGCCCGCGGCAGCCGCCACGCGATCTACCTCAACCGCGCCTACTACGGCCTCTACAACCTGCTGGCGCAACTGCGCTCGGTGATTCGCGCCGAGATCCCCGACGAGCTAACCGCGACGGCATAGAATGTCATCCCGCCCCCTGCAACTTCCCCACCTCAACACTTCCCCACCTCAGCACACGCGCACTTTGTGCGCGTTAATTTTTTTCCTTTTTCCTCTCGATTTCGTTCGCTTCCGGCGGACAAAATCGGCATACTTTCACCATGAAAAGTCGGCCCTGAGGTGAGCCCCCGAGCGGGCTAAGTATCGCCCACTGCGCGACCAAGCGTCGCCGACTGTCAATCGAAGCGTCGCCGACTGTCAATCGAAGCGTCGCCGACTCTTCCCAGAAGCATCGCCGACGCTTCGTCGCGTACGTGGTAAGGGTTTGGTCACAACCATGGGAATGTCTTGGTCTAAACCATGGGTAGGGTAGACGCAGGATGACGGGGTGGGTTGCGAGGGGAAGTGCGAAAGGCCTAGTTACGCCAAACCAGCCTGCAATTCCGTCTCTAAGCTAAAAGGCGACGCTCTGTCATTGCGGCGATTACCCAAGGTTCTTACAATGTTATCCGAAATTGACAAAATCAATTTACTTATCGACGTTCGAATTTAAAACAAGCCTGTATGAAAAAGCCTAGTTACGAATGTCTGGATAAGGGCCGTAGCCCCGCCGAGATGGACGAGTTCCACTTCCTCGGCCTGTATACCTGCAACCACTACGACATGGAAGACACTGGCAAAGTCACCTATGACATTATCCATTGGGTCAACTCTTGTGCTAACCCGATCTCTAGTACGATATCATCTAGCCACCATTGGTGACTAGACGGGTGGTTTTCTGCCTTGCTGATTCAATGGCTAAATGCTTTCTCAGCCCAATGAACATTCGGCTCCCTTAGAAATGCTAAAAAATTGATAATACTTAATGAGAAGAAAAATAAAATTAATCTGTAATCAGAGTGTCGGTAGAACTTTTGCTGATCAAACATCGAACATTCTGAACTTAATTGATGAAATTGACTTAAGGACGAGTCTATTCCTGCACCATCACGAAAAACGGGCAATCGATGCAATGTCTGGTTACTCGGATTCTGCGAATCGTTTATTCAGCGAATTAGATTTTCGACTCGACTTGATTGATTTCATCAAAAAGGAGCTAATGAAGTCTAGAACGGATCATTTCGTTAGTAGAAGTTATGACCCTTATGGAAACTCTAAAAATCATTTTCGAGAACTGATTGATCAGCATCGTAATATACGTTCTGAAATAATGAAAGAGGCAATATGCAACGCTAATAACCTTGACATTCTAGATCGCGATACAGCACTTGATTTACTGGGAATGTGGAGACGCTATTCGGATGAGCTCGCGGATAAAAACTGGCCGAATTACAATCATAAATCAATTGATAACAGGATCGATCTCGTATCTGTTCGGCATAATTCACCACTCACTATCGTCTTGGATGTATCCGGTGTTCTTGGAGCTCTTATTGGATTGATTTGGCTGGGATCCTACACATATTTCTACGTTCGCCACTCGCATTATGATCTCAAGAATAAAATTATTTCTACAGAAGTTGGTCAAGAATTACTCGCAATTTTGAGAGAAAAAGACATCGATCTGACACCAGAATTACTCAAAAGATTAATCGATAACGCTAATATTAAGCAAGCAGACCTACCAAAAATCAAAGATATCATAATTGATCGGGAAAATGATTAGGTTGCAACATATCGGCAAAATTGACTTATAAACTGTAACTAAAATGCAATTGACCTCTAGACTACGATTAATTCGCCCCCGCCGATAAGCATTGATTTTCGGCCAAAAATCGTCCTGATACGCTGCTTTTCTTGCTCTTATGAAAACATTGGTTGAAACGACGACCGTTGGCTTTGTATCGCTTGGCTGCGCCAAGAACCTGATCGACTCCGAGATCATGATGGGACATCTCGCCGAGGCGGGCATGACGCTCACGCCCGACCCCGAGCTGGCCGACGTGCTCGTCGTCAATACCTGCTCGTTTATCGACGCCGCCAAGCGCGAATCCATCGCCGCGATTCAGGACGCCGCCGCAGACCGCGAACAGGCCGGCCGCAAGGGTGAGCAAAAGCTGATCGTTGCCGGTTGCCTGTCCCAGCGTTTTAAGACGGAGCTGCCTGCGCTGATGCCCGAAGTCGACGCCTTCATCGGCCTGGACCAGATCAAGGACATCGCGCCCATCATCAACCAACTGCTCGGGAAATATAAGGCAGACGGGGAACAGGGCGACGACCTAGTGTCCGTGAAGCCGGTTTACATCCCCGACTACGACACGCCGCGCTTCCGCCTGACGCCCGACCACTCGGCCTACATCAAGATCGCCGAGGGCTGCAACCACCCGTGCTCGTTCTGCATCATCCCGAAAATCCGCGGACGCCACCGCAGCCGCACCATCGAAAGCGTCGTCAAGGAAGCCCGCCAGCTCGTGGCCAATGGCTGCAAGGAGCTGAACCTCATTTCGCAGGACACGACCTACTTCGGCATGGACAAGTGGGAAGACGCGCGCCCCAACCCGCGCAGCCCCGTGGACTCGTCCAAGGGCGAATCCCTGGCCACGCTCATTCGCGAGCTTAACCAGATCGAGGGCGACTTCTGGATCCGCCTGCTCTACACCCACCCCGCCCACTGGTCCGACGAGCTGATGCAGGCCATTGCCGATTGCGACAAGCTCGCCCGCTACGTCGACATGCCGCTCCAGCACATTTCCGACAACATGCTCGGCCTCATGCGCCGCGAAACCGACAGCGCCTACATCCGCGACCTCGTTAAGCGCATGCGCGCCACGATTCCAGACATCGCGATCCGCACGACGTTCATCGTCGGCTTCCCCGGCGAGACCGAGGCCGACCACGCCGAGCTGCTGGAGTTTATCGAAACTGCGGAGTTCGAGCGCGCCGGCGTGTTTGAATACTCCAAGGAAGAAGGCACCCGCGCCTACAAAATGGATGGCCACATCCACCACATGACGCGCAAGAAGCGTTGGAACTCCGCCATGGCCGCCCTGCAGCGCGTAGCGGAGAAAAAGAACGAGTCCATGAAAGGCCGCCAGGTCCGCGTGCTCGTCGAGGAGCCCGGCGTCGCCCGCACCCAGTGGGACGCGCCCGACATCGATGGCTCCGTCTTCGTGGACAAGGCTCTGCCGATGGGCGAGTTCGCCGACGTCACCATCTCCGAATGGCGCGGCTACGACTTGGTGGCCGCCCAGTAGCAGGGCGCAGCCCTGCACCCCCAATGCTAACGCATTGTGATGGCGGCATTGCCGCCATGGTGAGGCAACGTGACTGAAGGTAGGGCGCAGCCGCCGCTTTCCTCTCAGCCTGAAGCAATCACTCTGAGGTAGCGCGGATCGTCCTCGATCCGCACGATGTAGGCCGTCGGCAAATGATTATCCGCATGGCACATTTCGCGGATATGGGTTCGGCGCGGACCGATTTAACCACTTTCGTTCCACGCTTGGCCAGCTGGGACGCTGGCCGCTACCTTTGCCACTCCGCTGAAACTGCCCGTTAAGGATAACGGGCGTTACCTCAGAGTCATTGATTAAAACCACTCCTGTGCAGCGGCTTGTCTGGAGACTGCGCCCTACCTTTTCGAGAGCGGATGAAACTGCGGATCGAGACGATCCGCGCCACCTTCATTCAGTTGGATTGGTCATTTGCGCAATGCGCAAATCCGGATGCAACGCATTCGACGGTCCAGCCGGAGGCTGGGGCTAAGCAACGCCGGACTTGGCGTCGGATTCGGAGTGCTGGCGGTTACTCTGGATGAACTCCACCACCGACTCCAGAAACGCAATTTGCAACGCGGGCAAGCCTGAGTGATGCAAGGCGCGGCGCGCGGCGTTGAAGTGTTGGCGGACTTCATTGCGCATCGTGCGGATGATGCCCGACTTCGCAACCAAGTGCGCAAGCTCGGCCAAACCTTCCTGCGATTGAGAATTCTTCAGGGCTTTTTCCAGGAGCGCCTGATCCGCCACTGTGAGCGCATCGTGGAGGCGCTTGAGCACGAGGGTCTTCACGCCGCAATGAAAGTCATAGACAAGATCGGGGGCGCCGTCAGGGAGCAGCTCGACTTCGTGCAGGTCGTTTTCGATCTGAAATGCGAGGCCGAGCGGCTTGGCGAAATCCGCCAAAGCGCGGCGCACGTCATTGTCCGCGCCAGCGAGCAACGCGCCGAGAACCAGCGGGCACTCAATGGTGTAGCGCGTGGTCTTGAGGTGGTAAGTTTGCTCGATTTCAGATTCGCGAATAACGCTCAACGGCAAGTCCAGATGGGCGATTTCGGCGGCCTGCCCCATGCCGGTTTCCTGGGCAATGCGCAGGAAATAACGCATGGCGGCCTGCGCGCGGTCCGCCGGAAGCTCGGGATCGATGAAGCACTCCATAGCGAAGCCGAAGAGGATGTCGCCAAGGACGAGAGCCAGGCTTTGCGCGTTGCGCTCGCCGTTGGTGACGTCGCATTCCAGCGCGCGGTGGAGCGTGGGCTTGCCGCGTCGGGACTCCGAGCGGTCAATCAAATCGTCGTGAATGAGCGCAAACCCATGAAAAAGTTCCAAGGCGCCCGCCACCCGAAAAGCGGCGCGAGGCGGCGGCGTATCCCGCTGGTCAAAGAGATTGTAGCTCAACAAAAACAGGAGCGGACGCAGGCGCTTGCCCGGACGGCGGAGGAAGGACTTGAGGCTGAGCCATGCCGGCTCCAGCGGCTGATGCTGCGCAATGTGATCCTCTAACTCTTTGAGTTCCATGGTGATGCACGCATGGAGGTCTTCTTCCAGCGTGAGCAACATTTCCAAGGGGTCTGATGACTTCGCTTTCTTTTTTCGAGGCCAAAAGTTAGTAGCAGCGCTTAGCGACATGAGAAGAAAATGGAGTTAATTGCCAGTATTTCAAGCGATAAGCGCTTTTTGTGCCATTATCGTAAAGTCCACGCAGCTTAGAACTTGCGCCAGCGAACAGGCCGTTCACATTGAGCAATGGCCACTAAAACCGCATGGCCACTAACGATGACGCATACGGCAAAGAAAACGGCGAAACCGCGGCCAAACCTCTATTTGGTCGGGTTCATGGGCACCGGCAAGAGCACGGTGGGCCGGGCTTTGGCGCGTCGTTTGGGCATGAAGCACCTGGACTCCGACCGCTCCATTGAAGAAGCCGATGGTCGGCCGATCCCGAAAATATTCGCAGCTGAAGGCGAAGCGTTTTTCCGACAATTGGAGCATGACTTTGTCCACGGTGGCCATGCCGACGAAGGTTGTGTGGTTTCCTGTGGCGGCGGCCTCGTCATGGCGCCGGGCATGATTGACGAGCTTAAGCGACGCGGTTTGGTCGCGTGTTTGTTCGCCAGCCCGGACACCATTCTACAGCGCACCAGCGGCAACAGCAACCGCCCCCTACTCAACGTGGAAAACCCGCGCCAACGCATCGCCGACCTGCTTTCCGAGCGTGAGCCAGTCTACCTGCAAGCCGGGGCCTGCTTCTACACGGACGCGCAACCGATGAACGAAATCGTCCGCCACCTAGAGCGTTTTTACCTGCGCGAATCGCGGAGATTCAGTCGCAACAAGGAAATGACTTAAACTCTTGTAAAACAGCGCCTTAACGCCTAAAAAGCAGGCGCATGAAAAAGCTTCTCCCCAAGATATTAATCACGCTCGTTATCATTGCCGTCGGCATTCAGTTTATCCCCGTCACCACCAGCAATCCACCCGTCGAGCACACCGTTACCTGGGCCAACCCGCAGACGAAGGAATTCTTCACCAACGCCTGCGCGGATTGTCATTCCAACGAGACCGTGTGGCCCTGGTACGCCAAGCTGGCGCCCGTTTCGTGGTGGATCAGCGATCACGTGGAACATGGCCGCGAGCATTTCAACATCTCCAGGGCGGACATGGGCGATGCCGATGAGGCCTACGAAGCCGTCCACGAGGGCTGGATGCCATTGGAAAGCTACACCTGGATGCATCCCAAGGCACGGCTGACAGCCGAGCAGAAAACCGAGTTTTCCGCCGGTTTGCAGGCGACTTTCAACGTGGGCGAATCCACCAAGGAGCACGAGTCCCACGACGGGCACGACCATTGATCAGGAAAACCGCGTCTCCGACTTTATGGTGCGCCAGTCCAAAGAAAGAGTCAGGTGGGCAGTCATTAGCGGCCCATTTGCTCGCTGACCGTGTTTTGCTGGCGCGCAATGTCGTGCAGGGTCAGCACGCCGATGAGGCGCTTTTCGTCCTTTTCGGACACGACGGGCACCTGGAGGACGTCTTCCTTGATCAGCTTGCCCGCCGCCGCGCGGATGGAGGTGTCGGGCGTCACACTGAAAATCTGGCGACTACATACTTTATCACTCAGCGGTAAATCTTCGCCAGCAGCAACGAATTCTTCCATCTCGTGGTGGCAAATGACGCCGACCAGCTTGCCCTCGTCATCCACCACGGGATAGCCGTGGTGCGGCTTTTCAATAGCCTTTAAGTTCTCGCTGGAAGACAGGTCTGACCGCACCGTAACAGCGTCATAGGTCATGATCGTCGATACCGGCAAATTGCGGTAATCCTGGGCGCCCTGATAGGCCGGCATCTTCCGCAGGTTTAGACCGTCTTGCAGCAAAAGAGAGTTATAGAGCGGCACGCGCAGCAGTCGACTGGCGAGGTAGTAGGAAATCATGTTGCCCGCCATGAGCGGCAGGATGAGCGCGTAGTTGCGCGTCATTTCAAAGATAATGAGCAACGACGTAAACGGGCAGCGGACAATCGAGGCAAACAACGCGCCCATGCCCAACAGCACGCAGGCGCCAACCACTTGATTCGCCTCGGGTAAATCGAACAAACCGGTGCTGACATTCAGTTGGACCAACAAAGCGCCGATGATGCCGCCCAACATCCCGCCGAGAAAGAGCGTCGGCGAAAACAAGCCTCCGGAACCACCCGTGGCGTAGCAAATGATCACAGCGATAAACTTAAACACGAACAGCATCAGCATGACCGTGATGACGAGGTTGTTCTCGAACGCCTGGGTCAGGCTTTCGTAGCCGATCGAGAAAACGCCGCTTTGACTGTCGCCAAACAGGCCGGTCACATACCAGGCGGTCACCCCGATAATGCCCATGGCGAGGCCGCCGGAAGCTGGGCGTAACCAGGCGGGAACTTTGCTGATCCTCAATTGAGCGCGCGTCCACAACAGACTCTGCACAAAGCCATGGCCGATCACTCCGCAAAGGAGCCCAATGGGGATCGCGACCAGCATCCAGTAGTTCGTCACGTAGACTTCGTTGATGTCCACCGATAAGACCGGGTCCTCCCCCAGGATAATGCGCGACACCGCCGCCGCCACCACCACGGCGACCACAATGCCGCCCAGAGCCTTCGAGGAAAAGTCATCCAGCAACTCCTCAAACACGAAGGTAATCGCGGACAACGGCGCATTAAAGGCCGCCGCAATGCCCGCGCCCATGCCCACCGGCACGAGCGCCTGAATGCGCACCTTGGCCAAGCCAAAGGATTGCCCGAGCTTGGAAGAAATCGCCGCACACATATGGACGGTGGGACCTTCACGCCCCAGCGCATTGCCCAGCCCCACATAAAGCGTGCCCAGCACGAAGCGCCAGACGCCGTCACTCAGCTTGATGACGCCAAAATCATTGTAAAAGGCGGACTTAGTTTGCGGGATGCCGCTGCCCACCGCATTGGGCGCCAGTTTGGTCAAAATGATGCCCACCAGCAAACCGCCAATCGCGGGCGCCAGACCTAGAATCAGTGGAAAAAGCCAGGCGCTTTCTTCGCCAAATTCTTTGGCCGTGTGCCAGAGCCAATGGAACAACCCGTGGATCGCCAAATGAAACGCCACCGCCGCCAAACCACACAATACGCCAGCCACCGTGCAGAGGATTAAAAAACGCTGCCCGTCAGTAAAACGGGCGCGCATCCAGTCTGGCAGATTCAAAATCCAGGCCTTGCTCATGACGCCTGCTTCTCCGGCGTTTTCGGCTCCTCTGGAACGCAAGTTGCGCTCTTTAGGAAGTTAAACGCCAGCGCTTCATAAAGCGCCGTGGGGCAGACAAGTCGGGACACCTCATAGGCCAGCATGGCGGTGAGCGCTAATGGCAGCGCAAACATCGTCACCCCGGTCATTTCCAATAAGATGATAAAGGACGTCATCGGGCTTTGCACCACACCCGAAAAGTAAGCGACGATAAAGAGTAAAATGACGGCCTGCTCTGGAGCGCCCGACCAGGAAAACATCGGGAACAGCGTGTGCCCAAGCCCTGCGCCCACGGAAAAAGATGGATCAAACAACCCGCCAGGAATCGCGGTCAACAGCACCAGAAAAGTCGCCAGGGCTCGCCAGAGGAAGTAAAACGGCGTCACGTGGCTCTTAGCTTCCTCCAGAATGTTCAGGTGGTGCTCGGACAGGGATTCCTTGTAAGCCGGGCTGCCGTCGACCAATAAAGCCTGCGCCTGCGCGTAGCCGCTGCCCATTGCGCCGCCCTCGGTGAAGAACGCCAACGACGCGCACGCCAAGCCAATTAAGCCGGCGGTGATGACAAAATTTTTCTTCATCGCCCGGCTGACGTAGGGCATGCAAAACAACAATGTCCGGGCAAAGAGACCTCCCAACAATCCGCCAATAATCGCGATAATCGGCACGATTAGATATTGGCCAATCGAATCAAACATCAGCGGATCACGATCCTTATCCAGGTCGCCGTAGAAGTAGTAATTGCCCAGAAAAACGGTGCAGACCAAGCAAGCCAGAATCACCGTGCGCACCAACGTGCCCATGTTTTCTTTATCAAAACGACGGCCGATTTCTTCCATCGCAAAGACCACGCCAGCAATCGGCGCATTGAAAGCCGCAGCAATGCCAGCCGCTCCACCGGCGAGGATCAGGCCACGCTGGACCAAGTGCGCGGGAAATGTCGCAAAGCGATTGCAACAGCGCATAAAGCAAGCGCCGAGCTGCACCGATGGGCCTTCACGCCCCACGGATAAATACGCCAGAAGCGCCAGGGTGGTGAGAATCAGTTTGCCTGCGGCAATGCGAATCGACAATACCGCGTCGCGAGTCGGGCCTTCACGCAGCTTAAGCGCAGCAATGGTTTGGGGAATGCCAGTGCCATCCGTCCCGCAAAAGAAGTGATCGCGCAGATAGATGATGAGGATCAGAAAAGTCGGCATGACGATGAACGCAAGCCATGGCTCCTTATTGTTCCAATCCCGCACGTAAGCGCCGCAAAAGATCTCGACGCCACAGAAGTACATCGCGCCGGCGCCGGCGGCCAAACCACCCAGAGCCACCACCAAGTAGCCCCACCAGGCTTCACGTGTGAAAAGCGCTTTGCGCCAATCGATCTTCTCTTCGATATCCGGTTCTCCTGTCGCCATTTTGCAATTCCCGTTGGTGAATGTGGGAGTTTCCCGGAATGCTGTCAAAGTCATTCCCGTCTGTAAAAAAAGCGCAAAAATCCGGGTCCATAACTTGATTTGTCGATTATTTTCATCAACTTGCATTAAGACCAATTAATTCAGTCCGTTAATAAAAGTAATGAGATTTACATGAACGGAATTTAATCCGCACAACACGGCTACCGACTAGCCATGTTGTCCTAAATCGCTTTGAGGTTGAACATTTTGATTTTTCAGGAGTTCAACCATCATAGACAACACGCAAAAGATAGTAACTAAACTCAGACCTGTATCGAAAACACCAGATTCGAATTCCCGACATCCGAAACAGACGACATGCATTTTTTTGAAAAAAAACGCTTGGCAAGTCAGCGCATAGCTCTACAACAGAGCGTTTTCCTGAAGCCCACATCACGTGGGTCCGAAGAAACGGTGGGATATGCAAGCGGCCAAAGCACGCAGACTGTAAATCTGTTCCGGTAATCGGTTCGGGCGTTCGAATCGCCCTCCCACCACCACTTCAATTCAGGAATGAATTTAGCCTATCTTCTGTGAAGTAAACATAAACAAAAACTGGCTAAAACACTATGCCTAGAAAAACGACCAAAAGCACCAAGACCAAGGGCAAAACCGTAACGAAGCGCGCACCGGGCAAGACGCAGATCTCCATCTCGCTGCCAGCCGACCTTATCGATCGCATCGACAAGCTCGCAGCACTGGAGAACCGCAACCGCTCGAACTTTATCGCAACGGCTCTCGACCGAGTCACTGAGTAAGCGATACTCCAAGTCGCCCGTCATGGTTACCGTCTCAGCATCACTGAGGCGCTGGTTTTCTAGCCGCTAACGGCAGGGACGGTAGTCATTTTCAGTTTTTAGCCCCCGACTTGAGCCAGCCGGATAGAGCTTGAAGGGCGCTGTAAGATCAAGCTTCATTCCGCCGCTGGACACACTCACCATTTTAATGCCGTAAAGACGGCGAACAGTTGCCAATTTTTGGTATTTGGCAACCCAATGACTGTCTGCCTACAGCAGGCAGCAGACTGTAACCCACTATTGGGCGAAGCCCTGAAAGTGCGGCGCTTTGCTGCATAATAGAACCAATGCATCCCGAGCAAGCGGCGGCGTTAGGCATTGTTCCCCAACGAACCACTAGGGCCTTTAACCTTGCAACAATCAGGCAATCCCAGTATGGCTTGTTGACGCTCGCATGAGGAAGCGGCATGCGCAGGTAAAGATCTTGCCTTGGCAAATGACCGTTTTCCATCCGGATAAACTCCAGCTTCACCACTGCCATGATCAGCCTACTACGTTTTCCGCCAGCAGCGCTTCTACTGCTGCCAGTTCTGCTAGCTCATCTCGCCAACGCGCAGGACTTTAACCCGCTATATTCAGGCTATGATTACGAGCCAACCTCCGCCAGTTCGGGTGACGAATTAACCGTCACTGGCTCATTCGACCTCGATGAGGACTATACGGTAAGCATCGGTGGAAGCGAAGTTACCGTCAGCAGCGTGACCGAAACAACCCTCACGGTCACTTTGGATGACAACACCGCGTCCGGGGAATTGGAAATCCAGCAGTCAGGCGGAGCCGCCATTACCTTCCCCATTCCGTTCCAATTGACGCGCGATGTCAGCGTGAGTTTTGATTTTCCCCCTGGCGTCAATCCAGCCGGCTACTTCATCACTCCGGACGGCTTTACCGTCGATAAACTGACATCCGGCGGCGAGTCGCTCGTGGTTGAACTTCCCGCCGACCGGCCTCATGCCGTCTGGGCAATCCGCGACCGCGATGATCCAATCTTTCTGACGATGGTGGGGCTTGATGAGAGCAGCGCCGTGATCGACGCCGCCTCCACGGCATCAGCGATGGGCTACCTGAGCCCCGCGCTGACCACCCGTGATGGCGAACGTGGCGACATGATCCTGAGCATTCTCAACGCCAATAACGCCGCTGCTGGACAGGTCATCAGCGATCTCAGCGGCGATGGGCGCAGTTTTTTCGGCAATCCAGTCTTTGAGGACGCGATGGTGGATCTGCTGGAAACGACGCTGGAAGTGATGTCAACGCCAGTCTCGCCACTTGCCCGGCGCAATCCACGATCATCGCAAAAAGACAACACCATCGACGGCACAGAGGTTCGCATCTATGACCTCATCAGCGACCGCACAGGCACGATCCCCGTCACCACACCGGAGCTGAAGGCCACGGTGAAAGCGAATGAGGACGCGCCAGGCGAATTCATTTTATCCGTCGAAGTTGATGGTGACTACACGCCCAATGACTGGCAGCTCTACTTTTATGACATTGACCCGGATGAGTTGTTCAGCGGTTTCGCCACGCTGGAGAATCTGGACGAAGATCACATTTTCGATTCCCAGGAGCTGTTTCAAAACGGCTCAGTCGCCGCCAGTTTGTTCACGGATAACATCAACGTGCTCGGCGTCGCGGTGAAGTGGGTCAAGTCACTGCTTCCCAGCGTGCTTCCCTCCGAAAAGTCGCTCGCGAACAATCAGGTATCCCTCCCCCTTGATTTCCCCACGGTCTACTGCGTGGAAGCCTACAGCGGCAATCTCTGGTATGGCACTGATTTCTTCCTACTCGATCATTCCATTGGCCTCGCGAGCGCCAGCCAAACATTCCTCATCAACCGCCTGCCCGATGGCGAACGGAAATGGAACACCGCCCTCGCCGTCAATTTAATCCAAACCACCATCGACTTGTTCGGCGCCGTGGTCGACTTGACGATTTTCGACGACGCTTCCTGCCTCAACGACTTCGTCAACCTGCAGATCGACAACACCGGCGGCCTCCTCGTCAGCCAACTTGGCGGCACGGGAGATTTCACCAAGATTCGCGTGCTTGAGCTCCTGAAATCCTACTATGACACCACCTTCGCCATTTACGGCAACAAGCTGATCAAGCTCGGCATCGAGAATGGCGCCGAAGCAATCGCCGAAGGCTTTGGTACCACGATCACCAACACGCTCAACATCACCAAAAAACTCAGCTTCATCGGCAACACGCTTGAGCGCTTTTATGGCTACATTTTGCCCAGCACCCTAGCAGTCGAGCGCTTTGTCATCGTGGTCGGCAATCCGTTCGATCCCACCATTCGCAGCTTTCGCCCAGTGCAAGGACGCACGGACGACCGCGTAGTCGTGACGTGCAGTAACTTGCCCGAGTCGCAAGACGACTTCACCGTGTCCTTTTGCCGCTTTGACAGCACCGACGGCAGTTCCTCCGGTGAACTTCAGGCGGAGATTCTCGCCTACGATGGCTTCAATGTGACCATCGCCGTGCCCGATGGCTGGAGCGATGAATTTGGCTCCCAGCGCGCCGCCGGCATTTGCATCGAGGACAACGAAGGCAACCTCACCACGTCTTACGCGTTGAAGCACCAGGCTCAGCAATTCGTCTACACTCCGCCTCCCGAAGTCGATGTTGACGACCCCGACGTCATTACGCCCAGAATCGTGGCCGCCGGAGACATGGTCCACATCCGCGGAAACTACTTCGACGGGAAACGCAGCCTGCACAACGAAGCTGTCTTCGATGGCGACTTTGGGAACCCCTTGCCCGTCTTCAACGCCAGCGAAACAGAAATTACTGTGCGCGTGCCGGATAATTTGGAAGACGGCGCGCACACGGTGGCGATCAGCCTGGATGGCTACCTGACGGATGCAATCCCCTTCACCGTGGCCAACCCCAAAGGCCCCGCCAAAGGCTTCGGCCCCCAGAGTCTGTCGATTACGATTTCGAAGCTCGACTTCAGCAATGCGCCCGACGGCGAAATCAGCATTTACGAGGCGTTTGCCATTGCCAACGGCACCCTTGGGCGCGCCATCGAACAACACGCAGAGGAGGAAGATCCCGTCATTCCCCGGGAGACCGATTACGTCCACAACGACGAGAACAGCGCGGGCGGTCCATCGTCGGCAGACACTATTTTCCTCGGCGTGACGACGCCCGAAGGCGACATGCCAGTCATCGCGTTGACCTCCCCCCTGCCCGCCATCACCAACGGCGACTCCTTTAATTTGTCGGCTATTTTTGATGGCTCCGGCCTGGGTAACCAGGACGGTTTTCTCATTGAAGATCAGGAAGGCATCACCTTGGAAAACATGGTGCTGCGCAACTTCGGCCTCAACGGCGTTCACATCGTCAACTCCAACAACATCGAGCTGAAAAACGTGCGCATCGAAAACTGTGGCTTGAACGGCATCATGCTCAGCGAAGGCGCCCGCAATAACCGCTTCCTGAATACCTTCGCCATCGACTGCATCGGCTATGGCCTCGTGCTTGATGGACCGGAGGTAAAATACAACATCTTCGAGCTGTCGCAGGTATCCACGCTCGATGTCCTGGGCGCCTTTGAGTATAACGGCGATGGCGGCGTCTTAATCGACAACGGAGCAAGCTACAATCAGGTGACCCCGGGCACAGTCCGTTTCAATGAAGGCCACGGCGTACTCGTTCGCAACGGCAGCAACTTCAATATCATTGGCGAAAACGACAACGTGGTCCCGCGCTACAGCGACATCATTGAAAACAATGGCCATGGCGTGTTCCTGCAATCCGGCATCACCAACAGTGTTATCCGCTGGATCGCACCGGCCGGCAACAACGGCGACGGCATCCGCCTCGAAGGCGATGGCGTAACCGATAATCAGCTCGACGGCATTTACACGGGCATCGACTACTTCAATGAGTCCGGCGCCGTCGAACTCAACAATCAGGGCGCAGGCATTCGCCTGAAAGACGGACCGCAAAACAACCTGATTGGCAGCCTGACGCCCGGCGGTTTTGGCGAGCGCAGCTCCATCGTCGGCAACGACGACAGCGGCATCATCCTCGAAGGCTCCGAAACGGCTTTTAATAAAATTACCCGCCTGAACATCGGCGACACAGTCACCAGCGTATACCCTGCCCCAGTGGGCTATTCGCCCAGCGGCGAAGCAGGCATCCACATCCGCGATGGCGCTCACGATAATGACATTGGCGAGTACCATGGTTTTCTCGACCTGCACATTTTCGGGCAACCCGATGGCGCGGGCATCCTCATCGAAGGCTTCACCACGCACAGCAACCGCATCTGGGGCGTGCAACTTGGCTCAGAACATGGCTTCTCCCCCCCTGCCGAAGAATCAAAGTGCAAGGTCGGCATCCACCTGCGCAACGGGACCTATGGCAACACCATCGGGCAGCCCGGCGAGCAAGTCTTCGTCTTAGACCCGCCCCCCAACCCCTTCGATCTGGGCGCCGAATACCGGGGCTACAACGTCATCTCCAATTGCACCGAGGCTGGCATACTGATCGAGAGCGCGGGCGCAGATCAAGCTTCCGACCCAAGCCAGGAGCCCAATCGCATTTTCAATAACTACATTGGCCTGGACGATTTCAAAACCACCGCGCCGAACACAGTCGGCATCAAAATAACTGGTGAAGTGCTGGCCAACGAAATCGGCAGCGTCAATCAGGACGAACAGAACCTCATCCGATACAACACCGATGCAGGAATCAAATTTGAGGACGCTACCGGTGATTTCCAAAACCTCACGGTCCTCTTGAACAACGACATTTCCGAAAGCGGCAACCACGAACCAGATCCGGGCGACCCGGCCGACGGTCCGCCGATTGGCGTGGGCATCCTTGTCCAAAACAGCCAGGGCGTGAGTGTCGTCTCCCGCCACAAAAGCAACGCGCAGATCAGCGATAACATCCTGGGCGTCTACATCGATGGAGGCGGCAGCAACCTGGTCAGCACGCTGAACATCCTCAACAACGAATACGCGGGCATCTACCTGAAGGATACGACGGGCAATTACATCGGCGATCGGACCATTCTCACGGGTAACAGCATAGTCGGCAATGGGCTCCGCGGCGACCGTGACGCGGGCATCGTGATCGATGGCGGCCAGCAAAACACCGTGCAGGCCAACTCCATTGGCGTTTCCCGTGGACGCGCCCCTCAGCCCAACGATGGCGACGGCGTGTTGCTCATCGACTCCGCCAGCAACCGGATCGGCTCCATTCCCGGACGGGATGACAACGTCATCGGCAGCAACAATGGCAATGGCGTCCGCTTAACCGGCTCTGGCTCCACTGGCAACATCATCAGCGGCAACTACATTGGGG
This sequence comes from Cerasicoccus frondis, assembly GCA_031296915.1. Taxonomy (GTDB): domain Bacteria; phylum Verrucomicrobiota; class Verrucomicrobiia; order Opitutales; family Cerasicoccaceae; genus Cerasicoccus; species Cerasicoccus frondis. Next base: position 196,295 of record JAVDPC010000007.1, on the reverse strand, counting down.
TGACGTCGTTTCGCGATAAAATACCCAACGACCTGAGCGGCGTGCTGATTGAAAACGGCGCAACCCGCAACCTCGTGGGCGGCCAGGGACTGGAAGTCATCGCTGGCTCAACGTTTATTGAAGGCCGCCGCAACATCATCGTCGGCAATGATCGCTACGGCGTGGAAGTTGACGGCGCCAGCGGCAACTCCATTGTCCGCAATCGCATCTATGACAACACATTGGGCGGCATTGGCCTGACCAACAGCGGCAACAACGACCAACTGCCGCCGATTCGCGGTGTGTTGCGGGACAACATTCTCCGTGGAGAAGTCCCCAGCCTAACCGACATTCCCGAAGGCAGCCTCATCGAGATTTTCGACAACCCGCCGAGCATGCCCGCCATCCCCATACAGGGGCGTCGCTACCTTGGCCGCACCACCGTCGACTCCACTGGGCGCTGGACGCTGCTCTCCCCCCCACCCTTCAGCAACACGCTGACCATGACGGCCACCCATCCGACGACCGGAGACACTTCCACCTTTGGCTTCGATATCGAATACGACCTCGAACTCGCCGTTGGCCGCGCGGATGGCGAGGAGCCGCAAACGCGCAACTTCCCGACTGATCAATTGGATATAGCCGTGCTCACCATTGCCGTCAGCGCGGAAAATGGAACCGCCATCGCTGGTCCCATCACCTTCACCGCCCAAGGCACGCTAGACGAAGTAAACGATATTGAAAGTGTCTCGCTGGCCATTGACGCCGACTACAACGGCGTGCTCGATGAGAACGATTTCCTCATCAGCGACGAAGGCGCCTACGACGCCGATAACGGAACCGTCACCTTCAACACCGGCGAAATCATTCTCGAAGAGGATGTCGCCCAATACTGGGTGCTGCTCTACCGCCTCAAACAACCATTGGCCGACGGCGTCAGCTTTTCAGCGGAGCTAGCCGCCCCCAGCCACATCCCCGCCACCTACATCCAGCCGATCGATGTGCCCGCCGTTCATGTGGGGATGTTCCCCATCGAGTCCGACACCTTCATCGCAGGCGGCAGCGGCATAGATATTTGGCGCAGTGAACACTTCAACGAAACTGAACTGGCGGACGAAGCCATCAGCGGACTCTTCGCCGATCCTGATGGCGACGGCGTCATCAACCTGCTCGAATACGCGCTCAACCTCAACCCGCGCTCCCGCGATGTCGGGCCGCTGGTCGAAGCATTCCTGGATGGGGGCGCTCCCGCCTTTGCCTATGACCGCCTGCTCCAACGAGACGATCTCACCTACATTTTCGAGGTCTCGGATGACCTCAGCACCTGGCGCAGTGGGCCAGGCGTTTGGTTCGAGGCTGCAACGACGCCAGACGCCGACTCCGAGCGCGTGGAAATCAACTTGGTGGACGGAGGCTCATTGCCAAGCTTTGGCCGCCTGCGCGTCCAGCTAGATTAGTCCCTGGATCCCTTTAGTGCAAATTATCGGTCGAGGTAAAGCGGTTGGGCGCTGACCACATGGGCTACGCCAGAGACGTTGACGATGGCGTCCGCCACCGTTTCCGGCTCCTTGGCGCCAAGCGTAAGGATGTATTGATCGGCAGCATCGCCACGATTTTGGATGCGGTAGCCCCATGGCTGAACGGCGTCCGCAAGCTCGCTGCTTGCAGCGCCGGACTCGAGCGTGACAACCAGCCGATCCGCAGACATGACGCGCACGCTGTCCACGACCTCCCCCTGTGCGCGCTTCAGGATGGTTTCCTCGATGCGCAGGGTTTGCTCTGGCTCCTGCCCCTGCAGGATCAACACACGGCGGTAAGTATTGTCGTCCGGGTGTGCGTAAAGTTTCGATGATTTAATGAAGTCCGACTGCATCGGGACCTGTCGCTCACGGTAAGCCTGGAGTATGCCCGGCACAGCTTCGCGCTGGATATCCACTTCCGTCTTTGGCGCGGCGCTGGCGCTGATGGTGGCGGGTTCACGGTCCCGGGCGCGCTGGGCCTTGATGATCGTCACAATGATCGCGCCCATGATCGCGCCAAAACCAAAGATAATGAGGCGCTGCTTAAACTTCATCCTGCTCCTTTGCCTGCTTGCGCTTTTGCTTCTCGTTGTGCGCCTGCATCACACAGAGCACGAGACTAATCGCCGGCGCCCAGACTTTGCCGCCGAGTTCAGCGCCGAGTCGGAAACCATACAGCCCACGCTCGATGACGGTTTTGTCCGCGTTGGTAAATGCGCCCACCAGGATGAACACCACGCCACCCGTGAGTCCGAGAAAAAGCACCACCCCCAGAAAATAGGCGATGAATCGAAGCACCCAAAACAAGGGAGACGGCGCAGCTCTGTCTGTTTTACTCATGAAGGAAAACCAGCATGTTCGCGACGGAAGTTGCCTGCGCCAAGTCAAAATGCTTGGCAAACGCTGGTGGCCCCCCATTCTGCCACGCGTGATCTCATCGACCACCAACATTCGCGTCCGTTACGCCGAAACCGACAAGATGGGCATAGTCTACCACACAAATTACTTTGTGTGGTTCGAGCTGTGCCGCGTGGAGATGTTGGACAATATCGGCCTTTCCTACCGCGAACTGGAGTCCCGTGGCTATTTGCTGCCTGTGCTCGACATCTCCGCCAGCTATAAAAAACCGGCTTTCTTTGACGACAAAGTCCAAGTCGTCTGCTTTATCGACGAACCACCCACATTGCGCATTAATATCAGCTATGAAGTGCGCCGTGGAGAGGAGTTATTGGTCACCGGGACGTCACGACACGCATTCATGAGCCCCGAAGGGCGCCCCGTGAAACCGCCGAAAGACGTCGTCGCACACTTCGACCAATACTTTCCCTGAAAGAGCCTTATCCCTCAAATCCGTAGCGATCGAGCATGTCCGTGAGGACGTCCACCAGCGCTTCCTTGTGAGGCAGGCTTTTCTGGGCCTCAACACAGCAGCTTAGGTAATCCAGTATCTGAGCCAAGCCGGGCGAAGTGCGATTTTTTTGAGCAAGCCAGTCGTAGAAGTACTCCACGGCGGCAATCCAGTCCGCCAAAGAATCGGGAGAGTCGTCCACATGATCGGCCAGCAAATTGAACCCATTGGGGGCATAGGGGTGCTCTTTCGCGTGTTCGTCAAATGCCTCAACCAGCAGCGAAAATTGCTTGGGCGTTTCACAAGCTTCCGCCGTCAGGCTAAAGGCGCGCTCCCCCAAGTGCGCTTCCCCCTGCAGGAACGCGCCCTCGGACAGGGCGTCGAGCCAAGGCATATAGCGTGACTTATCGTCGCCAGCAAGCTGCGCAGCTAATTCCTCGATATTGGGCATGAGAGAAAGTTTAGAATTCAAGTGTCGCGAATCAATGACTGAATTTCCTGCTCAAGATCAACGGCTTGCACAAGTCAGGGCAGAAAATTCGCCATCTGCGCGAAAAACGGGTTGCGCTGAGGGCTGAGCGCGCCTTTTTATTTAGACCCGGGCAGCGGTCGCCTCCGCCGCCCGTTTTTCTTTTTTAGAATACAAATTTGCTCCATGGCTGACCAAGCGGAAACCCAGAACACGAAATTCATCTTCATCACCGGCGGTGTGGTGTCCTCCCTCGGAAAGGGGCTGACTGCGGGCGCACTCGGCGCCCTGCTGGAGCAACGCGGGTTGACCTGTCGTCTGCAAAAATTTGACCCGTATCTGAACGTCGACCCCGGCACGATGAGCCCATTTCAGCATGGCGAAGTGTACGTGCTCGACGACGGCGCGGAGACAGATCTGGACCTCGGCCACTACGAACGCTTTACCAGCGGCACCCTCTCCAGCCACAACAATTTGACCTCGGGTCAGATCTACGAGGAGATCATCCAAAAGGAACGGCGTGGCGACTTCCTTGGGAAAACCGTACAGGTGATCCCCCACGTCACCGACGAAATTAAGCGCCACATCTACGGCGGCGCCGGGGAGGGTGAAGAACGCGTGGACGTGCTGATCACCGAAATTGGCGGCACCGTTGGCGACATTGAAGGGCTTCCTTTTCTGGAGGCCATGCGTCAATTTGCCCTCGAAGTCGGCTTTGACAACGTGTTGTTCATCCACGTCACCCTGATTCCCTTTCTCAAGGCCGCGGGCGAATTAAAGACGAAGCCCAGCCAGCAATCTGTCGCCAAGCTCCGCGAAATCGGCATCCAGCCGGACATCCTCGTGTGCCGCACGGAGCAGCCTATCAATCTGGATATACGCCAGAAGCTCAGCCTCTTTTGCAACATCCCGGTCAAGGCGGTTATCGAAGAAATGGACGTCGAGACCTCCATCTACGAGCTGCCCATTCGCCTCGCACAAGAAAACCTCGACGACTTGGTGGTCGATCACCTGCGACTGAATGCGCCCGACAGCGACATGGCGGAGTGGAAGTCCGTTGTGCGCCGCCTGAAATATCCCGCCAACCGCGTGGATGTCGGCGTGGTCGGCAAATACATCGAACTTCAAGACGCCTACAAGAGCGTTTACGAAAGCCTCACTCATGCCGGCGTATCCAACGACTGCGGCGTGAACATTGTCCGCATCGATTCTGAAGCCATCGAAGAAGACGGCCCGGAAGCGCACTTGAAAGGCTTGGGCGGCATCCTGGTGCCTGGAGGCTTTGGCGACCGCGGCATCGAAGGTAAAATCGCCGCCGCCGAGTATGCGCGCACCAAGATGATCCCCTACTTCGGCCTCTGCCTGGGGATGCAAATTTTAGTCATCGAATACGCGCGCCACGTGGCGGGCTATCCCAAAGCGAATAGCCTGGAGTTCGATCCCGCCTGCGACAGCGCCGTGATTAACATCATGGCCGACCAGGTGGGCGTGACCGAAAAAGGCGCCACCATGCGCCTGGGCGCATACCCATGCCAGTTGACGCCGGACACCCACTCATGGGCCGCCTATGCTGACGTGCTCGGAGCGCCTCAGGCCGACGAGGACTTCATTATCCACGAACGTCATCGCCACCGTTTCGAGTTTAACAACGACTTCCGCGAAATCCTCGAACGCAGCGGCTTGCGCATCGCCGGTTTTAACCCCGAGCGTAACCTCGTGGAAATTGCCGAAGTGTTTGACCACCCGTGGATGGTTGGCGTGCAGTTCCACCCGGAATTCAAGTCCAAGCCCAATCACGCGCATCCGCTGTTTGCCGCGTTCATCGCAGCCGCGATCAAGCATCAGAAAGACGCCTAACCTTCAAATGAGCCACTACCCCCCATGTCATTTCTGTCGGATTTAGAAATTGATGTGGTGCACGTTGGGCGCTCCGATTGGCCCAGTGACGTCGAAAATTATAACCCCTGGCATAACCCAAGGACGCTCGAAAACCATGAGCTGTGGTTCTTCTGGCGCGGCGTCTGCACGATAGAAGTCGATGGCGTGCGCCAGGAAGTCCGGCAAGGCGAGTTATACTGGTTTCGTCCTGGAGTCCGGTATCGGGTCGTGCAAGACCTGGAGCGCCCCATTGGCACGAACTTCATCGCGTTTGATTTGCGACGCGGTCAGGAAGCGATCTCCGTGCTGCCGAAGGAATGCCCGAAGCTCATCGATGTCGTCGAAGCTGATATGGCGGAAACTGTCACCCGGCACATTGTCGAACTGTACTGGCAGTGTTACGTGGACTACAAGGACAGCCCCGACGCCGAGAACCTCCAGTCAAATCCCTACTTCCAGTACGTCAACGATCACTACCAGTACCTGATCTTCGCGCCATTGCCGATCAGCATTTTCGCGCCGAAAGTGAAAACGGTTCAAGCGTCGATCCTAACTGCCGACACCTTCTTCCGCGCGTTGCTCATGGAGATGCTGACTCAGTCGCAGCGAAGCCGCGCAGATAAATCCGCCAGTCATGATCGTTATCAACGCCGCCTGATCTCGCAAATCGCGATGCGCATTCAGCAAGACCCCGGCGCCAAAATCACCACCGCCGCACTCGCCACCGAATGCGGTTACAGCGCTGATTACTTTACCCGCGTCTTCAAAAAGATCATGAACTGCAGCCCGCAGCGCTACCAGGTCTACGCCCGTATCAATAAGGCTTGCCTGCTCCTGCGTGAGTCCGACCTGCTCATTAAGCAGATCGCACTCAAGCTTGGTTACTGTAACGAGTATTTTTTCTCCCGCCAGTTTAAGGAAGTCACCGGGCGCAGTCCCAGTGAATACCGCAAAAAGTGAAAAACCCGCCGCGCGACCGCGGCGCAGGGCCCTGGTATTGAATTGACGCTCACTTTGGGCTATTGGGTAATTGGCCGATGCTTTTCATTCGAGTAACCCTCGTTTTGCTGGCGATTTTTTCCACAGCTCACTCCCGCGCCTTGGCCGAAGACATGTCTAACTTACTGGCCAAAGCTGCCAAAACGCACCCGCGCCTCTTCCTCCCCGACAGTGAAGAAAACGCTTTCCGCGCCAAGCTAAAGGAAGATGCGTTGCTACGCAAAGCATCCGAACATGTCATCGAACTCGCTGATCAGATGGTTGAACTGCCTACGCTCAAACGCGAGCTTGAAGGCCGTCGGCTCCTTGAAACATCACGCGCATGCCTCCGTCGCATGGGTTACCTGGGCCTGGCCTACCGCCTCACCGGCGACCCCAAATACGCACTTCGCGCACAAGCTGAAATGCTCGCTGTAGCTGAGTTTTCCGACTGGAATCCCTCACACTTTCTCGACACCGGTGAGATGACCGCCGCACTGGCGATCGGCTACGACTGGTGCTACGATGCACTCTCCCCTGAAGCCCGCGTTACCATTCGCCAAGCTATTGTGGAGAAAGGTCTGCAGCCCTCATTGGCGGAAAATTGGTGGTGGATAGACCACGCCAACAACTGGAACCAAGTCTGCCATGCCGGCATGGTCATGGGCGCGCTGGCGATTTACGAAGACGAGCCGGAATTGGCGGAGCAGATGATTCAACGCGCGCTGGACAACATCCACTACGGCATGGGCGTCTACGCACCCGATGGCGCCTACCCCGAAGGGCCGATGTACTGGAGCTACGGCACCAGCTTCAACGTTCTGCTGATCGATGCGCTCGACTCGGTTTTGGGAAGCGATTTTGATCTCGCTCAATCGCCCGGCTTTCTCGACTCAAGCGAATATTACCTACACGCCTCCGGCCCCAGTGGAGACTTTTTCAACTATTCGGACTGCCGCATCCGCAACGGCTTCAACACCTCGATGGTCTGGTTTGCCGACTACACTCAGAACCCCGCTCTCCTGTGGCGCGAACGCCCACTGCTCGAAGAATTCCTGAACCGGGAGCACAACCCCAACGGCGCAGACTACCGTCTCTTTCCATTCGCCCTGATCTGGGCCCCTCCGATGCAAGGCATCGAGGCTCCCATGGCCAATCACTGGCATGGCGATGGCGAGGTGCCAGTAACCTTCCACCGCACCAGTTGGGAGGATCCCAACGCCACGTTTTACGGCATCAAGGGCGGCTCGCCATCCGCCGGCCATGCCCACATGGATGCAGGAACTTTCGTGATGGAGTCCGACGGCGTACGCTGGGCCATCGACCTTGGCATGCAGGACTACTACAGCCTTGAGAGCATCGACATACAGCTATGGGGCAAACAGCGTTGGGATGTGTTCCGGCTCGGCATCAAGAGCCACAACGTACTCATGGTGGACGGACAAAATATGGACGTCCAAGGCGACGCCTCCATCATCAAGGATGTGGACGACGGCCCCTTCCCTCACACGATCATCGACACAAGCCCGGTCTACGCCGGACAGCTCCAATCCGCCCGCCGCGGTATGGGGCGCCACGAGCATGGCACGGTCGTCGTGCGCGATGTCGTGGAAACGCTCGATCATGAAACGGAAATCCGCTGGGGCATGGGCACCCACGCCGACGTAACCATCGACAGCCCGACCTGCGCCACGCTCCGTCAAGACGGCAAACAGCTCAAGCTCGTGGTTAAATCTCCCGCCAACGCGCAACTGGAAATCTACCAGATGGACCCGCCTCCGCACGACTACGACGCCCCCAACCCCGGCGCCAAAATGATCGGCTTCACGGTCAAGCTCCCCGCGAATAGCGAAGAGGTCATCCTCGTCGAGCTCCGCCCTGGCGGCGGCGCCAGCAAATTCATCTCCCCCGACGCCTACTCAGACTGGTAAGGCGCACTTGTCTTTCAGGCAGAAGCGGCACAACTTGTCCGCATGCCAGACAGCAGCGCGATCATCGACATCCAGGGCTTAAGCGTTATCCGTGGGGAAACTACGATACTTCACGACGTATCGTGGCGCGTGGATAAGGGACAGCATTGGGTAATCCTGGGCGCCAATGGCTCCGGCAAAACCTCCCTTTTGCAAGCCATGACCGCCTACCTGACTCCGAGTCGCGGCAAAATCCAAATCGATGGGCAAACCTACGGTAAGACCGACTGGTCCAAGTTGCGTCAACGCATTGGCCTCGTCAGCTCTGGCATATCGCAAAAGGTGCCCATCGATGAAACTGCGCTCAATACCGTGCTCAGTGGCCCGAAGGCGCAACTAGGCTACTGGACCCGTAACCAGGAAATGGCGGACGACAACTTCGCCCGAGAATGCCTGGAGCGTCTGGGCGTAGCCAACCTTGCGGATCGCGCCTGGCTATACCTAAGTCAGGGAGAGCGTCAACGCGTCTTCATCGCGCGAGCCCTGATGACGCGACCAGCGCTCCTCATTCTGGACGAACCATGCGCCGGGCTTGATCCAGTGATGCGTGAAAAATTCATGCTCAGCATTGAGGAACTGATCCGGCAGCCAGAGGCGCCAACAATCATCCTCGTCACCCATCATGTCGAAGAGATCATGCCTGGCTTTTCCCACACGCTCATTCTCCGCAACGGCCAAACCCTCGCCCAAGGCGTCACCACAGACATACTAACCAGCGAGGTGCTCAGCGAAGCTTTCAATTCGCCAGTGCAAATCAGCCGCGCAAATGAGCGGTGGGCGCTTTCTGTCATCCAGACTGGTTAGGAAAAAGTTTGCCTACCGAGGCATTTTCCAAAACGCATATTGGCCAAATCTGCTGCTAAGCGAATGGTCTTTAGCTCACCAACATTTTTATTTCTGTTTCTCCCAGTCGTCCTACTCGGGGCCTGGCTGAGTCGACGGAGTTGGCGCAATGTCTTCCTGCTCATTGCCAGTCTGATCTTTTACGCCTGGGGCGAGCCATTCTATGTCCTGCTGTTGCTCTTTTCGTGTGTAATGAATTACGCCGCTGGACTGTGGATCGGCAAGACCAGCGCAGAGCGTCGTAAACTGCCCTTAACCCTGGGCATTATTGGCAATCTGGCGCTTCTCGGGTTTTTCAAATACACGAACCTAATTTGCGATACGATCAACACTACGCTGGCCGCCGAATGGGTGCGCCTACCAGACATACCACTGCCCATCGGCATTTCCTTTTTCACCTTTCAAGCACTGTCCTACCTGATCGACATCCACCGCGGGCACGTAGCGCCGCAACGCAGCCTGATCAACCTGACCCTCTATATCTCGATGTTTCCACAGCTCATCGCTGGCCCCATCGTGCGTTATGAAATCATCGCACATGAATTGACCGAGCGTAGCATTACTTGGGAAAAATTTGCGTATGGAATACGCCGCTTTATCATCGGCTTGAGTAAGAAGGTCATCATCGCTGACGCCATGGCTGGTGTCGCGGACACCGTTTTTGCCCTACCGCCAGACCAATGCACCACTGCACTAGTCTGGGTGGCGCTGCTTGCCTACGGCCTACAGATATACTTTGATTTTTCGGGCTACTCCGACATGGCGATCGGCCTGGGCGCCATGTTTGGCTTCAGCTTCCCGGAGAACTTCAACTACCCATACATCGCGAGCAGCGTAAAAGAGTTCTGGCGGCGCTGGCATCTGACATTGTCTACTTGGTTTCGCGACTACCTTTACATCCCACTGGGAGGCAACCGCTGCGGAAAGTGGCGCAACGCCTTCAACCTGGCCTTGGTTTTTGCCCTGTGCGGCATCTGGCATGGCGCCAGTTGGTCCTTCCTTATTTGGGGGCTGTATCACGGCTTCTTCCTGATCATCGAACGCGGCTGGTGGGGGCGCATGGTTGATCGTCTCTGGGCGCCCGTAAAGCATCTCTACCTAATCTTTATCGTGCTGATCGGTTGGTTGTTTTTCCGGGTGGAAGACTTTGGTGAAGCCCTGCGTTTTCTTGGAGTGCTCTTTGGCTTTGGCGCATCAGATGTGGCCTACTACCCACTTCCGATGGTCGTCGATACCGAGGCATGGATCGTCATGGCGGTGGGCATCATCGCGGCAACTCCATTATTTCGCCTGTTATCTCAGCGCACCAATTCCTTGACCTTTCTCTCTGATTGGACTGAGACCATCAAGTTTGTGCTGCTCTACGTCCTGTTTTGCCTGGCGATCATTTTAATGGTCAGTTCGACGCATTCTCCTTTTCTGTATTTCCGTTTTTAGATGCAGCACAAATCACAGTCAGTGAATACGAAAGGTTTATCTGAAGCCCGCGCTCATGTCCTGGTGTTTTTTATAATCCTGTTCACACCACTGTGCTTGATCCCTTTCAGTCGACACGAGGATACTGAAAACTTGGAGAACCGGACGCTGGCTCCACTGCCCAGCATCCCCAACAATCCGGGACAATTTGCGAAGTGGCCCGGCGAGTTCTCCGCCTACTTCGAAGACCGCTTTGGCTTACGCTCGGAAATGATTCACGCCGCCTATTTTCTTCGTGACACGCTACCGGACTACTCCGGCTGGTCAGGCACTGTACTACGCGGAGAAGACGGCTGGATGTATCTGGCTTCAGGTGGACGTGACGACACCATCGATCAATGGCGCGGAGTCCTGAATATGTCTGACGCAGAGCAAGACCTCGCGATTGCCAAACTCAAAGCCTGGAACGCTTGGTTGGCTGAGCGCGACATTTTCTTCCTCATCGTAACTCCGCCGAACAAGGTAAGCCTCTATCCAGAGTATTTACCTGCGCACATCAAGCCAGTCATCAAGACGCCCCACCTCGATCCAATTCGTAACCGGCTCAGTGCAGCCCCTGAGCTCAACTTTGTCGATCTGGAGCCTATACTCCGCGAAGGGAAAAAACAACATGAGCAAACGCTCTACTACCGCACTGACACTCACTGGAACAAGCTAGGCGCATCCATAGGCGCACAAACGCTGACTCAAGAGCTCCATCAACTGGCGCCAGAAATCCCTCTGTTTAACGACGATGACTATGAGTTCGGCATCGCCTCCAGAAAAGGCGGGGACTTAGCCAGCTTCCTCTTGTTAGATGAACAAATTGACGACATACGCGTGACGGCAAAGCCAACGAATCCCGCTCGAGAAGTTAAGCTTCCTCAAAAGGTCCATCGAACCAATAATGTGCTTTTCGAGTTTGAGAATTCCAATGCCAGCACCGACTTATCAATTCTCATCTTTCACGACTCCTTCCTCTTAGCTATGGAGCCATTTTTACAACCGGCATTTCGTCACTACACTGCAAAATGGAACTATGATTTGGATGTGTCGCTCATTGAAGAAACAAAACCGGATATTGTCGTGCTCGAAATACTCGAACGGTATTGGTTTAACGTCAGCCAAATTCCCTGGCCGCCAGACATGAAGCCCAATCAATGATAATTGAACTGCGTCAGTGGATTAGCTGACCATCCTCAAATATCGCACATTCCGGTATTTCAGCCGCCCCAAAAGATAAGTGGGTCATCTTCCCCATAGTCTCAAATTAAAGAAACTATGTTAGCCATATAGCGGCGATCTTTAATCCACTAACTACTGTAGTAATTTACTAGATAAGCACTAACCATCAATTATCTATGCACTACACATAGTAACGACCCCCATTGTAATCAAATTGTGAAGATAACTGATTCATTTGTCATCAATGCATAACTCGCTATTAGTAGGATAAAATTCCTACGATGAACCAACCACACGCACTCTTGGTCGACGACTGTAACGAATCACGACTACTCATCCGCCTGATACTTACACCGCGCGGATACGTCATCACTGAAGCGGAAGACGCCGCCGAGGCTTCTGATCTGTTGAAAACAAATCACTTTGACCTGATCGTTCTGGACATCGCCATGGTCGGCATTGACGGGTTTACCATCGCCGAACAAATCCGCAAGGGACTACACGGCCCCTTCAATATGGACACTTACATCGTCGGCTGTTCTGGGCTGTATCTCAACAAGCGCAACCTCAGCCGCGAAGCCACCGGCATGGACTTGTTTTTCAACAAGCCCCTGGAATCAGTCCGCAAATTCGCCGATAAGATCGATACACTCCTGGGACGCGCCGCTTGCTAACCTGAGTCACCCTGATCTGGCTGCAATATTGACTTACAATTCTTTTCTCAAATTGTAATTCACGCGTTGCCCCCAACATGGTAGCGTCAGGGAACTGCGACTGTCATGATACAAGCTCACTATCCAAAGCTTAACGCCTGCAATATAGCGTGTAAACTGATCCAAACTCGACCGTTACTCGGTGAAAAGATTGCACGCGCACTAACCTGTGATGCGCCTACAGCAACTGAAGCTCTGACAGAGGTCATTCGTTTTCTGACGCTCGTCTCACAGAGTAATTCACCACTAACGCCATCGCATAAAGTCGACCTTGCTTGGCACGAATTCATTCTCTTCACTTACGAGTATCACGCTGTTTGCAAAAAGCACTTCGACAAGTACATCCACCACACACCCGGCGGCGCCGTCGATCAAAACCACCATCAATATCGAGCAACGCTCGCCGCTTACAAAAGCGCCTTTGGGCCACCCAGCATCCGCTTCTGGGATAACCCCGACCTTGGGCCTGCCGCCTCCGCCTGCGGCGCCTGCGAAGCCTCTTAACCCACCCGACTCTACAATGTACTACAAAGCACTCATCACTGTAGAACCTGCCGAACTCTCCCACATAGAGCGTCGCAGGCCGACCAAAGCCTTCGGCAAACTCGCCCACTTTTTAACGCTAGGTCTTTCTTCTCCCAAGGAAGTTCGCCAGACTTTCACGGCGATTTCGATTCTTCAATCACTCAACCTCGCGCTGCAGGCTATCGGCGTTGATAACATCGTCCGGCTGTCCAAGGACGCGACCGATTTTTACTACGACTACCAAGGCATCCCGCAGGACCTGCGCCTCTGCATGGACGCCTTCGAGCGCGAGATCGATCCGCAGGAAAATGAACTCTTCAATGAGCTCTCCCTCGTCTTGGAGCACCACGTGCCCGGTATGACCTTCCTCGTGCAGGTAAACATTTTACGCAGCCACGAAGTCGGCGCCCACCCGATTGAGATCCACATCAACGGCTTCTCCAACGAATTCTCCGCAAAGAACAGTAGCGACGCCCAACTGCGCGAATCCCTGGCGCCGATCTTCGCCAAACAGGAAATTTACGACGCGTATCTATGCCAACAACGCGGCTTGTTCGACCAGTTTACCGGAGCCGTCGTAATGGCGCTGCATCAGCACATGCACGTCGAGGCGACTCAGCAAAAGACCTTCCGTAAAATGATCCGCCGCGGCGACGGAGCCCGCGCAAAGTCCAGCAACCGCCTAGCGCCACTCAGCACCGAGCCCGCCTTTCATAATTACTACGGCGTGCAGGATGCATTTACCCACGCCTGGGTCTGGTCCGACCTCTGCCACGAGCGGAAAATCTTTTGCTCCGACTTAGGCGTCGTCGATGAAACCGGCCAGGATCTGCGCACCATCGGCCCAGAAGGCGTCATCGCCGGCGACCAAAGCCGCAAGCGGGAATCTTCCTCCAGCATCTACGCCGGGGACGCCGGCAACGATGCGGGATCCGGCACCTACTTCGACAACACAACCGACTCCCGCCGTAACGAAGGCGGCTGGTTCGAAAGCCTTTTCGGTGAAGACGGATTCTTCAGCGGCGATGGCGACGACGGAGGCAGCTCCTGTGGTGGCAGTTGCGGCGGAGGGTGTGGCGGCGATTAACCGCCCACCTTAAACAGCGCGACGTCGCCGTCCTTAAATAAGTATTCCTTGCCTTCCAGACGGTATTTGCCCGCGTCGCGCGCGGCGGCGACTGAGCCTGCGGCCACGAGGTCCGGGTAGCTCACGACTTCCGCCTTGATGAATTTTTTCTCGAAGTCGGTGTGGATCACGGCCGCGCATTGCGGGGCCTTCATGCCCACGTGGAAGGTCCAAGCGCGAACTTCTTTTTCGCCGGCGGTGAAGTAGCTCGCCAGGCCGAGCAGCGAGTAAGCCGCCTGAATGAGGCCGGACACACCCGAACCATCGACGCCGAGGTCCGCCAAGAATTCCTTGGCTTCTTCGGGCTCCAGTTCGGAAAGCTCTTCCTCGATGCGGGCGCAAATCACGCAGGACCCGGCGCCGTGGTGCTCTCCGGCCCAGGCGGCGACCTTCGCGGTGTAGTCGTTGCCACCGTTGGCGAGATCTTCCTCACCCACATTGCAGGCGTAGAGCACATCCTTGGCTGAGAGCAGGCAGAAGGTCTTCATCAGCTCGCGCTCGTCGTCGGTCAAGTCCATCGTGACGGCAGGCTTACCGGCGTTGAGGTGCATGACGATTTTTTCGAGCAACGCGGCGTTGGCGACGGCTTCCTTGTCCTGGCCCTTGGCGCGACGGCGGTTTTTGTCGAGCTGGCTTTCGGCGCTTTGCAGGTCGGCCAGGATGAGTTCGGTGTTGATCACCTCAATGTCGCGAATCGGGTCGACCGTATCCATCTTATGGATGATGTCGTCGTCATCAAAGCAGCGCACCACATGGACAATAGCGTCCACCTCGCGGATGTTGGCCAGAAACTTATTGCCGAGGCCCTCACCTTCGCTGGCGCCAGCGACGAGCCCCGCGATGTCCACAAACTCAATCGCCGCCGGAATGATCACCTGGGTCTTGGCGATCTGGCGCAACGGCTCCAGACGTTCGTCCGGCACTTCAACCACGCCCACATTGGGCTCGATCGTGCAAAATGGGTAATTGGCGGCCTCCGCCTTGCGGGTGCGCGTAAGGGCGTTAAAAAGGGTGCTCTTGCCCACGTTGGGCAGTCCGACGATGCCTGCTTGCAGCATAATGTAAAAATCCGGGTTATTTAGAAACCCGCAACGCAAGGGCCAAAGCCGCCCGGCGTCAATCGCGAAAGAAAGCGCGCCAAACCGCCTGCGGATCAAGCGCGGATCGCGAATTTCCACAATCGCTGCCAATCCATCTGAATTTAAAAGTCGTTGAATGGAGGCGAATGTGGAAATTCGCGATCCTTCCCGACATCCCCAATCCACAGCGACTCCCCCTTTGACTTTGCCCGGCACAGTGTTATCAATCCGTAGCGAATATTGACCGCAAAGCTCTACTTCACCAATATGTCGGAAGAAAGACTCATACCATCAAGCTGGTTACAGCACCAAGGAAGCATAGCTTCCTTTGAGGAAGCTGAACTGCAAAGTAAAGCTGATGCATTCAAGCTTCCAATCGCCAAAGTCAGGACAAAATTCCAAGAGCGCCCCTTCGGGCAAGTGACAGCCGCATGGAAAAGCTTCACCAGCCAACTAGAGGAAGGAGACGAACTTTGGTCATTTAGTAGCCCTCCCGAAAATTTCGCTAAAAAATGCGGTTGTCGCGGGTTTGCCATAATTCGTGATGGAAAAGTCATTAAATATTTCTCCACCCTCATGAGTTAATCATTTTAATTAATAAGATTTTCTGCCGCCACTGCTATGGATTCGAATATACTCACCAAACTCACCCGGCTGCGCCAGAGCCTGGAGTCCGTCATTGTCGGCAAGCCCGGCGCCATGCAGGGCGTGCTGATCGCCCTCGTCTGCGACGGCCACCTGCTGATCGAGGACATGCCCGGGGTCGGCAAAACGATCCTCGCGCGGACGCTGGCCAAATCCATTTCCGGCGACTTCAAGCGTATCCAGTTCACCCCCGACCTGCTGCCGTCCGATGTGACTGGCGTCGCCGTCTTCAACCGGCAAAGCAACGAGTTTGAGTTCCGTCGCGGGCCCGTCTTTGCCAACGTCCTGCTTGCCGACGAAATCAACCGCGCCACACCACGCACGCAGTCCAGCCTCCTCGAAGCCATGGGCGAACACACCGTCACTGTCGATGGCGTGACACATGACCTGCCGCGGCTGTTCTTTGTCATCGCCACGCAAAACCCGATCGAGCTCAAGGGGACCTTCTCCCTGCCCGAGGCGCAGCTCGACCGCTTTTTCGGCAAGCTCTCCCTCGGCTACCCGAGCGTCGAGGAGGAGGCGCGCGTCATGCAGATGCAGGTCAAGCACCACCCCGTGCTCGACGTGCAGCCAGTCATCTCGGTCAATGAAGTGCTCGAAGCGCAGGCCGCCGTGCGCGAGGTCCACATTGAGCCCAACATCCTCGACTACATCGCGCGCATCATGGCCGCCACCCGCGAGGACGAGCGTATCGCCGTCGGCGCGAGCCCGCGTGGCTCCTTGGCGCTCATGCGCGCCAGCCAGGCGCAAAGCCTGTTCAAGGGCGAGCATTTCGTGCGCCCCGACACCGTGAAAGAAGTTGGGAGTTTCGTCCTCGCACACCGCATTATTTTAAAGACTCGCTCAGTCGTCAATGTCGACTCGGCGGCCGCAGTCATCCGCGACATTCTGGACAACGTCGAGGTGCCGATCACGCAGTAAACCATGACCGCCAGCGAGCAGAAGCGCCAACGCATCAGCCGCGCCGTCACGCTGTTCGGCTCGGGACTGCTCATCATGTTTGGGTGGAACCTACAGAACGCCGCTTACCTGCTCGCGGGCCTGTTCATTCCAACATTTGGCTTTTGCTGCGCGCTGATCGTCCTGCAGCAACGTCAATTAATTCGCGCCCATAGAACCTGCGTTGACGGCGCTTGCGAGGGAGAACGCGTCGACGTCGCCATCACTGTCGAGAACCGGCATTGGTTTCCGATTTTTCGGCTCATGGTGCATGATAACTTCGAGCCCGAAATGGAGGCGGACAAATACCTGACGCTTCCTGGCTTACTCCCCCCCCACTCCTCCACCGAATTTCACTACAACGCCGAGTGCTACATGGACCGCGGACGCTACACGCTTGGGCCAATTCGCATCGAGTTGTCCGACCCTCTGGGCATGTTTATTTTCACACGAACGCTCGACGTGAAACAGGAATTCTCCGTTTTTCCGCAGGTGTTTAATGTCCCTGTAAGCCCGCCAGGCATCGGCATTCCCGACGCGATTCCCGAAGGCTTGCCCCGGGCGCGTGCGGGAGAAAGTGACCTCCAACTCGGCGTTCGCGAATACGTCCCCGGCGATCCCTACCGGCACCTTCACTGGCCGCAAACCGCGCGCAGCGAAGAGCTGATGGTTCGCGAATACGAGCAGATAACGCCCGCAAACACCTTCATATTGCTGGACTTGCCACTGGCCGGTCGCGCGGGCACCGGCAAAGTTTCCACCGAAGAATACGGCGTGCAACTGGTGGGCAGCATTGCGGCTAAGACCATCCAAAGCGGGCAACCAATCGGCGTGCTCATCAACAGCAAGCCATCGGTGTTTGTGCCGTCGGACTGTGGTCACCAGCACCTCATCGCAATCCTCGACGCGCTCATCCCCGTTCGCGAAAAAAGTGAATCGACACTCAAAGCGCAACTAAAAGAACACCCGGATATCATCCGCGACGGGTCGACCTTCTGGCTGATCCAAAGTCGTGTCAATTTCTCCATCGACGCGCTCGATGAACTGCTCGAACCCTTTGCCTGGAAACCATGCCAGATCTTTTTGGTGATCCTGGACGACGAAGGCATGGTCGCTTATGAAAAATCGCTGCAAGACCGCGCCGCCCGGCCCAATCGCCAACAACTGGCGGCCCAGATCGGCAATCGAGTAGCTGCGTTTTGGTGGGTCGATATCGAACGCGGCCTGGAAAAGTCCATGCTGGAGGGTCCGCTGTGAGGCAGCTGACGCCCCAATATTGGCACGCGTTGTCGATCTTTTCCCTCAGCATGTTGCCCCTGTGGGCCGGCGCCTGGGGACCGCTGTCCACGGGCAGCGCCATTAGCACGACAGTGCTCATTATTTTCGGCATCTGCATCGCCGTCGCACTCAATGAATACCTGGTCAAGGTCAGCGACATGGATTGGGAATACATGGAAGGTCGCTGGAAAATAGTCCTGCCGGTCCTCGCGCTTCTCATTGGGGCCAACCTGATGACCGACAGCCCCGCCGCCAAGCGTGTGGCAATGGCCGTCGGCTTCGGGCTGATCGGCCTGACAGCGACGCGCGCACAGTCGCAAACCGATGTCCTCATGCGGATCGGCATTTTCCTGGCGTTAGGCGCTGCATTCTGGGGCTTGGCCGGAAAGCTGTTCTTCTGGTGCATCCCGCTGCTGCTGATCCTCGCCTTGCAACTCACCTACGACCCTCCCGAGTCCCGGGCGTATCTGTCCTGGCGGGATCATGGTCAACTCGCATTGATCATCCTTGGGCTTAGCGCTGGCATCCTGGCAATTTACCTCGTGCTCGGGGTGCTGCTTCACCTGATGGGCGTCGAACTCAATCCCGCCAAGGCGCCTGCCTTCGTGATGGAACGAGCCGCAGCAACCACTCAAAAGCACCAGATAAAGTGGTGGGACTTCGTGGTGCTCGCGGCGATGGCTTATTTTTTACTCCCGTACCTGATTCGCTTCTTTAGCGAGAAACAGGAAGTCGCCGACGCACCGTTTGAAAACACCGATTCCGCCTTTCACCGCATCGCTGAGCAATTCAAGAAAGCGCTGGGGCGGCAATCCCCCCGCGAGCGCATCATCTACAGCTACCACGAAATGTTGAAAGCGCTGATCAAGCTCGGCTTCCCACATGACGTCGCGGCCACCCCGCAGGAAATAGCCGAAAGTTTAACCACAGAGCGCGGCATCCCCGCCCCCCTCTGCGAGTCGATCAACGACCTATTTTACCGGGCATGCTATCACGACGAAGCAACCAACGAATTCGACGCGACGACCATGGAAGAGCTCACGCCGCAGATCATCGTCGCCTATCGCGAATAGTAACGGCGACGCCAGAATAGTCCGCCCAGGACAAC
This sequence comes from Cerasicoccus frondis, assembly GCA_031296915.1. Taxonomy (GTDB): domain Bacteria; phylum Verrucomicrobiota; class Verrucomicrobiia; order Opitutales; family Cerasicoccaceae; genus Cerasicoccus; species Cerasicoccus frondis. The sequence goes on along the minus strand of JAVDPC010000007.1, from coordinate 177,257 downwards.
CACCCCCATCATCAGCGCGTAAACTCCAGGCTCGGGCACCAGCGAAAGGTTGACTTCGTCGAGCGCAACATAGTCGTTGTTCAATCCCGTTGGCAAAAATGCGATGAACAGCCGCGCTCCTTCGAGATCACTGGTCACTTCACCGATTCCGTTGGCCGCGACTTTGACAAACTCATTGTCGAGCACCACGTCAACATCGCCAGAGGCGATGATGCTATCCACCACGCCCTGGTCGGTATTCGTGCTGGTCGTAAACAGCATCCAGGAAAAGCTGTCTCCCGACTCCAGCGCATAGTGCTCGGCATGCCAGAAACTAAGGTTGAACGTGTCGCCTTCCACGAGGTCATACCCCGTATCCTGATAAAACCCACGCAGGTCTTCCCGGTCCAGGTTTGCGCCCACGACCGCATACCAGTCGCCATCTGGAGGCGTTATGTTGTCTCGCTGTAAAAACCCCTGGTTGACGCCCAGGTTGCTGGACAAGGTAGTCGCGTTATCCAACTCCCCGATCCACCAATTCGTTTCGGTTTCGAAGCTGCCGTTGTTGAGGTAATCGGGGTCAGTTCCACCGATGATCAACAATTGCGCGCTGCTCGTGCTGGCGACGAACACAGTGGCCGCAAACAACGATGAGAGAATAGAAAAAGAGGACATAGTGCTGGGGTGAAGCGTTTAAAAACATTGCATCCTCAAACAGCGAAAAGTCAACCGGAATTCCAGTCAGCGCAAGATTCCCAAGGGGGCGAACAACGAGAAATCACCATCTCCAAACACCTCTCGCTCAACGACTAAAAACTTCCGGCAAATTCAGCCTCGACTCACTGCATTTCCGTGCAGTTAGTTAGGGCAGCATGACGCCCGCCCAAGGACTTAAAAAACATTTCGGCTTCGAGCAATTTCGCGAGCCGCAAGACGAAATCGTCGAATCAATCATCGGCGGGCGCGACACGTTGGTCATCATGCCGACCGGTGGCGGCAAGAGCCTCTGCTACCAGCTCCCCGCGCTGATGCTACCCGGGGTGACGCTCGTCATCTCGCCGCTCATCGCGCTGATGAAAGACCAGGTCGACGCGCTCAATGCGCGCGGCATTGCGGCGGCCATGATCAACAGCTCGCAAAGCTGGGATGAGCAACGCGCCTGCCTCGACGACCTTCGCCGCGGCGAGCTCAAGCTGGTTTACGTCGCACCCGAGCGCTTCCGCGCGCAGTCGTTTATCGACTCATTGAAGGGCGTGAAGATCTCGCTGTTCGCGGTCGACGAAGCGCACTGTATTTCCCAATGGGGCCATGACTTCCGCCCCGACTACCAACGCCTCGGCGAGGCCCTGGAAAAGATCGGCCACCCGTGCTGCGCGGCCTTCACCGCAACGGCCACGCCTGAGGTCCGCGAAGACATCGCCAACAACCTCAAGCTGCGTAAGCCGGCGACGTTTGTTTCCGGCTTTGGCCGCGACAACCTCTCCTTTGCGATCAAGCAAATCGACAAGCGCAAGGACAAGATTAAGCGCATCCGCCAGCTCATCGAAAACAACGGCGTCGGTATTATCTACTGCGCGCGCCGCAAGTCCGTCGAAGAGGTGTCCACGCTACTACGCGAGGAGTTCGTGCAGCACGTCATTTACCACGGCGGCATGACGCCCAGTGAGCGCGACGCCGCGCAAGACCGCTTTGTCCGCGGCGAGGTCCCCATTGCCGTCGCCACGAACGCCTTTGGCATGGGCATCGACCGGTCGGACATCCGTTTCGTCGCACACTACGAAATGCCGGGCAGCGTCGAGGCCTACTACCAGGAAGCCGGGCGCGCCGGCCGCGATGGCAAACCCGCCTACTGCGAGATGCTGTTCTGCTACGCCGACAAGACCACGCAGGAGTTTTTTATCGAAGGCGCCAACCCGCCGCTGAGCCTCATCCACAGCATTCACTCTGTATTGCAAAGGAACGTGAATGAGAACAACGAGGCCTTCCTCTCCATGGAAGAAATCTGCGATACTTTGCCGGGCAAAGTAAACGGCATGGCCGTCAGCTCCGCCATCAGCCAACTGCGCCGCTGCGGCGCCATCGAGCGCTTTGACGTGCCGGGCTCGCGCCTGCGTGGCACACGGGTGCTCAAGCGTGTGCGTCTCGCCAGCGAGCTCGGGCTCGATGCGCGCGGGCTCCTCATCAAGCGCCAACGCGACGAGGACAAGCTGCGCCGGTTGATTCAATTTGCCTACGCCAAGAGCTGCCGCCAGCAGTGGATTCTCGAATACTTCGAAGACGCCGACGCCGCCGAATGCGGCCAGTGCGACCGCTGTCGTCATCGCCCGGGCAACGTTGGCCCCGTCGATGAAGACAAGGCGCTCGTGGTGCAAAAGGCGCTGAGCGGCGTCGCCCGGATGTCCGTCCGCCGCAGTCGTCACCATTGGGAGGCGCGTTACGGCCGCGACCGCATCATCAAGTGCCTCACCGGCAGCCAGGCCAAGGTCATCGTCGACCCCGGCTTGGACAAGCTGTCCACGCACGGCATCTTGAAAGAGCACGGCACGGAGTTCGTCGGCAAGCTGCTCAACGAGTTGGAAAACAGCGGCTACCTGACCGTGACCGAAGGAGACTACCCACTGCTTGAGCTAACCGACTCCGGCAGCAAAGTGATGTTTGGCGAACTGCGCCCCAAGCTCGTCTGGCCGGAAACTGATGACGCCATCGTCCAAGCCGCCGAGCCCGACGACGCCCTTTACGAGCAGCTCGTGAAGCTGCGCAACGACATGCGCCGCAAGCGCGGCAACCCGCCTGCCTACACGATCTTCCCCAACACCGTGCTCCAGCAAATGGCCGCCCTCAAACCAGCGAACGCCGAGGAAGCGATGTCCATCAAAGGCATCGGCCCACAAAAAGCCCGAAGCATCCTCCCGCCGTTCCTGGAGCTGATCAACGCCAGCGCCGCCCCAGCGGCGAGCGCTTGAGGGCGGCGTCTGCTTAGCTGGAGGGCGTTGCTCTGTTATCACCGCGAGTTGGATGGGAAAGTCTAGGCTAGGTTGCTGCGTTAGGCATCGCCTGTGGCGACTTGTTCGAATCCTCGCGCTGGAGGGTTTCCACGAACAACAAACCAGCCCCCGTTAGCCGCAATCTGTCTCGTTTCCATTTATTAACCCTAAGAATACTGCTTACTCTCCGAAGGACGATAAATACCAAAAATAAAAATCCTGAGACCAACCCAAGTAGAAGACTTTGGCCAAGTAACGCAGACACCATCAGCAAGACTCCAGCCGCTATAGACATAGCCATGAAAAACCTCAAAGCCTTCCTTTTAAGGGCAAGGTCTTTGCGAAGGTAGATCTGCATAATCACATGGTTCTCCCCCATCACACCGCTCAGTAACCTTCTCGGTATAAACAAGCCGAGGATTGACCTTAGCAATGCGTCATCTACCGCAGTTTCAAAAACTTCCTCAAGTCCTTCCTGTGCGTTGGTTTTCACGCATCGACAAGGGAAATAACCTCCATCAGGGTAAAAGACCAAGTCAGTTCCATCACGAAACAGCTTATAACCTGTTTCAGGGTAAGGATTATCTTCAAACTCTCTTTTCAATTCAGCTTTCTTTTTTCAGAGCGGTATCTTTTAAGCTTCAAAAACATCACTCAACAAACGAAGAGTAGTAAGCCTTTCAGTGCCAGTTGAAGCATTTAGCCAGTTTATTTATGTAACATCGTACAGTAAAATGTTTTCAATCTATTCCTGGCAATAAAGACAAGACAGCAATTAAAAAATCCGACAACAAGCTGATGCGACGACAGAGCGTCGCCCTCCAGTGGGTAACGCCAAGGCAGGTTTCGAGATAGAGCTATAAAACGGTAAAACAACGTTCTATTTTCGGTACGGATAGACCGTTCATCAGGAGCGAGCGAACGCTTCCTCAAGTTGCCGGTTCAACCCTCGCTCCAAAAGAATGCGATGATGTTTCGGTCCGGGTCGGCAATGTAAAACTCCGTGCCGTAGGGCATGACCCGCAAGGGCTGCACGATCTCCGCCCCAGCCTGGCAGACTTCCTCATAAACCGCCTCGATGTCGATGACGCCAAAAGTGACGTCCACATGCCCCTCGGCAATTTTTCGATTCTGGTGCTCAGTGTAGGGCTGACAGGCTTTCAGGTGAATGGAGTGCCCATTGCAATTGATGCCCGCATAGAAATCCATGTAGCGGAAGTTGAGCTGAAACCCCAAAGTCTCAGTGTAAAACTTGATGGAGCGGTCCAAGTCCGCCACGAGGAATTGCGGGCTCATGCAATCTAGTTTTTTGATAATCTCCGGCTTCATGGCGTGCATTGGTTAAAGTTGATAAAAGATCAGACGGAAACACCAGTCATAGGGCGTTGAGCCCTGGGATCAAGTAAAAGGTTGCCCGGACAATGAGCGGATTTGCCCGAAAATCGCTTCAAGCACTACATTGGCAATTGCGAACCGAAGTCGCCGGGGAGTCGGCCTTCGCCGTCGCCGCCGCCACCAAGTTGCCCTGGAGGACGGTTCGGATCGTGGCCGGTGTCAGCCGGGCGAGCACCACCCAATCCACCGCGGCGCGACTGCTCCATCCAACGGTCTTCGTAGTCGACTTGCGCCATGTTGCGCGCCACTTGGCCATCGAGGTAAAGCGTGCGCGTGGGGAAGGCCACGGACAAACCACGGTCACGGATCGCGCGCATGATCTTGCAATTCACGCGCTGACGCACGTCCATGTATTCGAGCCACTTCGTCGACAGCGAAAAATAATAAACGAGGATATCCAGCGAGCTGCTGCCGAAGTCAGTGAAGTTGACGAGGATGAACTCTTGGTTCACGCCTTCGTCGTTGCGCAATATCTGGCGAATGTCCTGCACCAGCGCCTCCATATCCTCGGCTGTCGCCTCGTAGGTGATGCCGATGACCTGCTTTACGCGACGCTTCGGCATGCGCGTCCAATTGTTGATATACTCATTGGCGAGGACGCCGTTGGGAATCGAAATAACCGTCTTCGGCCAAGTGCGCACCTTGGTCGAACGCAGGCCAATTTCTTCAACGTCGCCATCGACTTTGTCGCCGACCATGATCCAGTCGCCAACCTTAAACGGACGGTCGAGCATGATCATGAACGTGCCGAACAGGTTCTTAATCGTATCTTGAGAGGCAAAGGCGATTGCGGCGCCGCCAAGGCCAAGTGTCGCCAGAATCCCGCCCACATTGTAGCCGAGGTTGTCAATGACGAGCAGCACGCCGACGATCACAATGAATATTTTCAGCGTCTTGTTAATCGTGGGAATGAAGCCATGCAGGGCCGAGCCGCGTCCGGCCAAGTTCTCAGAAATTGCTTTGGTGAAGACATCCGTTGCGCGGAGCATGCCCCAGACGGCGAGCACCATGGTGAAGCCACGGAAGAGATCGCCTACCAGGCCTTCCACCATCGAACTGAGCGGCAGGACCAAGATCGCCAGGTAGATGCCCAGGATGAGCAGGAATATGGAGAACGGCTTTTCCAGCACGTCGAGCAACTCGTCGTCGTGCTCAAATTTCGTTTTCTTCGCCAAGCCTTGCAGGCGCTTGAAAAAGATGCGCGTGATCACGTTGCGCATCATCATGGCCACGAGCAGGATGACGAAGCTCACGGACAAATCCTTCACCTGAAAGCTGCCAATCTTGAAGTTGAGGAACGTCGAAATCTCACTGCTCAAGCCAGTTGCTTGGGCTGCTTCGCTGGCCAACTCGCGGACTGAAGCCCTCAGCGATTCGCCAAACTCGTCCATGCCGCTGTCGACCAAGTCATCGGCCTCATCGAGTGTGGTCGTTTGCTGTGCATCCGGGTCAGTTGGCTTCGCCGAAGCAGTCTGGGATTCCTTGGCGGGAGCGGCGTCCAGGGTCGAGCCATTCTCCTGAGCAGGGGCGACTACGGAGAACCAGGCAATTGCCGTGGCCACCAGTAGCACGAAGCTGAAGATTTTTCGCATGCGCCTTGTTAGCAGACCACCGACGTTCATATCAAGCCGCATCGTGAGACAATTCCGTAGCGACCTACCGGTGGATTCTCGCAAAGTTTAGTGTGGCGTTGCCGCGCTCAACGAGGAAAATGCAGCCATGTCGGTAGTTGTTGCTGTTGAAAAAGGAAACCGCGTCGCCATTGCGTCGGACTCACTCTTTACCGCCGGCACGCTGAAAGTGCCGCCCCAGCATAAGGTGAACAGCCACAAACTCTACAAGTGGGGCCCTTGCTGGGTCGGGCTGATCGGCTGGGGCGCATTGGGCAATATCGTCGAAACGCTGATCCGCGACTACCCCGACGCATTGGACGACCATTCTCGCCAGGGAGTCTTCGACACCCTGCGCGGCCTCCATCCCATCTTGCGCACTGACTTCTTTCTCGAAACCAGCGAGGATAAAAGCCAGCCCGTTGAGTCCTCCCAGTTGGACGGACTGCTGATTTCGCCCAAGGGTATTTTAGGCTTCAGCAGCTACCGCAATGTCAACGAGTATTCACGCTTTTGGGCCATCGGCGCCGGGCGGGAATACGCCTTGGGCTCCATGCACGCAAGCTATGACCGTCTCAAAGACCCAGCCGCCATTGCCCGACATGGAGTCGAAGCCGCCATCGCCTTTGATGACTCCTGCGGCGCCCCGATTCAAGTCCACACGATGCGGCTCAAAAAGTAACACGTTATTCGCCGTTACTTTGCGTTGCAAAGCAAAAGTCCAAGCCAATCGGGTAATGATCACTGCCGACATCGGGCCCCGTCCATTGCGATACGGGCGCCAATTCATCGGACAGGAAAAACTGGTCAATCGGTATCCATAGCAGCGGATTGCGCGTCGGCCAGGTACGCCGGGGAAAGAAGCTCGTCGCAACCGGATTCAAGTTACTTTGCGTTACAAAGTCTTGATAAAATGGCGACCACTGCGTCGTGTTCATGTCCCCCATCACAAGGAGCGGCGCACGCGCCTCATTCGCCGCCGCAAAGTCTGCAATCGCCTTGAGCGCATTTTTGCGATAGTTCCATGAGCGCTCATTCGTCGGCGACAGCGGGTGAATCAGCAGCACCAACAAGGGACCGTCCGGCGTCATAACCTCCAACGGTATCGAACCCACTCCCGCATAACCCTGCACTCTTCCTTCCGGCGTAGGCGGATACTTGGATAAGATGACGGCGCCATAGCGACCGCCCCACATCTGCCGGCGCTCATAGGGAAAAATGTCTTTGAGCTCGTCCAAAGTCTCTTCCCAGGCTTCGGTGATTTCAATCAACGCAACAAAGTCCGGCTCTTGCTGGCGGATGTACTCCACCACGCGATCAATCTGGGTATTCTTCGTGTAGACATTGGCGCTGATCGCTCGATAAATATGATCAGGCGACTCTTCACTTTGCGGTGCAAAGTTAAACACCAGGGCGCCGTTCCAAAGGAAGACCGCGAGGCTCAAGCAAAAGATGATGCGAAAGCTGCGCCACGCCGCGACAACGCACAACACCAGCGCAGCAAAATAATACTGCATCCTAAAATTCGCGAGCAAATCCAACCGCCAGTCTTCGCGCCCCCAATAACCAACCGCGCTCAATACAACCAGCGCCAACCAGCAAAGCGCCAAGACGACACGCTCGAAATTTCGCCAGCTAAACAGTGGCCGACGCGCGCGATTCACCCGCTCAGCCACAGGCAACCTCCCTCCCCTGCTTGGGAAAAAAGCTTGCCGCCAGCGACGGCTCGCTAAGGCTGTCGCCCATGCTTCGCGCTAATTTCATCATCATTGGTTTATTCATGGCGTTGGCTGGCTGTCAAACCATGCCGACGGCGGATTTGTCTAATGGCGGCCACGTTTACCATTTTGTTGCGGTGAGCCTGAAGGACCCAGCCGACAGCGAGGCCAGAGAGCGCATCGCCGAGCAATCCGAAGCGTGGAAAGATTATCCTGGAGTCATCAGCGTTGCCCACGGCGTCGGCATCCCTGGGGAACGCAAGGTCGTGCAAAACTATGACTATGGCGTGCTGATGGTGTTCGAGAGCGAAGCCGCATTGCGCGCTTATGAGCAAGACCCCACGCATCAGGAGGCCATCCGCACCATCCTCGCGCCTGTCGCGTCGAACGTGCAAGTTTACGACTTTCAGACGCCTGAAAGCCCACGTGGCGGACTGACTCGGGAGGAGTTACGCAAGCGGCAGTATCAGCATTACCGGGAAATGTCAGGCGACTAGCCCAGGCCCAAAGCCAGTATCCACGGGCCTTTCGTAAACTTTTACTTGCTTTTGCAAAGTAACTTTGCCATACAAAGAAACATGTCCTTCGGCTTGCATCATGCGCTGCGCGAAGTGCGCGAACTCAAGCGTCACATATTGACGAAGCAGCGCTTTAAAGGCTATTCAGGCCGGGCGCGCGCATTGGGGGGTTGCACTGCATTGGCGGCGGCGCTGGCCATACGCGCGGGTTACATTCCCTGTGATTTAGTCGGTTTGCTCAGCGCATGGGGCGCGGTATTGGCCGCAAGTCTGCTCTTGAACTACGGGGCGCTCGTTTACTGGTTTCTGAACGACGAAGAAGCTGATCGAGACTGGCAAAGCCTCAAGCCCGCGCTGGAAGTTGTCCCAGCTTTTGTTGCCGGCGCCTTTGCGACGGTAGCCTGCATCCGACAAGGTAGCGTGGAGTTGCTTCCTGGCCTGTGGATGTCCCTTTACGGCTTGGCCAACCTCAGCACGCGGCGGGTTTTGCCCCGGCACATTTGCTGGGTCGGCGCCTGGTATCTGGCGGCTGGCGGCGTGTGCCTGCTGTGGCCGCAGTGGGCTTGGCAGCAGTCCCTGGTGATGGGCGGCGTATTTTTCATCGGTGAATGGCTCGGCGGCCTTGTTTTGCACTACGACGAGGCCGAAGGCCGCACTATCTGGAGCTTTTTCGGGCTCCCCAACCTGTCCCAAAGTTATGAGTAAAAAATCGGACAATCCTTACGAAAATCTGGAACGTATCTTCCACGAACCCAAGCGCTTAGCCATGATCGCCGCGATCGCTGAATCGGACGCTGGCCTGAGCTTCAGCGAACTCAAGGAAGCCTGCGACCTCACCGACGGCAATCTGAACCGGCACCTCAAGCTGCTGGAGGAAGAAAAGATCGTCATCGCGAAAAAATCCCTGGCTGGCAACCGCGCCCGGACCATTGTCCGCCTGTCCGCCGCTGGTCGACGCAAGTTCGTCAAATACCTGGAATCGCTGGAAGTCGCGCTAATGCAGGCCGCCCAGTCGATGGGCTCGAAGACCAAGTCCAAAGCCAGCGTGCTCAAAGGCGTCACCGCCTAGCGGCCTCCTGTCATCGAAGTCACCAAAAGCCTGCCAGCAATGGCCGGCTTTTTTGTGCGGTTTTACTGGGAGGACTTCGTAGCCAGCGAGGCGAGTTTTTTAACCACAAAGGACACGATGAGCACGAAGAAGGAATACCCAGCGAAACGTAGTTTTTAGGCAGGAAGAGCGGGAAGCCAGCGAGGCGAGTTTGAAACTCACGCCAAGACCCGAAGACCCAAAGTTCTGGAAATGCTTTCTTTGGGTCTACGCGTGAAAAATCACGAGCTGAGAAACTTCGCGCTCCTCGTGTCCCTCGTGGTTAAAAAAGACAGCTGATTCTACAGCGCCTTCTCCGCCCGCAATCGTTCAATGAGCTCCACTGCGATGTTCGAGCGATTGAGGATATAAAGGTGCACGCCCGGCGCGCCTTTATCCAGAAGGTCTCGAATTTGCTGGAAAGCCCAGTCGACGCCCACTGCTTCGGAGGCAGCCGCATCATCTTTGACCAACTCCAGCTTGCCGAGGAGCTCACGCGGAACGGTTGACCCGCAGAAGGCGCTGAAACGCTGCACTTGATCAAAGGACAAAGCCGCCATGATGCCAGGCAAAATCGGGATCTCGATGCCACGCGCCCGGCACGCATCCACAAAGCGCGCATAATCCGCATTGTTAAAGAAGAGCTGCGTGGTGATAAAATCCGCGCCTGCGTCGACCTTGATCTTCAGGTTGGCGAGGTCGGTTTCCATGTCCAGCGCCTCCGGGTGCTTCTCCGGGTAGCCGCCAACGCCGAGGCAGAACTCGGGATAGCGCTCCTTAATGAAGGCCACGAGATCTGACGCGTAGGCCAAGCCCTCAGGGTGAGGCTTGAAATCAGCCTGCCCCTTTGGCGGGTCGCCACGCAGGGTCATGATGTTGTGGAAATCACTCTTCTGGAAGCGGTCCAAAATGCCCGCCAGTTCGTCCTTCGAGTGGCCCACGCAAGTCAGGTGCGGCATGACTTCGAAATCGAATAAATCACGCAGCAACTCGCCGTACTCAATCGTGCGCTCACGGCCAGAACCACCCGCGCCATAGGTGATGGAGACGAAGTCCGGCTGATACTGCTTCAAAGCGTTGGCGGTGCGCAGGATCTGCCGGGCGCCTTCTTCAGTTTTGGGCGGAAAAAACTCTGCCGAGATCACTTTGTGACCTTCAGCCATCTTGGATATAATTCTACGAGACATAACGCATCAATTTATTTTGATATGTTGATGGGAGATTTATTTCCGTCAACCATTAATCTGTCAGCTCCGACAGAAGATCGCCTCTTCCCAATGGCAAGCCGAGTAAAAAACTCAGCCTTCAGAAAACCATCTGAGGCGTCCTTGGGCCGGGGGGCCGGGGGGGGGGGGGGGGGGGGGTGGGTGGAAAGCAGTCCAAAGTTAAATAAAAGCCACACCCCCCCACCCCCCCGGGGGGGTAAAATGCGATCAGATCGAAATATCAAAGAACAGGCAACCACCCCGACGCCAATCAGCGGCGCAGGAGAGGTGCGCTCCGACGGCGCCAATCTTTTCGAATGTGAAATGATCAGCCCAGCGGAACGCTGGCGCCCCGTTGTGTCGGGCGTCCATACGTCGATGCTCGGAAGGGCAAGCTGACATAATCGGGCGTGAAGTTGCGCGGCGGTTAACCGCATTAACGCCTACAAGCGTCGCCAACCGGGCTGCTGTCACCAGCGCGGGGGCGAATGGGCTTGATCAACGGCGACAACATCACACGCGAACGAATGCATTCGAGGTCACATCGACTCGACTAGCCACCCGTTATGGCGGGTGGACGTTGGAAAATGGAGAAATGGCAGACATGGCGTTTGTCAGTTAATTAAGTGAAAATGCGATCATACTCACTAATCAGCCAAGCGCAAGCATTAAGTGAACTTTAAAGCATTAAATTTACCATTCTACGAAACCGCGGGCAGGCACGGTGGAGACTGCAAAAAAGCTATTTTAACAGGTGAAGCCCGGTGCCCCGATCAGGCTAGCTATTGCCTCTCTGCCACCCCACTGGATGAAACAAGCGCGGTCGGGACAGCGGGCTCCACCTTGGGTAGAACACTGCCTTGAGCATTGCCTGACTCCACCCCAGCCGCCTGGTCACGCCACGGCCAGCGAGTCGGGTGAGCGCAGGCAGTCCAGCGTTTCCCAGCCGCACTGGGCAGGATACGGACGGAGCATCTGCGCGAAGTCGGCGGACAAGCGCCTCACGGCGCCCTCGATATCGCTGAGATCGGTCATCGGCTCGCCCAGGCAAATCCGATAGCGCCAGGGCGCAGTCTCCACGATGAGGCAGGCCGCAAGCGCAGCCTCGTTCATCTCGGCAATGCGGACGGCGCCATCAGACAGCCGGATCGGCGCGCCGCCGAAGTCCACCGTGGCCATGTGCTCCGACGGCTTGTCCATCGCCACGATCAGGCAATTGCCGGCCCGAACGTGTTGGAATGCGCCCTTCAATTGGCTGCGCGAAAAAACCGCGGGCCCCCGCCCTGCCGCACAGCGGTCTTTGGCGCGCTTGACGGCGGAGCGGTTCCGCGTCGAACCGCCGATCAGCGTGGCCGCCGCCACCCCTTGCGCGCGCAGCGCATAGTGCAACATGAAGAGACGCCCGGCGTGCAGTGTGGCCAAGACCAACGGGCGATCACGCGGCCAGCCTTCCAGCGCCGAGGCGTCGATTCGCTCAGCCCAGCGCGGCGCCTGAAAGCGGTCCGGCCAGAAATTCATGAAGCGCGAGTAGTGGTATTGCGTCCGCTCGGCGGCGACCGTCACGGCGTGGTCCTCGCCCGCAAACCAATCAACCGGCAGCTTTCCCATGGCTTCAGCTTGCTTGGCATGGTATGCCCGTTCACGCCGATTGGCGGAGCTTACCATCGGCCCCAAAGCCACGTGCAACACTGGCAAAGGCAAACTTCGCTCCATCGCGCGAATCAAATGAAAAGCTGCAAGTTTCATCGTGGTAGCGCCGTGATGCTGTTGCCTTGTCAGGCGGCGCGCAAGGTAAAGCACCCAACCCAGTAATATCCGTAAGGGTTTATGAGGCGGTGACCTAACCTTGATTGGGAGAAAGGCAACGTCCCATCGCGCAAGCGCGAGCCGTACATGACAAATGAAACTGCGGATCGGGGACGATCCGCGCCACCTTGGAGTGATGGATTTGGGCGAAGCGGCAGCGCGGCGGCTCGGCCTACTTGCCATGAGCAAAGTAGAATGGTAAGCGGCGCCCTACCCTAGCAAAAAAAACGGCGCCCTGAGCGGACGCCGTTTTTGAATTCGTTTTGTTGGCCATTTGCCCAATGGGCAAATCGATGGGTGCAGCGGCACGCTGCCCGGAGGCTGGCTGGCTGGCTAGCCGAGGCGGACGAGGAGGTCTTTGGCGTCGACTTGGTCGCCAGTCTTGACGGTGACTTCCTGCGCGACGCCGTCGCACGGCGCGTAGACCGTGCTCTGCATCTTCATGGCTTCGAGGACGACGAGCTTGTCGCCCTTCTTGACCTTGTTGCCCACGCTGACGGCCACGCTGCTGACCATGGCCGGGATCGGCGAGCCAACCTGCTTGTCGTCACCCGGATCGGCTTGCGCGCGCTTCTGGCTTTCGGTGGCGATAGACTTGTCGCGGACGACGGTTTCGCGGGCGCGGCCATTCATCTCGAAGGTGATGGTGCGGTTGCCGTCGGAGTTGGCGTCGCCCACGTGGATGAGCTTCACGAAGAGCGTCTTGCCGGCTTCGATCTCGACGGAAATTTCCTCGCCGGGCTTGAGGCCGTAGAAGAAGGCCGGGGTCGGCAACACTCGGGAGTGCCCGAACTCCTTCACGAAATCGACGAGCTGCTTGTAGACGTCGGGATACATCAGGTAGCTGTAAAGGTCGTCCGTGTTGGCCTCGCGGCCACGCATCTTGGTGACCTTGGCCATCGTCTCATCGAGGTCGATCTTCTCAGCGTAGCTGCCGGGGCGTCCCTTCTTCGGCTTGTTGTCGCCGAGGACGGTCTTGACGACCTTTTTCGGGAACCCGCCCTTGGGCTGGCCGAGGCCGCCGCCAAGCATGTCGATAACCGATGCGGGGAACGGCTGGCTGCCGGGCTCGAGGTTCACGAGATCCTTCGGCTCGATGCCGCGGGTGAGCAGGAAGATGGCCATGTCGCCGACCACCTTGGAGCTCGGGGTGACCTTGACGATGTCGCCAAAGAGTTCGTTGACCTCCTCGTAGTAGCGGACCACTTCGGGCCAGCGGGCGCCCAGGCCAAGGGCTGAGGCTTGCTCGCGCAGGTTGGTGTATTGGCCGCCGGGCATTTCGTGCTCGTAAACTTCGGCGCTGCCGAACTTGGGCGAGGTGTCGAAGGGGCCGTAGTATTGGCGGACAGCTTCCCAGTAAATCGAAAGCTCGTTGAGGAATTTTTGGTCAAGCCCGGTATCACGCTTCGAACCGGCGAGCGCGTAAACGATCGAGTTCAGGTTGGGCTGCGCGGTGAGGCCGGAGAGCGACGAGATCGCGAGGTCCACGACGTCGACGCCAGCTTCGGCGGCCTTGATGATCGAGGCGCTGGCGATGCCGCTGGAGTCGTGCGTGTGGAAATGGACCGGAATGCCGATTTCGGATTTGAGCGTCTTAACGAGCTTCTCCGCAGCGAGCGGATGGCAGAGGCCAGACATGTCCTTGATCGCGATGATGTGCGCGCCCATCTTCTCCAACTCCTTGGCGAGATCGACGTAGTATTTGAGGTCATACTTGTCGCGCTTGGGGTCGGTAATGTTGCCCGTGTAGCACAAGGTGCCTTCGCAAACGCCGTGGGTTTGGCCCGCAACGGTTTCCATGGCGACCTTCAGGTTCGGCAGGTAATTGAGCGAGTCGAAGATGCGGAAAATGTCCATGCCCGCCTCGGCCGAGTGCTTGATGAAGCCCTTAATGACGTTGTCCGGATAGGCGGCGTAGCCCACGGCGTTGGAGCCGCGGAAGAGCATTTGGAAACAGATGTTGGGGATCTTTTCGCGAAGCTTGCGCAGGCGCTTGAACGGGCCTTCCTTGAGGAAGCGCATCGAGGTGTCGAACGTCGCCCCACCCCACATTTCCATGGAGTAAAGCTCGGGCGCGCGGTGCGCCATCGCGTCGGCCACCTGCATCATGTCGTAGGTGCGCATACGGGCGGCGAGCAGGCTCTGGTGGGCGTCGCGGAAGGTGGTGTCGGTGATCAACAGTTGCTTCTGCTTCATCGTCCACTCGGCAAACTTCACGGCGCCGTGCTTGAGCAGGTAGTCGCGCGTGCCCTGCGGGATCGGCTCCTTGTGGTTGTATTCGGGGACGATGACGGGCAGGTCCATCTTCGGCACGGGACGGCCTTTGACCTGGTCGTTGCCGTTGACGATCGTTTCGCCGAGGAGCTTGAGCAGCTTCGTGGCGCGGTCCTTGCGCGGCTTGAACTGGAAGAGCTCGGGCGAGGTGTCGATCATCGTGGTCGTCGCCATGCCCGAGACGAAGTCCGGGTGGTTGACCACGTTTTCGATGAACGGAATGTTCGTCTTGACGCCGCGAATACGCATCTCCTGCAAAGCGCGCACCATGCGGTGGCAGGCGATGTCGAAGCTCGAGGCGGACGCGGTCAGCTTGACGAGCAGCGAGTCGTAGAACGGCGTGATGACGGAGCCGGTGTCGCCCATCGCGCCATCCAAGCGGATACCAAAGCCGGCCGCCGAACGGTAGTTGACGATCTTGCCGTAGTCGGGCGCGAAATTCTTTTCCGGGTCCTCGGTCGTGATGCGGGCCTGCATGGCGAAGCCGTTGCGCGGCACGTCTTCCTGCTTGGGCAGCGCGAGCTCGGGGTCGGTCAGTTTTTTGCCCTGCGCGATGAGGATCTGCGAGCGGACAATATCGATGCCGGTGATGACTTCCGTGACGGTGTGCTCCACCTGCACGCGGGGGTTCATTTCGATGAAGAACCACTCGTGGGTGTCGAGGTCGTAGAGGAACTCAACGGTGCCGGCGTTTTCGTAATTCACGGCCTTGGCGACCTTGACCGCGGCGTCGCAAAGCGCGATACGGGTGTCGTCGGGCAGGTTGATCGACGGGGCGACTTCGACCACCTTCTGGTGGCGGCGCTGCACGGAGCAATCGCGCTCATGCAGGTGCATGACGTTGCCGTGCTTGTCGCCGAGGATCTGCACTTCGATGTGCTTGGCGCGGCCGACGTAGCGCTCGAGGAACACAGCGGGGTTGCCAAACGCGGTCTGCGCCTCGCTCTGCGCTTCGAGGAGGAGGTGTTCGAGGTCCGCCTCTTTTTTAACGACGCGCATGCCGCGGCCGCCTCCGCCGAACGCCGCCTTAATGATCAGCGGGAAGCCAACCTTCTTCGCGGCAGCCTTGGCTTTCTTCGGGTCCTTGATCGGATCCTTCGTGCCGGGAAGCGTGGGCACCTCGGCGAGCTCCGCGATTTTGCGGGCCTCGGTTTTGTCGCCCATGCGCTCCAGCATCTCGGGCTGCGGTCCCACAAAGACCAAGCCGTTGTCAGCGCAAGCGCGCGCGAAGTGGGCGTTTTCCGAAAGGAAACCATAACCCGGGTGAATGTATTTTACGCCCTTCTCTTTAGCCAAGGCGACGATGCTCTCTATATCAAGATAGGCGGCAACGGGGCCTTTGCCGACGCCTACTTTATAAGATTCATCTGCCTTGAAACGATGGACGCCAAAGCGGTCCTCTTCCGCATAAACTGCGACGGTGCGCAGACCCAACTCAGTGGCGCTGCGGAAGATACGGACAGCAATTTCAGAACGATTGGCGGCAAGCAACTTATCCATATTATAGTAAAACTAATAGGACGCACACTAAGTCAAGGTTTACCGATATGGATGGAATGAGATCAGAACAACCGGAGCTCATTCCCAATCGTTAAAAATGCGCCCCTACGGGCCGAGTAAACACCGGACAAAAATTACTCCCAAGAGTAACCGTACTCCGAGGCGAGCAAAGCAAGTTCATCGGCAAAAGTTTGCTTCAATAAGTTTCGATATTTTTCAGGCAGATCCATCTTACTTGATATGCGAATTTTATTCTTATTCACCGCCTCATCGACCTGAATGCGACCATCGATCTGCAGGAACTGAAAAATGTCGCGCATTAATTCTGCTGGGCGTGCAGATAGATCGTCAAACCTTCCAATAAAGAGATGTCCTGGCTGTAAGCGGGCTTTCCAATTTGCAATCATCTTGGTGAAGCTCGCGGAGTATATTTGCCGCGGCTCTTGGATAAACTGCTCGATAACCGCCTCGGGCACTTCATCCAGACTTTGATACCAGCCTTCATCCACCATCTTACGCCGAAAGTTAGACCAGAGTTTTTCGACAGGATTTCTCACCAACATGATGGCCTTGACGTCTGGCTTAAAGGAAGTGATCGCATCGATGATATAGGTTGGTTGCCAAGCGTAGGATGCGGTCGCCTCAGCCAAGATAAAGGGCTTAGGGCCCAAAACACGTTTCATGAAAGGACGCGCGAACATCTGTTGATAAGCGGCTAAATCCGGCAGTTCGCCGCTATCAATAAAATCCATCAACGAGTGCTCAGCAAAAAAATGCGGCTCCTTTTCGGTGGAAAACATAACCTGAGGATGCGACTCAAGGTTGCGGTAAACCCAAGTCGTGCCAGTGCACTGTGGACCAATAATTAAGAGATTGGGAAATGAATGTGGCACAACTGCTGGCTGTAGCTTTTTAAGCATGTTGGCAACAGCCTGTTGTTGCTCTGCGGTTGCCACAGGAGGCCCGAATTTATCGCTTTTCATTAAATTGTAGGGTAGCGTAGTTTTCCCGGATAGCCCCCACTAAGGCCAGGGGAGCATCAATATTTCAGTCTAATAAGTTGGTTACTGGATCTGCACAGAATCGCAATAGCAATGAGGAAAGCAACCCCTCAAAAAAAGCCCCGACCTTATAGTGGCTGCGAAAATTCACTGTCAATTCTATATCTTGCAATACCAACGCCCTTCACTTCGAACCCTGCCGAGCACGCCTACCACGCATACGAATGAGGGCAACCCATGCTGATCAAGCTCATCGGCTGGGGCCGCGAGATCAGCGGGTACGGGCCGCAACGACTTGACTAAAGTCACTAAGCATTAGAGAAAATGTTCCATCAGATGTCTACTACTGATCGAGATTTCCTGGAGTCTACTGCCAGGCAACGAGTTACGCGTACTGCACTCATCCATAGCGGTGGGACTACGCTGACTTTTGGCGAACTCAGCCAATGGCTCGAGCAGATAGAGGCGCTATTTTCCTCCATTAACGGTCAGCGAATCGGCCTGCTGATCGAGGACCGTTGGCTTTATGCGCTTTGCTTGATGGGCGCGATGCGCAGCCGCACCGCCGTTCCCCTGAACCCGGCTTACTCTCAATCCGAGCTGGCGGATTTCGCCCAGCGCATGTCCATTGACTGGATCGTGGTGGAAGGCGCAAACGCCGAGCTCACTGCGACTGCGCTTGGCCTGGACATACCCTGTTTTGCCCTGCACGCGCCACTTGGTCAAAGCGCCGAAAACTGGCAACTGGAGAAGCTCAACGAACTGCCTGAGCCGAAACCAGTTGAGCGCGAACCGACGGCGCTGGTCCTCCACACCAGCGGCTCCACTGCGGAACCCAAAGTAATCGCGCTAACTCACCAACAGCTCGACGCGTCGTGCGACAACTTGATTCGCTCACTCGCGCTCTCCGAGTCAGACTGCTGCTTGAGCGTGTTGCCGATGTTTCACATTGGCGCGGTGGTCGATCTACTGCTGGCGCCGCTCAAAGCTGGCGGCTCGGTTTACCTGGCGCCCGACAGTCGCGCGACAACGTTTTACCAATCGCTGGCCAGCCAGCCGATCACCTGGTATCAGGGGGTGCCGACGATGCTCCAGGACATTCTCAACTCAGACGCCCCGGCGCCCGAAAAGCATCAGCTGCGCTTGATCCGCTCCGTATCCTCCGCGTTGCCCCCCGTCCTGCATCACAACATCGAGGCCAAGTTCGGCGTCCCGGTCGTGGAAATTTACGGGATGAGCGAAACCGCTGGCGTCATCACGAGCAACGGACTAACCCCCGAAGAACGTCGCGTCGGCTCGGTAGGCAAACCTTGCGGCCCCGAAATAAAAATTGCGGATGATGCCGGCGCCCCGCTCACCACCGATGAGACGGGTGAAATCTGGGTCCGCGGCGAAACCGTGATCTCCGCCTACGAAAGCCCGGAGTCAGTCAACGCAACCGCCTTGGTGGATGGCTGGCTGCGCACGGGCGACATTGGACGCGTGGACGCTCATGGGTTCCTCTACCTCACGGGGCGCGCCAAGGAAATCATCAACCGTGGCGGCGAGAAAATTGCCCCCACGCAGATCGATGCGCTCGCCCAGGAATTTCCCGGAGTGCGCGAGGCGGCGGCATTTGCGATCATGCACCCGTCACTGGGGGAGGACGTCGCCCTGGCCGTTGTCCCGGACTCGCCCGGGGCCGTCGACGCCGATGAGTTGCTGAATTTTCTGCGCTCTCAATTGGCCGCTTACAAGACACCGCGCAAAGTCTTTTTTGCCGACTCGCTGCCCCGCCGTCCGGGGGGCAAACTGGAGCGCTATCGCCTGGCGGAAATGTTCGTTGGCGCAGCACAAAATGAGCAAGGCGACGACGCTCCTCTCAGTTTTTTCGAAGCCAAAATCGCCGCGATCTGGAAAGAAGTGCTCAAGGTCGAGCAAGTGGCTCATGGCGACGACTTTTTTGACCTGGGCGGCGATTCGCTCAGCGCGCTGAATCTGATCGAAACGATCCGCAGCCGATTGAACGTAGACGTCAAAACCTACGAGCTATTCGACGCCTCAGAATTCAACGCGTTCAGCGAGCTGGTTGCCGTGGCGACCAACGCGGCGTCCGACCCGGCGGCGGAGGGAGAGTTGCCCGCCGCCATCCACCGGCAGGTCATGCACTTCACCAGCTTTTGGGAGGGCGAACGCTGCGGGCACAGCCAGTTAATTGTCCAGGGAACCAAGGCCGGGAAGCAGAATCTGTTCTGGTGCGACCAGGGCGAGATCCGCCATTGCCAGGAGGATTTACAAGGGCGCCTGAGCATCTACATGATGCGCACGCTGTTCAAAGTCGATGGTCGCTCCAACGCGCTCAACGAAGCCATCGCCCGCCAATACGCACTGGATATCGACCGCATCCAACCCCAGGGCGAGATATTCTTGGGCGGCGTTTGCGAGGGCGCGAAAATCGCCTTCCTGACCGCAGGTTATCTAGCCCAGCTTGGCCGCAAGACAGCTTGCCTCGCGGGGGTGGATTTCCTGCCCGCAAAAACCGATTATCCATTTCCAGTTGAACTATTTTTGACCAGCGAATGGACGCGTAACGCGATGGCCTCCGACGCTGCTCGCAGCTATTTCGCCAACCTGTCAGGTAAAGCGTTCGCCGTCCATGAGTTTGACGCCCAACACGAAAACGTGCTGATCCGCTCGGTGCTGCGCGATGCCTTCGTAAAGCGCCTGCCTCAGTTGCCTGATGCAGACTTTGCTCCGATGCCGATGCCAAAGCCAGGCATTGTCATCCGGACGACAGCGCCGCGCCTCGTCACTCGCCAAGGCAGCATTCGCCTTCGTGTCACCCTGCAGAATGTTTCGGATAAACCGTTTAAACCGGCCAGCGGCGCCGTCCTGCGGGCACGCTGGCTGAATCGGCAATTCCACTGCCGTGGCGACGCCGGGCGCTCTGCCTCGCTGACCGAGGAGTTGGCGCCGGGCGCCAAGCTAGAACTAGATTTAGACATCCCCTGCCCCGTGGCGAACTGCCGCCGCATCCTGGAGTTGGAGGTGGTTGAGGCCGCTCACCACATTTTGACGCACGGGACACACTCCAATACCTTACGGTTCCCCATCAATGTGATGGGTTCCGCCAAATGGCTGCAATGGATCCCCGCCAAGCCGCAAACTACCTGAACGACTAGCGACCATGATTGAATCGCCCTTCTACAAACGACTGAATGAATGCCTGCACGAACAAGGCGGCATCTTCAACGCGCACCTTCACCTGGATCGGGCTGGCACGCTGCACGAAAAATACTTTGCGGGAGTCGACCACGAGATCAGCCGGAACTTCCATCTGTCGCTGCATGAGAAGCACCACCTGATTGGCGCCGTGCACGCCGGGCGCGCTTATGAGCCGGAGGATTTGCGCGAACGCATTGAACTTTACCTCAACGGGTTGATCGACTGCGGCACGCGCCGCGCCGACACCCTGACCGACACCACTGCGGACCGCGTCAAGCTCAACGCTCTGGAAATCGCCCTCGACCTGAAGCATAAATACCGGGACTCCATCGACCTTCAGGTGGCGGCTTACTCTCCGCTCGGTTTCCGCGACGACGAGCCCGAACGCTGGGAAATCCTCCAGGCCGCCGCGCAAAAAGCAGACTTCCTGTCCGCCCTGCCCGAAGCGGACGACCAGGACGAATACCCCGAGCACATTGGGTTCATGGAGCATTGCCGCCGTTTTCTGGAGCTGGGCCAGGAGCTGGGCAAACCAATCCATGTCCACACCGACCAGCGCAATGAGCCCAGCGAATCCGGCACCGAGCGACTTGTGGAAGCCGTGCGCCGCTGGGGCGCCCCCCAGTCTCCCAACGGAGACCCCATGGTCTGGGCGGTCCATTTGATCTCCCCTTCCACCTACGACGACGACCGCTTCAACCGCTTGGTGGACGGCATGCTGGAAACGGGCATCGGCGTCATCTGCTGCCCCTCGGCTGCCGTGGGCATGCGCCAGCTTCGCGCCATCAACACGCCCACCTACAACTGCATTCCGCGGCTGTTGGAGTTTGCCGCCGCCGGAGTGCCGATCCGCCTGGCCAGCGACAACATCGCCGACATTTGCTCGCCGAGCACGACCGAGGACCTGCGCGACGAAGTCTTCATGCTGTCGGCGGCGCTTCGTTTTTACAATGCCGACATCCTCGCAACCTTTGCCGCCGGCAAACCGCTGAGTGACAAGCAACGCGCCCTCGTGAGCCAGCACCTCGAAGCGAATGCAGCCCAAATCGCCAAGTGGAATGTCGCTCTTTAAACGCATTTTTGGACAGAAGACCGCCCCCGTCGAGCCATCCCCAGAAAAGCCCGCCCCGGCGGTCTTTCACCCTGCATCACCAGAGTTTATCGCGGACCCTTACCCGTTTCTGCAGGCGCTACGCGAGTCTGCGCCCCTGTTACGCAGCGACTCCGGCCCCTGGGTGCTGACGCGCCTGAATGACATCACCGCCGCGCTCAGCGATAAGCGCCTGAGCAACGCGCCAGCAAGCTACGCCATTATCAACGGCAAAAACCGGGAGCGCTACACCTGCGCCGACGTCGCGAACAACCTGATCGCGTTCATGGACCCGCCGGACCACACAGCCGCCCGGAAATTGCTCGCGCGCGCCTTCCACCAATACATGCGCGAAGGTCTCCCCGACCTGAACGCCATCGCCGCCAGCATCGCACAAGAACTGCCGCACAACGAGCCATTCGACCTCATCGAGCGCTTTGCCACACCATTCTCGCTGGAAGTTATTTTGCAGATTTTCGGCCTGCCCTCCGCCGACGCCGATAAATTAAAAGCCTGGACCGACCATTTTTTCTACCTCTTTACGCAAATACCGTCGGTTGAGATTCGCGAAGCAGTCGACCGAACGCTAGTCGAGTTCCGCGCTTATTTTGACGCTGAGATCGCCGCGCGCAAATCGACTCCCGGCAGCGATTTCCTCTCCCTGCTGGTTCAAGCCAACGAAGCCGCCGGGGAGGCCGCGATCACCGACCGTGAGCTGGTCGACAACTGTTTGCTGATCTTTGCCGACGGCATTGAGAACGTCGACAGCGGCATCGCCAACGCCGTGGTTTGCCTGCTAAAACACGGCAATGCGTGGTCTCAACTGAGCCAAGACGCCGCCGAGATCGGCCCGGCGGTCGACGAGTGCCTGCGCTTTGAATCGCCCGCACAATTCATCGGGCGCGTCGCTCTGGAAGACTTCGAGCTGCATGGGCAAACCATCCGCCAAGGCAACGCGATCTTGCTCGTGCTGGCCTCCGCCAACCGCGACGCCGAGCGTTTTCCAGAGCCCAATCGCTTCGACATCCAGCGCAGCCCCAACCCCTACCTCAGCTTCGGGCGCGGCAAGCATTCCTGTCTCGGCGGCTCCCTGGTCAAACTACAAATGGAGGCCTCGCTGCAAGCGCTGGTTCAGGCCGCCCCAAATCTAACCATCTGCGATGCAACGCTGGATTGGCAGTACCGGCTCGGGCACCGGTGGCTCAAGTCTCTGACTGTGCGCCAATAGCACAACGTCCACCCGCGAAACGACCGGTTCAGCCCGGCCGATCTCCACAGGCGAAGTGAGGCGTCATTGATAAAATTTCCGATACATACGTTGACACCGCGCGGCATTCCACTCTATAGCCGCTGCTGCTTTATAATATTCAACGCAAGACAACGTGAGCTATAAACTCTTCATTCCAGGACCGATCGCTGTTTCGGAAAAGACCTATCAAGCCATGACCCAGTGGGTGATGGGGCACCGGAGCAAAGATTTCGTCAACCTCTTTCAAGCCGTCCAGCCGAAGCTCCAGGAGCTGATGTACACGCAGGACCCGGTATACCTGAGCACCTCCTCCGCCTGGGGCGTGATGGAAGGCTCGATTCGTAACGTCACGAAAAAGGGCGTGCTCAACTGTATGTCCGGCGCTTTCTCCGACAAGTGGAACGACGTCGCCAAACGTTGCAGCCTCCCCTGCGGCAAGCTTCAGTATGATTGGGGCACCCCGATTGACCCGGAAGACGTTCGCCGCGAGCTGTCAACCGGCAAGTACGACGCCATCACCTTCATCCACAACGAGACCTCCACCGGCACCATGAACCCGCTTGAGGGCATCATGGAAGTCCTCCGCGAGTTCCCGGACGTGATTTCGATCACCGACACCGTCAGCTCCTTCAGCGCCCTACCGATCAAGAAGGACGAGCTCGGCATCGACGTGCTGCTGACCGGCACGCAGAAAGCCCTGGCCTGCCCTCCCGGCCTCGCCCTGCTCTCCGTTTCCGAACGCGCCCTCAAGCGCGCCGCCGAAGTCGAAGGCCGTGGTTACTACTTTGACTTCCTCGAGTTCCAGTCGAACTACGAGAAGAGCATGACGCCGTCCACACCGGTCATCCCGCTGATTTACGCGCTGCAAAGCAAGCTCGAGGACATCTTCGAAGAAGGTCTCGAAAACCGCTACGCCCGCCACGAGCGCCTGAACAACCTCGTCCGCGCCTGGGGCTCCAAGCACGGCATCGAGTTGCTTCCGCCAGCGGAATTCGGCTCCAAGACCCTGTGCTGCTTTAAGAACGAGATCGGCATCGACCTCGAAGGCCTGCGCAAGGAACTGAAGGCCAAGTACAGCTGCGACATCGACGGCGGCTACGGCAAGGTGAAGGGCAAGACCTTCCGCATCTCCAACATGGGTGACGAAACCGACGAAACCATCACCCAACTCCTGGAGCAGCTCGACGACCTCCTCCCGCAGTTCCTGCCTAAGTAAGCCAATTTGACGAACCAGCAAACAGTTTGATTTAACCGCAGAGGACGCGGAGAGCGCAGAGGGTTTTCAAAAAAGCCATTTCAGCGCCTCCGCGTTCTCCGCGTTCTCTGCGGTTTACTTTCTGCGTCCATCAAGGATCACATTTTACATGAAAACTTTAGTTATTGCCGAGAAACCATCCGTGGCGGGCGACCTGGCCCGCGTGTTGGGGAAGATCCCGAAGAAGGGCGATTTTTACGAAAACGACGAATACGTGATCAGCTCGGCCGTCGGCCACCTCGTGGAGCTCTACATGCCCGAGGACATCAGCAAGGACCTTAAGCGCTGGACCATCAAGACGCTGCCCATCGTCCCGGACAAGTTTAAGCTCAAGCCGATCGACAAAACCAAGCAGAAGTTTCAAGAGCTCAAAAAGCTCATCGCCCGCAAGGACGTCACCTCCGTGATCAACGCCTGTGACGCCGGGCGCGAGGGTGAGCTCATCTTTACCTACATCCTCGAACTCGCCAACAACAAGAAGCCCGTCAAGCGTCTGTGGATGTCGTCCATGACCCCGGACGCCATCAAGAAAGCTTTCGCGAACCTGCGCGATGAAGCCGAGATGCAGCCGCTGCAGGACGCCGCGCGCTCGCGCTCGGAGGCAGACTGGCTGATCGGCATCAACGGCACCCGCGGCGCCACCGTCGTCTTCGGTCGCCGGGGCGGACGCGCCGCCACCGTTGGCCGCGTGCAGACCCCCACCTTGTCGATGATCTACCAGCGCGAAATGGAGATCCGCAATTTCAAGCCCCGCGATTACTGGCGCATCACGGTGGACTTCGGCGTCGCCGCTGGCCAATACACCGGCCTTTACCAGAAGCCCGATTTCAAGAAAAGCGACGACGAGCATGACCGCGCTGACCGCCTCTGGAACAAGGAGCAGGCGGAAGCCATCGTCCAGGAAATCATGGCTGCGGGCGAAGCCTCTGTCACCGAAGAGAAGAAGCGCACCAAGCAATCCGCACCGCGCCTCTACGACCTGACCAGCCTCCAGCGCGAAGCCAACAGCCGCTTCGGCCTCGCCGCTGGTCACACGCTGAACATCGCGCAGGCCCTCTACGAAAAGCACAAGATGATCACCTATCCGCGAACTGATTCGCGGGCCCTGCCGGAAGACTACGGCCCCACGGTGAAAAACACCCTCGCCAACCTCGAAGAGCCTTACGCCGTCCACGCCGAGAAGGTGCTCCAGAACAACTGGGTCCACACCGGCAACAAGCGCATCTTTAACAACAAGCAGGTCAGCGACCACTTTGCGATCATCCCCACCGACGCCAAGCCCAAGAAGCTCGGCGAGCTCGAAGCCAAAGTCTTCGACATGATCGCCCGCCGCACCATCGCGATTTTCTTCCCGCCAGCGGAGTTCGACGTGACCACCCGCACCAGCGAGATCGCCGGGCACTCCTTCAAGACCGAAGGTAAGGTGCTCGCCGTCGGTGGCTGGATGGACGTCTACGGCAAGGGCGGCATCGGCGAAGACACGCTGACCCCACTGACCGATCCGGACTTTGCTCGCAGCGGCCAGCCGAAGATCGCCATTGCCGACCGCAAGGAAGCCCACCTCGAAGAAGACCAGACCAAGCCCCCGCCCCGCTATTCGGAAGCCACGCTGCTCTCCGCCATGGAAGGCGCCGGCAAGCTGCTCGACGACGAAGAGCTGGCCGAAGCCATGAAGGAAAAGGGCCTTGGCACGCCGGCTACCCGCGCGGCCACCATCGACCACCTGGCGCACGAGCGTTACATCGAACGTCAGGGTCGCGAACTGCACCCCACACAAAAGGCCGAAAGCCTCATGCAGTTCCTGAAGCAGTTTGACATCGACCAGTTGACCTCCCCCGCCATGACTGGCGAATGGGAACACAAGCTTCACCTGGTGGAAGAGGGCAAGCTCTCGCGCGACGCGTTCATGAAGGGCATTGTGGAAGAGACTCAGGACATGGTGGACAAGCTCAACAACCCGCCCCCCGCAGAGAAGACCACCCTCATTTCCCCGACCAACAATGAGCCCCTGATGGAGGACCACCGCGCGTGGTTCTCTCAGGACAAGGTGGAAATTCGCGGCCGCGAATACCCCGTGCTCCAGGTCAACAAAGTCATCGGCAACCGGAAGCTGGAGCTGGACGAAGTGCAGGAACTCATCACCAAGCGCGAAATCGGCCCCATCGACGGCTTTTCCTCGAAGACCGGCAAGTCCTTCTCAGCCATTCTCAAGCTGACCGAAAAGGAAAACGGCACGCACCGCGTCGAGCTGGACTTCGGTAACAACGGCGAGGAAGCGCTCGATGAGAGCGTCGACCTGAGCCAATACCCGGTCGTCGGCAATTCGCCGGTGGACGGCACGCCCGTCCGCGAAACGCCGAATGCCTACGTTTCCGAAGGCCGCGACCCCGACGGCAAGCCCGCCTTCCGCCTGAGCCGCAACATGCTCAGCAAGGCCCTGCCCGCCGAAGAGGTGAAAAAGCTTCTGGCTGAACGAAAGACTAACCTCATCAAGGGCTTCAAGTCCAACCGCACCGGGCGCTTGTTCGACGCATTCCTACTCTTGGAAGACAACGGGAAAATCAAATTTGACTTTCCGCCGCGTCCGCCGCGCAAGAAAGCGGCTAAAAAAGCCGCGAAAAAGGCCGCTAATAAAGATACATGAGCGACCTGAAACTTCCCGAGGGTGAAACGCGCGCAGTCATTTTCGATTGCGACGGAACACTGGCGGACACCATGCCGCTGCACTACCGCGCGTGGAAATACGCCTACGAGAAGAACGGCGCGGAGTTTGAGTTTACCTGGGATCTCTTTTACTCGATGGCGGGAGTCGGCATGCACCACACCGTCGAGATCATCAACGAGAAGTTCCAGGAAACGCTGGACGTCAACCAAGTCGTCAAAGACAACCACGACTACATCGTCAAGGAGCACCACGCCGTGGAGCCCATCCTCCCGGTGGCCGAACTGGCGCGCCAGTTCAAGGCCGAGGGGCTGCACATCGCCGTCGCCTCCGGCGGCGACCCGCGCCACGTCCACGGCACGCTCAAGTATTGCGGCATCGACGACCTCTTCGAAGTGGTCGTCACCAAGGCCGACGTGGTCCACAGCAAGCCCGCCCCCGATGGCTTCTTCAAGGCTGCGGAAATGCTCGGCGTTGAGCCGCAGTATTGCGTCGTTTACGAGGACAGCAAGCTGGGCCTCCAAGCCGCCGAAGCCGCCGGCATGCGCTGGGTCTACGTGGACCCGGACAAGTATTCCGTCGGCGGATAAGGACCACACAGAAATATCCTCGGCAGCCTAATCATGATCCACTAAAAACGACGGACATGAAATCTCTGCTCCGGTCGTTTCTCCTGTCGCTGCTCGCCTGCTGCTGGTGTGTTGCCCAAACCGTTGCCAACACGCCAGAGCCGTTTGCCGTCGTGCTGATCGACGCCCATGACGAGCAGCAGCTCGGTGGCTTTCCCCTGCCCCGCGAAATGATGGCCCGGGGCATCGACGCCATTGCCGCGCAGGAGCCGCGCGCGATTATTTTCAAGTTCTTCATCGATCTGCCCAAACCCGGGCCCGGCGACGCCGCCTTGGCGGAATCCGTCGCCCGCGCACCAGTGGTTCTTCAGGCACGCATCGACGCCTCGGAGCCCAACCCCAATCCGCTGCCGGAGAAATTTTTTCTGCCCGGCATCCCAGAGAACTGGTCGATGAGCATCGTCGGCGACTCGGGCTGGATTCCCCTGCCTGTGCTTTCACAGAACGCCCTCGCGGTTGGCTTCGCCGAGCACATGCACCCGACCGCCGCACCAATCCTGGAGCGCTTTCAGGGCAAGGTCGTGAAGTCGCTTTACCTCATCGGTCTGGAGCAGGCCTTTGGCGCGGAAGCCAAGCTAACCCAGCAATCGCTCAGCATCGATGGGCACACGCTGCCCATTGGGCCAAGCATGCTAACCCCCGTTCAATACCCGCAAATTGACGACCTGCCTTATACGTCATTTACCAACCTGATTGCTGACAAGACCGCGCCCAACGCCTTTAAGGGCAAGGTCGTCATCTTCGGTTACGACGGCGAGAAAATGCACACGTTCGACACCCCCGTCGGCGAGCTGAAGGCGCACCGTATGTATTGCTACGCCTTGTTCGACCTTTACCGAAAAATGCAGGCAGTGGAGTAAGCCTACGAATTATCCAGGCTGAACAAGCTGGGCAGGAGCCCGTGGTTGAAGCGCCATTTTTCGATGTCGAATTCACTCGCCACCTCGATTGCTGATCGTTCCAACACTTCGATCTTCATGGGCGCGTAGAAATCTCCATCCCGCTGGTAATCGGAGAAGGTGATTTCCACTGAAAACGACTGCCCCTCATCATCGAGTCCCTCCAAATGCCGGTGACGTTCGGTCATGGTGTCGACATCGAAGTAATGTTTGACCACATAAGGCGGATACGACTCGTTGCTTATTACATAATACACGACGCCATCGTGCGAGCGCTTGCCTTCAAACTCCAGCAAGCTCGCATCAAGGCTATACTGCCACAGTGGCAAAGTGGGCATCGCGGACATGAGCAGCGAAACACATTGCGTCTTGCTCATGCGACGATCCACAGAGCGTTGCTTATTGAAATCTTCCGCCAGCAACTCTCCACTCAGTCCATTATAAATGGAAGTGATTTTCATGTCCTCCAGCGTCAACACCTGTCGAACCTGATTCGGCGCCTTGACGAAAAGGTTCATGTCGTATTCCCGGTGGTTGGTCTTAACGATGCCTTCGACTGAATAAGTCCTCGCGCCTCCCCAACCAGTCACCTGTCCGTTGATTTCCATGATTTCTTCGACCATGGACGCGGGGTCCTCAACCCGCTTGAGCGCAGCGGCTTTCATCTCCTGAAATGAATCACGCAACGGCGCTGCGCCGACATCGGTCAGCGTGGAGTCTCGTTGAGGCACTGCGGTTTGCTCAGCCTCTGCAACGGTCGTGGTCTGGCTCTTCTGTCCATTCAAAATCAAGTATGCCGGGATACAGGCGCCGACAATCAAGACCAAAGCGAACAGTGAAAAACACAGCCAAAAGAAGCCTTTGTTAATCCGAATGCCGTTGATGAGTTGGTAATCGGTCGATTTCCCAACGCGCGCAGTCTGCTTAGGCTCTTCCGAAATGACTGGCTTCGGCGTCGTTGCTTGATCGTCTTCGCGGATCAAACAGCGTCCCTTGCGGGGCTGTTCATCGGGGTCCACCTCGCCTGGTTTGCGCCGAGGCGGGCGTGGCGGCGGAAAGGGTGGACCCATAGGATACCCTGGCGGAGGCCGCATGCCCGGCGGATAGGGCGGCATCGGACCTCCACCTGGCGGAGGTGGCGGGGGACCATGGGGAAATCGAGGATCCATGACAACACTAGCCAATACCGGTTTACTCCATATTTCAATCGTAGATTATCCATGGTTTTGGCCGTTTTGAGTCTCGCCCTCGGCCCATCTTATTTGGAAAATTCCACCAACCATGTCTGTTAGTCATAGCCTGAACCGCCGACGCATCGTTGCCTGCGTCTGGGATTTTGATAAAACCCTCATACCCGGCTACATGCAGGAGCCGCTCTTTCGCCGCTACAAAGTGGACGGCAAACAATTCTGGCAGGAAGTTAACGAGCTCCCTAAAATTTACGCCGAGCGCGGCGTCCACGTTTCGCCGGACACCGTTTACCTGAACCACTTGCTGAGCTACATTAAGAACGGGCCGCTCAAAGGCCTACGCAACAGCATCCTCCGCGAACTGGGCGCCGAACTGCCATTCTACCCAGGCTTGCCGGATTTCTTTCAGGAACTGACAGACTTCACCAAGTCCGAGGCCGCCTACCGCAAACACGACATCCAGTTGGAGCATTACATCATCAGCACCGGTCTGGCGGAAATGATTCGCGGCAGCAAAATTGCCGATGCCGTCGACGGCGTTTTTGGGTGTGAGTTCATCGAAGCGCCACTCCCCCCCTACTACCTCAAGCAGAACGAGCTATCCATTCCGATGGATTTCGAGATCAGCCAAATCGGCGTCATGGTCGATAACACCATCAAAACGCGCTACATTTTTGAGATCAACAAGGGCTCCAACAAGAACCCGGACATCTCCGTGAACGCCAAGATGCTGCCGGAAGATCGCCGCGTGCCGATGGAAAACATGATCTACATTGCCGATGGCCCGAGCGATGTGCCTGTTTTCTCCGTGGTGCGCCGCAATGGCGGCAAAACCTTCGCAGTCTATGATCCCGAGCGCGAAAGCGAGTTCCTGCAGAATGACCAACTCCTGCAAGACGGTCGCGTGGACAGCTACGGACCTGCGGACTACACGCCGACCTCGCAATCCCATCGCTGGATCAAGATGCAGGTGCGCCGCATTTGCGATCGTCTCGTGGTGGAGGGTGAGGCCGCGCTCGCCCTGCGCGTCAAGAAACCGCCGCAGCATTTACACCCGCCCGAAAAGAAAATCGTTGAACCTGGTCCCGAAGACGAACAAAAGGAACTC
Organism: Cerasicoccus frondis; assembly: GCA_031296915.1. Classification (GTDB taxonomy): domain Bacteria; phylum Verrucomicrobiota; class Verrucomicrobiia; order Opitutales; family Cerasicoccaceae; genus Cerasicoccus; species Cerasicoccus frondis. The sequence goes on along the minus strand of JAVDPC010000007.1, from coordinate 146,894 downwards.
TTCGAATAAGCATCATGAAATCCTACCCCTCCTCCAGTGACATCAAGGTCGGCGTTGTCGGCTACGGCGGCGCATTCAACATGGGCAAGAAGCACCTGCAAGAGCTCCAGGACCAGGGGATGGTCCCTGTCGCCGTTGCCGAAATGGATGCTGAACGCCTCAAGGTCGCGACCGAAGATTTTCCCGGCATCGGCACATATGCGTCGATCGATGAAATGCTCGCCAAGTCCGACGTAGACTTGATCGTGCTCATCACGCCGCACAACACCCATGCCGAATTGGCGCTCAAGGCATTGCGCGCAGGTCGCCACGTGGTTTGTGAAAAGCCGCTAGCCATCACCACCGCCGAGTGCGACGAAATGATCGCCGCCGCCGCTGAATCCGGCGTCATGCTGTCCACCTACCACAACCGGCACTGGGACGGCATTCCGCTGACCGCCCTCAAGCTCATCGCTGAGGGGGAATTGGGCGACATTTACAAGATCCAATGCCGCATGGGCCACCGCCACAAGCCACGGGACTGGTGGCGCACCAGCCGCACTATTTCTGGCGGCGTTCTCTATGACTGGGGCGTTCATTTGCTCGAGTATTCGCTGCAAATCATCGAATCAGAAATCACCGAAGTCTCTGGATTTGCCTACAATGGCTTCTGGGGCAACCAAACCCGTTGGGGCGACGACGCCAACGAAGACGAAGCCGCAGCGGTCATTCGCTTTGCCAATGGCGCCCGCGTCGAACTGAGCGTCACCCACCTCGACAGCGACTCCCCCGATGGCATGATGCGCGTGGTGGGCACAAAAGGCTCGGTGACCTTCATGGACCCGCATTCCAGGTACCGGCTGTGCAAGCAGGAGGGCAAAGAGCGCTGCATTCAGGAAGGCGCCCAGGAGGAAACCAAGCAGGAGCTCTACTACCAGAATGTTGCTGAATTTCTGACCGGCAAAGCCGACCTGATCATCACCCCGGAATGGTCGCGGCGCCCGATCCACATTCTCGATCTCGCCGCCCAAAGCGCCAAGCTCGGCAAGACACTGCCTGCAGTCTATCAGTAGCAGCGTACCCACCGCAATGTGACGTTCGTGTAAACCCGTCATTTCGCCTTTGAAGCGACGGCCAGAAACACTAAATCCAATTCGCAATGAAGACTGCCGTCATGCGAAACCTAGCTTTATTTATCACCGGCTTACTCGGCCTGATGCTCACTGGCTGCTACTCGGCCCGCGAGTTCGAATACAAAGGAGCCGAGCTGGACACCATTCAGGATATCTCGATCGACAACCGCGAGCCTTACCCGGTGCCGCGCGATTCGTGGCGCTTGGGTCCGAAACGCGAAGCAGTCGTCAACGGTGAGGAAATCCAACTCGCCGCCAGCGAAGACGGCTCCACGATCCTCTTCAAAATCAAGTTCTATCCCTTCGGTAAGAAGTCTGCGCTCATCAAGCAGTCCACCGAGCGCTCCACCAAGGCGCTGGATGGCATCCTTGCCGACCTAAAGGAGGCTGGCTACCCGGTCACCAAAAAGATCGCCATCATCGACCACGCCAATGTCATTGGCTACAAGTTCGGCGGTCCTGCGCGCATCAAGGGCTTCTATCTGTTTTCCAAGCCAGGCGCCTACGACGCGTTGCTGCCGATGCTGGATACAGTTACGCCTGAAACCGAAGAAGCCGTGGAAGTCGAGGCGGAGACGCTCCCTGAGACGCCGATGCCAGAAGCTGAGCACGAGATCGAGGAGTAATTACTTTGCCTCACAAAGCTCTTTGAGGCGAGCCAACGCCTTGGGCCAGGCTTCATCAAAGAAAGCCTCATATTCCCGCATGATTCCCATCTCGACCAAGAGGGTCGTTACGCCGACTGATTCCTCCGTAAAAGTGTAGTTCTCATTGGTGGGCGCCCATTGCTTGACCTTCTCAGTCTCAGTGTCGACGACGCCATTGCTGATCAGGCCCAGGTGCTCGATGGAAACAAACTCGTGCGGGCGACACTCAGCAATCCGCGAAAACATGCCATCGCCACTGGGCGACATGAAGCGGATTTCCGCGCCGGCTTCCCAACTGCCAACATAATAAGAGCCTTCACAAAAAGGCGAAGTCCAGTCGCGATAGCTTTCTTCGGCAAACATGATCTCCCAGACAGCTGCTCTGGGCGCATGAATGGTTACGGAGTATTGGGCTTCTTTCATCGGGTGTAATCAATCTAAACGCGGGACCAGCCACATGGCTTGATAAGGCGCGAGCTTGATGCCGCGCGAGCCATCACTGTGGGTTTTACCTGAAAGGATGTCGTAGAATTTCTTCGCTTTCTTGAGCACTTCAGTGTCTTTGGGATTCACCACAGACTGCTCTTCATCGGTGAAGTTGAACACGCAGAACACCGTCTGATTCTTGCGCGGCGATGTGCGCTCAAGCGCGAAAATCTTCGGGCCGGCGTCGATTATCTTTTGGTCGCCGTCCGGGTGGAAGGCCGGATAATTCGTGCGCCGACGCAGCATCTGCAGATACTTGCGGAAGATGGTGCCTTGCGAGCGCGTCTTGTCCGCCAATAAGTCGGCCAGCTCTTTTTCATCGTATTTGCGGCGATTAATCGTCCGGGGCGCATGCGTTTGCTCAACGCCTTCGTGGTAGTTAGGCGTTCCCACCAAACTGTGAAAATACACTGCGGGCACGCCCTTAAACGCCAGGGCCACCGCCTGAGAACACAGGAACCGCGCCGCGCCCATCCCCTCGGAATCATGGCGCCCGGACAGCGCCGAGAAATACGTAATATTCAGCTCATACGGACTCTGTGAGCCATCGGGCAAAGTGCGCTTGGATACATGCGCGCCCCGCTGCTCCACCGCATGGATCAGCTTGTCGAATTCCCTTTGAGGCAACAACCCCTGCAGCGGTCGAACGCCCACCCCATCATGCGAAGCAGTGAAATTAAAAAACGTGCCTTCACCTGGTTCAGGATACTCAAGGTTGGTCGCCCACTTCGTCAGGTATTTGCTGTTGTTGGTCAGTAAGGCGTGCAACAGCAAAGGCGGCAGGCTGAAATTGTAGACCATGTGCGCCTCATCGTTTCGCCCAAAATAGCTGACATTTTCGTCGTGCGGCACATTCGTCTCGGTGATGATCAATACCTCCGGCGCAATGAGTTCGCAGAAGTCGCGCATGACTTTGATCAGCTCGTGCGTCTGTGGCAGGTGCAGGCAATCGGTGCCCACTTCCTTCCACATAAACGCACACGCATCGAGGCGAATCGTCGTTGCGCCATGGCTGATGTAGAGCATCAGAATGTCCAGGAATTCAAACAACAGATCGGGATTCTGCCAATTCAAGTCCACCTGATCCGCACTGAAGGTCGTCCAGACCCAGGCGTCGCCATCACGCGTCACCGTCTTGGTGAGCAGCGGCGAAGTGCGCGGCCGCACGACGGCGGACAGATCCGTTTCCGGGTCCATCTCAACGAAGTATTCATTGGCAGGCGCAATGCCCACGAGGAAATCCCGAAACCACGGGCTCTGGCTGGAACAGTGGTTGCACACCAGGTCGAACATCAGCTTGAACTCGTCGCCGAGATTTTCGACGTCGTTCCACGCGCCATAATCCTCCTTCACCTCGCGGTAGTCGATCACGGAGAAACCGTCGTCACTCGACCACGGATAAAACGGCAAAATATGCACGGTGTTGATAGCCCCCTTGAGGTTCTCCGTCGCGAAGCGCTTAAGCGTGGCCAGCGGCGTGCTGCGCTTGCTCTTGACCATGTCCGCATAGGTAATCAGGAACACGTCGTTTTCGGTCCATCGATGCTCGGGCTTAATCGGCGGATTCGTCCCCACTCCATAGCGTCCGACCATGTAATACAGCCGCTCGGTGAGCTGGTGCGCCTTATCGCCGTAAAGGTTGAAAAGGCGCCGCTTAATGCGTGAAAGAATAGCCTGGTCGATGTGTTTGATCATGAGATTAAAGTGAGCAAATTAAAAATTAAAGATCGTGGCGAACTGCTCATACTTGCCGGGATTGGATCGACTTGATGAAGCCTTGGAGCATGGCGGAAATTTCACTGCATTCACTGACTAACGCGTCAACGTCGGTTTTGGACGCAAAGCCAAGCGATTGCGCGAGATAAAGCTGGGTGCGCAGTTCACCCGTTGAACCTTTGGCGATGCGTAAGAAGCGGACAAAATCCTTCGGACTGTTTCGCTCGTACCCTTCCGCAATATTGGACGCAATCGAAACAGAAGCCCTGGTCATCTGATCCTTCAGCGATCGATCCGGAAAACTCTCCAACACTTTATAGAGTGATACCGTCAAGCGGCAGGCACGCTTCCACACCTGAAGCTTCTCAAAAGCAACTGCCGGTTCTTCAATCTCGTAGTCCACTTTAATTTTTAATTTGCTCACTTTAATCTTCACAGGTCTCAGTTAAGACCTGTGAGCTGCGTCATCAACATCCGCAGCGACCGTCTCAGCACCGTGTAGCTGTAATGCCTCCGGGCGACGCGGTAATTGTGCTCGCACATTTCTTCGCGGTAGGCGGGGTCGTCGAGGATGCGCTTGATCTCTTTCACGACGCGATTGGTCACGATGCCGTCCATCAGCGCGAAGCGGAACCCCTTGGGCTCGATGTCCTGAATGAAGATCGAGTAGCGGTTGACCAGCGTGGGCTTGCGGAAATAAACCGCCTCCAAGAGCGCGTTGCCAAAGCCCTCGTAAGTGCTCGGGTAGGTGACGAAGTCCGCGTGCGGGTAAAGGTCCCACAGCGTGTAAATCTTTTTGCCGTCGTCGTCGTATTGGCGGACTTCCCCGATGCGCTTGTCGAAGTAGCGAATGTCGACGCCCTCTTCCTTGGCCTTCTCATCGAGCATGTGCTTGTAGTCCATACCTTCGTCACCTGCGGCGTGCGAGATGACCAGCTTGCAGCGCGGGTCCTTCAACATGCCCACGGCCGTAATGGCGTGTTCGATGCCCTTGCGCGGCACGATGCGCGTCGGCTGGAGAATCATGATGTCGTCCGGCTCCAAGCCGAGTTCATCGCGGATATCCGCCGAGTAATCATCGGGCTGCGGCGCCGGTTTATCGAAGTCGAAAACGTTCGGGATCAGCAGCGCGGAGTCGCCCTTGCGCAGCGCAAACTGCTCTTCCGCCGGGCGGTTGATCACCACATTGCGAATATTTGGCAGGCTCGGCGGAAAAGCCTGGTCCAGGTAGTCCTGGATACAGCCCACCGAAAAGCGCGTACGCTCCCAATAAAAGTCGTGGTGGTGCGCGATGGTCGGAATGCCTGTCTCGGCCAGAAACTCGGTGACCGCGATGCCCAGCGGCACGTGCATCGGAATTGTCAGCACATTTTGCGGAATAAGGAAATCCAGGTTATGCCTGCGGGCAAAATCATGCAGCGTGCTCTTCAGGTAGTCCGCCATGTCGCGGATTCGCGACGAGACCAATGGGTCGCGCACGGTGCGATTCCACAGCCGCTCATTGATCCACATGTTCTCCGGGTGGCCAAAATACGCCTCGGGCACGACGTAGGCAATGTCCTTGCTCCGGTCGCTGAGCCCTGAATACCAATAGCTCACGTGGCGATCGTCCCACAGGACTTCCGCCCATTTAGCGCTCTCAAGTGAGACGCCATCTGTTCCGGCAAAGCGGGTTGAGATAAATCCGATGTTCTTGGGCATGGAGGACTTAGCTTAGCAGTTTAGCTGCCAGTATGTATGAAATTCATTCCGCGGCAAGCAACAACCGGCACTTTCTAATCTGAACGTGGAAATCCTTCCGCATTTTTTAACCACGAAGGACACGAAGCGCACGAAGACCAGCGAGTCGTAGTTTATTTCACGCCAAGACCCAAAGACCCCAAGTTAATTTCTTATGATGGAAACTTTGGGTCTTTGGGTCTTGGCGTGAGTTTCAAATCACTTGCCTCTCAGCCTTCGTGCGCTTCGTGTCCTTCGTGGTTAAATCGTTTCAATGGAAAATGATGCCGTCCCTATTCCGATGCCCCCAACAGCGCCCGCACCGTCTCAATCGAATCCGCCTCGGCAGCCGGTTTGTCCTCCCGCCAACGCGCAATGCGCGGAAAACGCACGGCGAGGCCACTCTTGTGCCGCGTCGACTCCGCGATGCCTTCGAAATGTAATTCAAAGACCAATTCTGGCTCCACCACCCGCACCGGCCCATGTCGCGACAACGTGTGTCGCCGCACCCAATGGTCCACCCGCGCGATCTCGCCATCAGTCAAGCCACTGTAGGCCTTGGCAAAAGTCACGAGCTCCTCGCCCTTCCACAGCGCAAAGGTGTAGTCGGTATATAAACCCGAACGTCGGCCATGCCCGGCCTGCGCAGCGACCATCACGGCGTCGATCGAATACGGATCAATCTTCCACTTCCACCAATCGCCCTTCACGCGGCCCACGCGATACGGGGAATCCCAGCGCTTCAGCATCAGCCCCTCCACGCCGCGCGCCCGCGATTCGCCACGCAGCTTGGCCAATTGCGCCCACGAATCCGCCTCCACGCTTTCCGCGAGCAAGATCGACGAATCCGGCCCGGCAACATCCTCAATTGCTTTGCCAAGCAAAGTAACTCTGTCGCGCAAAGTTCGTTCGCGCAAATCTTCGCTGCCAAACTCCAGACAATCATAAACGAGGAACGCGACCGGTGCCTCCTCCAGCACTTTTGCCGTTAGCTTCGTCCGGCCAATGCGTTTCTGCAGCGCGGCGAAAGACAACGGGCGCGCATCACGCCACGCCATCAGCTCGCCATCGAGCACGGTGCCCTCGGGCAGGCGCGCGGCCAACGTCGTGACTTCCGGGAAGCGCTCGGCAATCATCTCCTCCCCGCGCGACCAGAGCAGCACCTGCCCCTGACGCTTGATCAGCTGTGCGCGAATGCCGTCCCACTTCCACTCGGCGCGCCAGTCCGCGCAATCGCCGAGGTCCGCCGGCTCGCCCTCCAGCGGGTAAGCGAGAAAGAAGGGATACGGCCGCGCGGCGTTGCCCTCATCATCGCCTTCGTCCGAGAGCAGCCGCTGAAAGTTCTCTGCCGAGGGACGCCAGGCGCCCATCAATCGGTGCTCCATCACCGCGCGCTCCACGCCCGCAAACTCCGCCAGCGCGCGCACGACGAGCATCCGGCTCACTCCGACGCGAAAACCACCCGTAATCAGCTTGTTATACACAAAGCGCTCGCTGCTGCCGAGGCCACCCCACGCCGCGCGCACGAGCGGGAATTGCAGCGGGCCGTCCCAATCGGCCAGCGCCATCACCTTGTCTTCGACGAGTTGCCACAGCGGCAAATCCTCCGCATCGTCCTCGCCCGGCGGCAGGATCAGCGCCAACGTCTCGGCAAGGTCGCCTACGTGGCTGTAGCACTCCTCGACCATCCACAGCGGAAACTCCGAGAGCTGGCTCGCCCATTCACGCAGCATCTTGGTCTTCACCGGTGCCTTCAGGCGGTTGCCCATCAGAAACCACAGCGCCCACGCTGCCGAGCGCGGTTCGGCCTCGGCGAAATAATCCCGCATCGCCGCGAGTTTGTCGTTGGTGCGGTTGGACTCATCGAGCCGCGCGAAGAGCTGCGTAAAGGCCTTCACAGCGGCAGCTCCGTTTGCGGCTCCTCAGGCTCTTCGCGGTCAATGCGCTCGCCCTCGTAGCGCGAAGGCACGTTGTAGGCGTTGAGCCCCATGACCTCCCGCGCGTAGCGGATAAACGGCGCGGTGTGGCCGTGCGTCGCGCCGATGTTTTCCGCGCCGGTCGCCTTGACCGCGTCAATGAGGCCCGTCCAGTCCACGTGATCGCTCAGCACGAACCCGCGATCCAGCGAAAGGCGACGCCGCGCGCCGCGCACCGCCATCCAGCCACTGGCGAAGGCCAGCGAATTGGGCGCAATTTTCTTAAGCCAGGTCGTCCCCTGCACCGCCCCCGGCGCGACGACCAGGCCCTTGCCCCGGTAATCCGCGGCGTTGTCCTTGGTCAGCGTTTCCACCTCGGGCAGCGCGACACCTTCGCGGCGATACAGCGGCAAAAACGGCGCCACCGCGCCATGCACCGCAATCGGCCCGATGCTGGCATCTACGCCCGCCAGCACACGCTGCGCCTTGCCCAGCGAATAGGCCAGCACGATGGACGTCCGCCCGAGCGCCTGATTCGCGCGCCACCAGCGGTTGATGTCGGCAAACACCTCGCTCTGCGCGGGCCATCGGTAGATCGGCAGCCCGAACGTGCACTCCGTAATGAACGTGTCGCAGCGCACAGGCTCAAAGTTTTCCGCCGCCGCATCGGGCGCGGTTTTGTAGTCGCCAGAAACCACCCAGACCTCGCCCTGATGTTCCACGCGCACCTGCGCCGAGCCCAGAATGTGCCCCGCCGGATGCAGCGAGACCTGCACGCCGTTGATCATCGTCGTCTCGCCAAAGGGCAGCGATTCAATCGGCGCGGCGCTCCCGATGCGATGCCGCAGCACGCCCTCCCCACGGCGCGAGCACAGGTAGGCGCGCGACCCCGAACGCGCATGATCACTGTGCGCGTGGGTGATGACGGCGCGCTCCACCGACCGCCACGGATCGATGTAGAAGCCGCCGACCTCGCAGAAGAGGCCGTTTTGATTGGGCTGAATGAGGGGGACGCGGGACACGATTTTCGTTGTGAGACGGAACGCACTGTATGCAATATGGTCCCTTTGTTCAATGAACCCTGAAATCACCGACGCCTTAATCCGCTATTCGTGGATCCCATTTGTGACGGCCTTTATCGGCTGGCTCACGAACTGGCTGGCGATTCAAATGCTTTTCCGCCCTCGACTGCCCGTCAACGTGTTGGGCATCAAAATCCAAGGCCTCATCCCGCGCCGTCAGGAGGAGATCGCTGAGCGCGTCGCGGAGGTTGTCGAGACCGAGCTGCTCACCCAGCACGTCATCCGCGAGCAGATCGAGCAGCTCGATGTGCACAGCTACATCGACGGCTTCGTCCGCAAAGTCATCCGTGGCCGCGTCGCCGAAAAGCTGCGCGGCATCCCGCTGATCGGCGGCATGATCAACGACAGCACAATTTCCAGCTTGGAACGCATGGCGCTGGAGTCCATCCACGCCGAAATCGAGCCTATGCGCGAGCGCATTGCAACCGACGTCGAGGCGCGCCTGCAAGTGCGCGACATCGTCCGCCAGCGCATCCTCGCCTTCGAAATGTTCAAGCTGGAGGAGCTTGTCCGCCGCATCGCCAACCGCGAATTCCAGCTGATCGAATGGCTCGGCGGCGCGCTGGGCTTCATCGTCGGCATCGCACAGGTGGCGATCCTGCTCGCGATTGGGTGATAAATCGCCGGCGAGGAAAAGGTCGAACCCGGCATCCTCTTCGCGGTTAATCAACAATCCCGCCGCCCCTTTTTCCTTTAATCTTTTTCCTTTTTCCTCCGATTTTTCCTTCGCCAGACTGCGCCCGTTTCGCCATACTCAAACCATGAACAGTCGGCCCACCGGAAGCCTCCAGAGCTCACGAAGTATCGCCGACTGTGCGACCAAGCGTCGCCGACTGTAGCTCGAAGTGTCGGCGACACTTCCTGGGAGCGTCGCCGACGCTTCGGGAGAGACACCCACCTGTTTTGGTGTGACTCACGGGCTGTTGTGGTCCTAACATAAGGCTAGTTTACAACACAACACCGGCAGCCTTTTTTGAATACTGGCGTCTGCACAACCAATCAGGGTAGCATCCATTAAGCGGCATCTAGCCACACACTCCCACTATAACGTTCAGCATACAAAATGGAAATCAGGCCTTACAAGAATTCCGACCAAGAAGCTCTCCTGCAATTATGGACAGAGTGCGGATTGATTACTGGACTGAACAACCCGATTCAGGACATTCAAAGGAAGTCGATGGTAAACCCTGAATGGCTACTGGTGGGGCTCAAGAAAGGTGAAATCATAGCCTCCTGCATGGTTGGCTATGAGGGGCATCGCGGGTGGATTAATTACCTGGCCGTGACTCCAACCGAACAAAGGCAAGGATATGCACATCAAATGATGACCGAAGCGGAGCGACTCCTGAAAGATGCCGGATGCCCCAAAATCAATCTACAAGTTAGAAGTTCGAATGCTGGTGTCGTAGCCTTTTACGAGAGTATCGGGTTCAAAGTCGATCCGGTGATAAGCTTGGGTAAACGTCTTGAGAACGATGCCCCTTACCAAGTCACATAGAGCGTTTGTCAGTATCAGTTTTCAACCAGACTAATCCCACAATTGGATGCGGTAAAGGCCGTAGCGGTCTTGTGGCTCGCTGCCTTCGTGGATGCGGGCAGTGGTGAAATACAGCCACCCGTCCGGGCCGAGGCTAAAGGTGTCGGGCCAGGCGATGGCGTCGTCTTGCACCACGGTTTCCACCACGCCATTGGGTGTCGTGCGCAGGATTGCGTCGTGCTCCAGCGCGGTGATGTAAACGTGGCCATCGGGGGCATAGACCAGGCCGTCTGACGAGCCTGTCTTGCCCACCTCGGTTACTTGCGCGGCAAGCTCGGCGGGCGTCAGGTCCGCATTGCGCAGCGCGGCGGCCGGCACGGAATACATGGTGCGACCGGAGAGCGCCTGGTAGTAAATCACGTCGCCCTCAGCATCGAAGGCAATGCCGTCGGCCTGCACCTGCGGGGGCTGGCCGTTGCGCAGCCAGGGCTTACCGCCGATGTTTAGCGTAACGCCCTCGGCCGATGTCGAAGCATGCTCGTCAAGCACCCGCCGCGCGGCCCCCGTCTGCAGGTTTAGCACGACGAGCGCGCCGGTCCCGGAGTCGGTCATGTAGGCATAGCCGTGCTGATGATCGATGCGCACATCGTTCAAGTAACTGGCGGGCAGAGCCAGATCCGGGCCGAAGCGATACGTCCGCACAATTTCGTTGGTGGCCGAGTCGACCTGCACCAGCTTGGGCCCACCGGCAACGACTCCTTGAAACTTCGGGTTTGCCGGATCGAGGATCCACAGCGCATCACGGCCATCCGCATAGACCGCCTGCACGCACACAAAATGCGTGGCCGGGTCCTTGCCGGGCGTCCATTGGTTCATCGCCACATTGGGATAGGCCCTAGGCTGCCCATCGACCAGCTCCGCCACCGATAGCGGCACATCATCCGACCAGCGGGGGTAGTTCACAAAAATGCGGCCCGCCGAGGAAACCGCCACACCGGTCCACTGCTGGTCCGAAAAAGCAACCGGCTGCAGGACCGCCTCTCCCTGCCGCTGTGCCTGCTGGGATTGGCAACCGGTGAGCGCAACGATGGCGCCCATCAACGAGAGCGATAGAATGGATTTTATGGAAGTACGTTGAAATCTCATGGCGCGGAAAATGCGTTGATTAAACTCCAAAGATGAAGCCCACTTCCATGTGGACGCAAGCGAAGGCGACAGATTATCGAAAACCACGGCCAGCGACCCTTCATGGTGCTCCCCCAAAAAAAGCCCAACCGCAGTAACCCAATCCGCTGGCTGCGCATACGCTCGCAAAGCCTCTGCCTCCTCGGAGCAAAAACTTACAAACTAGAATATCCACCACCACCAAGATAAATCCATCCCCAACAAGCGCAATCCTTGACGAACAAGACTTATACAGCCACTCTCAAGCGATGAAACACACCCATGTGCCACCTAGTTCGTAAGTTTTGAGGTGTGATCAATAATACTGTTCTGAAAATGAAAGCTTTGTTCCAAGTTCTGTCTAGCAGTTTGTGTATATTGGCTTTTGGGGGATGCGAAAAAGAGGTTACCTACGAATCAGAGGCTGTTGCGGAGATCCTTCCTCCTGGTTTTATCTTGCTTTACGTTGATCGCGAATTTGAAAGAGAGGACCTTGAAGGAGCGAACTTTGAATTAGTGCTCAAGCATTTGAACCAAAAAGCAGAATGGAACGACTTCGCCTTGCAGCAGGATAGTAATCTATTTCGACTGAGAGGGCACTCAGGCGACTTGTTTGACATTACTGTTTCAGACTCGATCATCTCTAAAGTAGAAGAGCCGAAGGATGTGTCAGCTGAAATGGTGAATAATTTGATGGAAGCAATCGAATCAGAGCCAGGCGAAACTGATGATTGAAAAACCTCCGGTTTTTCACCACCAGCTCTTAACGTTAGACCGTAAAGTATGAAGTTAATAGACGTTACACCAGAAAACTATGACGTAGCTAAAAAGCTATCAGTTGGCGAAGAGCAAAAGCGATTCATTGCCAACATAACGTGTACTATGGCAGATGCTTTTGTATACAAGGATGCGATATTCAAACTGGCTTCTATTAATGGTGAAATCGTGGGGTATATGTTGCTTTATCCTTTTGTCGAAAATGACATTCGGATTATCAATTTTGTCAGGATTGCAATCCACCATGAATACCAAGGCAGAGGATATGGAAAGGCACTTTTAGGTTCAGCAGCTGATTTAGCTCTCGAATTGTTTCCAGATGCTCAAAGATTTAAAATTTGTGTCTTCCCCGAAAATCGACGTGCAATCTACGTTTATGAGAAATTTGGATTTGTGCAAGAAGGCGAAGAAGGGAAAGAACTGTCATTCTTCAAGAATATAGCGTAAGCCTGATAAGTCTAACCAATCGTTGCACACATATCCGAGCAGCTGCGCTGCTCTCCACGTGTGAACTCATCGTTCGGTCAACATTGCCACTCCTAAGAAACTCTTCGCGCCTTTGTGTCTTCGCGTGAGATCATTACGTAGGAGTTGTTCACGCGAAGGCGCGAAGACGCAAAGCCACTCCACCACAGAAAATCTATTTCCATCACACTGAAGAATTGCCATCCACCTGAAACCCACCTACAAAGATTACCAATCCTCCACCATACAACCGCACCGCAACCAGCAACCGAACCAGTCGAGATAGCTGACCCTTCATTCCACGCCTCCCGGCGCTCCATGTCGGTCAGCTACTCTGAGCGTTCGACGAAGAAAATGGAAAAGGAATATAAAGATCCGGCCGATTTTTTCCAAGAACGGGATTTTCCAGGAAGGAAACTTATCGCTTGGGGGGTTGGAATATGGGCGGTCCATTGGTTGCTGACGGGTTGGATTTTCAGGATGAATGCGTTCTCGGAAGAAATAAATCTAGTCGCAAGCCTCCCCTTGATTCCAGCGGCAGTTCTTTTTTTGGTAGGCTTCTGGAAAGCGGTGAAAGGAAAAGGATACCATCCCGTACTCTTTCTCATCGCCTTTACTGGCTTCATCGGGCTTATGGTCCTGTTCTTTCTTCCAGACCAGAGCAAGCAAAAGGATAACCAATCGCTTCTTGAAAACGACTAACGGCGTGCCGCAACTCATCGTTCTCCCCCCTTTCCGACTCGCCACGGCCGAGCAATCAGCATTAACTGAGCGTTCAATCAATACGCCGTTATGCTAAAACACCTACTCGCTTCGCTTTGTTTGTTAACGCTGGCCTCCGGGCTACAGGCTGCCAGTGGGCCGCAGGTGCTGCGAGCCACGGAGGAATTTTACGCCGCGTTGAATGCGATGTTCACGGGCGACGTTGCGCCGATGGAGGCAGTTTGGTCGCACGATGAGGAGGAGGCGACTTACATGGGGCCGGACGGCAGTTACGTGGTCGGCTGGAGTAAGATTAAGGCGGATTGGGAGAAGCAGGCGGCTTTGAAGCTCGGCGGCAAAGTCACCCCGACCGACATCCACCTGATTCTGGGCAACGGCATGGCCGTGGTGCAGTGCTACGAGGTGGGGCAAAATTTCGACAACGAGGGCAAAAAGGTTGAAGTCAAAATCCGCGCGACTAACGTCTTCCGTAACATCAACGGCGAGTGGAAGATGGTCTCGCACCACACCGACCTGCTCCCGCACCTGATGCACCAACACTAACTTTGCATTACAAAGCATATCGCGCATGAAGCCACTCGTCGCACCATCGATCCTTGCCGGAAACCACGCCCGCCTCGCTGACAGCTTGGCCGTCGCCGAGGCCACGCCCGGCATTGAGTGGGTCCACATCGACATCATGGACGGGCATTTCGTGCCGAACCTCACCTTCGGCCCGCAAACGGTCAAAGACCTGCGCCCGGACAGTAAGCTCTTCTTCGACGTGCACCTGATGCTCGCGCGCCCCGATCAATACATCGAGCAGTTCATCGAGGCCGGCGCGCAAAACGTCACCATCCACACCGAGCCCGACTACGACCACCTGGCCACGCTGAAGCGCATTCGCGAGCTCGGCGCGACGTGCGGCATCTGCATCAACCCCGGCACGCCGACCGATGACCTGCTGCCCTACCTGGACCACGTGGACCTCGTCCTGCTGATGACGGTGCAGCCAGGCTTCGGCGGCCAATCTTTCCGCACCGACGTCTTGCCCAAGATCGAAACCGTCGCGAAATGGCGCGCGGACAAGGGCTACCAGTGGCGCATCGAAGTCGATGGCGGCGTGGACGCCGTTACTGGGCAGGACTGCCTCAAGGCCGGCGCAGACACGCTGGTGTCCGGCTCGGCGTTCTTTAAGAACCCGGACAAGCCCGGCTTCGTCGCTGGGCTACAGAGCTGATAAAAAAATCAACCTGGGCAACAAACCTTAGCCTCCCATAGGCTTTCAGCCTAAATAACCTTAATTAATGAAAAATTAAGGCAATCTGGGCATTTTAGAATGCTCTAAAGCTCAAAAAATAGGCGCTTTTGCCTATTCGCCCTACACCCGAGACTTGGCGCATTATTGGGGGAAAAAGCGAAGTAATGGGTATGATGCGCCAGTCACCTACTCAAATAAAGTCGCCTCACGCCCTTATCGCGGACGGCAGGCGCGACGCGCGTTTGCTAGTCAAATACATCCTTCGCCGACGAGAATACATCACCGATGAGGCCTCCGATGCGACCGAAACCTATCAGAAGCTGAGAAACTGTCGATACGACCTCGTGGTCCTTGACATCGAGATGTCGGGCATCGACAAGCACACCATCGCCCATGAAATTCGCAACGGACACGTCGGCCAGCTCAACCGCGAGTTGTGCATCGTCGGCTGCGGCGTCATGGACTGGCGAAAATACGAGATCACACCGGAGCTGACCGGCCTGGATCTCTATTTCAGCAAGCCACTGATCGCGCGTGAGTTCGGCGCCAAGATCGACGCCATCCTTGGTCGCACAGCGGTCAACTCTCAGGTGGTCGCCTGAAAGAATGGCTAGAGATAACATGAAGTTGCCGGGTCCAGCACTTGCTCAACCCGGCAACTTCATGTTATCTCTAACGCCCCGGAATGCCGGTGATCTCAAATGGCGCGCCGTCCCGCCAGCGAGCTTCGATGTGCGCCATGCTTTCGGCAATCGTCACGACTGGCTTGCCGCATGCGGTTTGCCAATAGTCCATCGCGGGGCGCATGATAATGTAGCACAAGGTTTCACGCAGGCGCATGAGGTCGGGCAGCATCGCCAGTTGCGCATCGTCGAGGGTGTATTCCTCCCGGTAGCCCGCCGTCAGCGCATCCACGACCCGGCCAATCCCTGTCGGCGTGGCTTCCGCATGTTTCCACGATAGAAACGAATAGTGACTGTAAAGCAGGACGGCAAAATCCGTCATCCGCCAGCCATAGCAAGCTAGGTCAAAATCGATGATCTCCACCTGTCCTTGATCGAACAACAAATTGCCGCCGTGGATATCGTGGTGAATCAGCCCGAAGCAACGCGGCGTCTGTGGCCGATTTTTAAAGTCTGCCAAAAAGCGCCGCATCGCCTCAACTGTGGCTGGATCGTAAGGCGAAACGTCTGCCGGGAAGTTGTGCATTTCCGTTTCCCACCAGAACTGACGTTGGCGGTCGGGGGGCAGCGAAAATTGATCCGTCACGCGGTGAATGCGCCCCAGCGAACACCCCAAATCATGAAAAAACTGGCCGTTCCATTCCGCTGGATTGCCCGGATTGGGCGGATGTCCCGGGAAACGCTCAAAGCAGGAAACGTGGAATTCACCCGCGCCGTTTGCCGTCGTCTCGATCCAGACGCCCTGCTGCGACGGAATAGGCCTGGTGACGACGCATTCATGCTCGATCAACCAATTTAGCCACATTAATTCGGCCTCCAGCTCATGCCGGGGACGATGGGCGCCGTCACTCACGCGCACAATGACCGGCTCTCCGCGCAGCGACTGCGTGGCGAACACATGGTTCACGCCGTGCCGCAAGAGCTCGGCCTTGGCTTCGCTCAAGCCCCAGTCATTGAGGCACCGATACAAGGCATCATGATAGGGCTCGGATTCCGCCAAATGATGCTCGGGACGCATGGCGGCTAAAATTTTTTCCGCCCTTCAAGGGCGTTGCGCAGCGTGGCGGCGTCGGCAAAAACAATCCCACCGCCGCTGGGCAGGCCGAAACCAATGCGGCTGATCGAGATGTCGTCGCGCCCGAGCAGCAGCTCGTCCTGAATGTAGTGGCAGGTCGCCTCGCCCTCGATGTCATTGGACAGTGCGAGGATGATTTCGCTGACCTCGCCTGACTCAATACGCTTGGTCAACGGCGCGAAATTCAGGTCACTCGGCCCAATGCCGTGCAGGGGCGACAGCTTGCCATGCAGCACGTGGTAAACGCCGCGATAGGCGCCCGAACGCTCGATCGCCATGAGGTCGGGAACGGTTTCCACGATGCACACAATCTCCCTGCGGCGCGTGATGTCCGCGTAGATTTCGCAGAGTTCGCCTTCGGTCAGGTTACCCGTGACCGGGCAGCGATGCAGCTTCTCGGCAGCCTCCTGCAGCGCCTCGCATAGCGGTTGCAGGCGCTCAGGCTTTTCGACAATGAGGTGCATCGCCACGCGCTCAGCGGAGCGGTGCCCCAGACCGGGCAACTGCTTCAGCAGTTGGTGGACTTTCTCAAATGCCGGCGACACAAGATAAGCAGTTGGCGCACGGCGCAGGCGCTAC
The DNA here is from genome assembly GCA_031296915.1 of Cerasicoccus frondis. GTDB lineage: Bacteria > Verrucomicrobiota > Verrucomicrobiia > Opitutales > Cerasicoccaceae > Cerasicoccus > Cerasicoccus frondis. The sequence continues at coordinate 130,033 of JAVDPC010000007.1, read as the reverse complement.
ATCATCCCCGGGAATTGGAATCCCGCAGTGGCGTCGCCCATCTTTTCTTCGTTGTAAGCCTTCGACTTGGCGGCGGCTTCCTTGACGGCTTCGAGCAGCGTCTCTTCGACGAATTCAGCGTCCTCCTTGAGGAACTCCGGATCGAGCTTGATGGACTGGAACTCGCCCGCGCCATTGATCTTGATCTGGATCGCGCCACCGCCGCTGGACACGTCCAGCTCGGTTTGTGCGAGTTCTTCCTGCAACGCTTCAATTTTGCGCTGCATTTTCTGTGCTTGTTTTAAAAGTTTACCGACTCCGGCCATAATCACCTAGCGTTTGCGAACCGCGCCCTGAGTCAAGCCAGCATCCTGCTGGACCGGTTAATTTCCGCAGTGCGGAAATCGCGGGGCAGCGGCGGCGGTAGCATAAGCGTCTCGCCTGTGCCCGAACCATAACTTTTATATCGTCGATTGAGGCACAGGCGGAACGCCCATGCTACAAGCTTACAACAACCCCGCGTAACCGGCCCGAAAATCCGGATACTTCGGCGCCCAGCCCAGCTCGCGGCGGAGCTTTTCGTTGGACACGCGACGGTTCGGCAGGCTGCCTTGGGCGTTGGTGCGCATCGGGCCGCGACGGCCTTGAGCGTTGGGATCAAAGACTGGCTTCGGTGCGCCGATTTGCTCAGCGAGCCACTCCACCACATCGGCCTTGGTCGGGTAATCGCCGTCGACCACATTGAACGCGCCGCCAGTGGAATCCGTTGACGCAAAAGCCGCTAGCACCGAGCTGACGATGTCATCCAGATGGATGTAATTCAGGTAAAAACCACCTTCGCCGGGGAAGGTGGTCGTGCCCCGCTTGAGGGCGTCGAGCAAGTGGTGGCGCGTTGGGCCATAGATGGCGCCCAGGCGCAGAATGAAGGCGCGGTCCCACGAATTGGCGGGCGCATTTTCAATTAATTCCTCGGCTTCGCGCAGGACGTCGCCATTCGCGGTGAGGTCAGCCGGGACGTCCTCTTCGGTCACGATGCGGCCATCGCTGTGCGGGTAAACACTGGTCGCGCTGGTGTAGGCGTAGGTCCCGATCGTCGCGCTTTTCGCCCAGGCAATGATCGACTCCATGCCGCCGATGTAGCTCTTGCGATAGCCCTCCATGCCATTGCCGCCGGAGCTTACGCAGTTGAGCACGAAGTCGTAATGCGAGGCGACCTGGTTGTGCCATTCGGCGGAATCGAGGTCACAGCGAATGACCTTGCGGGCAAAGCTGGCTGCTTCCTGCGCACGCTCGGCATTGCGGGTTAACGCATCGACTGTGGCGCCCGCCTCAGCCAACGCCTGACCGACGGCGACGCCGACATAGCCACAACCCAAGATCAGCGCCGTGCGCCCTTGAAAAACATCACTTGCCATGCCTCGCCATTACGGCGATGCAATCCAACGGGTCAACCCTTCGCAGGCTAATTATTGGAAATTTCAGACGGACGCTTCGGGCGTTTGAAAGATGGTTTCGCCGAAGGCGGCGCAGGCTTATCGGCGCGGGTCACCACCAGATCCGGCTCGTCCTCAGCAGCCTCCGAGCCTGCCGCAACCGGCGACTTGGGCGCATTTTTGGCCTTACCAAACGACGGCTTGAACAAGATGCGATCCGTGCGCGTGGAGACGGACTCCCACAAGCCGTAGGTAATGCCGCTGAGCAGAACGAAATCGAGGAGGTTCAGCGCGAGGCTGAAGATCGTCATGTTGCCGGTCAGGTGCGAAAGCAGGTTGATCACCGGATACAGGAACCAGCCGCCAATGATCATGAATACAATGACCTGCACGCCTTGCTTGAGTTTGCCGCGCAGCGCGCTCGCGCCCTGCCCCAGCGTCATGAAAAGCAGCATGGTCAAGCTTGCCGAAAACAGAAATGGGAACACGGACAAGCCCAGTTGCTCCATCCGCCCACTGAACAGGTGGGACAAGCCAATGAAAAAGAAAATGCCGGAACCTAAGCCAAACATCGTGAGGTACAGCTTTTTGTCTTGAGCCGGCACTTTGATAATCCGCGACAGCACGTAGAACAGGACAGGCGCAAACACCGCCCAACAGAAGCCGCGCAAGCCCAGACCGGGCTCGGCCGCCTCGCCTCGGATGAAGGCTGCGTAGCTCTTGCTCAACACGAAGAACATGAATCCCACGGCGACCAGCAGGCCGCCATAGGTAGCCATGGAAACGAAGCGCACCTTGGCCTTATCCTTAAATGCTTTGCCGAACAGAAATAATCCCAGGCAGCCCCAGATAATCGCATCCCCCAGAAAGGAATAATAAGTGGCATGCGTCAGCGCGGTCGAGTTGACGCTCGGCGGCGGCGGCGTTTCCTCAACTGCAGCCACCGCAGTCACTTCGTCTTTCTTTTCTGCGGCGGGTTCCTGAGCCGCGACCTTGGTCTCAGCCTTCGTGGTAGTTTTCACCTCAGCCTTAGCAGCAGGCTGTGGAGACGGTTTAACCGCCGATACTGTTGCAGCGGGTTTGGCAGCCGGAGTGGGCGCAGGTGTAGGAGTTGAAACTACCGCAGGACTATCGCCCTTGGCGATCGGCGGCAATTTTTCAACTAAAGTTGATTTTTCGGCCATGGGTGAATGATACGAGTTGGATCGATGATCATCGCGAGAACCCCATAAAACGTAAAGAAAAATCCTCAATCACATTCAAGCAAGTTCCCCTCGCCCCTTAAGTCTCTCCACGTAAGGCTTTTACTCGCTTGGAAAGGTAGAGTGCATCGCCTCCGGCGTCACTTTTCAGGCGCTCAAAAAGCGCCATTTTCGTTACATTCAGGGCATTTTCCAACACCTGTGTGGTGGGCTGCTCACTGCCAGGTATTGGCGCGCCAAGCTGGATTCCCACCTCCGGCAGTTCATGCTTCCCGTGGTGGAAGTGACGCCAAACCGGCAACGCCGTCGCCTCCGGCGCACGCTTGAGAATGGCCTCCAAACCGCCTTCAAATGGCGCTTCCTCCCAGTCCGCAGAGAGTCTTCCCTGAGGGTAAATGATCAGACAGCGTCGCTCCGAGGGCTCACGCAATAAGCTCACGGCATGCAACAAACCTTCGGCTCGATCACGCTGCGAATCGAGTGTTACGCCAAAGACGCCACACCGCTGGAAAAACGAAAACTTCGCCAGGTTTTGCGCGTCCATCATGAGACGCTGATCCATCTGAAAACGCCGCGTCAGGGAAAAATCCATGAGGCCATCCCACCAAGTTTGATGGCTGCCATATAGCACTAGCGGAAACGGCTCGTCCGACATCAGCCAATCTCCCCAGCCAGAAAACCCACCCACGCGAATCGAGTAAAATCGCTGGCAATATTTATGGCGCAAGTAAGCCGCCAGTAGCCACTCACGCCACGCACTTTTCGATTCCGGCATCATGCAGACAGCCAAACACAATGCAGCCCCGCGTAAAAATCAACATTTCCCTGCCGGGGTGACTGCGCATTGTTCGTCAGAAATTTGAATGCCGCACGAGCCCGAGGTAGTGTTTCATCAAGCGCCCCTTTCCCGCTCACGCCTGGCCGCCCAAGACCTGGTCGAGAATCCGTTGCAGTTTCTCACGCGCCGCTTCGCTTTCGGGCGTTGGCTCAGTGACCTCCGGTTCGGCTGGCAGATTGCGCGCATCGTAAAGCGAGCCGTCATGGTTGAGCCGCCACTGCCCGTCAAAGACAGTAAAGCCCCGGTAGCCGCCCGGAACCCATTCACGCGGCGAACCGGCGCGCCCCTCAAGCTGCGGCGCAAAGCTTACGCCACGGTATTCGATCGCGTCCGGGATTGCCACGCCCGCCAAAGAACAGACGGTGGGGAAAACATCGGCGATGTGAATCAAGTCATCGTTAACGCCCTGGTGAACCGCAGGCGGCCCCCAAACGATGAACGGCGCATGCGTCCCACTGTCGCTCAAATCACGCTTACCGCCATTCACCTCGCCAGCCGCCGTATGACGCGTCACGCCGGTATCCGTGCCGTTGTCGCCAATGAAGATCACATAGGTGTTGTCGCGTATGCCGAGCGCCACGACTTCATCGAGCAGTTCGCCCACCAACTTGTCCATGTAGTGAATCATGTTGCCCAGCGACGCCTTGCGGTGATCGGGCGTTGGAGTGAGCGGCGTATGCGGGAGCATTTCATTGTGGATGATTAAAAACGGCTCCTCAGCCGCCGTCGCCGTCGCCATGCGCTCCTTCACATAGTCCTTCAAAACATCAGGACCGAAGCGGTCTTCCAGGCCGGTCATCACCACGCCATCCCGGTTCAAATAAGGCCCCCAATAGCGCTCGGTTTTGGCGGCGCCGTCCCAGATTTGCCAGACGCACCACGAGTCGAACCCGGCATTGGCAATGTGGTCCGGGTGCTCGGTCAAGGTCGCAAGCTGCCATTTACCCGTAGTGGAAGTCTGGTATCCATCGGCCTGAAAGAGCTGCGCAAAGGTGGGCATCGCGTCGAAATCAACTTTATCCGAAGTCCCCGTGTGAACGGATAAGACCGCCGTATGCCCGTGGTCGGCCGCATACAAGCCGGTGTGCAGGCTCACTCGCGTCGGCGTGCAGGCTGGCTGGACGTAGGCGCGCGAAAACCGCAGCCCCTCGTCAGCCATTCGATCCAGTTCGGGCGTCTCGTAATCCAAACCGCCGTAACACCCGAGGGTCTCGTAGCCGAGGTCATCCGCGAGAATGATCAGGATGTTCGGTCGTTCAACGCGATCCGCATGCGTGGCGGTTGCCGTCATCAGCAAACTCAACAAGAGACAGCCGATGAGTCGGCAGGGCGCAACCCACCAGCCAGTCTTTGCGCTTTCCACGAATGTCTTGGTTGCACGATCCTCACTGGTCATCGCCAACCGTGCAAACTGGGGTTTCTTTGAACTCGTCATAATCCGGAGAGGTTAAGGTTAAACGCATCCCATTCTGCCACTGGCAAATGAACAAACAAGACCATCAGCTAGCACTATTTGCGCAAAAATGGATACATAATCTCCTCTCAAACGTCCACTTCGCGTGTGTAAGTCGTTGGTTCCCAAGGCGGATTATTAGTAAGAGACACTCACTAATAAAATGCTCGCACGTTCACTTTTTGTTTGGCGCGGCGGCTTTAATGTTTAGTGTGTTATTGATCACCCCATCAGGCGTTGCTCATCCTCGTAGCATAGGCGTCCCGCCTGTGCTCTACCCCACATGCACATGACCGTAAGATAGGCGCCCCGCCTGTGTATTCAGTCAGTTGGGAATCGGGACACAGGCGAGACGCCTGTGCTACGTCAGCGCAGCCACTCCCCAACATTACCCACACTACCCACATTACTCACCTTCCCCACACTACCCACCTTCCCCACATTACTAACTCCCCCCCCCCAACCTATCCATCTAGACACTTTCAAACTGACTTTACCATGCACCACACTCCCATCAATTTCGCCTTTGCCGCATTGCGGCAAACTCAGGATCCAACGGCGCGTTGGCTGAGGTATCCCAGTCGACGCCATGCGGGGCCATTCGGGCCGCGTGTGTGGTCGCGCCGGGGAGCGGGGCCCATTCGCTGATTGGCTTGGTGTAAACAACCAGTCAGACGACGCCCAAACGCTCTCTGGAAATGCGCCACGCACGACGCCCTATGCCAGCCTGGCCAACGCAGTGTCGACGTGCGAGTGACGGAGCTACCCGTCGCTCCGGCCGGCGGCCCCTGAGCCGCCTGCGCCCCACCTGCGCCTCGTCCCGGCGAGCGGGCGGTTACGGCAGTGTTCTTTGATATCAACTTTAGGCAGGTTTACCCCCCCCCCTCCCCTGCGGATCATCCGATTTTTGGGGACGCCCTTTCAGAGCGGTCAGTACCGCTGCCAAGGCGACGAATACTTCGCGCGGTATTCGCTGGGAGTTAATCCCGCGCGCTTGCGAAACCAACGCGCAAAATAATTCTGCGAGCGAAACCCGAGCTCCTGCGCAAGCTGCTTGATGGGCGTTGCCGAACTGGACAACTGTGTAATGGCGGCGTTAAAGCGGCGGCCGTCCCAGTATTGCTTTGGTGATTCGCCAAGCTGCGCATTGAATAAGCGGTTAAGCTGGCTCACGCTCAATCCCACTCGCCGTGCGAGGCTTGCCTCCGTCAATTCCGCATCGAGAGGCAATTCATCCAAATGCGCCAAAGCCATTTGCATGCGATCATCCAACCCCTCGTATGGGTTCAGCGCCCGATCCAAACTCTGGCATATCCGGATCAGGCAACGCAGCCAGGCATAGAACGCCTCTTGAATCATCAAGTAGCTATCGAGGTCACTCCATTGGCTCCACAAGTCGGTGTAGGCTTCTGGGATCGAAGCGTGAATGATCTCCAGCAAAGGCCGCGTGCGCTCGTAGAGTTCAGGGTTCGCCTCATGGGCAAAAGTTTGCGGGAACCCTTCGTCAAAGAAAGAGCGCCCATCGGGTCGGACCAAGTGAAAGCGGATCGAAATGATTTTGGCCCCCAGAGAAAAATCCCGCCGCTTCAGCTTCTGGGTAATGATCACCCAATGCCCCTCCGGGATTTTGAGTTCGCCGCTCTCTGTTTCGAGGGTAAGCGAACCTTTCTCAATGAAGTAAATGGGCGTGCCGGGCTCGATGTCACGGGGCAGCTTAACATAACTGGACTTGAGCACGCCTTCATACGCCCAAATGAGCTCGGTGCTAAGCTTGGTCCAATCCCGCATGCGAGCGCCAGAGGATGTCTGCCGGACCGCTTTACCCATAACTGAGAGAACTCGTGGAGAACGCATCCGCGGCGCACAAAACTGAAACACGACTGGGGCGCATCATTCTTCGATAGTTACCAGGTGACTTCATTGCCAGTTCATTTCCACCTGGCCATGCAGCCAGCCTGGGCCCGATGCGCCGGTAAATAGGTTTGCTTTGGATGTCTCCACAGCCATGTTTCCGAGTATCGAGACTAGGCGATGAAAAGACTACTCTGGGCGGAGAAAATGCCCCACTGCAAATGATGACCTCAAAACCGATACATTCAAGTATATGGGCCCTGCTCGTCGTTGGCCTTGCCTCAGCGGCCCTGATTTGGGCCATGACGGCTCCGAGCGGAATAGGCTACTACCCCGACTCCAAGAGCTATCTCTCCCTCGCTGGCAACATCAAGGATGAGCTCGCCTATAAAGACCTGACGGGCCAATACTCCACGCACTACCCCCCCCTGTATCCCGCGCTGATTGCATCGACCGCTTATGCGCTCCAAACAGACACCCTCAAAGTCGCCCCACGAATCGTCGCCGCTTTGACCTTTGGTTTGGTGGGCGCATTGACCTTTTGCGCAATGAGCAGAGCCTATCAGTCTGCCGGGCTTATCGCGCTCGGCATTTTAGGCATGCTGGCTCAGTTTGTGTTTATCACCTTTGGCGCCCTGGCCATGAGTGAGACAACGTGCTTGGTGTTTATCCTGGCAGGCGGCCTTTGCTTTGCTGCATGGCGACAAAAACCAAGACTGAGCTTGCTCATCCTCTGTGGCGTCTTTTTCGGGCTCGCGAGCATTACGCGCTATGCGGCAGTTATCTTTGCGGTGGCCTCGGTCCCCTTCATATTGTTTTACCCCGACCGGGAAAAAATCATCAAGCGGCTGTTTAACTGCGCCCTGCTGGGGGCGGTGTCGTATGCGCCGCTGTTTGCCTGGTTTGCTGGCTGGCGAATACTCGGTCAATCCGGCGGGGCCCGTTCGATTTCCTGGCACCCGATACCCACCGAAAAGCTGCAAAGCGCCTTCCGCACCCTCGGCTCCACCATCTACACGGGCAGCCAAATTTTGGGCGTTCTGGTTATCCTGACGCTACTGGCCGTTTTCTGCTGGGAGGTCTACAGGATCTTTAAGACCAAAGGCGCCGATGGAGAGCAAGCCCGAGCAGCGCGCTTCCAGCATTTCATACCTGCCTATGTCTCCGGGCTAAGTTTGGCCTACATGGCTTTTATTGCCTTCTCACTTACGTTTCTGGATCACGCGACCCTGCTGAGCTACCGCATCCTCAGCCCAGTTATTTGGGCAACGGTCTTCCTGATGGTTTTCTACGTCGCGAAACTCCTTCCGCTGGATAAACGAAAAGGCCGCATCGCCCTGGCGCTCGTCTTTCTGATATTCGGGGGACGCTTCGTCACCAACGCCATGCCATTCTACATGGATCGCTGGCAGGACGGGATGGGAATTATCAAAGTTTCTCTAGATAACGAGGAGATTGAAAAGCGTATGTTGGCAAGCCGGGATGATGGACGCACCATCTACACCAATCGCACTGAACTGCTATTTTTCGGACTTGGCCTTCAGTCCAAACACCTACCTGGAAGCGTGATTTACACAACGGGTAAAACCAACCCCTACTACGACGAGTCCATGCAGAGAATTTTCGACGAAGTGCGCAATTCAGAAGCCATTATCTTTCTCGATAGCACCTACTCAGATCCATACTACGTGCCAGCCACAGCCGAAGAGTGCAATGCCGCCAACCTGCCGCAATGGTCCTATTCACCCGACGATAAATACGTGATTTATGGCAATGTCGAAGACGCGCAGGTAATCAAACTTCCTAAGCAGTCCCACCCCTAAGCAGCCTTTTCGCTTTATTATTGGATGACCGGTTCGGACCGAGCGGACCCGCTTTACCGCCACTCTTCGTTGGCCTCTTCCTCCTCGATGACCTTGCGTTGGCGCAGACGGGCGCCGACGAGCAGCGATCCTTCGTAAAGTCCCCACAACGGCAGGGCGGTCACCAACAGCGTTAGCGGATCCCCCCCCGGGGTAATCAACGCCGAGATGACCACAATGATGAACATCGCGTAACGACGTCCCGCCCGCAGTCGTTCGACGGACACGATATCCAGGTAGATGAGCAAGATGATCACCAACGGCGATTGAAACAGCGCGCCCAGGCCAAGCGTCGTCCACACCACCAAGCCGTAATACTTCACCGGCGTCCACAACGAGGCAAAGTTGAAAGCCTGCTCAAAGCTCAAGGACACAAACAAATAAAACGGCAACAGCAGGAAGAAACCCAGAGCGCAGCCGGAGATAAACAACAACAGTATCGCCAGGCACACCGGCTTGAGCACGCCCCGCTCCTTATCCGTTAACCCTGGGGCAATGAAGCCCACGGCAAAGTATAAAACAAATGGCAGCGAAAGCGCCGTCCCGCCGAAAAACGCCAATTGCAGAATGAAGGTGAAAACATTCATGGGGCCATCCGTGCGCAGCTCTGGCACGCGGTCTGGCTCGCCCAACATATCAAAGGCCTGCAGAAGCGGCCATTGCAGCACATCGGCAAACTTGACGCCAAAAACCAATACCAGAGCGCAGGCCGCCATCAACACCCCCAGGCTTTTAATCAACACCCAGCGCAACTCCTCAACGTGATCCCAAAAACCCATGATCCCCGTCTCTTCGGCAGGGGCTGCATCGTCTTCGGGTGAAATGAGGTCGTCGCTCATATCAATTATTTTTTGCGTGGTCGGCTAGGCGCGCGCCATTCCATTTCAACGCAGTTTTCGAGATCAGAAATTTTGCGGAAACCGCGGCGCTCATAAAATTGCCTCGCAGGGTTGCCATTCATAACCCTTAAGCGGATCGGCAGATTGGCTTGCTGGGCGGCGTCGCACAAGTCTGCTATCAGCGCCGAGCCAATACCCTGCCCCTGGTGCTCCGAGTCGATTTGAATGTCGCCCAAAAATAAATATTCCTCACACGGCTCGACTTTAAACATGCCGATGTCCTTGCCGCGCAGTTGGATAATCGATGTGTATTCTGGCTGAAACCTAGCCCGAAAAACGGAATCATCCCATTGGTGAGTGAGTTCAACATAAGGGCGCATCAGAGATTCGTAGAACGGCTCAAGCCAGTCCACGTCACTCGGCTTTGCCTGACGGAGCGTGATTTTCATTTAAATGCAAAAATGCTAATAAGGCTTCGAAGCGTTCGTTGTCCAGCGTTACAGAATCAATGTTTAGTGCCTGCTTACGCGGCAAATCGTTGACAGGGTTTGGAAAACCGCTTTTGTGTCACGTCTTTTCCGCCTCGTTACAAGCGATACAGCGGAGGAAATTCGCACAAAAGTAAACCCATATATCATCACACAGGATGGCAACAAAAACGAAGAAGGCGAAAAAAGCCGCGAAGAAAAAGGTCGCGAAGAAGACCGCAGCAAAGGCGGTACAATACGTCTACGAGTTCGGAAGAAAAACTCAGGGCAATTCCAAGATGAAGGAGCTGCTCGGCGGTAAGGGCGCTAACCTTGCTGAAATGGCGCGCATCAAGCTGCCCGTTCCCCCGGGCTTCACCATCACCACGGAAGTTTGCACGTATTTCTACGACAACAAGCTGTCCTACCCGAAGACCCTCGAAGCCGAAGTAAAGGCTGCGGTCGCTAACATCGAGAAGCAGACCAAGAAGGTTTTCGGCGACGAAGAAAACCCGCTCCTCTTCGGCGTGCGCTCCGGCGCCCGTGAGTCGATGCCCGGTATGATGGACACCATCCTCAACCTCGGCTTGAACGACAAGACCGTTGTTGCCCTCGCCGAAAAGTCCGGCAACGAACGCTTCGCATACGACTGCTACCGCCGCTTCATCCAAATGTATGGTGACGTGGTGATGGGTGTGCAAGTCGACGACGAAGACGCACACGAGCCTTTCGAAGAAGTTCTCCATGGCCTCAAGAAGGAACTCGGCGTTGAAAACGACACCGACCTGACCGCTGAGAACCTCAAGGAACTCATTAAGCGCTACCAGGCCCTCATCAAGAAGTTCACCAACTCCTCCTTCCCGCAGGACGTTTACGAACAGCTCTGGGGCGCAGTCGGCGCCGTGTTCTCCTCTTGGCAGAACGAGCGCGCGATCCTCTACCGTCAGAAGTACGGCATCCCGGCTGAGTGGGGCACCGCAGTTAACGTTCAGACCATGGTCTTCGGCAACATGGGTGACACCTCCGCTACCGGTGTGGCCTTCACCCGTGACCCGGCCAATGGTGAGAACGTATTCTACGGCGAATACCTCATCAACGCTCAGGGTGAAGACGTCGTGGCCGGTGTTCGCACCCCGCACGAAATCGCCAAGCTCGCTGAAGAAATGCCTGCAGCCCACGCTGAACTCGAAGAAGTTCGCGCCAAGCTCGAGCAGCACTTCACCGACATGCAGGACTTCGAGTTCACCGTTGAAGACAACAAGCTTTACATGCTCCAGACCCGTAACGGTAAGCGCACCGGCCTCGCCGCTGTTCGCATCGCTTACGAAATGGTCAAGGAAAAGCTCATCGACGACGCCACTGCGGTTAAGCGCATTCCGGCTGACTCGATCTCCAGCCTCCTCGTGCCGATCTTCGACACCGCCGAGCTGAAGAAAGCCAAGCCGCTGACCACTGGTCTGCCCGCAGGCCCTGGCGCTGCCGCCGGTCACATTGTTTACTCCGCAGCCGCAGCTGAAGCACAGGTTGCCAAGGGTAACAAGGTCGTCCTCTGCCGCGTGGAAACTTCCCCGGAAGACCTCCGCGGCATGATCGCCGCTGAAGGCATCCTGACCAGCCGTGGTGGTGTTTCCTCGCACGCTGCGCTCGTTGCCCGTCAGATGGGTAAGGTTTGCGTCTGCGGCGCGAATGAAGTCGTTATCGACTACGGCAAGAAGACGCTCACCGTCGGCAAGACCATCCTGCGTGAAGGCGACTTCATCTCGATCGATGGCACCACTGGTGAAATCTACGCCGGCGCCATGGCGACCGCTCCTTCCGAAGTCTCCCAGGTGTTCAATGGCAAGCTGAAGCCCGCCAAGAGCTACACCTTCAAGATGTTCGACCAGGTCATGAAGTGGGCGGACAAGTACCGCACCATGGGCGTCCGCACCAATGCCGACACCCCGGCGCAATCGAAGCAAGCAGTTGCTTTCGGCGCTGAAGGCATCGGCCTTTGCCGCACCGAGCACATGTTCTTCGAAGGCGACCGCATCACGTTCATGCGTGAGATGATCCTCGCCACCGACGAAGACGGTCGTCGCAAGGCGCTTAAGAAGCTTCTTAAGTTCCAGCGCAACGACTTCAAGGGTCTCTTCAAGGCTATGGAAGGCCGCCCGGTTACCGTGCGTCTCCTCGACCCGCCCCTGCATGAGTTCCTCCCGCACGACGACTCCAGCCGCCGCGCCATCGCGGAAGCACTCAACGTCACGCCGGAATTCATCAGCGACCGCGTCAAGGCCCTGCACGAGCAAAACCCAATGCTGGGTCACCGTGGCTGCCGCCTCGGCATCACCTATCCGGAAATCACCGAGATGCAGGCCCGCGCGATCTTCGAAGCAGCCGCAGCTTGCTTGACCGCCAAGAAGAAGATCAAGGTTTCCCCGGAAATCATGATCCCGCTCGTTGGCTTCAAGAAGGAGCTCGACCTGCAGGTTGAAGTCGTCCACCGCGTCGCCGCAGAGGTCCAGGAAAAGAAGGGTGTGAAGATTCCGTACATGGTCGGCACCATGATCGAAATCCCACGCGCAGCCCTGACTGCAGACCAAATCGCTGAGACCGCTGAGTTCTTCAGCTTCGGCACGAACGACCTGACCCAGACCACGCTCGGCATGAGCCGTGACGACGTCGGCACGTTCCTCCCGGACTACAAGGAGCTCGACATCCTGCCGCAAAACCCATTCGACTCGATCGACCAGACTGGCGTTGGCCAGCTCGTCCAGATGGGCGTCGAAAAGGGCCGCTCCACCCGCCCCGACATCAAGCTCGGCATCTGCGGTGAGCACGGTGGTGAGCCGAACTCAGTGAAGTTCTGCCACAAGGTCGGCCTCAACTACGTGTCCTGCTCGCCGCCACGCGTGCCGGTCGCCCGCCTCGCCGCCGCTCAGGCTGCGCTCGGCAAGTAAGGCTGCCTAAGCAAAGTTTTCAAAGTCCCCGGTCGTTTGCGGCCGGGGCTTTTTTGATGCCCGCACAAATCATGTTAGGAAATTTTTCGAATAGTATCGACCTGAAGCGTCACGAAGTGATATCCCACCTAACTCATTATGTTAAGCATCCCCCGCATCCCCCTGTTGCTCATTGCCAGCTTAGGACTGGCCTCAACATTACCCGCCGAAATGGCCAAAGAAGTCAGCCAGTACGGCATTACCTGGACCTTCGACAAGCCCTATGAAGTCGGTCAATTCGTGTCTGGCGATTACTGGGTCGTTGGTCCAGCAACGGTAGTCAGGGTCAGCCCGGAGCCTGGCAAGTCGACCTCTGACGCCAAGGACAGCAGCAAAAGCATTTATGGCGCGACAGCCAATTTGGACGACAAGCGCATGCGCAATGGCTCGATGCTTAACCCCGGCATTTCGGAATCTTTGGGTAAGCAAGGCCTGGACTCGCGTTCAAAGAGTTACCAGGAAGATTTGAGCGTAGAGTTTCCCCTGCAGTTGAAGCCCAGCGACATGCTTCTCTCTTCAGTCAGCAGCGAACAATACAATGCGGAGGGCAAACTCGTCACCCCGAACATGCTCGGGCAGCAAAAGATTTTCTATACAAAGCCCAAGGGCGATTTCGTGGTGGAATCCGCCGCCCTGCTCACCTGCGTGGCGCAGCCGCCAGCCAAAGACGCCTTTCGTCCACCTTACGCTGGCAGCGAACGCCCAGTTTATTACGCGCGCAATTTACAGTGGGATATGCTGCCCAACCTTCCCGCGCCGAACACGATGCCCAGTTGGGAAACTTACGAACGCGTCCATGAACGCCCATGGCTGGAAATTCCCAGTAGCTGGTTGATCCAGTATTTTGGCCCATCCCTCAATGGTAATGGCTACGGACGCGAAGTCAGCCGAATGGGCAACATCGCCACGCTGATGCTCATGACCGCCGCCCCGCGTGAGCAAAAAGAAAAGCTGCTCTACGAGATCATTCAGTGGGGCATCGATTTGCGTGGGGTCATCGACAGCGGCAAAATTTTCTTCTCCGATGGAGGCTGGTGGCAAGGCCGCAAGTGGCCCATTTTATTTACCAGCATCATGCTCGATGAGCCGTCAATCGCGGATTGGCCATTGATGCCCGCTGACGACAAGCGGCTGCAACCCAGTTCCGCTTGCCCGCAGCCAAAGATACCATTTCAGGAAGATCTCGACACCTATTATGGTCACGGAGCTGACGGTCAGGATGTCCTCTGGCAAATGTGCTGGCACACTGGCCCCAAGCCACCCTACCAGGAGAAACCAGAGAGTGAGTGGAGCAAGGCGGACCAACGCTCCAACGGCTACTGCCTCATCAACGCATCGACTTATGTCGGCACGGCGTTATCGGCGTTGCTCATGGGAGCCAAGGAGCAATGGAATCACGACGCGTTCTTTGATTACGTGGACTACTGGATGAGCGCAGACAACGCCTATGCCATGCCACAGTGGATGCCCGGCAAACGGACTGCCGATCCTTTCGTCGAAGACATGTGGGCGCAGTATCGCCAGCAGATTCCCAATCAAGCCAATGGCAAAGATAATTGGAAATTTGTCTGGGTGGACATGAACAAGCGCATTGGTGAATGGGTCGCCAATCCCAAGCCCTAGGGAGTGTTTTCATCTAACTGATCCCCACTTAATTCGGCCAATCTAGATGAAAAGTGCTCTAACGCCGCCAACGACCTGTGCACAAAAAATGCGCGATTGTTGAAACCGCGCATCGTAATGTTGGAAAGCGTGTTCTGGCTCGATCTTAGTAATCGCTTTCGACAATGGCGCCGACGCGGCGGCAGATCTCGCGGCCGAAATCCGTCCACTCGCCTTGACCCCAGTAGCGGTAGCAGCTGGTCTGCGAGCTCATGAGGTGGAACAGGGCGTTGCGGTAGCGGGTTTCATCGGTCGGCATGCCGGGCTTGAGCACCTTCTCGTGGAAGATGGAGCTGGCTTCTTCCATCGGCCCGAGCACGTTGTCGTAGCCGTTGACCCAGGAGATGTTGTCCGTCCAGGAACCGCCGTCCATGTGGAACTGGTGATCCTCGGCCTTGCAGTCTTCAATCGCCTTTTCGAGCTTCTTGGGGCCGCAGCCGGGCTTCACCTTGTCCCAGATCTTCTTTTGGTGGACGGGCTGGCAGACCGGGAAGTCGGTGACCTTGATGCCCATCGCGAAGAGCTTGTCCAGGTATTCGGACACGTTCATCAGCGGGGTGTTGGTGTGGGAGGCGTTGTGGACGACTTCCTTAAACTTGCCCGGGAATTCATTCATCATCACGCCGCCGTTTTCGCCGTCGGCAATTTGCGTAACGATCGGCGGGACCTGTTTGCCGGCGAGCTCCCAGCGGTCGAGGCTCTGCGCTTCGTAGTAAGGCTGCATCTGGGCGACGAGCTTGGTGTCGCTGCCCTGCGTCTTAATGATCGCGATGATGCTGGCTTCGTCGCCATTGCTGTTGCGGACGACCAAACGGTGCGGGAGGTGGCGGGCTTGCGGGCCATGGCCAGTCTCGGGCAGCTCGATGGTGTGCTCTTGGACGAGGACCCACTCGAAACCGCAGTCCACGAGGGTCTTCACAAATTCGTAAGCCACGTCAGGCTGATTCGGCAGCGCCATTTCCGAAGGAGAGAAACCACGGACGCGGCCAAGGGCTTCCAAGCCGAAGATCGAGGCAAAGTGCTGTTGGAACGCCTTCACGTGCAGGCGGTAGTCCTGAACGGGAGTCGACGGCGCCACGGCGTGGCCCCACGGCATGCCGAGCCACTCAACGCAGCGCCAGTAGTCGGGGTTCATCGTGATGCCCTGGAGAGACTCGATGACGTCGTTGAGCCCCATGTCGCGCAGGCCGTGGAACAGCGTGCCGGAGTATTCCAGCATGCAGCGCGGCTCCTTGCCGGCGCCCACGAGCTCGGGAACAAATTCGCCCATGCGCTTGTAGCACCAGGCGAAGGCTTGCCAGTTGTGGTTGTCGCCCTCGCTGGGGTGCTCGCGCATGTGGCGGAGGTTGCTGATGAGGGGGGCGGTTTGCAGGTTGCCCGTGCGCTGGGGGATCAGCGGTTGGTGCTGGTGCAGCGCGATGGCCGCAGCGGCTTTGATGTTGTCGAAGTTGATCGAGTTGTCGCCCGCGTAGGGGGAGCTCTTCGCCGCTTCGGCGATGGTCTCTTCGATCAAGGATTCGGAGCCAGCCACGTTGGGCAGGCCGTCAATGTATTCGGGTAGTTCGGTAACGGTGCTCATGATATAAAAAGCGGACTTTTGGTTGCAGGGAAAAGTTAGGAAATTAACGGTTTCCGGACAGACGGCAAGCGGCGTCACGCAGTATGAATTCTTTTCACACAATTAACGTTTTGATGAAAATTATCTCCGCCCGACGTCCTATCGACATAAACCGAAGTAGCTTAGCACAGTTAGCCAATTTCGCAATGCTCACACAGCTTCTGCCTTAAAACCAAAGTTGCCTACATCATCTCACTCATGGCCGGGTCAGCTTCGTTTTCTGTTGAAACATCAGTCGTCGTATTTGTCGACGTCTGCTGAGCGGCAGTCTGCTCTTGCTCCACTTCATCCATCGGTCGCTCAAAAATTTCCTCATCGTTGACCCAGACGATCATGCGGTCGTAGTCCTTACGGTCCTTCATGTAGCGGATGTTCAAGGCGCCGCGACTGGAGCCGCCGCCGCTGCCATGCGCGCGAAACTTAATCACGCCCTCCTCCGTATTATAGATCGTCAGTAAATAGCCCTCGTCCATCTGGTCTTCATCAAAAAAATACTCCTTCGTGAAATACATGGGCGTGATGGTCTCAACCTCGCTTTCCATGATTGGGTATGGCAGGCCAATGAAGCGCTGTTTTTCCTCCTCGAAGGTCGGTTGAATGCGGTCTGGCGTCACGAGCTCGGGTTCGTGCAAGGAAATCTGATCCAATGGCATCAGTTGGCCAATGCTCACGATGATCGGCTTTTTCTCCTTTCGGTCAATGGTTACCTGCTCCCCCGTAAAGCGTGTCGCCTTGCCAACATCCAGAAAGCCCTGACGCGACATCCAGCCACGCGAACCATCTCCGTAAGTCGGAATCGCCATAACCCGTCGCAACTTCAGCGTGACCGGGATATTGTTGATCTTATTGAGCGTGCCCATCAGCAGCAGCTTATTTCCCTCGAGCTTGTAGACATACTCACGCGGCACGGGTGACAACTTTTCTTGCCGATCAAGGATCACGATCCGGCCATCTTCGAGCACGCAGTTATACTCTTCCAACAATTGGTTATGGGCCTGAATCAGGAACTTGTTGCGCGAGATCGTAATGATCAACGGATCCAGCTCCGGTAAATCAATGCGTGACATGAGATAGCCCAAGTTCAGCGAACGCAGTTGCTCCTGCACGATCTTCTTCTCCGGCGGCTCCTGAAACTCGACCACCCACCGTCCAAGCAGCGCTTCCTCAAAGCGCTGAGCGTGAAGTAACGAAGAAAGGGTAAGGATAACCAGGGCAACGGCGGAAAACTTCATGACTGAATTTTCTGCGCCCTGCCCGGAAAATCAATGGTAGAGTTGCCCCGTGAAAATGGCTTCGAGCCATTCGCTATTCGCTCACAAAAAACGCCCGCCGGACATACTCCGACGGGCGCAGAAAAAGCGATTTAATGGCGAAACCTAACGCAGTTCTTTGCCGGACTCGGCGTCGATGATGCGGAAGTTTTCGACGTGGTAAGCCGGATCAGCCCGGAAAGACAGCTGCACGTTGTAAGCCTGCTCGATGTCGACAAGGTGCTGGGCGTCTTCGCGGCGGAGACGTTCCAGGTTTGTCGGGTGGATGAGCACGCGCATGCTGAGCTGCTTGCCCTGGTTGCGCTCATCGGCGCGGGCGTGGCGGATAATCGACACCAGACGACGCTGGATCTCCACGCTCATGCTGCGTGGGCTCTTAACGATGCCTTTGCCGGTGCAATAAGGGCAACCTTCGTAGATGCCGGAGCTGTGGCTTTCCGAGTGGCGCTGGCGCGTCATCTGCATGATGCCCAGCGGGCTGATCGGCAGGATGTGGCTCTTGGCCTTGTCCATCGCCATCTCCTTGCGCATGCGGTTGAGCACGGCATTGCGGTCCTTTTTGGCCTTCATGTCGATGAAGTCCATGATGATCAGGCCGCCGATGTTGCGCAGGCGAATCTGTCGCGCGATCTCGGAAGCCGCCTCCAGGTTCACATTGACAATGTAATTCTTGCCGTCCTTGTCCTTGCCCCGGTGACCACCGGTGTTGACGTCGATGGCAACGAGCGCCTCGGTTTCCTCAATGACGATTTCACCGCCACTGGGCAGCGGCACGCGGCGTTGGAAGGTCTGCTCGATCTGGCGCTCAATGTTGAAGCGTTCGAAGATCGGGATATCGTCCGAGAAGTGAGCAATCTTGCGGCGGGAACGCGGCGAAATTTGATTCACGGACTCGATCATCGCCTTGTGGCGCTGGTCGCTGTCGACGAGCACGCGGTCGATGTTTTCGGTGAGGAAATCGCGAACGGTGCGCTCGATGATGTCCGGCTCCTGATAGAGCATGCACGGCGCATCCTGCGTCTTGAGACGGTTTTGGATGTCTTCCCACTTTTTCAGCAGCATGTAGAGGTCGCGCACAAAATAGCGCGTCTTCTTGCCCTCGCCCGCAGTGCGGATGATGACGCCCATGCCCTCGGGGATTTTCAATCCGCGAAGAATGCCCTTGAGGCGATCGCGCTCTTCCTTGTTGTCGATCTTGCGGGACACGCCGCACTGGCCGCTGAACGGCATCAGCACGAGGAAACGACCGGGAATGGCGAGGTTCGTCGTGGTGCGTGGGCCCTTGGATCCGATTTGCCCCTTGGTGATCTGCAGGATGATTTCCGTACCGATCGGGAACATCTTGGGGATGTCCTTCAGGTTCGGCTTCTCGACCTTCTTGTTGCGCTTTTCCTCGGAACGGGTGTCGCGAACAATTTCGATGGAGTTATCTTCCTGCGCGCCGGGAATGATGTCCCAGTAGTGGAGGAATGCGTTCTTGGGTTGACCGATATCAACGAAGGCGGCCTTGAGGCCGTTCTCCAAATTCTGGATTTTGCCCTTGAAGATGGCGCCCACCATGCGTTGCTCGCCAGTGCGTTCGACCTCGAACTTATCCAGAACACCGTCGACGAGCAGGGCTACGCGCGTCTCAAGCGGTTCAGCGTTGATAATCAGTTCGCGGTAAGGTTCGTGCTTTTGGGCAGACAAGGCGCGGGCTATTTTCTGGAGGAGTGGTTGTTTTTTGGCGCGGGAGCGTGATTCATTTTTCAGCTTTTCCGCAGGTATGTGCTCGATAATTTCTTCTTTCGGGGGTTTCTGGAGTTCTTCGTGAGTTTTGGGGTCGATGGTGTCAGTGTTCTTGGTTGATTGAGTCATTGTTGGCTATGCCTAATGGTTTAAGGCATCGGCCAGCAGCTCCTGGAGCTTTAAACGGCGGCGCCCGGCGCACAATCTGCGCCCGGGTGAAAAATGGTCTCTTTCCATCAGGAGAAATCCCGACGGTAGCGGTAAACGCTTTGGATGAGACCTTGTAGGATACAGCAGCTTAAAACGAAGGAACCACCGTAACTGACGAAGGGCAAGGGCAGCCCGGTAATGGGCATCAAGCCTATCGTCATACCGATGTTGATGAATACATGGATCATTAATATTACAGATACTCCGACGGCTAAAAGAGCGCCGAAGCGGTCGCGCGCCATCCCGGCGATTCGGATGCCGTTAGCGACCAACACAAAAAAGAGGATTAAGACTATTAAAGCGCCGACGTATCCTGACTCCTCTGCCAGGACCGCGAAGATGAAATCGTTTGTCGCCACCGTAGGCGGCAGGTAGCCGAGCTTGGCTTGAGTGCCTTCACCCAAGCCTTTTCCCGTCAAACCACCCCCGGCGACAGCGTAAAGTGACTGATTGAGATTCCAGGCAACCCCCGTGCCCCGGGGATCGACGACCGAGGGGGCCGCGAACGCCAAAATACGGTTACGCTGGTAATCCTTCAACGGCAACAGGGATTGTTCCTCATAACGGCCAGCGTCCCGCAGCGGGTCAAAACCGTTCTGATGCATAAAGTCCTGATACCGGTACACATCCACAGCCACCAAAGCCACTGCCAGGAGGAATAACCCAAAAACCGTGGCAAAGAACTTCTCCGATAACTTGGATACGTAAAGCAGGCTGAAAACCATGGGAGGAAAAACCAGCGAAGACCCTAAATCGGGCTGCAGGAAAATCAAAAACACTGGAATTGAAAATGCTATCCCAACTTTTATCAAGACCTTAATCGACTCCCGAAAGGTCCCCACCTCTGAACGCGCGAGCAGGCTCGACACCATCAGCAGCGCCCCGATTTTCGCAATTTCCGACGGCTGGACCGAAACCGGCCCAAAATCAATCCATCTCGTTGATCCCCAACGGGTTTCCACCAAAGGTATTTTGATCGAGAGTCCGAGGTCGTACATCATCGCCTGAAGAGCTAGCGGAGCCAGCAACGCCACGCTCAGCCAGTAAAATATGTGGGCATTTTCCAAGTAGAACTTGTAATTGACCAAAGACACCACCGAATAAGTGATTCCGCCAATCACCAGCCAGAGGATCTGCATTTTCCAGGCGCCCCCCCCCAGGTACTTTTGCGCTGAATAAATAAAGAACACGCCCATGATCCCCAGCACCGCCATACAGAGCGGGCTCACCCAGTCGCTGCGGTGCTCCTCGCCAAACTGCATGAAGCGGCGGAGAGGAAATTGACGCAAAAGTTCCGTCAGCGTGAGTAAAATCGGAGGCATTAAAGGTGTCTGACGCCTTTTTCGGCGAATCGTTCAGGGCTAATGATTGCGACAAAGAAAAAGCATTTACGCGCTTCCGCAAGCCTTTGAACGGGTAATTACGGTTGTCATGCCCAGAAAAAGCCACCTTGAATGAAAGCAATGCCTCAGGAGCTTCCGGTCACTCACCTTACCACCTACCTGCGCGAGGAATGGGGCGGCATGCAGGCGATTGTGGAAATGCTAAAGCGACCAATCGATCAAATCGTTCGCCTCTATGAAGCCCCTGAAACAGGCATGGATGGCGAACTAGGCCTGGGAGCGACCGGGCTGACCACCCCCGCTCAGCTCAGAAGAGCCTTTCGCCAAAGCCAGCAAAACGCATCCACGGCGTGCATCGTTTACCACAACGCCTACGCGCTGGGCTTGCTGGCGGACCTCGACCGGGCTGAGCGCAGGCTGATCTATATCCACACGGTTTCCCCCCTGCTCAGCCAGACACTGCCAAACCTGACGGCGCTGATCGATGGCGTCATTGCCTGCGGGCCAGTAACCCTCGCCTATGCCCGTCGGTTGCTGCCCGAGCTCCCCGTCGAGGCCTTTTACCTATGCTCGACCGGGCTCACCCCGGGCAAACAATTGGCGCCAGAGCGCGCAGATACCCGCAACCCAATTCGCCTCGTGTATTGCGGGCGCATGGTGAAAGAGCAAAAACGCCTGGATCGCCTGCCCATGCTGATCCAGCAACTGGACAAGCGACAGATCCCCTTTGAATTCACCCTCGTTGGCGATGGCCCCCTCCTCCCCTGGCTTCGCCAACGGCTTGGAGGCGACCGCCACATGCGCTTCACTGGCAGGATCTCGGGGGACGCTTATTGGAGCGAGCTGGCGCAAGCTCACTGCGCGGTGTTGCTCAGTGACTACGAGGGCGCATCCATCTTCCTCGATGAAGCCATGCTCACCGGCGCAATCCCGCTGTTGCCCATTTATGATGAAGCCGTGCGCGACTTGCCCTACGTTCAACGCCACCCGGAGCTGGCTTACGAAACTGGCCATATCGCGGCGCTGGCTGACTCAATTTCCCTTTTGCAAAAAATGCCCGCCACGGACTTTGCCGCCATCAGCCAGTTCGTCCGGGAACTGGTGAAAACCAGATCCCTCGAACGCTTCCAAAGAGACTTCCACGCAGCAATTAATGATGTCCATCAACGGTCGGCACGTGCGAAACCCGCACTACATCGGCGCTCAAGCCCATGGGATTTCGCCCCGCTGTCGCTCGTTACCACGCTTAATCGGCGCCACCTCAATGCAGACAGATTTTAATTCGCACGAAATAATTCTGCTGGGCGCTCGGAATATATTCCTATAAATACCGCCCATGCTTGTTGATAAAGGACCAACCGTTTTGCACTTTGTGGGCGCTGAATGGGATGTCGGCGGAACCCTGTCCTACATCCGTTCGCTCACGGGAAAGAACGGAGCGCGCAACATCCTGATCGTGCAGAAGGACTTTCAACAAACCCGCGAGCCATTCATGAAGCTGTTGCGGATCGAGAAGGGCGACTACGGCTCGCTGGTTTCTCCCAAGGCAGTGTTCGACAGCCTGAAACAAGTCATTTGGATGCGCCGTGTCCTCGTCCAGCGCCGGGACTTGATCTACCACGGGCATTCACGTGGCGGTGTGCTGATCGGCATCATCCTGTCATTGCTTGGCCATAAAAAGGTCGTGGTCACCATCCACATCAATGGCAGCCACCGCTGGTTCTACCGCCTGGGGCACCTCGTGATGCGCGAACGCATGATTTTCCTCTGCCCGGCGATGAAACGGTACTACGGACTGCCTGCGGAAAATTGGCGCGACTGCATCCCCGGTAGCGTCCCCCCCCGCATGCGCAAGCCCGGGAAAACCGTTCCGCCATTCTTTGGCCCCGAAAGTCAGCGGACCCTGACCCTGGGGGGGTGCGGCATCATTGTGGACTGGAAGCGCTGGGAAATCATCCTCGAAGCTCTGGGCAAATTACCCACCGAGCTCAGGCAGCGCATCAAGTTCATCCACATTGGCGATCCCTTGGATGAGGCCATTTCCCAGGAATACTCGCGCAAACTCAAGACATTGGTGGCTGAGCATAAACTGGAAAACAACGTCGAATGGCGTGGGCATCAAAACGACGTCAGTTCGTTCTATGGCGAGATCGACCTACTCGTCCACCCCGCAGAACATGAGCCGTTTGGCTTGGCCGTGGTCGAATCACTTTTTGCCGGAACTCCGGTTCTGGCCAGTGACACCGTGGGCGCCGCTGACTTGTTTACGCCACCGGAGAACGGCCTGACCTTTCCAACCAACAATTCCCGCGCATTGGCGAACACGATTGCCGAACTAATCAGCGGCAAGCGCCCCTTTCCCAAGGTAAACCGTAGAAGCTTACGTCCGCTGGAGCCAGATTATCTCAATGCACGTTGGGCGGAAATCTATGTCAAACTACTACAGGACGCCGACGCGTTGGCGCATGGCAGATAAAAATAAAGCCCTTTTGGTCCTCTACATTGTCCCTGCGCTTATTAGAAAAATGACTCAACGCACTTCAGATGCACTGCTCGCGCCCTCAAATCCGGCAGAATAAGTCCAAAACCGGCCAGTAATCGCAAACGAATCTCAATCTCCAGTATTGCTTATAATATGGGGCTTAGCCGCGCTTATATTCGGCGTAAATACAAGGTGAGCATTGATTATTGCGACGGCGCTCACAAACTCTTGCATTAGCTATTTTTATGAGCTAACAGCACTGAAACGGTCTATAATACGATCCCCGCTATGAGCACGTCTAAACCCTGTCGCATACCTTCGCTGGTTAAGAAATACTTAATGGCCATCTCCGGGCTTGTCCTGGTTTTGTTCATTATCGGGCACATGCTGGGGAACCTCCAGTTCTTCCTCGGTCCGGATGTAATTAACGCCTATGCATTCCACTTGCATCACCTCCCTGGCGCCCCCGTTACGCTTTGGCTCATTCGCGGTTCCCTGCTCGCCTTCCTGGCGATCCACGTGTGGATGGCTATTTTGCTGACTCAGGAAAATCGCGCCGCACGCCCGGAATCCTATCTCGGCCAGAAATCACTGGTGTCGACCTACGCGTCACGCACGATGCCGGTATCCGGCGTGCTGATCCTGGCGTTCATCGTTTTTCACATCCTGCAATACACCACGCGTGTCGTCCCGGAGCATTACAACGAAACCATCGGTGAATCGATGATCGAAGTCGGTCACGTGCCACTGGAATACTTTGACGTATTTGCGATGATGGTCAGCGGCTTCTCCAGCCCAATCATTTCGCTGTTCTATATTGTCACGATGGGTCTGCTCTGCATGCACCTCAGCCACGGTGTCGCCTCAATGTTCCAGTCCGTCGGTCTGCGCAACGAAGCCTGGCGCTACAAACTCAAGTGCGCTGCAGCTGTCTTCGGCTGGGTAATCTTCCTGGGCTTCGCCTCGATCCCCGCAGCCGTCCTGGCTGGTTTCGGCAAGGACTACCTCGCCGAAAAGCAAGCCATCTGGTCTGGCGCTGCGCCCGCCACGCAAACCGCACCCGCCGCACACCACTAATTTCCCAACACCGCAATCGTCATGGAACTTAATTCCAACATACCCGACGGGCCGATGGCCCAAAAGTGGTCCAGCCACAAGACCAAGATCAAACTGGTCAACCCGGCCAACCGCCGGAAATACCACGTCATCATTGTGGGCTCGGGCTTGGCAGGCGCTTCCGCAGCTGCCTCCCTCGCGGAAATGGGCTACCAGGTGTCGTGCTTCTGTTATCAGGACAGCCCGCGCCGCGCTCACTCGATCGCAGCCCAGGGCGGCATCAACGCCGCCAAGAATTACCAGAACGACGGTGACTCCGTTTACCGCCTGTTCTACGACACCGTCAAGGGTGGCGACTTCCGCGCCCGCGAAGCCAACGTTCACCGCCTGGCTGAAGTGTCCGTGAACATCATCGACCAAATGGTTGCCCAGGGCGTTCCGTTCGCCCGCGAATACGGCGGCCTGCTGGACAACCGCTCCTTCGGCGGCGCTCAGGTCTCCCGCACGTTCTACGCCCGCGGCCAGACTGGTCAGCAACTCCTCCTCGGCGCCTATCAGCAGCTTTCCAAGCAGATCGGCCTCGGCGCGGTCAAGATGTATAACCGCCACGAAATGCTTGAGCTGGTCCTCGTCGACGACGATGACGGCCAAAAGCACGCCAAGGGCATCATCACCCGCAACCTCGTGACCGGTAAGATCGAGCGTTGGGCCGGCGACACCGTCGTCCTCGCCACCGGCGGTTACGGCAACGTGTTCTTCCTTTCGACCAATGCGCAGGGCTGCAACGTCACCGCCGCCTACCGTGCGTATAAGAAGGGCGCAGGCTTCGCGAACCCCTGCTACACCCAGATTCACCCGACCTGCATCCCCGTCCACGGCGAACAGCAATCCAAGCTAACCCTCATGTCCGAGTCGCTTCGCAACGACGGCCGCATCTGGGCGCCGAAGACGAAGGAACTCGCCCAGAAGGTCCGCAAGGGCGAACTCAAGGCCAGCGACATTGCCGAAGAAGATCGCGACTACTACCTGGAGCGCAAGTACCCAAGCTTTGGCAACCTTGCCCCGCGCGACATCTCGTCCCGCGCGGCGAAGGAAGCTTGCGACGACGGACGCGGCATCGCCTCCACCGGCCTTGGCGTTTACCTGGACTTCCGCGACGCAATCAAGCGCCTCGGCAAGGACGTCATCGCCCAGCGTTACGGCAACCTCTTCGATATGTATCAGTGCATCACCGGCGACAATCCTTACGAGGTGCCGATGATGATCTTCCCGGCGGTCCACTACACCATGGGCGGTCTCTGGGTTGACTACAACCTCGAGAGCAACGTCCCCGGCCTTTTCGTCGCGGGTGAAGCCAACTTCTCCGACCACGGCGCGAACCGCCTCGGCGCATCCGCGCTCATGCAGGGCCTCGCCGACGGTTACTTCGTGCTTCCTTACACGCTGGGTAATTACCTCGGCAAGCAGGGCATCGCCAAGGCGGGCAAGATCTCGGCCGACCACCCGGCATTCGACGAAGCTGAAAAGGCCGTCCGCGAACGCATCGACAAGCTCCTTTCCATTCAGGGCGACGAAAGCCCGCGCAGCTTCCACCAACGCCTCGGCAAGATCATGTGGGACAAGTGCGGCATGGCTCGCGACAAGCAAGGCCTCACCGAAGCGATCCAGGAAATCCAAGCCCTGCGCAAGGAGTTCTGGAGCCGCGTGAAGGTCCTCGGCGAAGGCAACGAACTCAACCAGGAGCTGGAGCGCGCCGGTCGCGTGGCCGACTTCCTCGAGTTCGGCGAACTGCTCTGCCGCGACGCCCTCATGCGTGAGGAGTCCTGCGGTGGTCACTTCCGCTCGGAGCACCAGTCGATGGCTGGCGACCCCGAAGTCAAGGCTGGCCTCATCTCTGAAGGTGAAGCCAAGCGCGACGACGAAAACTTCGCCTTCGCTGGCGTTTGGGAATACATGGGCGACGACGTCGAACCCAAGCTCAACAAAGAACCGCTCGTCTACGAAGAAGTCCACATGGCGACGCGGAGCTACAAGTAACTCCGCAGGCAGAAGGGAGAAGGCAGATGGCAGAAGGGTACGCTAACACTATGAAGGTAGAGAGTTTCAGAGACCTTATCGTCTGGCAAAAGGCGATGGAGCTGGTGACGCTCGTTTACCGTGTGAGCACTGACTTTCCGCCGTCTGAACAGTTTGCGCTAACGAACCAGATTCGCCGTTCTGCTGTTTCCATTCCCAGCAACATCGCCGAGGGCTATGGACGCCGCTCCCGCATAGACTACATTCGCTTCCTGCGCATTGCCTCAGGCTCGCTTTATGAACTCCAAACGCAGATCGAAATTGCGAGTAACCTGAGCTACACCGAGCCCCAACACACCACCGAGATCCATTCACTCTCCACCGAGATAGAACGCATGCTCGCCTCCTTGATCAACAAACTCGAATCAAAATCTTAGTTCCACATGGCAGCGGCCAAACCATCACTTCCCTTCTGCCTTCTGCCATCTCCCTTCTCCCTTTAAAAAACAACCAGACATGAAATTACATCTGAAAATCTGGCGCCAAAAGAACGGCGAAGAAGCAGGCAAGTTTGTCAGCTATGAGCTGCCCGATGTCGACGAAGGTTCCTCCTTCCTCGAAATGCTCGACATCATGAACGAGCAGCTCGTCGGCAAGGGTGAGCAGCCCGTCGCGTTCGACCACGACTGCCGCGAAGGCATCTGCGGCATGTGCTCGCTCGTCATCAACGGCGAAGCCCACGGCCCGCAGCGCGCCACCACCGCGTGCCAGCTCCACATGCGTCACTTCAAGGACGGCGACACCATCACCATCGAGCCCTGGCGCGCCAAGGCATTCCCGGTGGTCAAGGACCTCATCGTCGACCGCACCGCTTTTGACAAAGTCATCCAGGCTGGCGGCTTCATCACCGCCCGCACCGGCTCGGCCCAAGACGCCAACGCCACCCCGATCCCGAAGCCCATCGCCGACAAGGCGATGGACGCAGCGGCCTGCATCGGCTGTGGCGCTTGTGTCGCCGCCTGCCCGAACGGTTCCGCCATGCTCTTCACCTCCGCCAAGTCCGGTCACCTCAACCTGCTCCCGCAAGGCCAGGCCGAGAAGGACCAGCGCGTGATGAAAATGGTCGAAGCCATGGACAGCGCCGGCTTCGGCAACTGCACCAACTACGGTGAATGCCAGGCCGTGTGCCCGAAAGAAATCACCCTCGATTTCATCGCTAAAATGAACCGCGACTACGCCGTAGCCCGCGTCCGCAATTTCTTCAATAAGGCTTGCTAACGTCTTCCGACGCTTCAGCAAAAAACGCGCCCGCCTACGATTTCGTTGGCGGGCGTTTTTGCGTGTCGTGAATCAAGCGCTCGACCGTTTCATACCGCCACCGAGTATCCTCAAGCAAACTTCGCCCCTACATGACCACTGATACTGTGGCTACGCCACAGCTTGGACAAATATGAACGTATCCACGCGGCGGCATAGCTACCAGCTTCGCCCCAAAAGCCTACCCGGTTGTTTCCCAAAACCCTTATGCTGTGTTTTCGAAAAGCCTACTGGGTTGTTTTCAAAAAGCCTTATGCTATGTTGTTGAAAAGCCTTATGCTATGTTACCCTAACAACCCCTCGGTTGTTGCCTCAACATAGCATGCGTTGTTTCCTTAACATAGCACAGGCTGTTTTGAAAACCCTATTGAGGGTTTGGAAGATGCAATCTCTAATCCTGCTCAAAGAAGTCGGAATCGATACGTTTAACTTCATAGACCGTCTCCACCGCAACACCGAGGTTGTGCTCGATCATTAATTCCGCCAATCGCTCGCCATCGATCAGAATAATCTTCTGTTGGACCGCATTGGCATAATCGATGGCGCCTTGAGAGTAGGCACTAGTCGTAATGAAAACGCCTTTGTTCGCCTGTTTGCCTGCTAAAGCGCCGACAAACTCTTGAATCTTTGGTCGGCCAATAGTTCCATCTATATAGCGCTTGGCCTGAAGGTAAATGACATCCAGGCCGAGCTTGTCTTCGTTGATCAAGCCATCAATGCCACCGTCGTTGCTGGCCTGAGTAAGTTGCCCGGCGCCCTCGCGCGCGCCCCCGTAGCCCATTTTTAGCATTAGGTCCAGGACCAGTTGCTCAAACTTCAGCGGGTCCATGGCCTTAGTGAGGTCAAGGACTTCACCTTTCAGCTTGGCGGCTAGCGTGGACATAGCTTTACCAACAATTTCCTCAGGAGTCGCGTCATCGACTTCATTGGGAAGGGTATCCCCTGTATTTTTAGACTGAGCAGAGGTCGCGCCTGAACCACTGGAAGTCTGTGCTTGCCATTTTCTAAACTCGGCGAACTGATTGAGATACTCGCGATCAATCTTGGACGGGGGATTATTAAGTATCTCTTGGCCCCGCTTGCTAAGGAGATACTTACCTTTCTTTGGTCGATCCAGCAGTCCGGCTCGAAATAGATCATACAGCGACCAATTTATGCGGTTAAGCAGCCTTCGCTGCTTCCCGGATGGAAGCAATTCCTTACGTTCTTCTTCATTCAGCTTAAAGTAGTCAGCGAAATATGACTCAAGGTCACTAGGCGAGATAATCACACCTTCAGAAAACTGCTTAAGCACTGGTAGATGAAATTCCTGGAATTCTGGTATCGGCATATCGGCTAAATTTGTGGTTGCTGAATCGCCCAGCCCTATTTTCAGGAGAGAGAGGCGGTCGAAACCGAAAAAATTTACTTAGACTCAGATAAGAACGTTATATGTTCGCCCTTGGACATGCCCAATTTTATCACAAGCCAATTCGGCAAAGGGAAGTCCGAAATTTGCCTCAAGTGCTAATCCCAATATTAACGATTCAATTCTTT
The DNA here is from genome assembly GCA_031296915.1 of Cerasicoccus frondis. Classification (GTDB taxonomy): domain Bacteria; phylum Verrucomicrobiota; class Verrucomicrobiia; order Opitutales; family Cerasicoccaceae; genus Cerasicoccus; species Cerasicoccus frondis. The sequence goes on along the minus strand of JAVDPC010000007.1, from coordinate 100,889 downwards.
ACCCGTTTCTCTAATGGCGGCTCGACGTATGTTCTTGTCCAAAAGTTACTATTTATCGCAAAACGTTTTTGATGGCGAGCAAGGAACGGACTCGTATCATACTCACCAATGCTCACGAAAAACGTATTACTCGCTGGATGCCTTGCGCTCGCGTTGAGTCTCATTGGCTGTGGAGACGGCGATAAGCCAGAAGGCGGCGCTGCGGAAAAAAAAGTCTTCGTCTTGGCGCGCGGAAGTGACGCCCAAAAGCTTGATCCCGCTGATGTGGACGACGGTGAATCGGTCAACACACTGGCGCAAATCTGTGAAGGCTTATTGCGGTTTAAACCAGGCACACTGGAGCTGGAACCGTGGCTGGCGGAGTCCTTCGATTCATCGGAAGATGGGTTAACGCACACATTTAAAATCCGCCCGGGCGTCACGTTTCATGATGGCACGCCGCTGACGGCGGAGACGGCGGCGTTCAGCTTCCGGCGGCAACTTGATCCAAATCATCCTGCGCATTTGCCGACCGCGAGCTTCGTTTACTGGAACTATCTTTACAACGACGTCGAGGCCGTGGAAGTCGTCGATGAAATGACGCTGCGTTTCCGCCTGAAGCAGCCCAATGCGTCGATTCTTTATTCGCTGGCCATTTTCCCCGCGTGGCTGATCAGCCCCAACACGCCGCCAGCCGACATCCCGACACGCCCGATTGGCACCGGTCCTTATCACTTTGACCGCTGGGAAAAAGACCAGGCCGTCCTCCTTAAGCGTAACCCCAAGTACTGGGGCGAGCCCGCGCATTTCGAGCGCGTAATCCTCAAAACCGTGCCAGAGAACACCGTGCGTCGCCTGGAAATGGAAGCTGGCGGCGTAGATGCAGTCGATGGTCTGCAGCCAGCCGAAGCCATTGCCCTCGCCGACAATCCTCAGTTCAAACTCTATCGTGGTCCGGGGATGAACGTCGGCTACCTGGCGATTCAAACCGAGAACCCGAAGTTCGCCGACCATGAAATCCGCCGCGCCCTCGCGATGGCCATCAATCGCGAGGCCATCGTCAACTTGGCGCTGGACGGCGCTGGCGTGCCCGCAAGTTACCCAATACCGCCTGGCTTCCTCGGCGAGCCCAAAGACGCCGCCCCCCCCTTCACCTACGACCCCGCCGCCGCAAAGGCGATTCTGGCCAAGCATCCGGAGTTTCTCAAAGAGCCCATTGTGCTGAGCACGTTGTCCGATTCGAGGCCGTATTTCCCTGATCCGCAGCGCGTGGCTTCGTTGATTCGCAGCGACTGGGAAGCAGCCGGGCTGACCGTTGAAATCGAATCCCGCGACTTCAAGAGCCACCTGCAAACACTGCGTAATGGCGACTTCGAGTGCGGCCTCATTGGCTGGGTTGGCGACAACGGCGACACCGACAATTTCCTTGCTACGTTCCTTCACAGTCGTGGCGCGGTGAAAGGCAGCGCCAACAATTTCGCATTCTATCGGAACCCCAAAATGGACGAGCTGCTCGATGCCGCCCGCCGCGCAAGCAACACCGCCACCCGCGCCAAGCTCTACAACGAAGCGCTTGAAGTCTGGTCGAAAGACTTGCCGATCATCCCCCTCGTCCACGCTGAGCAAATGGTCCTCATGCGCAGCGAAGTCGTAGGCTTCGTGCTCTCACCCACGGGGAATATTTTCTTGGGCCCAGTACAGTGGAAGTAGGAGTGTTAAAGTAAGCCAATTTAAAATTAAAGAGACAGCGCAAACAACTGACATCCTCCTTTAATTTGCCCACTTTAATTTGTTCTCTCCTTTATCCACTCAATGCCAGCCGGGATACCTTCATCGATCATGGTCCAATAGTGGTCGCCCTCGTCAACGATCATGATGTCTAGCTCCGGCGCATCTGGTTGGGCATTCAGCTTGTCCGTGAAAGCATTGAACTCATCGATGCCGACCACCATGTCTTCCTTGGACTGAAAGAGAAAGGTCGGGCACTGGAGCTTTTCCACGTTGTTGGTCGGCGAGCTTTTGTTCAGGAAATTTTCGACATTGGGGAAGACCAAGCCAACGAACGGCGTTTCCAACAGCTCGGCGTGAAAAGCTTCGATGTCGACGCCAGGCGCATACGCAACGCAGCCCGCAATGCGCGGCTCGTGCATGGCGAGCAAAAGTGACAAGGTTCCCGCCGAACTGTGACCTGCGGTGTATATCGCATTGGGGTTCACCATCGGGAGTTCCGACAACACAAACTCCAGCGCATAGCGCCCATTAAGTATGCCTGCCTGCGAATCGCGAAACGCATCATACTGCGAACTCGCTGCATCCATCATGGCTTCATCGTCATCATAAATTTCTTCCGAGCCGCCATCGATGGAGTAGAACACGGTCACGATTCCTGCCTCCGCATAGGGCAAGGTTTCGTCGTGGTAGGCATCGGCGTCAAGCTCGCCCAGCATCGCGCCACTGAGCAAATCCGTTCCTGCAGGCGCCACCAACACGCAAGGCAGCGTGCCGGGCTCGGCATCCCAGGCGCCGGGCGGCAGATAAATGCGGAGCTGCATATTCTGCGCGGGTTCTGAGCCGTGAGTCTGAACTTGCAGCACGTCGACATTACCCAACACGGCGCTATCCGCGCGCTCCATCAACTGCGAAAAACTGGGCGGCGTATTAATGTATGTGTAGGGTGAGCGATTTGCCTCCATTTGATCACGCACTGCCGCAAAGCCTTCGTAAGCGATATAGCCAGCCATGCCCGAGATCAAGAAACCAGTCACCACGGCAGATATTGCCCAGCCTTTGCCTCTTAACGCTCCGCCTGATCCTTTGATTCGGAAAATCGCGACAAAGCCAAAGATCACGCCAAAAATCGACGTCAAGCCGAGGGCAAACAAGCCCAAGATACTCAGAATCAAGCTGCCCACCGCCATCTTGCACAAGCGTGCCTGCGGCTCCGGCTCAGGCGAATACGCAGTTGGCGCACTGGGCGGAAGCTGTGGCGGCATCGGAGGCGGGGCGCTTTGCTGAGGCGCGCTGGGAATTGCTCCAAGTGGATTACGGCGTGGCGGAATGGGTGGTGGCGTTTCGTCCATGATTAAACTCAAAACGCATTATTAACTGAACTCGACTCATTTATTGCCACCCCTTTGATTTTAATCAATATAGAGTGATGGGGCTGGTTTTTCCCAAGAACAATATCTTTGCGCGCTGGCCAAGTGTCACTGAACTTCCTGAGAAGCTCATAATCGCAAATACAGGCATTGCGCGAAAGTTGGGGCTACACTCTCACGATGTTGAAATTGATTTTAGCAATGCCCAACTTAGCATCGAAACCAGCTCACTTTGGCGTACACCGATGAACACGATATTGCCCCTTTCATCGATCGCCTATATTGAGCACAGCCTGGATCGCCCTTACGATACAACATGGGGTATGGCCAGCTCAGATCACGGTCCAAACTATCTTCAAGATGTCTTTCATGTCAGTGTCTCCACCCAAGAAGATATGAAGCACGATCTCTGCGTCTTCATTGGGCGGCCCCTTCGCTTATTTGATCAAAAAGTGACGTTCAATGAACCGTCACCCATGCTGGGTTCCCTGATAGAGCAAAAACACGGTACAATGGATTTTGGCTATGATGTACAAGGCATGTCCTTCGCTTTCGCAAAAATGCTAAGTGAACGTTTGGGAGTGCCCCTCGGGCGACATGTCGATGACGACTCTTTCATGGTCACGTGCCCCGCCTGCAACTGTCGCACCTCGCGCCATAAGCCAAAGTGTATTTACTGTGGCGCGGAATGGGTGGCGGCGTTTCGTCCATGATTAATAGAGGTAAGGCAAAAATCTCCGAGTACGACTCATTTATTGCCTAAAGTTTAACTTTATTCATCATGAAATATTGATCGCCCAATACCCAGATGATCGAAGCCATTATTCCATTCATTGTTGAAAGCGAAAAGCTCAAGTCCGTCCAGCGCCGCACCAAAGCCGTCGCGCATGACCGGCGGGAAAACTCCGCTGAGCACAGTTGGTCTTTGGCGCTCGCCGCAATCACGCTTTTCCCCGCCTCCAATGAACCTCTTGATCAGGTTCGCACGCTCAAAATGCTACTGATCCACGACCTCGTCGAGATCGATGCTGGCGACACGTATTGCTACGATATACGCCCCGATAAAGCCGAAAGCGAACACCGCGCAGCCGAACGCATCTTTGGGCTGCTGCCTGCGGATCTCACGAGCGAATTCATGGAGCTCTGGCTGGAGTTTGAAGCCTGCGACAGCCCGGAAGCAAAATTCGCCAACGCCCTGGACCGCCTGTTGCCACTCATTCAGAACTATCAAAACAACGGGCAAACCTGGCTCGAACACGGCATCGTCTACGAGCAAGTTTACGCTCGCAATGAGTCGATTCGCGACGCCTCGGAAGAGCTGTGGGCTTACGTCAAAAAGCTGCTCGATGACGCGTCGGCCAGAGGCCTGTTGCCGAAACGATCGGCTGAATAAACGGCGCCCTACTCACCCAGTAAAATCTCAACTGCCTCCACGACGGGCAACACGCCGTGGGAAACGTCTTGCTCGATTTGCGGGAGCTTGGCCACGACGTGCGGGCTCTTGTAAAAGCGCAGCAGCACCGCGTCGCGCACGAGCGCCTTGAGCCATTGGCGGTTTTGCTCGGAGCGAATCGCCGCAAACTTTTCCTGCGCCTTCAGCTCTTCGCAAAAGCGCACGACCATCGCCCAAACGTCGTCCACGCCAGCGCCGGTGGCCGCCGAGCAAGTCAGCGCCTGCGGGGCCCAGCCATCGGTGTAGGGCTTCAGGTAATGCATCACGCGCTTGTATTCGCCGCAGGCGAGATTGGCTTTGTTGATGTTGTCGCCATCGGCCTTGTTGACCGCAATCGCGTCGGCCATTTCGATGACGCCCTTTTTGATGCCTTGCAGGTCATCGCCGCCACCCGCAATTTGGAGCAGCAGGAAAAAGTCAACCATCGTGCGCACGGCAACCTCGCTTTGGCCCACGCCGACGGTTTCCACGATAATGTTGTCAAAGCCCGCCGCTTCGCAAAGCAGCATGGCTTCGCGGGTCTTCGCCGCAACGCCGCCCAGGGCTTCGCCGGCGGGTGACGGGCGGATGAAGGCATTGGCCTCGCGCGTGAGCTTCTCCATGCGCGTCTTGTCGCCCAGGACGCTGCCACCGCTGCGGGAGCTGGTGGGGTCGACCGCGAGCACGGCGATTTTGCCGCCTTTTTCGCAGATCTGCATGCCGAGGCATTCGATGAAGGTGGACTTGCCGGCGCCCGGCGTGCCCGTGATGCCCAGACGGACGGAGTTGCCCGCGTGCGGCAGGCAGCGGCGGAGGATTTCGCGCGCGGTTTCGCGGTGTGCCTCGGCCTTGCTTTCGACTAAAGTTATGGCGCGCGCGAGCGTGGTGCGATCGCCCGCCAGAACGCCTTCCACGGCTTCGTCGGCCGAGATCGTACGGCGTTTTTTACGGTGGTTGCGCACGGTCGCCACACCTTGCACGCCGTGCATCACCTCAGTCGCGTAGGTTCCGTGGTGTTCGTCCCCTTCCTTGGGCGTCCATTCAGTTTTGCGGCTTTTGGCGTGTTCGTCGTGCATGGTGGAAATCTATGATAACCAAGGTAGCGCCCGTTATCCCTAACGGGCAAGCCTATGCCTCACGCTTGATTACAGGGTGAAACTGCCCGTTAAGGATAACGGGCGCTAACTTTGAATAGTAAAATGCTGAGCTGAAGCAGAAGCATTTGCACATTGTGCAAATCCAACGGCCCAGCGGGACGCTGGTTACTCGACGCTAAGTAGAAAGTCAGCGATGTAATTCAGCGCCGTCAGTTTGCCATCGTCGGAACTGATCTCACCGAAGAAGGGAAACATGATGCGCTGCACTTCGTCGAGCACGCGAATATCTGCAAAGATATGCGCCTGGCCTTTGATCTCGGCAATCTTGATGAACAGCGTCACGGAGGCGCCGTGATAGGACGCCTGGATTTGAAACGTCGAGAAACCGCAATATTCCTTTTCGCAATTGGCGAAGTTGAACGGAATGTCCGCAGTGTTGAATTGGCCTTTGAGCCAATCCGACGCCTCTGTCACGACATCGTGCGCGAGGTTCGGATCGGCCTTCTTGGCCTGAAGAAGCATGGCAAGTTTTTCCATTGGGATTGAGTTGAGAGTTTAAGCGTCCTCGCCGTCCTCCAGCAACATCTGCAGGATGGTGCGAGCGGACTCGGGGATAATGGTGCCGGGGCCGAAAATAGCGCTGGCGCCATTTTCCAGCAGGTAATCGTAGTCTTGCGCCGGGATAACCCCACCGCAGACGACCATGATGTCTTCGCGGCCGTGCTTCTCGAGCTCACCAACGAGCTGCGGGAGCAAGGTCTTGTGACCGGCGGCCAGGGAGCTCATGGCGACGATGTGCACGTCGTTCTCCACGGCTTGGCGAGCGGCTTCTTCCGGAGTTTGGAACAGCGGGCCGATGTCCACATCGAAGCCCATGTCGGCGTAGGCCGTGGCAACGACTTTGGCGCCGCGGTCGTGGCCGTCCTGGCCCATCTTGGCGATCATGATGCGCGGACGGCGGCCTTCCTTTTCTTCGAACTGTTTGACAAGCATTTGCACGGCGTTGACGTTCATATCTTCTCCGAATTCCTTCGCGTAGACGCCCGAGATCGAGCGGATTTTTGCCTTGTAGCGACCAACCACCTTTTCGAAGGCGTCCGAGATTTCACCGAGGGTAGCACGCTTGCCAGCGGCGTCAACGGCGAGCTCTAGCAAGTTGCCCTTGCCGCTTTCGGCGCAGTTGGTGATGGCTTCCAGGGCGACGCGGACGTCCGACTCGTTGCGCTCGGCGCGGAGCTTCTTGAGGCGCTCGATTTGCGACAGGCGAACGGCGGTGTTGTCGATGTCGAGAATTTCCAGTGGGTCTTCCTTCTCCAGGCGATACTTGTTGAGGCCGGTGATGGTTTCCTTGCCGGAGTCGATGCGGGCTTGGCGGCGCGCAGCGGCTTCTTCGATGCGGAGCTTTGGAATGCCTTCTTCGATGGCCTTCGTCATGCCGCCGAGGGATTCGATTTCCTCGATGTGCGCCCAGGCCTTTTGCATGAGCTGGTGCGTCAGCGCTTCCACGTAGTAGCTACCGCCCCACGGGTCGATCACGTTGGTCATGCCGGTTTCTTCCTGGATGAAAAGCTGCGTGTTGCGCGCAATGCGAGCAGAGAAATCCGTGGGCAGCGCAATGGCTTCGTCGAGCGCATTGGTGTGCAGCGACTGCGTGTGACCGCAAGCCGAGGCAAACGCTTCGACCGCCGTGCGGATGACGTTGTTAAACGGATCCTGCTCGGTGAGCGACCAACCGGAAGTCTGCGAGTGCGTGCGCAGGGCAAGGCTCTTGGAGTTCTTCGGGTCGAACTGGCTGACGAGCTTGGCCCACAGGCAACGGGCGGCGCGCATCTTGGCGACTTCCATGAAGAAGTTTTTGCCGATGGCCCAGAAGAACGACAGGCGCGGCGCGAAGGCATCGATGTCGAGGCCCGCGTTCACACCGGTGCGGAGGTATTCGAGACCGTCGGCGAGCGTGTAGCCCATTTCGAGGTCGGCGGTGGCGCCGGCTTCCTGCATGTGGTAACCCGAGATCGAGATCGAGTTGAACTTCGGCATGTTCTTCGAGGTGTATTCGAAGATGTCGCCGATGATCTTCATCGAAGGTTCGGGCGGGTAGATGTAGGTGTTGCGCACCATGAACTCCTTAAGGATGTCATTTTGAATGGTGCCTGCGAGGTCCTTCATGTCGCAGCCCTGCTCGAGGCCGGCCTGGATGTAGAAGGCCATGATCGGCAACACGGCGCCGTTCATCGTCATGGAGACGGATACGCGGTCCAGCGGGATGCCGTCAAAGAGCACTTTCATGTCTTCCACGGAGTCGATGGCCACACCGGCTTTACCGACGTCGCCCACCACGCGCGGGTGGTCGGAGTCGTAGCCGCGGTGCGTCGCCAAGTCGAAGGCGACGGACAGACCTTGCTGTCCGGCAGCGATGTTGCGGCGGTAGAAGGCGTTGGATTCTTCGGCCGTGGAGAAGCCCGCGTATTGGCGAACGGTCCAGGGGCGGAAGACATACATCGTGGCGTACGGCCCGCGGAGGAACGGAGGCAGACCGGCGGTGAAGTCCAGGTGCTCCATGCCTTCGTAGTCGTCGGCGGTGTAGAGCGGCTTCACCGGAATTTGCTCCATGGTGTCGGTCATCAAGTCGTCGAGGGACTTCCCTGCGCTCGACTCCACGGCCGTTTTCCATTCTTCCCGGCTCGATGCCGCGTCGGGAGCTTTGTAATCCAAAGTTGAGAAATCGACGTTGTTCATGGTTCGATCTTTCCTGCTAAATTTTTCAGTCGTGGTTGATTAGAGAACGCCGAGCAATTCGAGGTACTTGCGGTTCGTGGCGTAGTTGTCGGACTTGATGAAGATGAAGTCGTCCATGCCGGCGGCCTTAAACGCTTCTTCGTTATCGCCGGGGAAACCAGCAAGGATGACTTTGACGTCGGGGAGCTTGGCCTTGATCGCTTTCATGAAGTCTGCGCCCATGGCTTCGTAGTCCGGATCGCAACCGCAGACCACGGTGACCTTCGCGCCGGACTTTTCCAAGGCGGCAACGGCCTCTGCCGGATCGGTGAAGCCAGCCGAAGGCACAATTTCAAAACCACCCGTTTCGAAGAAGCTGCGGGTAAAGTCCGCGCGCAGCTTGTGGCGCTTGAGCTTCTCGAGGTTGGTCAGGAAAATCTTCGGTCCGTGGCTCTTCTTCAGCTTGTAAGCGGCGGACGCGGCGCGGAGCTCTTCGTAGATCTCGGCCAGTCGGCGGTTCGGCAACGCTTGAATGCAGATCGGCGCATCGGCGTGAGCCCGCAGCGCGCGGGAAATTTCACCGAGGCTGGCGCCCGCAATTACGGCTTCGACTAGCTTGCCCAGTTTCGCGTCGAGCTTGGCGGATTGAATGCCGCCCAGCATTTCGATGATCGCCTTGTCGGTTTCTTCGTCGCAACCGACACGCTGACGCTCCAGCTCCATCGAGCGCTTGAAGCGCAAGGTCACGTAGTCCGGCATCCGCGGGTCCAAGGGCTTCTCTTCGAGGTTTGGATACTGGTTCGTGCCAACGAGGGACATGCGACGCTGCCCGACCATTTTGGTCTTTTGCTTCGCAACTTCGGCCACCATGTCCTGGATTACTTTGCCCTGCAAAGCTTGATAAACGCCACCGGCAGACTCAATCTGCTGGAAGACTGCCCAGGCCTTCTGCGCCACTTCGTTGGTGAGGTTTTCAATATACCAACTGCCGCCGGCCGGGTCGACCACGGCGGTCAGCTCGCACTCTTCCTGAAGGATGATTTGCGTGTTGCGGGCGATACGGCGCGAGAACTCATCGGGCACGCGGATGATTTCATCGAACGCGCCAACCGTCAGGCTGTCCACGCCGCCGACTACGCCGCAAAGCGCTTCCGTGGCGGTGCGCAGCATGTTGGCGTACGGGTCGTGTTTGGTTTTATTATTAAATCCCGTGCGCGCGTGGAGCTTCATGACCTGCGATTCCTTATCGCCGCCAAGTTCCTTCACGATGCGCGCCCAGAGTTGACGGGCGGCGCGAATCTTAGAGAGCTCCATGAAGAAGTTACCGCCAATCGCGACCGTGAAACGAATTTGCTTGGCCGCAGCACTGACATCCATCCCGCGCTCGGTGAGTACACGAAGATATTCAAGACCAGTGGCGAGCACCGCGCCCAGCTCCTGCGTAGCACTGGCGCCTGCGCAGTGATATGGCAAACCGCTGACGCCGATCGCGGTGAAGTTGGGCATCTCCTCAGCGTTGGACTTTGCAACGCAAAGCATTTCGTCGTATAGCTGGTCAATCGAGGTCGGCAACGCGCCTGCGCTGGCCAAGACCGAAAGCGGATCGAGCCCCAGACCTCCCTTGACGTCTTTCAGATCGACTTCTTTCTGCTCGGCCAACCAGGCCTTGAACAGCGCCTGGATCGGCGCACCCGCGCAACCAGCTTGAAAGTAAATGCTGATCGCCGTCGGCAAGATGTCCTTAAAGGCGCGCTTGAAATCGCGCAGGCTGGCAATCGACAGACCGCAGGCGCAGACTTCGCCGTCCTTGGCGGAATCCGGATCGAGCCCCTTGAGCGTCGCGATGTCAAAAGCGACATTGAGCGCGTTTTGGCCGCGGTAGAGATCGCCGAGCGCAATCTGATTGAACTCGGCCGGTTCGCCGTAGGGCAGCTCTTGCGCGATTTCCCAAGGCTCGACGCGATAACCATCGGGGCGGGCGCCGCGGGTAAACTCATCGAATCCCGGCAGCGTGGCGGCCGCAGGGGCTGCCTTGAGGTCTTCCCGGCGGTAAATCGGCTGCAGCGTGATGCCCTCAGGGGTTGGCGTGAGCATTTTTTTGTCGAATGGGGCGCCTTTCAGCAGCTGAACGGCGGCTTCCTTCCATTCTTCATAGCTCGGCGTGTTGAACTCGGCGAGCAGGGACTGGTTAGCATCGTTTTCCATGAGTGAGTGGATTTGATTTTCTAATAATAAAGAAACTTTATATTCAAATAACTGTTGACATAGGCCCATCCTGTCAATCAGTTTATTTTATATCAGATAACTTTATTCTAAGTTTTGCTTATCAAACAACACCACTCTATCTAATCGAACCATGATTCAGAAAATCGATCACCTGGGCATTGCGGTCAAAGACCTCGACGAAGTCGTGAAGTACTACGAGGACTCCCTCGGTCTGAAGTGCGAAGGCCGCGAGGAAGTGGCATCGCAAAAAGTGCGCACCGCATTTTTTCACGTGGGCGAAGTCCACATCGAGCTGCTGGAGCCGACTGCCGAAGACAGCCCAATCGCCAAGTTTCTGGAGAAAAGCGGCGAGGGCATTCACCACATCGCGTTCGGCACGGACGATATCGAAGGCCAACTCAAGGGCGCGGCCGACAGCGGCGTACGCCTGATCCATGAAAAGCCGTTCGACGGCGCCGCGGGCAAACTCGTCGCCTTCCTTCATCCGAAGTCCACCCACGGCGTACTGACCGAGTTCTGCATGCCCAAGAGCTAACCCAACCTTTCACCAGTTACCAAACACTCACTCAAGGCCATGGCCATCGACCCAAAATTACTTGAAGACCTGAAGAAGCGGCGCGAAACAGCCGCTCTTGCCGGCGGCGCGGACAAGCTCGCCAAGCGCAAGGAAAAAGGTCAAATGTCCGCCCGCGAACGGCTGGAATACTTCTTTGAAGACGGCACGTTTCAGGAGTTCGGCATGCACGCGCAGCATACCTGCCACCGCTTCGGCATGGCGGACAAGCCCATGCCCTACGACGGCGTGGTCTGCGGCACCGGCTACGTCAATGGCCGCCCGGTCGCGGCGTTCAGCCAGGACTTCACCGTCGGCGGCGGCGCGCTGGGCCGCATTCACGCGAAGAAAATTTGCGACCTCATGGAGTATGCGCACGAAGCCGGCATTCCAGTGGTTGGCGTCAATGACTCCGGCGGCGCGCGCATTCAGGAAGGCGTCGATTCGCTCTCAGGCTACGGCCAAGTGTTCTTTAAGAACGTATACCTCTCCGGCGTCGTACCGCAGATCGCGGTCATTGCGGGCCCCTGCGCTGGCGGCGCGGCCTACTCCCCCGCCCTGACCGACTTCATCATCATGACGCAGGACAACGCGAATATGTTCATTTGCGGACCCGATGTCATCAAGGCGGCCACCGGGGAAAAAGCCGAGCTCGCGCAGTTCGCCTCAGCCGCGGCACATGCATCGGTCAGCGGCAACATCCACCTGATCGCCGAGGACGACAAGCACGCCATGGACCTTGCCACGGAGCTGCTCGGCTACTTACCCGCCAACAACATTATTGATCCGCCACACGACCTGGACGTCGACATCGACCTGACCAAAAATCTGGCGATGAATGACATCGTTCCGGCCAGCCCGAAAGAGCCGCTCGATGCCCACGCAGTAATCGACCTACTCGTCGACGACGGTGACTTCTTCGAAATTCAACCGGACTTTGCGAAGAACATCATCGTCGGCTTCGCCCGCATTTGCGGCGTCGTGGTGGGCATCATCGCCAACCAGCCCAAGGTCAAGGCAGGCACACTGGACATCGACAGCTCGGATAAGGGCGCGCGCTTCATTCGCACCTGCAACATTTACAACATCCCGATCGTCAACCTCGTCGACGTGCCCGGCTTCATGCCTGGCCTCGCCCAGGAGCGCGGCGGCATCATTCGCCATGGCGCGAAAATGCTCTTTGCCTACGCGGCCGCCACGGTGCCGAAGATCACGCTGATCATGCGCAAGGCCTACGGCGGCGCCTACCTCGCGATGTGCTCGGCCGACATGGGCGCCGACTTGGTCTTTGCCTGGCCAACTGCGGAAATCGCAGTCATGGGCGGTGAAGGCGCGGTCAAGGTGCTCTTCCGCAACCAAATTAAGGGAGCGGACGACCCCGTCGCCAAGACCAAGGAGCTCGTCGCCGAGTATCAAGGCGAGTTCGCATCACCATACCAAGCTGCGGCCAACGCCATGATCACTGACGTCATCGAGCCTTCAGAAACCCGCGCCACGATCGCCCTGGCCTTGCGCAAAACGCTGACCAAGCGCGATACGCGTCCGCCCAAGAAACACGGCAACATCCCACTGTAAGATCGCCATGCAAACGCCAGCAATCATCGCGTCCCTTCCAGCGCACCCGAGCCTGGGTCAAAACCTGCAGTTTATCCTCGTTGGCTTCTGCTTCGTGATTCTCGTGCTGCTGGTGCTGGCCGGGATTACGCAAATGATCGGCCTCGCCTTCAAGCAGCCAGCCAAGGCCAAGCCCGTAGTCGCCGCGAAAAGCGCATCGCCTGCGGTGGTGGAAGCGCCGGTGGACGAGACGGTCGAGGAGCTCGATCCCGCGATCACCGCAGTCATCGTCGCCGCAGCAGTGCACACCGTTTTAGGCAACCAGCCACACCGCATCCTGAGCATTCGACCAGAGCAGCAAAGCTGGGCCCAGGAAGGCCGCCGCCAGATATTCTCATCGCACTCAGTTCGCTAACTAAATTTCAAAAACAAACTTTCTCTCACTCATCATGAAACGCTTAAAAATCACCGTTGAAGGCAAAACCTACGAGGTCGAGGTCGAGATGCTCGATGACGACGGACAACCCATGGCTTCCGCTCCTACGCCAGCCAAACGCTCCGCCCCACGTCGCGCCGCTGCCGCCGCTCCGGCTCCAGCCGCAGCGCCCGCGCCCAAGCCCGCCGCAACGGGCGCCACTGGCGCTGGCGATGTGCCCAGCCCGCTCTCGGCCGTGGTGGTCTCGATCGACGTGCAAATCGGCCAGCAAGTCAACGCAGGCGACCAGCTCATCACACTCGAAGCGATGAAGATGAACACGATGGTTAACGCGCCGGCAGCCGGCACGGTGAAAGCCATTCACGTGAAACCAGGCGACGCTGTGGAGGAAGGTCAGGGCCTGATCTCCGTCGAGTGATCACCGCCAAAGGAGCACCTCCATGGAACTCAGCGAACTATTTAAACTAACCGGATTTGCCGCACTCAACTGGCAAATGATCATCATGTGGGTGGTGGTCGCCGTCCTCCTTTACCTCGCGGTCTTTAAGGAGTTTGAGCCGTTGCTACTGGTCCCCATTGCCTTCGGCGCGTTGCTCGCCAACCTGCCAACCAAAAACATGATCGACACGCCGCCCGGGGAAATTTTCAGCCCGGTCAGCGGCGTCGTGGTGGCCGCCTACGCGGAGCCCGGGCAAGTCGTTAAAATGCCCGACACCCCACGCCAGCGCGACACCCACCTGACCAAGCTCGGCGAGACTGGCATCAAGCGGATCTTCGCCGAGGAAAACCTCCTCTACGGCGAAGGCCGTCAGACGCTGCTCTACGTCGTGCGCGCCGACACTGCACACGGCGAAAACGAGCCTATCGAAACCACAGTGCCGTGGCTAGGCTCTGACGAAAAGGTGATGGTGCGTTCCGACGATTACCTGGTCTGGGCGCAGGCTTCGGGCAAGGTATCACAAGCCTTTGTCAAAGCGGGCGACACTGTCGTCGCGGGCCAGCCATTGGCTCGGGTGCACAGTGATCACAATGGCGGTCTGTTCCACTACATATCGCTAGGCATCATCCTGGAAATCTTCCCGCCGCTGATCTTCCTCGGCGTGGGTGCACTCACTGACTTCGGCCCGCTGATCGCCAACCCACGCACCCTGCTCCTAGGCGCCGCCGCGCAGTTTGGGGTGTTCGCCACTTACCTCGGCGCGATTGGCTCAGGATTCTTCACCAGCGCAGAAGCGTCCTCAATTGGGATCATTGGCGGCGCGGATGGCCCAACGTCCATCTTCCTCGCTAACGCTCTTGCGCCGGATTTGATGGCCCCCATCGCCGTCGCCGCCTATAGCTACATGGCGCTGGTGCCGGTGATTCAGCCGCCTATCATGCGCGCCTTAACCACCGAGAAGGAACGCAAGATTCGCATGCAAAGCCTGCGCAAGGTTGGCCGTCTCGAAAAGCTGATCTTCGCCCTGGTCGTGACGATCTTCTGCATCCTGGTCGCCCCTGACGCCTCACCACTGATCGGCATGCTCCTGCTCGGCAACTTCCTGCGCGAATGTGGCGTAACGCAACGCCTGTCCAAGGCCGCACAAAATGAGTTGATCAACGTCGTGACAATCTTCCTCGGCACGAGCGTGGGCATCACCATGACCGGCGACCGGTTCCTGAAAGCGGAAACGCTGATGATCCTCGCGCTCGGCGTAGTGGCCTTCAGCATCGCAACAGCGAGCGGCATCTTGATGGCGAAGGTGATGAACCTCTTCAGCAAAAACAAGATCAACCCGCTCATTGGCTCGGCCGGCGTATCCGCCGTTCCCATGGCGGCGCGTGTCAGCCAAGTCGAAGGACAAAAGGCCGACTCCAGCAACTTCCTGCTCATGCACGCGATGGGCCCGAACGTCGCTGGCGTCATTGGCACTGCGCTCGCCGCAGGCTACTTCATGGCGGTCTTCGCCAGCGCTCATTAAACTTTGCCACGCAAAGCAATTTACCTATACTCAACAAACTCTGCATCACAAAGCTTATATAGAAACCCGAATATCATGATGACCATGACGGCAATTCCCGAACTCACTGCAGCCGAAGCCGCAGCTCTGATTAACGATGGCGACACCATTGGCTTCAGCGGATTCACACCCGCTGGCGCAGCCAAGGCCATCCCACGCGCCCTGGCGGAACGCGCCAAGGCAGAGCATGAAGCCGGACGCCCCTTCAAGATCGGTGTGGTGACTGGAGCCTCAACTGGCGACTCGCTCGATGGCGAGTTAGCCCGTGCTGACGCCGTCGCCTGGCGCACGCCCTACCAGTCGGACAAGTATCTCCGCAAGTCGATCAACGCCGGTAAAACGCGCTTCTTCGACATGCACTTGTCGATGCTGCCGCAAAACGTGCGCTACGGCTTCCTGGGCAAATTCAAGTTCGCCGTGGTCGAAGCCTGCGACGTATCGGAAGATGGCGAGATCGTGCTGAGCACCTCCGTTGGCGCTTCCCCAACCTTTTGCAAAGTCGCAGATAAAATCATCATCGAGCTCAACGAGCAGCACCCCAAATCCCTGCGCGGCCTGCACGACATTTACGAGCCGATGGACCCGCCCTGCCGCGAGGCAATCCCAGTCAACCAGTGCAAAGATCGCATTGGTTCTGAAGTGCTGAAAGTTGATCCGTCCAAAATCGTTGGCATCGTGCGCACCAATCTGCCCGACGAAACCGGCGGTTTCAAAGAGCCCGATGGCATAACGCTCAAGATTGGCGATAACGTCGCTCGCTTCTTGGCCAACGAACTCAAGAGCGGCCGTATCCCTTACAAGTTCCTGCCCATCCAATCCGGCGTCGGCAACATTGCCAACGCGGTGCTCGGCGCGATGGGACGGCACCCCGACATCCCTGCCTTCGAGATGTATTCCGAAGTTATTCAAGACTCCGTGATCGACCTGATGAAGGACGGCGCCGTGAAGTTCGGCAGCGCAACCTCCCTGACGCTCAGCCCACCGGTTCTCAAGGAAGTTTACGAAAACCTCGACTTCTACAAGACCCGCATCTTGCTCCGCCCGCAGGAAATTTCCAACCACCCGGAAATTGTCCGCCGCCTGGGCATCATCTCGATCAACACCGCGATCGAATTGGATATCTTCGGCAACGTGAACAGCACGCACGTCATGGGCAAGGACCTGATGAACGGCATTGGCGGTTCGGGCGACTTTACCCGCAACGCATTTATTTCGATCTTCACTTGCCCATCGGTCGCCAAGGGTGGCGCCATCAGCACAATCGTACCGCTCGTTAGCCACCTCGACCACAGTGAGCACAGCGTGCAGGTAGTCATCACCGACCAGGGCATCGCCGACCTGCGCGGTAAAGATCCCCATGAGCGCGCGATTGCGATCATCGACAACTGCTCGCACCCGGACTACCGCGAGCAGTTGCATCACTATTTAGATTCCGTCAAAGACGGTCACACCCCACAGAGCCTGGGTGATGCCTATAGCATGCACCAGGCATTCCTCCAAAGCGGCGATATGCACAACGTCTCATGGTCCTGCGATTCGCAGAAATGATGCGTTTTTTATCGAAAATATGGAACACCTATCCGCGGAGGATTTCTATATAAGCCAATAGAGTAGTAGTAGCAGTAGTAGAGTGAACCGGCTCAGCCTTATTGTTGGCTGGGCCGGTAGTTTTTTATCCCCTCACACGGCTTGAATATCCTTTCGACGCCGAAGCTCCAGTGGGCTGCAACCCATTTCACGCTGGATGAAACGCGTGAAAGCCGCCGAGGAATTAAAGCCAACACGCTCAGCAATTTCCCCAAGACTTAAACGCGAATCCCGCATGAAAGCCATGGCTTGGTGCAGTTGATAATTGGCCCGGTAATGACGAATGGTAACCCCGGTTTCCTGCTCGAAGCGATTGCGAAATTGACGCTCGGAAAGGCCAATCTTGCGCGCCACGACATCCAGCGTCCACC
This sequence comes from Cerasicoccus frondis, assembly GCA_031296915.1. Classification (GTDB taxonomy): domain Bacteria; phylum Verrucomicrobiota; class Verrucomicrobiia; order Opitutales; family Cerasicoccaceae; genus Cerasicoccus; species Cerasicoccus frondis. Next base: position 83,841 of record JAVDPC010000007.1, on the reverse strand, counting down.
CCTGCTCGATCGCCTGTAAAACCAAAGTCTGTGCTCGAACGATCCAAGAATTTGCAACCGGCGTTCCGGGCTTCGCCGGGAGCGCCCGCTCTTGCTTCGTAAAGCGGAGCAGCAAACGATCCAGCACTGGCAACAGTTCTTCCTGCCTTGTGCTGCCGGTCTGCTGGGAAAGCTCAGCGATAGCGCACCATAAGCACAAACTGTCTTGATCCTGATGCATGACGCGCGGCTCGACATCATCGATGCGCGCTCCTGCATCCGATAAATCAAAGGTAATGAAAAGCCAACGCAGCTTGTCTGCCTCTATATTAATGTAGTGATGAAATTGAAACGGACGCACCAAAAAGGCGTCGTTTGCCCGCAAGGGAATTTCGGCGCCATCCACAATCACGCTGCCTGGAGTATCGAGCACCAGCATGAAAACGAAACGATGATGTGAGCGATTTGAGAAATGCTTTTGCTGCAGCGACGAACGATCCGTCCGCATGAAAACAACCACATTATGGCTAACCGGCCTCAACGACTGACCAATCCCGGAATAGTAGCTATTCGGAGTCTTCAAAGCCGCAGGAAAGTCAACACTGGCCGTATGCATTGCCGAAATAATCAAAATAATTTCCGAAAATGGCAATAAAAGACATTCAAGGAAATGCTAAACTCTTATCATGAGCAAGGGAGTCTTTTCTGAATTAACCCAACGTGAGCGAATCAACACCCACATCTACCCAACCGCAGATGAGGCCTGCGCCTATGTTGCCGATGCGATAACCGAGCTGATCAACGAGCGCAATGCCGCGGGTAAGCCCACGATTCTTGGCCTCGCCACAGGCTCGACGCCGGTGCGCCTTTACCGCGAATTGATCCGCCGGTACCTTGAAGAGGGCCTTTCGTTCGAGCAAGTTATCACTTATAACCTCGACGAATATTACGGGCTTTCCGGCGAGCATCCCGAGAGCTATCGCCGGTTCATGCAAGACCAACTCTTCGACCACATCAACATCCTACCGGAGAACACTCACGTGCCCGACGGGCTGGCCCCCCGCGCTGATGTCTTCGACTCATGCCAGCGCTACGAACAGTCGATCAAAGACGTTGGCGGCATCGACATTCAAATCCTCGGGATTGGGCGCACTGGACACATCGGTTTTAACGAGCCAGGCTCCGGTCCTGAATCACGCACCCGCCTCGTCACCCTGGATACGTTGACGCGACGCGATGCGGCGCGCGATTTTCTAGGCGAAGAGAACGTGCCCCGTCACGCCTTCACCATGGGGGTTGGCACCATCCTCGATGCCCGCAAGGTTTTCCTCTTGGCCTGGGGCGAGTCCAAGGCATCGGTCATCGCAGAATCCGTTGAAGGCAGCCAAACTGAGCGCATTCCCGCCAGCTTCCTTCAACTGCACGCCGATTGCACATTTTGCATCGACCAGGCTGCCGCCAGTCGCCTGACGCGCGAACGTCATCCATGGTTGGTTGGCCCGGTCAATTGGGACAGCGCCATGATCCGCAAGTCTGTGCTCTGGCTGGCGTCAAAAACCGACAAGCCGCTCCTGAAACTGACTGATGAAGACTACACTGAAAACGGCATGGCCGACCTGCTCACCGAAAAGGGTTCTGCCTACAACCTGAATATCGACATCTTCAACACCACGCAGCACACGATAACGGGTTGGCCGGGAGGCAAGCCCAATGCCGACGATACCAACCGACCCGAACGCGCATCCCCGTTTCCCAAACGCTCCCTCATCCTGAGTCCCGAGCCAACGGATGACGTGTTCTGCCTCGGCGGCGTGATTCACCGTCTCGCCAATCAGGGCCACAAAGTCACGGTTGCCTACCTGACGTCGGGCAACCTTGCCGTACCCGACCCGGATGCACGACGTGCAATTGAGCTCATCAATGAAATGGGCGAGTCCATTCAGGATGAAACCGAGGTTAAGCACGCACGCAAACTGGAGGAACAATTAAACGCGAAAGGAATGCTCGGCGAGGACACCCCTGAGCTCCGTCAGATCAAGGGACTCATCCGACGTGGCGAAGCGCGCTCCTCCGCCCGTTTACTTGAGCTAGCTCCCAATCGCTTACGCTTCCTCGACCTGCCATTTTACGAGCAGGGCCGCTACCGCCGATTCAAGACCAGCCAGGAGGACATTACCGCTCTCGTGAAACTCTTGGAGGAAATCCAGCCACACCAAATCTTCGCAACTGGTCAGGGACAAGATCCACTTTCGGCGCCTGCACTGTGCTTCGACCTGCTCCTCGCTGCCCTAAACGAATGCAAGCAGCAGGCATGGCTGAAGAACTGCCATTTTTGGCTCTATCGTGGCCCAGGCGCCGAATGGGAAATGCATGAAATCGACATGGCAGTGCCGCTCTCACCCGACGAGCTGGAATTTAAAATCAAGGGAATCTACCAACACCAGACACAACGCAGTCAGTCTCCCTCCGCGACACGGCAAAGCGAGAACTCCTGGAACCTTGCCAGTGAATTAAACCGAGCCACCGCGCAGCATTATGATGCGCTGGGTCTATCCGAATACGAAGCCATCGAATGCTTTAAACGCTACCAACCCAATGTTTGACACCTTATCCGCATCACCACTGGTAACGCCTGTGCTGGACCCCGGTTTTACGCCGGCAGCTACTTGGACTCGCCACTACCGCTCACTGGCAGCCGATTCTCCTGGCAAGCGCATGGTCACCTTCACCATTGCACGGCCGACTGACGAAGCTTGGACATATCAGTCTGAAATGCTTCCTGACATGCCGGAATATACCGCACTTAACTGGCGCTATGCAGAGCGCTTGGTCAAATTCCTTCTCTGGGCGTGGGGCGGCAATAGAATCTACATCGAAGGAGCGAGGGAAATTGTTGCACTACTGCGGCAAACTTATCGGCCCGATGCGACTCGTTCATTTGATTATGACTTCATGGGCGACACTTGCTTTGGCCAGCCGCTCATCATTGAAGCAGGACTTCTTGAAACGACACAAGCCCGCGATGCGACCAACAACAACAGTCGCAAGCTCGACGGCTGCCGCATCGGCTTCGATCTGGGAGGCAGTGATCGCAAATGCGCGGCCCTGATTGACGGTGAAGTCGTCTACTCCGAAGAAATAAAATGGGACCCTTATTTTCAGCAAGACCCGGAATATCACTTGGCCGGAATTCGCGACAGCCTACTGCTTGCCGCAAAGCATCTCCCCCGGGTTGACGCTATTGGCGGCAGCGCTGCCGGCATCTACATCGCCAACGAACCCCGCGTAGCTTCGCTGTTTCGTGGGGTGAGTCCAGAGGATTTTGATCGCGTCATCCGTGGCATTTTTCATCAGTTGGAGCGCGAGTGGCAGGCCCCTCTCGTCGTCGCCAACGATGGAGACGTGACCGCACTGGCTGGCTCCATGTCACTGGGAGACTCCGCGGTGTTGGGCCTGTCGATGGGCACCAGTCAAGCCGCAGGCTATGTCGACCACGAAGGCGAGGTCACCGGTTGGCTGAACGAACTCGCCTTTGCCCCCATTGACTATCGTTTGGATGCGCCAATCGATGAATGGAGTGGCGATGCGGGCTGCGGCGTACAGTATTTTTCTCAACAAGCGGTGGCGCGCCTCATTCCGTATTCTAAGCTGAAGGTAGACTCCGAGCTTAGACTGCCAGAAAAGCTCGAAGCCGTTCAGGCAGCGATGAAAGATGGCGACGAACGCGCAGCCGCAATTTACGATACAATTGGCGTTTACTTGGGCTATGCTCTGGCCCACTACTCAGACTTTTACAACTTTCGTCATTTGCTTCTGCTCGGCCGGGTCAGCTCCGGTGAAGGTGGACAGCACATCCTCAAACATGCACGCATTGTCCTCGAAAAAGAATTTCCTGAACTAGCCGCCAAGATCAAGCTGAGTACGCCGGATGAAAAGATGAAACGTCATGGCCAAGCGATTGCTGCAGCGAGCCTGCCAACACTCAATTAATAATTTAACCTATGGATTTTTCACAAAAACCAGCAGAGCTCTACATACCCGATTCAAGTGAAGAAAGCAGCGCACTTTCGCGGACGTCTCACCTGGGCATTGGCGCTCATCAGGATGACTTGGAATTCATGGCGTTACATGGGATTCTGGAATGCTTCCAACGAAAAGATCGCTGGTTTGGCGGCGTCACTTGCACCGATGGAGCAGGCAGTGCGCGCACTGGCGCCTATCAGGATTTTTCCGATGAAGAAATGAAATGCGTGAGGGCGCAGGAGCAACGAACCGCCGCCAGCATCGGACAATACAGCTTTGTGGCACAGCTCGGGCACCCCAGCAGCAACTGCAAGCAGAGCGAGCTGCGCAAGACGCTGGTCGAAGACCTGAAGCATCTGCTTATCGCCACTAAGCCCGACTGCGTCTACACTCACAATCCAGCAGATAAACACAGCACGCATATTGGCGTTTTTCTGGCGACTTTAGCGGCGATTCGTTCGCTACCCCAGGATCAGCGACCTAAACAATTCCTTGGCTGCGAAGTATGGCGCTCACTGGACTGGCTTGATGACGGATCCAAGGTCATACTTCCATTGAGCCAGCATCCGAATTTAGCCGCGTCGCTAAACGGCGTGTTTGACTCACAGATATCTGGTGGCAAACGCTATGATCTTGCCGTGGAAGGGCGACGCCTGGCCAATGCAACGTTTTTTGATTCACACTCCATCGATGCGCATGATCGCGTGGCTTACGCCCTGGATTTGAATCCGTTAATCGAAGACGACGCACTTGACCCTGTCGTTTATGTAAACCGATTCATCGAGCAGTTTCAACAGAGCGTACAGAATCAGTTCATAGCCTTGAAGTAAAATACACCATTATAAGCCTTTATAAACCAGTTAGTAATTATTTTTATCTTTCCACTGCGAACCTCGTTCTCTGACTAATAACTATCGACTAAGGATCGATAGGTGAGCGCCTCGCGGATCTCTTTCATCGTCACACTGGAATTGAACTCGACCATGATTTCGCGCGCCTCAGCGGGATATAGGTCAAAGCCATTGTCCGTTGCATGATAAGCTAAGTCACCAAAATCGAAGGTGAAAGCATGTTGATAGGCATCGGACTCAGCGGTCAGGATTACGGATTGAGCGCCAGCCTTTTTAAGCGAGATTTTCGTGTGCGCTTTCGGCAGTTCAATAAAACGTGGAGGGGCGAGCAGCACCGTTTGTTGACTCGCCGTTTCTCCGTCTATGTCGAGCGCAATGCGCAAGTAGATATTATCGCGACCATATTCCGCCATCAATTTGCCTAGTTTCAGCTTCTTTTGCAGACGGCTCTCTCCATAGCGCAACGCGACTTTCTTTTCGCCGTTTAACAGCACACGACCATCGAGATGGAACAGATCCCAACGTAGCAAACCTTTCGCCTTTTCCGGAGCATCGTAAACCGTATAGAGGCAAACTTCGTCGACAGTCGTTTCCCGGTAGTTGCCAATGCCCACTTTTTCGTCACCCGGCACATGAGCACTGACTAACGCTGGTGCAAAGAAACGGCGAGCCGCGAAATTAAGCGCTTTCCAGCGGCCGGTGTATTCAATCGAAGACCAGGACGCGACTGGCCAGCAATCATTGAGCTGCCAGTAGATGGCGCCCATGCAGCGCGGTGATATGCGCCGGTAGTGCTCCACGCCAACTTGCATGCAGTAGGCTTGGTTAAGCTGGGAAAGCCAGATCAGGTCATCTTGAGATTTGGGAAAACGATAGCGCCGCGAAACATAATCGAGAATAACTTGGTTACCCGCCGTATTCTTCTGGTGATTCTCCATGATCGGGCCAAACACATTGGCCCCCTCCGGTGCAAAAGTGCGATTCGTCGCTGGCGATGAATAACTCTGCATGCCGAATTCCGAACAGAACCGGAAATGCCACTTCTCATAATCCTTCACTGGATGACGCGCATGCCACACATCCCAATAATGCGTGTCGCCAGACTTTTCTCCAAGCTCATGACCAGACTCAAAGACGCCACGCCATTCCGAGCTCGGCCAATAGTCCGTTCCCGCACTAAGCTCCTCCACAATCGGCGGCAACAGCTCATGAAACAATTTCTCGTAGCCAACTTTCAGCTTCGGATTATCAGGGAAAAATTTCTGATTGAGCTGGGGCAACTCGTTGTTACCGCACCACAGGGCCAGGCAAGCGCGATCACGCAACCTCACCACTTGCTGCCGCGCCTCGACATCTACGCTCTTCAGGAATTTTGCATCAGAGGGGACCAGCACACAGGAAAACATGAAGTCCTGCCACACCATCAAACCAAGCTCATCGCACAGGTCGTAAAAGTCTTCACTTTCGTAGATGCCGCCGCCCCATACGCGCACGCAGTTCATGTTCGCCAGCACCGCGCTGCGTAAGTCACGCTCATAGTCGGCGCGAGTCAGACCAGCGACAAAGCAGTCAGCTGGAATCCAGTTCGCACCCTTCATGAACACCGGACGTCCATTGACTACAAACTGAAATGCTTCACCCCACTCATCCGCACTGCGGTCGAGTCGAATCGTACGTAGACCAATGCGCTTGGACGACTCACCGACTACGGCGCCGTCTTGGTTAAAGGCCGTTACGGTGACCTGATAAAGCGGCTGCTCCCCCTGCCCGACTGGCCACCATAAATGCGGGGAATCTATTTCCAGCATCGCTGCCTCGTCTGCCTCGGCTTCAGCTACGGCAACGACTTCACCTTCCAGGCAAACACTGACGCGGTAGCCAACTCCCTTGGCGCGGCCCACGAAACTCGGCGTTACCGTCAGCCCAACGACCCCATTGTCGCGATGATTCTGATCCACCTTGAAATGGTCCAAACGAATAGCGCTCCACGCCTCCAAGCGAATACTGCGCCAGATGCCAGCCGTCACTAAACGCGGCCCCCAATCCCATCCAAATTGGCAAGGTTGCTTGCGGATGCGAACTGAGTTGCCGACTGGATCCAAGTGATCCAAAGGCGGCGTAAAGCTTGTCCGGTTCGTCCGGATGTAATCGACGGCGCTGGCAAAATGGATGCGCAGAGTGTTCTCACCCGAGACCAAGTGCTTTTTAACATTCCACCGATGTGCGATGTACATGTTGTCGGTCGATGCAATTTTCACATCGTTCACATAGACCGTTGCGACCGTATCCAGCCCATCCGCGCAAAGTTCGATCCGTGATTCGGAGAGTAAGGCTTCATCAGCGTGGAACACACACCGGTACTCCCAGTCACGCTCCTCAATCCACTGTAAATCCAATTCGTTTAACCCATAATAGGGGTCGTCAATTTGGCCGTTAGCCCGTAAATCTGTATGCACGCAGCCGGGCACAACAGCCGATAACCAGTTACTTTCGGAACAGTCACGAAACGACCATCCTGACTCATCGAGTTCAATAATTTTCTTCAACATTTGGAATTTGTGGAAAGGTTTAGACCTGTCATTGAGCACCCCATGACAGCTTCTTTGCTTTTCAAGGAAACCGTGCTTTCAGGGGTAGTCGCCTGCGGGGAAATTTATATCGGGTTACAGATACGTTCCCAAAATATCCAAAATGCAGACAACGATTTACTCAACTGCCCGCGCCCGATATTCACTTTACAGTAAAGCCTATATTTAACATTGGAAACCAGCACATCTTCAACGCCGCCACTCACGCCCACCACGCCATTGATCCGGACAGCAGCCGAACTTGTGCTTAAAAGCCCGGGAAAACGCGCTCGCGCTTTGGTAACCGCAAGCCTCGCTAACAGCATCAAGTTTGACTGAGTGATCCGACATCAGGTGCATCGCGCGCTGCAACCTCATTTGATCGAATACCTTCTTGGGCGGCGCTTGCATCACTTCGTGGAATAATCTCCGCAAATGCGCCGTAGAAAGCCCGGCTGCTCGTGCGACTTCGTGCTGACTTGGATTCTGCTGCATGTGTTGGTTGTACCAAGAAAGCGCCCTATCCACACGCTCCTGCTTGAGCCGATCATGTGGCGAAGCATCATCGGAATCCTCGGAGCAGACCAACAAGCTCAGCTCGAGCAGTAGATGCTCATGCCGTAACGTCATGTCCGCTCTGGGCGATTTCCAACTAATATCGACCGCTTCCGCCAGCACCCGAATCCTCTGACACTGAGACGCGCTCAAGGCGTATTCCAGGCAATCGGTCTTGGCGAAACGTTGCTTCACCAACTCCGGGATCGACAGGAAATGAAACACCGCCACCTCGGCTACTTCTCCAGGCTTCCCTGTCCAACCATGCTCGTGCTCCGGCGCAGTGATCCAGAGTCGCCTCGTGCGCATGACCGCGTCTTGATCGGGCGACATCATCGCAATCTCCCCTTTCAGGACTGCCTGAAATTCCCAGTAGGGGCGCCGATGAATCAGGGATGGCTTTTCGCCATACCAACGGTCACCAATGCCGAGGTAGCAGAGCATGCAGCAGGAGACCACCGGTGAGCGAAAATGTCAAATTGCAGTTTTCCAAGTCGTCTCTTTAAGGTCGCAAACTCGGCTGTATATTGTTTCACTTAGGTCGTCTTGTTAGCAGGTCCACTTCGGAACACCATGTGCGCTAAACTGGTCCTTACCCCCAATATTCATGAAATACCTACTTTCCCTAATCTTAGCGCTTGTTCTGCTGCCCAACCTGTTCGCCCAAGAAACGCCATCCATTTCCAAACAGGGCGTCTTCAGCGTGGGCGACACACAATGGGGCTTGCTCTACATGAACCCCAAATGGCAACCCAGCTCACAAAGCAATCACTTTAAAGTTGCCGAGTCCAGTGGCTCTCATTTCGAAGGCGCATTTAACGACAAGGCAGGCGCTAAACTATTTAATTTCGCTATCGATTATGCGAAGCAGGACAATGGTTATACGATTCGCGGCCAAGTAAGCTCCCCCACAAACATCAACGCCAACCTGCTGGCCTATCAGGGTAACTTACCAGTCAATCAATTCTCCGGCGCCGATGTATTTATCAACGATGCTGCGCTGACGCTGCCGATGGACTATACCGGCGAGTCCAATCTCGCCATAAAACAAGCCCGTAAGCTCGTGGTCCCGACAACTGCAGGGTCACTTATCTTTACGGGCAACTTCTCCATCCAGGTAGTCGACTCACGTAAGTTTGGCGGAAAAGATTTCTTCGTCCGCTTACTCTTTTCACCGAGCAATGGCGCCTTTAAACAGAGCGTTTTCTCTGCCAGAGTTGATTTCAAACCACACCAGTTCCAACAGCTTTCACTGAGCTCCGCAGTCAACCGAACTTTGCATGACAAAGTATCTGGCGATGGTCAGGGCGGCTGGACAGATCAAGGTCCAAAGCAGGACATGGCCGCCTTTGCCGCCAATCCCGAAATTGATGGCGTCGTTCCGTTCAACCTCATCACAAACGGCAATTCCGTCATCGTGCTGTCCAAAGAAAAATCGCGCGGGCCGGAAGTCAGCGCGACCATCAGCGCAAATACAGGCTCAGCCAAGCCCGGGTATCTGTATCTGCTACACGCCTCGGCCTACACATGGGGCCATGTCGGCAACATCGTCATCCACTACGCGGATGGCTCTGAGCAAACGTTGCCTGTTAAAAGTGGTGAATCCGTTGGCAACTGGTGGAACCCCAGTAAATCCGAAAATGCGGCGATCGTCTGGAGCAAGGCAATCGCTGGAGGCAATTCCGGCTTGTTTGAGTCACGCTTTGAATTGGAGCGCAAACCCATTCGCGACATTTCATTCAACGCCATGAACGACTCCACCTGGATGATTCTCGGCGCAACGTTGAGCGACGCGAAAATCCCCCTTCCGGTTCCCGATTACTTCGAGATAACCGCTGGCCGCGAGTGGGCGCCACTCGATACGCCGATGACAGTCATCCCAGGCAGCGCACTGGACTTCTCCAATTGGACCACTGCGCCAGCCGGTCAGCATGGCCCGGTAATCACCACGCCCGACGGACACTTTGCATTCCAAAGTGAACCCAACAAGCCGGTGCGATTCTTTGGCAGCAACATTAACTTCAGCGCCAACTTTATGCCCAAGGAGGAATCCGAAGCGTTGGCCTTGCGCCTGCGGCAGATGGGCTACAACTCGGTGCGCATTCACCACTACGATGTATTGCTCGCCGGAGGTTGGAACCCGAGCCGTTATGTGATCAATGAAGACCAACTCGACCTACTGGACTATCTGTTCTACACGATGAAGGAACAGGGCCTCTATGTTTCAACGGATCTCTTTACGATTCGGCGCCTGCGCGATGAACGACTCAAGGAATTCAACGGCAATAACGCCGCCACCTACAAGGCGCTCATTCCCATATCGGACGCCGCGATGGATGACTGGAAACGCTTCGCCCGGGATTTTCTCACCCACAAAAACCCCTACACAGGTATGACCTGGGCGGAGGACCCGGCGTTGTTTTCCATCTGCCCGGTAAACGAAGATACCATCTGGGCCGCCATACGCGCGGATAAGCAGGTGCGCGAACTCTACCAGGCCGATTTCAAACAGTGGCTAAAAACGAATACACGTCCCGTCGGCGCCCCGGCTCAACTCGACATGGCGTTCAACGAATACCTTGCCGAAAAGCAAATGGCGGCCGACGCTGAGATGAAGCGATTCCTCAAAGAAGATCTTGGCGTGAAGGCGCTCATCACCGGCAACAACTGGAAAGACTACCTCGCCCAAACACCGATCCGCTCCCAATACGACTACGTCGATAATCATGGCTATTGGGATCACCCCAACTTTCCCAACGGCCCTTGGAATTTTCCCTACAGCGTCTCCCAGCGCAGCGTCGTGCAAAACCTTGCGGACTTGCCACGTCGCCTGTTTTTAACGCGCATTGAAGACATTCCCTTCACCGTAACCGAATTCAACTATTGCTATCCAAACCAATTTCGCGGTGAAGGCGGCCCTGTCTTTGGCGCCTATGCCGCACTACAGGACTTCGATGGCGTTTACCGCTTTTCCTGGGTGCATGATCGCAAATTCGTCATTGGTCCCCAACCCGCCATGGGGATGGACATCGCCCAAGACCCAATCGGTCAGTTGACGGAGCACATCATCGGCATGTTTTGGTTCCGTGGCGACATGCCCACGCTCGAAGAAGAGGCCGTGTTCGTCGTCAACAAAGACATGGCTTATGGCGCAGAGGCAGGCCAAGCCCGCAAGACAACGGCCGAGGACTCCGTTTACAAAGTGGATCAGATCGACAGCTCTTCACTCGGTAAAACACCGCCCAGCATCAACGACAACCACTCGCTGCTCGGTCTCACTAAACGCATTTCAGCCCGCTATGACGCCTCGGCTGACACCCACAACGCCAACGTGGAATTCGAGCAACAACAGCCACAAAAACGTTACGTTGCCAAGCAGGATGACGCCCAGGTGATCCTTGAGGACGCCGGCAATTTCCTGGCGGAAACTTTGCAAAGCAAAGCAATCGTGATCAATTCCCAATCGCTCGATAAAAGCTTTGTGCGCGATGTGACCGGCGGCCCAACCACGGTGTTCGTTGGCGCCATTGACGATAAGCCATTGCCGCAGTCCGAACACCTGTTGGTCTTGCACCTGACGAATGTCCTGTCCGAAGGTGTTCGCTTTGGCCAACCAGGGATGTATAGCATCCTAGACGCCGGGACTGGTCAAAAGCTCGTCAAACGCGGCTCGGCCAAAATTAGCATCCCCACGCAAATGTCGGACGTAACTGTCTACGCGATCGGCCTCGACGGCAAACGTCTCGCCGAAACACCGCATACAGTCGGAGCTGACGGCAGCATCGAATTTGTCGCCGAAACGGTCTCTCAAGATCGTCCACCCGCTTTGGCTTATGAAGTGATCCCTTCGAACAAATAAACAGCTGGCCCGATTACCGGGCCTCCTCAAAAGCGCGCATGCGAGTTTGACGCCCTAATTAGAATCCATAGGGTTCGCGCCATGAGTTTGCGCATTTATGTGGACTTCCAGATGCCCCCCGAAGCTCGCTATTGGTTGGAAAGCAACATTGGCGAGCATGAGCTGATTTTTTCCGAACAGCCGGTGACCTCCGTGCTCGACATCGTTAAGCCTGACCCACAACTCCAAACAGCGGACATCGCCTTTGGTCAGCCCAGCGTTCAGTCCATCGAACAGGCATCCCACCTGCGCTGGCTCAGCATCAGTTCATCCGGCATGACCCGTTACGACACTGACGCGTTCCGCGCCCTCATGCAAGAGCGACAGACCACCGTCACCCACAGCGCCACCGTATACAACCGCGCCTGTGCGCTCCACACGCTCAGCTTCATGCTTGCGGAAGCGCGCAAACTCCCCGAGGCGCTCTATACCCGGGTGGCGCACTCGCATCCCAGCTGGCCCGACATCCGCTCGCGCTCAAGCCTCCTGGAAGGTGAAAGCGTGCTGATCGTGGGCTACGGCGCCATTGGCCAACGGCTGGCCGAACTGCTGAAGCCGCTGGGCATGCAGGTGAAGGGCTACCGGCGGACACCACGCGGCGATGAAAATATCCCCATGATCACTGAGCAGGAATATCCTTTCGCCCTTGCTGCGGCGGATCACGTGGTCAACATCCTGCCCGAAAGCGACGCGACGCGGAACTTCTTCAATGCCCGCAGCTTCGCCACGATGAAATACGGCGCCGTATTTTACAACATTGGCCGCGGCGCGACTGTCGATCAGGACGCACTGGCGGAGTTTTTGTTGTTCAAAAAACTCAAGGCAGCGTGGCTGGATGTCACCTCCCCCGAGCCATTGCCCCGCGAACACATGCTGCACTCATTGTCTAATTGCCACATCACGCCGCACATTGCTGGCGGTCATCACGGCGAACACCTGACGCTGATCCGCCACTTCATCGACAACCTGCGCCGCTTCGAGCGCGGCGAAGTGCTGGTGGATCGGGTGATGTAGCACTCGGCATTCTTGAGCAGATGAAACTGCGGATCCGCGCCACCTTACCAACAGGGTGAAGCTACCCCGTATGGATAACGGGCGCGACCTTTAATTGTCTGCCATTAAACTACGGCAGCCAGGGATACTTTTTAAAGTCGGGCTTCTGCTTGTTAACGTAAGACTGGTGGCCTTCTTCGCCTTGCTCGGTCAGGTAGTATAGCAGCGTGGCGTTGCCGGCGAGCTCCTGAATGCCGGCCTGGCCGTCGAGCTCGGCGTTGAACGCACTCTTGAGGCAGCGAATGGCGAGCGGGCTGTGCTTCATCACGTCACGGCCCCAGGCGATGCCCTCAGCTTCGAGTTGCTCGTAGGGGACCACCCTGTTGACGAGGCCCATGTCGAGGGCTTCCTGCGCATTGTATTGACGGCAGAGATACCAAATTTCACGCGCCTTCTTTTGGCCCACGTGGCGAGCCAGATAGCTGGAGCCGAAGCCGCCATCGAAGCTGCCAACCTTCGGTCCAGTCTGACCGAAAATGGCGTTATCCGCAGCAATGGTCATGTCGCAAATGACGTGAAGCACGTGGCCACCGCCGATCGAGAATCCCGCCACCAGCGCGATCACCACCTTGGGCATCGAGCGGATGAGTTTTTGCAAGTCGAGCACGTTGAGGCGCGGCACACCGTCCTTGCCCTGGTAGCCACCGGCCTTATTGCCGCGGATGGTCTGGTCGCCACCGGAGCAGAAGGCGAATTTGCCGTCGGTCTGGGGATTTTGACCGCAGAGCAGCACGCAGCCGATCTCGGGGTCTTCGCGCGCATCGGTGAAGGCTTCGATCATTTCCATGACCGTATCGGGCGTGAACGCGTTGCGGCGATGCGGGCGGTTGATGGTTACCTTGGCAATGCCCTCGCCGGGCAGCTTGTGGTAAAGGATTTCTTCAAAGGGCTTTACTTGAATCCAGTCGCTCATGGCAAAAGTGGGTTTTTGAAAACAGAAAGATCGGGAAGAACGGAGAGTCAACCTTGTCGCAACTTCCCGCTCTTCCCGATCTTCCAGTTAAAGTATTCTTATTCGCAGACCTTGGCGTAGGCCTCGGCGTCGAGCAGCTCAGGCGCCTCGGAATCGTCGATCTTGATCTTGATCATCCAGCCTGCGCCGTAAGGGTCGGTGTTGACGAGCTCGGGCTCACCGTCGAGGGCTTCATTGATCGCGATCACTTCACCAGTCACGGGTGCGTAGAGGTCAGATGCGGCCTTGACGGACTCCACCGTGCCGAAGGTGTCCCCCTTCTCGATGGTGTCGCCGACGGCGGGCAGCTCGACGAAAGTGATGTCACCCAGGCTGGTTTGCGCGTGGTCGGTAATGCCGATGGTGGCAGAGCCGTCAGCCTCCGCGCGGAGCCATTCGTGTTCTTCGGTGTATTTAAGATCAGCTGGGATGTTGGACATGGCCTTAGGCGTTCTTTTTATTGCGCATTTGGTCCACCCGAGTCACCCGAAACAGGCACAGGGCGAGCCAAGTGAAGCCAGCCATGACCGTCGAAGTGTAGGCCGTGAAGAAGAGTCGCCAAAACGTCTCGTAAAACGGCACGTGGGACGGAATCACCACGAAGAAAAAGAACAGGAACACCGCGCCACAGATCACAACGTCGATCAAGGCGCCCAGTGGAGTCACGAGTTTGCGGTTTTCGATTTCCATACCAAAGCCGCGCAGTATGGGGATAATAGAGAGGCCCGGTCAACGCGAAAAAAACGTCAACCGGGCCTCCTATTAGAAGACCTTCAAAATAAATTCCGTGAGATCAGACACGGGCGACCTGCATCCAGGTCTTGGCCATCAAACCATGGCCAGCGGGCGTCGGATGGACACCGTCGCGAGCCCAATAGGCCATTTCCTGACGGCTGGCGGCGGCAGCGAAAGCGCCATCGAACGGCACAAAAATCGCGTTGTATTCGCGGGCCAGCTTACGGGCGACGTGAATTTTCGGGTCCAGGTCGACGCGCCAAGCTATGCGATCTTCAGGGATCGGCAACAGGAAGGGCTCGCAGATAACCAATTGCTCAACCTTGTCCTTCACACGGTCGAGGAGGCCACGGTAACCTTCCTCATATTCTTCGGCCGAGGTCGGATCGTTGCTGTCAAAGCCGCGCCAACAGTCGTTGACGCCGATCAGGATTGAGAGCCAGTCCGGCTTCATGTCGATACAGTCCTCTTCCCAACGCGCCGCAAGATCCTTCACGCGATTGCCCGAGATGCCCTTATTGTAAAACTTGAGGTTTGCCTCGGGGTAACGCGCGCCCAGGAGAGAAGCAATGATGCTCGCATAGCCCTTGCCCAAGCAGTCGATGTAGTCCCTGTTGCGACCGCAATCAGTGATGCTGTCGCCTTGGAAAAGAATCGTTTGTCCTTCTTTAAATGGTTGTCCCATGCCCATAATGTTCAGCGGAAAATCATACTGGCGAAAAGCATTTTCTTACATAGTTTGAAGACACACTATATATTCAGACAATTTAGCCTGTAAGGAACTGCCAATCGGGACGTCTGACACCATATTCGCAACTCGCTCATAATAAGTATTTAGAATTTCCATGCCTGACATTGTAGATGACAACGTCGCTTGCCTGCGCCAAGGCATAGAACTCCTCCAGCAACTCAACAACGAAACTTTCGCAAAATGTTGCGAGCCGTGCTTCTCCAGTTCAATCGGCCAACACCTGCGCCACAGCATTGACCACGCCTACTGCTTCCTGCGCGGCATGCCCATTGGCCATATCGACTACGACGCCCGCGCCAGAGATCCACGACTGGAAACCGACGTCGCCTACGCCAGCGCGGCGCTCCAGGAGCTCGCCAATGAACTGGCCACGATCACGGACGACGACCTCGAAAGGCCAGTCGCGGTGATTATGGATTCTGGCGCAGCACTGCCTGTTCCGGCCCAATCCACCGTCCGCCGCGAGCTGCAATTTCTCCTCAGCCACACCGTCCACCACTACGCGCTGATCAATGTGATCCGCAGCATTCAGCGTGGATCGACCCCCAAAGACTTTGGCGTCGCCCCGTCCACCATCAAACACCAACTCGCGGACTGATCATGTGCACGGCGACTTGGTGGAGCGGCGCAAACGGCTACGAACTCTTCTTTAATCGAGACGAGCTCAAGACCCGCGACCTCGGCCTCCCGCCAACTCAACAACTCGTCAACGGCGTGCGCTTCCTGGCGCCCAAAGACCCAACTGGCGGCGGCACATGGCTGCTCGTCAACGAGTTTGGAGTGGGCATTTGCCTCATTAACCAATATCCGGACAATCCACGCTCGCCTGCCCCACAGCGCATCAGCCGCGGGCAACTCGTCCTGAACCTAGCCGATTGCCCTGATGCCGACGCCGTGCGCCAACGCATTTCAACCACTGCGCTATCTTGCTATGAGGCCTTTCTGCTCATCGCTGTGGACCCCGTTCGCCCAGCGCAAACGTTCACTTGGGACACTCGCACGATGTCGATGCAAACCGTCACGCAGGCCCAGCCTTTCACGTCCTCCAGCCATCTGCCCGACGAAGTGCTCCGCAGCCGACGCCGACGCTTCGGCGACCTCGTCCGCCTCCGTGGCGGCGACCCAACACCCGATGACCTCCGCGCATTCCATGAACACTACGCGCCCGCAACCGCCGCACATTCCGTCTTTATGTCTCGCAGCGACGCCAGCACCGTGAGCCTCACCCATGTGGTGGTCGGCCAAGACACGATCACGCTCGAATACGCGCCCCGCATTCCAGGCGCCTTCCAATTCGACCGCGCGCGCCGCCTGCAACTCCCACGCCGCCAAGCCTGCGTCGCCTAACCAGCGTCCCGCTGGACCGATAGATTTGCACAGCGTGCGATTGCCACTCTACTGCTGCGAAATGTGCTCTATTCTTTCTTTAACGCCGACTAATTAATGGCCGCCAAACGTAAACTTCGGCGCTGGCTTCTGGTCGCGTTTATGGTGCTGTTGACGGCGTCGACCATCGTGCGTTGGAACCTGCCTGCCGAGGGCGAACTCCTGCCCGAGCAGCAACGCATTGCCTTGCCGGAATACGCCGATGGCGAGCACACCGGCCGCGACATCCAAATCGCCTACCGCGACTTGCCTGCTGATGATCCCGCTGCTCCGACGCTGGTCATCATCCATGGTAGCCCAATGGGGTCCAAGGCGATGGACCAACTCATTGCCGAGCTGCGCGGACAGTATCGCCTGATCGTGCCCGACCTGCCTGGCTTCGGCGGCTCGACGATCGACATTGCCGACTACTCCGTTGCGACGCATGCCTACAACGTTCGCGATCTGCTCGACGCACTGGAGGTCGGCCAAGCTCACCTCGTTGGCTACAGTCAGGGGGGCGGAGTGATCCTCAACCTCGCACACATCGCGCCCGAGCGCATAGCTTCGATCACCATGTTGGCGAGCATCGGCGTGCAGGAACTGGAGCTACTGGGCGACTACACGCTCAACCACGCACTTTACTCGACGCAGTGGCTCGGCCTGTGGTCGCTGCAAAACATTTTCCCGCACTTCGGCGCCATGGACCACGGCCTAATCAACGTCGCCTACGCCCGCAACTTCAGCGACACCGATCAACGTCCGCTCCGCGGCATCCTTGAAAACTACGATGGCCCGCTGCTGATCCTCCACGGCGAAAAGGACGCCATGGTCCCCTTTGCCGCCGCCACCGAACACGCCCGCCTCGCGCCGCAAGCCACGCTTGAAACGCTGCCTGACGAAGGCCACATGATTCCCTTCACTCACCAGGATTGGGCCGCCGGGCGCATGAGCGAATTCGTCGATAAGGTCGAGCGCGGCGAGGCCAAGGTCCGCAGCCAACTAAGCCCGGAGCAGCTTGCCGCCGCGCAGGCCAACGCCGCGCCACCGGAGCCTGCCCGCGGTTGGGGCCTCGTGCTTTACTTCGTCGTGCTGATCATCGGCTCGTTCATTTCGGAAGACCTCTCGTGCATCGCCGCTGGCATTCTCGCTTCGCAAGGCGTCATCGATTTCTGGTCGGCCACGATTGCGAGCTTGCTGGGAATATTCTTGGGCGACGTTGGGCTCTACGCCCTCGGCCGCTGGCTGGGGCATCCGTCACTCCACCGCGCGCCGATGAAGTGGTTTCTCAAAGAGCAGGACCTCGAAGCCGCTGAAGAATGGTTTAAACGCCGCGGCCCGGCGCTGATCCTCATCACACGCTTCATTCCGGGCTCACGCCTGCCGACCTACTTTGCAGCCGGTGTGCTGCGCGCGCCGTTCGGGCAGTTTACGTTTTACCTGATGCTCGCCGCCGTCGTGTGGACGCCGATTCTCGTCGGCGCATCCATGTTCCTCGGGCAGACATTCCTCGACTTGTTTGGCCGCTTTGAAAAATGGGCGCCGCTCCTATTCCTCGGCTTCATCATCGCCATGCTTTGCATCACAAAGTTAGTGACGCCGCTCATGACTTGGGAAGGCCGCCGCCTGATGCTGGGCAAATGGCGACGCGCGACGCGCTGGGAATTCTGGCCATTCTGGGCAGTGTATCCGCCCGTCATCGCGAGCATCTTGTGGCAGGGGTTGAAACATCTCTGCCCGACGCTATTCACGCTCTGCAACCCCGCGATGCCGATGGGGGGTCTGGCCGAAGAATCAAAATCCGACATCCTGCGCGGCCTCGCTGGCGCGGGCGATGCGATTGGCCGCTGGACTCTCCTGCCGCCCGAGCCCGCCGCCGAACGCCTGGCGAAACTCGATGCGTTTTTTGCGAAGGAAAGCCTTGGCTATCCCGTTGCACTAAAGCCCGACATCGGGCAACGCGGCGAAGGCGTAGCGATCATTAAAAACCGCGCGCAAGCCGAAGATTATTTAACGCGCTGCCCGCAGCCGGTCATCGCGCAGGAGTTCCTCCCCGGCCACGAATACGGCGTGTTTTATTACCGCTTGCCCAACCAAGAAACGGGCGTCACCTGGGGCATTACCGACAAGCGTTTTACGAGCGTGACGGGCGATGGCGAACACTCGCTGCGCCACCTGATCCTCGCCGACGAGCGCGCTGTTTGCTCCGCGCCGTACTTCCTAAAGAAACACATCAAGCATCTCAACGATGTGCCCGCGAAAGGCGAAGAGTTCGTCCTCGCCGAGCTGGGCACGCATTGCCGCGGCGCAGTGTTCCTCGATGGCTCGCACTTGATCACGCCCGAGCTCAGCGCCCGTGTCAATGCCGTGAGCCAGCACTACCAAGGCTTTTACTTTGGCCGCTACGATGTCCGCGCGGAAAGCGAAGCCGCATTGCAGCGCGGCGAGTTTCGCGTCATTGAGCTCAACGGTGTTTCGTCTGAAGCGACCTGGATTTACGATCCCAAGCACGGCGCGCCATTCGGCTGGAAGACACTCATTGCGCAATGGAATATCGCGTTCCAAATCGGCGCGCAAAACCGCGCTAACGGCATCGCGCCCGACAAGACCATCGACGTCATCCGCCTGATCATCCACCAGCGCGGGCTTGAGGTCTTCGAAGCGTAACGATGCACGCCTTGACTTTTGGTGTCAATCATGCGTGATCGATCAAGCGATCTCTAATGAAGAAAACATTTTTCACATTACTAGTCATTATCCTGAGTTTGGGCGGTTTCCTTGTCTTTGGCAGCAAAGACTTGCGCGCCCGGCAAGTCATGCTGTCTTGGCTGCCCTTTGATTTTGTTCCGCAGCGTTGGGCCGTCACGGGGAAGCGCATTTTTCCGCCACGCACCTACAAACTCGACAACCGATTCGTCAACAGCAAGCAACAGTATCACCTCATCTGCCTTGGTGAAGATACGCGCGAAACGCACTCATTTCTAGTTCCTGAAAAAAGCTACTACGAGATACAGCGCAACGCCATACTCGACCACAATGCCGTTTCCCAATGGGCCCACGTGAAAGGCGCGCCTGAGATTCCCGTACTCCTTTTTAACTCATCCGATCCAGAATAATTTTGCCGCATGTAGCCTGCCGCGCTCAAGCCGCCTTGCTGGACACGAAAAATCACTGCGGCCTGATCGATCAAGTTAGATAAAAAGTGCTATATTTGCTCGATAATCTGCTAGCGGAATGTCTGTTGGCCCGATGATTTCGGACAGTCGAGCCCAGTGCTCAGAATTTTTCTGAAATAACTTCTTCCGGGACAATATCCGTGATCGCCGCCATAAGCTCTTCGTGTGAATACGGCTTGTGCAGCAGCACCATATGCGAAGCGCCTTCAAACTCCGGATGCTGTTTATCGTCCAGATTACCGGTCACCAAAATGCACGGCAGGTCAGGATTGATTTGATGCAGCTTGCTGATGAGCTCCAATCCATTCAGGCGGGGCATGCTGTAGTCACAAATAGCAACGTCATAGGCCGAAGAATCTTCTTTGAAAAAATCGAGGGCTTGCTGTGGATCGTGAAATGCATCCACCCCATAGCCATGCATCATCAATAGCTGCGTAGTCACCTCGGCCAGAGAAATTTCATCGTCCACCAACAACACTCGCAAAGTGCTTGGTGTGGTCAGAGGCGTCTGCTCGTCCTCCTTGACCAAAGGGATATTACGCCGGCATTTGGGCAGCGTTATGCAAAAACAAGCGCCTTCGCCAGGTTCGCTATCCAGAGTGATTCGACCACCGTGCGAACTGATGATGCCCTGCGAAGTCGCCAAGCCCAAACCTGTGCCCTCCCCCTTGCGCTTGGTGCTAAAAAATGGCTCGAAAATGCGATGACGAATATTCTCCGGTATCCCGGGGCCATCGTCCTTTACTTTGACAACATAGAGCTGTTTAGCGATCACATCCGTACAGCTACAATCATTCGCAACGGTGCTCGCATCATAAACGTGGACGCTAATGGAGCCTTCGCGGGCCTTCATAGCATGCGCAGCATTGCTGAGTAAATTCGTGATGACTTGGCTAATTTGCCCTGAGTCCGCATCGATAATGGCGGTATCAATGTCGTACTGTGTAATCAGTTGAATGTCTGGCGGCGCCACGGCGCGAATGAAACCAACCGCCTCGTCGACAATCGCAACCAGATTCACTTGCCGAATCTCTGGCTCTCCACGACGACTGTACAGCAAGATCTGCTTAATAATTTCACGCGCCCGCTGCGCCGCGCGGCTAATGTGGTTTGCGTTCTTCAGAACAAAAACCGCGTTGCCTGGGTCCCGCATCGTCAGCTCGTTGTAACCCATGATCGAGGCCAGCACGTTGTTAAAGTCATGCGCGATGCCACCGGCCATAGTGCCTAAGGTATCCAACCTTTGGGCGCGGCGTAGTTGCTCCTCGATATCGCGCACCATCATTTTATCCGTCACATCATGCAGCGTGCAAATCGCTCGATGGGGCTGTCGCCCTCCATCACCACTTACGACAATTGCCTGACACTCCACCCAGCGTTTGCCATCACGCGGATTCTTTACGCGGAACATGGCCTCGAAATTGTGCGATTTCGATTTACTGCCCAAGAATGCCTTCCAACGCTTGTTGAAGTACTCCTGATCGTCTTTGGATATAAGCTCCAACAGCCGTTTCATGGGCACTGGATTCTGAGGCAGTTCCACGCCGACAATCGCGCGCCAGCGGTCATCAATGACCGCCGTGCCATCAACCATATTGATGTCCCAAACGGCAATGCCTGCCGAACGCACGGCGAGATTGAGCCGCTCTTCACTTTCCTTGAGCTGCCGCTCTGTTTGCCCCAGACGACGCTGGCCTGCCAGGTGACGCAGCGTTCGCTCGACCGCAGACTGCATGTGGTCGATAAAATCCGCATCTTTGGTGATGTAGTCTTCCGCCCCCAGCTTCATCAACTTGACGGCCAGTCGCTCATCCCCAAATCCCGTGAGCACAATAAAAGGCGGCCTTCCCACTTGCTCCCAGTGCTCCGTCAAAAACTCTTCGGCATTGGTGTCTGGCAACATGTAGTCCAAGAGCATCAGGTCAAAATTTGCCTCTGCCTCACTAAGCCTGGCAATCGCCTCCTGTCCATTCGCCGCCGTCGTCACGGTCATGCCAAGGTTCACGAGTCGGCGCCGAACGATGGCCCGAACTCCTGCGTCATCGTCGATGATAATGATGTGACTGTTGCCGATTTCAGAACTCATGTCGTTCGTCAGTCTAAGCGCGGCACCTGCACCACCGAGAGGAACAGGCCAAGGTTTTGTATCGCCTTCACAAAGTTATCGTAGTCCACAGGTTTGGTCACGTAATTACTACAACCAAGCTCATGGCAACGCGTCACCTCCGCCGGATCATCCGTGGTCGTCACCATAATCACTGGCACACGCTTCAGGTATGGGTCCGCCTTAAGCTCCTGCAGAACCTCCACGCCAGTCATTCTGGGCATGCGGATATCGAGAAACACCACAAAGGCCATCCTGGCTAAGGCGCCGCTGTCCTGGGCTTTTCGGAAAAAATCAAGCAAGCCCTGCCCGTCTTCGAACTCAATGATGTCATTAGCGATCTTGAAACGCTTTAAATTACGGCGCATCAACTGGCGATGCCCCGCATCGTCGTCGGCAAGCAGGATAGTAACTTCGTTGGCAATTTTACTCATGAGTGAAAGAAATCTTGGTTCAGACCGGCATCAGCAATGGCGTCTGCTCTTTCCGATAATGTAATTTCATCGCGTGGCAACTCAACGTGGAATTTTGATCCCGCGCCCAACTTCGAATCCAGGTAAATATCGCCTTCCATCCGATGGGCGATCAGGCTGCAAATGCTCAGGCCAAGCCCTTCGCCCGCCGTTTGATCGGGATTCAAGCGATGAAAGACTTCGAAAATTTTGCGCACATATTTTTCATCAATGCCGATGCCGTTATCCTCGATTGAGTAGCGAATGTGCATCGCCAATACCTCGGCGCTCACCTTTATATGCAGCGGCCGATCAGGCGAGCGGTATTTGATCGCATTGTCGACAAGGTTCGCGAACAACTGGCTGATAAGCGTCAAATCTCCATAACAATCAGGGAGCTCTCCAATCTCCACCGTGGCGCCGATCTCGTTGAGCTGAAATGACAAATCCTGCTGCATGTCGTCAAAGAGCCGATTCATATCCAAGCGCTGGGTGACCAATTGGTAACGACCCAACCGAGAATACTGAAGCAGCCCCTTGAGCAAACGATCCATCCGCCGGGCGCTCGAACCAATGAAGTGCAGCATCTCCGGCAAATCATTGTTTAAAATTGCTTCAACTTCCGGGCTTAGACTTTCGCCCGCACGCAGTTGCTTTTCCAAATCTTTCGCCGTGGCGTCGAGTTCTGAACTGAACCCTATAATGTTCACCAAAGGCGAACGCAGATCATGAGAGGCCACGTAAACGATCTGCTGCATGTCCTTGGATTTTTGTTCCAGTTCATGGATCAGTGATTCCTGTCGTTGCAAAAGCTTCTTCTGCGTACTGATGTCAACAATCTGAGAAATGAAATACTGCGGCTCACCATCGGAACGAATGAGGACGACATTCAGCAGCGCATGCACAATGCTGCCATTCCGTTTTAGATAGCGCTTCTCCAACGAATACTCATCGATTTCACCAGCCACCGTTTTCTGGAAAAGCTCCAGGTCTTTATCCAAGTCGTCCGCATGCGTGATCTGCTGAAAATCCATACTGAGCAGTTCATCTTCTTCGTAGTCAAAGAGCTCACAAAGCTTTTGATTAACGCGGAGGAATTTACCGTCCAGCGAAACGATCGCCTTGCCTATTGGGGCGTATTTCATGGCGTTGCGAAACAGCTCCTCGCTCTCCGCGTTTTGCTTTTCCGATATTTTACGCCGGGCAATCTCTCCCTCCAGTTCCTTAGTCGTGGGCGCAGCTACCAGCTTCGGCAACATGGGCAAAAGCCCGATCACCGTCGCGATGGATACTATCGCCGTGAGCAATTTCATCAGCCCTAGAAATCGGTAGGCAGGCCACCAAAAAATCATTGCCTCTAGCAAGTGAGTAATCCCACACAACATAATGAAGGCGATGAACAAGTAAAACATCGGCTGGTTCGGCACATCCGGGCGCTTCCGCACGTAATAAAAAATCGCGAACGGGATCGCCATATAGGCCAACCAGATCGCGATGTCCGAAATGATATGCACCCAACCATGCGTCTCACTCCAGATTCCACATTGCCAGCGCAGCGGAAAATCATCCGTGCTGAACAGCGAGGGCAATTCCGCCAATGAAGGAAACGACTTATAGAAGTAAGCAAACACGTGGTAGCATTCCTAGGGTAGGCCGCGCCTAAAGGCAAGCACACGCATCCGCCTTAGCTACATTTACTTCGGAATTTTCCGACCGCCGCAGAAACTACATAAAACCCTGTAGAACGGCCTCGGTCGATACGGTATTCCTAGCATAGGGAAAATAGTCAATCGGTCAAATTTGACTGAGTCCTGCGATGAGGACCTCCACGGTCCGATCAATATCTGCATCACTGTGCGCCGTGCTGATAAAGCATGTCTCATACGCTGAGGGAGGCAGGTAAACGCCATTTTCCAGCGCATGATGAAACACTCGGTTAAACATTTCCTTATTGCTGGAAAGCGCGCGCTCAAAATGGGTCACTGGCTCTGAAGTAAAGAACAGAGCAAACATGGAACCAACCTGGGGAACTTGCAAAGGCAGGCCTTTCTCCCGCGCAGCCGCTTCTAGCGAGTCGCGGATTTTTTGCCCCATGGCGTCCAGGCGGGCATAGGGGTCCTCCGCCTGCAGCAAGTCCAATGCGGCAATGCCCGCCGCCATCGCCAGCGGATTGCCACTCAACGTGCCTGCCTGGTAGACGGGCCCTTCGGGAGCCAGCATATCCATGATCTCGGCCTTACCGCCAAAGGCGCCCACTGGCAAACCTCCGCCAATAATCTTGCCCATCGCCGTGAGATCCGGCGTCACGCCCGTGCGCTCCTGCACTCCGCCTTTAGCCACGCGGAAGCCCGTCATGACCTCGTCAAAAATCAGCACCACCCCATGTTTGTCGCACAGGCGACGCATTTCCTCCAAGTAACCCGGAAGCGGAAGAATGAGCCCGCAGTTCGCCGGGTAAGGCTCCACAATGACTGCCGCGATATCTGGCCCTCGCGCCGAAAACGCGGCTTCCAGCGCAGCGCTGTCATTGTAGGGCAATACAATGGTTTCCGAGGCAAACGCTGGCGGCACGCCCGCGCTATCTGGCCTCCCAAGAGTCAGCGCGCCAGAGCCCGCCGCAACGAGCAACGCATCCACATGCCCATGATAGCAGCCGGCAAACTTGATGATCTTGTGGCGCCCGGTGTAGCCTCGCGCCAAACGAATGGCCGACATCGTCGCCTCTGTGCCGCTATTGACCATACGGACCTTTTCCACTGATGGCACCAGCTCCGCCACTCGCTCCGCCATAGCGACCTCGTAAGGATTTGGCGTGCCAAAGCTCGTGCCCTTGGCCAGCGCCTCCGCAATGGCATCCCGTATTTCCGCGCGATTATGGCCATGGATAGCGGGCCCCCAAGTGCACACATAGTCGATCAACTCCTGACCGTCCGCCGTAGTCAGGCGGCTGCCCTGGGCCGACCTCGTGAAGAAAGGCGCTCCACCCACCGAGCGGAACGCCCGCACCGGCGAATTAACGCCACCGGGGATCAATTGGCGCGCGCGTTCGAAAAGTTGGGCGGAATCAGCCTCGTTAATCGTGGATGCCATAAAACGCAAGGGTGCCGCATCTTACGCCACGGTTGAAGCAAAAAGTTATGGCCGTCTCCTTCTTTTACGAAAAGATGGCGCTTGTCGGGAACCGTTTCCGACTCCTGTTGCCTAATCCCATAAACTGTGTCTAATTCCTGATTTTGGTGAAACCCTACTGGATACTCTGTCTTGTTGCCCCCGTCGCCATCGCGGCGGGCTGGTACGCACGCGAAGCATGGGAGGCGTCGAGCCCGTTGACCACAGTCGCTGACGTTCATGTATCGCCAGCGCCCATGGCGGAATCGACCGCCCCCTCCCCCCCAGAAATCAGCTCGGCTACAGAAGTAGAAATTGCCCCGCTGCCTCAGGATTCCCAAGACCGTTACGAGGAAGTGCTCCGTCTGGACTTGAGCTATGGCCTCGAAAATGAGCTGCGCAGGTTTCAGCTCGTCGAGCAAATGAGCGCCAGCGAACTCCGGGCGCTGATTGACGAATTACCCAGTTCCCCCCACAAGCACCTGTATCTCAATCACTGGATCGAGCGTGATCCCGACGCCGCTTTCGAGCTACTCCTCAGCGGCAAAGACCCATCCATCCACGTTTGGAGTATTTTCTCAAACATCAGCGTCAACGATACCGCCAAAGCCCGGAAATTCTTGGAGCGGGTGGATGAACGGCAGAAACAATGGGCGCAGCAGTCTTTCCTCCTGACAATAGCCCGACAGGATCCGCAACGCGCCCTGCGCATGCTTGAGGAAATGGATGAGATCAAACAGCCGAACGACCTCTACAGCACCATTTTCCAAAACTGGTCCACCCAGGACCCCGACGCAGCCCGTAACGCCATAGAACAATTACCTGACGGTAAGGAAAAATCCCGGGCTTGGCAGGGCTACATCCAGTCACTCGCCATGGGAAACCCGGCCGAAGCCTGGACTCTCGCGCTCGACCTCCCCGCTGGCCAACCCCGCGATGATGCGCTGCGCGGCGTTTACCAGCAATGGATCCACCAAGACAGTGACGCCGCCATGACATCTTTAGCCAATATCGACTCACCTAAAATCCGGGGTGATCTGTTGCAAAGCATCTCGTGGTCACTGCCTAAAGACGATCCCTGGGCGACCATCGAACTGATCAACCGCATGACGGATGGGAGCACCCAGGACCATACGACCAGCAATTACATTTCCAATCTCGTGCGCACAGACCCTGAGTCCGCCGCAGCTATTGTCGAGCAGCTTCCCTATGGCAACGCTTACCAACTGTCGCTCGACCGGCTGGTTTCAGAATGGGCGCAAAACGATCCCCAAGCCGCGATCAATTGGCTGGCCGCCCAACCTCCAGGCGAAGAAGTCGACCGCGGCTTTAACAGCGCGCTTGGCTATTATGCGCAGTACGACCCCGCTGGCGCGATTGATTATTTCCTGAAAGCTGACTTTGGCAATACGAGGTCCAGCATCGCACAGCGCATTCTCGATGGAGCGATACGCGCCGACCCTAAAATTGCGGAACAACTCGTCCAACAAATCGCCGACCCCAAGCTTCATCAGGAAATGCAGGACGTGTTCATCGAACGCATGGCTCAGGAACACTACTCCACAGCACTGGATTATCTGGCGCGCCAGCAGATAGACATGACGGATAACATTGCACGCAACCTGGCCCGTGGCTGGTCCCGAGATGACCCCGAGGAGGCAGCCGCCTGGGCGCTCAGCCTGGAGGACGAAAAAAGCCAAATATCCAGCACACGCGAAGTCACTCGTAATTGGCTGCAACACGATCCCTATGCGGCGTCAACCTGGGTCGCAGAGTTGCCCGAGGGCAAGCTGCGCGATGAGTCCGTTGAAGTAATTGTCCGCGACATCCGCAGCTACGAACCCGATACCTCGTTTGGCTGGGCGCTGGAAATCGATGACGAAAAAAGCCGTCTGCAAAACGTCAAAGAGAGCTTGCGCACTTGGAAGAACTTCAACCCCGAAGCAGCGCAAAAGGCGCTCGACTCCAGTGATCTGACTGACGCGGAAAAAGAAGCCCTGAACAAGGAGCTCTTCGAATGAAATTCGCCCTCAGTCTACTCTTAATGCTCGGCGCCTTTGGCCTTGGTTGGATGCTGAATGACCACGAGACGCCCCCCCTTCTCTCCAATGGCGACGGCAAGGGGATACTCGTTGAAAAAGCCGAGGCCCGGTGGCGCTCCAAAACAAACCGCATGACGGATCGCGAAATCGCGGAAGCCATCTACCGTGGCGAGCTTGATGGCAGCCTCGACGAAAGGCTCAGCCAGTTGGTCAACATCAGCCAGAAGCTCAACCAATTCAAAATGCAAATCGATCTGCGCTACCTGGTCTTATCCATGAGTGAGGAGGAAATCCTCACCAGCCTCGATAAACTAGAGAATAATGTGAAAAACCAAGCGGCCATCCATACGCTTCTGGCCCGTTGGGTAGAATTGGATCTCGAGGGCGCCTATGCGCGCTACCTGCAAGACCCCGAAGACAAACTCAACCAATACCTCCTGCATCACATCGTGATCAATTGGGCGCGGGACGACCTTCAGGGCGCACTCAATCTCATTCAACAAATGCCTGTGGATCGGCAAAAACAATGCCTGAACATGCTCATCCACGACACCATGGGACGAAACCCGACGCTCGCCCTTGAGTTGCAACTCAGCTACGGAACCACCTACGACTACACCTACCAGAGCATTTTTCAAAAGCTCACGCTGGAGGACCCGGAAGCCGCCTGGGCGGCCATCGGCAATCTCCCCCCCCAAGCCTACCGCCACGCCATCCAAGGCTACTTTAACACACTGAAGGATACAGACTTCAACTTGGCTTTTGCGCGATCGGCGGAAATTACGAACCTCGACTTGCAACGGCAAATCCAAAGCACGCTCTACACAGAGTGGTTCCGAAATGACCCCGAAGCCGCCCTTTCTGCGCTAACGAATGAGCGCAACCCAGAGTATCTCATCCAAATTTGGAACCTCAAAGGCGAGCAGGCTCAAATCATCCTCGACTGGGCGCTAGCCAACCTCGATGGCAGGCAGCAGGACAACTTCGTGAACCGCACGCTTAGCGCCATGATTCAAAGGGACCGGGAGACCGCCGCAGCATACATTGAAAAATTGCCCTACGGCAACAACTACCGCAACGCCATGAACCAGCTCTTGGCCGCGCAATTTCTCGATGACCGCGATGGAACGCTAGCCTGGTTGGAGTCCCTCCCCAACAGTCAGGAAAAGCGCGACTACACCCGCACCCTCATGGATAAATACATGCAGGAAGATTACGAGGCCGCCAAAGCGTATTTCCTGACCCTCGATCCAGACTCGCAGAAACAAGCCGCTTATTGCTTCGCCAACGCAATGTCGGAAGTTGGCGCGGAAAACATCTTGGCTTGGGCGCAGGCACAATCCTCCGACCAAAGCCCCGATTCCCTGCAAAACACCATCTTGCAAAATTGGGCCGGTCAGGACCCTTGGGCCTGCATGGATTATATCGGACCAACGGGCTTCGCCGAACTCGAAAACGGCGCACAACGCAACATCATGTCCGCCTATGCCCGCAAAGACCCCGCCAGCGCTGCGGCCTGGCTGGATCAGGTTAGCGAGGAGTCTCTGCCCAGTATGACTGATGTGGTGACCAAGGCTTGGCTGGACCACGATCCATACGAGGCCTCGATCTGGATTGCCGAGCTGCCCACCGGCGATTCCCGCGACCGCGCCGTCGTCAACCTCGTGCAGGAAGTGCGGCGCAGCGACCCGGCGTCCGCTTTTGACTGGGCGACCGGCATCGACGACAACGAAAAACGCCAGCAACAAACCAGCCGGGTCATTCGAGACTGGCCAGATCCTTACGCCGCCGAAGAGGCCATCTTGGCCAGTGATTTGTCCGAGGAGGAAATCAAAAAGCTCCAGTCCTCATTAAAATTCGAGTAACCCGCCGCTGAATCATGTCCGCCCCCTGGATCATCCCCACCGTTACCCTCGCCGCCATTGCGGTCGGTTGGTTGGCGCATCATTCGCTGACGCCAGAACCAACTGCCCATGCACAAACTCTGCGTGCGCAAAGTCCGGAGCAAGCGCAGACAATGACTGCGGGGGACATTACACCAGTTGACTCAGAACTCGCTGCCCAAGACAAAATCCAACAGGCCGAAGTATTCCGGCTGCTAGAGTCTCCTAGACTGGAAGATCAGATCCGTTGCCTGCGCGCCATCGA
Organism: Cerasicoccus frondis; assembly: GCA_031296915.1. Taxonomy (GTDB): domain Bacteria; phylum Verrucomicrobiota; class Verrucomicrobiia; order Opitutales; family Cerasicoccaceae; genus Cerasicoccus; species Cerasicoccus frondis. The sequence continues at coordinate 54,082 of JAVDPC010000007.1, read as the reverse complement.
GCAAATGAGCGCCGCCGAGCTAAGCGCCTTCGCCAGCAGCAACAGCCACTTCACGGGACAGCTTTTCCAGCGCTGGGCCGAGATTGACCCCGATGGGCTGATCCGGGCAATTCAAGCCGACCCCGACAATTACCGACTCCATCACGGGCTCTACCGCTATCTCGTTACCCACGATCCCGACGTCGCCTTCGCCACCCTCGATCAATTAACCGGCCACGCCCGAGACGAGGCGGAAAAGCGCATTTTCAGCCTGCTCGCCAGCCACGACCCGCAACGCTTCGTCGCAGAAATACAGAGCGGCCGATCGCTCAATATCAACGAATGGAGCTACCAGACCCTCACGCGCAAGCTCTACCAAGAGAATCCGGACTACGCGCGCTCCGTCATCGCTCTCATCCCCCCCGGTTCGGCGCAAAACATGGCCTGGACCGGCTACTTCAGCGCAATGGCTGAAGACGATCCTCAAGGCGCCGTGGACACCGCGCTCCGCATCACCGACGCCAATGCCCACACCACGATTCTCCAAAGCGTTTACCGTAGCTGGATGCATCGGGATATCGAAGCCGCCATGACCTCCATGGCCCAGATGCCGGAATCCGCCACGAAAAAAGAGCTCCTGCAACAGCAATACTGGAATGCGCCGCGGGCCGAACCGGCCAAGACCGTTGCCGTCTTCCAACGAGTCCTCGACGGCCAGCAATTTGATCACTTCATGAACTACTACATGTCGCAGGTGGCCAGTGAAAAGCCAGCTGAAGCCGCCGCCATCATCGACAGCCTGCCCTACGGCGAAGCGTTTTCCGCTTCCATGCGCCATGTCGCCAGCCAATGGGCGGCACAGGACCCCCAAGCCGCGCTGCAATGGCTGACCACCCAGTCCGCTGGGCCAGAACGCAACCAGGCGTATGGCGAGATCATTGAAAGCTTCGCCACCCATCAACCGCAGGCGGCGATGGATTATTTCATGAGCCTCCCCACCGATGACCGCACTCCAGCCAACCTGCGTAAGCTCGCCAGTGGACTTGGCTCTTATAACAATGAGATCGCCGCGGATATGATTGCCCAACTCGACGACCCCGACATGCAACGAGAAATGATGCGCGGCATGATGAGCAATTGGGCCAACCGGGACGCGCCTAGCGCCTGGCAATACGCAGCCGAGCATGACATCGATGTGTCCGACAATATCGGCCTGATGGCTTTCCGCTGGTCGGAGTCCAACCCGCAGGAAGCCGCCGAATGGGCGACTAGCCTCGAGCCGGGTAAATCCTCCCAATCCGCGATCTACAGCACATTCAAATACTGGACTCTACACTCCCCCGACGAAGCCAGCGCCGCTGCCCTCGCACTGCCTGAAGGCGACCAGCGGGACACCGCCCTGGCTGCCGCCTCATATGCTGCGATGGAATATTATCCGGAATCCGCCTTCAGCTACGCGGCCAACATCGACGACGCCGAAAAGCGCGTCAGCAACGTCAAGTCCGTCCTCTATGGCTGGGTCAAGCAAGACCCCGCAGCCGCCGAGGAAGCACTTCGCCAAAGCGATTTGCACGTCGATGAAATCAACCGGCTGTTGAAAGAGGTGATCCAGTGAAATCGCTGCTCGCCATTCCCTTTGCCGTCGCAGGCCTGGCCATTGGCTGGTTCCTCGGCGAGCCGACTCCGTCCACCGCGAAGCAGTCCACTCCGAGCGCCCCGAAAGAACTCGGGGAGAGTTCCGAATCAGCATCTGCGCCTCTGGAAATTGTCGAGATCGAGTCCCCCAGCACATCAGCCGAACGCATAGCGAAGTTTGAGGAAATTCGCCTGAACGGCAAAGTGTCATTCCGCAAAGAACTCGAACTGCGGTTGTTGGCGCAAAAGATGACTGAAGAGGACCTCATGGCGTTGGCCGAACAAGCCGATGGCAATAGCTACCTCCAGCTTCTGGGCCAACGCTGGGCCGAGCTCAACCCCGAAGGGGCGCTGCAATATTGCCTGAGCCAGCCCGGCCGTGAGGAGCAGCTCGGGCTAATCACTGGTCAGGTCATGAAATACCTGTTCCTGGCAGATGAAGCCCGTGGCATGGCGGCGCTCCAGATGTTCCCAGAAGACCAGCGTGATTCGACCCTGCTGGATGTCGGCCAATACCTGACTTGGACCGCGCCTGATCTGGCGCTGAAACTCATCCGCCAGGTTCCGGGAAAAACGCGATACAGCGTGTATGTGAACATCTTCAAGATCTGGGCGGACCGGGACATCGAAGGCGCCTGGGCCGCACTGGAGACTTTGCCGCCTGGGAATAACCTCGCTGAGGCTTATCAAGGCATTTTTCAACACCTGGCCAGTGGAGACCCAGTCGTCGCGTTGGAGCTGAGTGCGCAGATTCCACAGCACTACATCCGGCATAACATGATGCACACGATCTACAGCCAATGGATGCAGCGCGATCCCGACGCCGCGCTAGCCAGCCTTGCATCCCTGCCCAATCCCCGCCCTTATCTCAACGAGTGGACGCTCAGCGAAAAGGAGCCGGAAAAGCTCCTCAACTTTGCCTTCGAGCACCTGCAAGGCCACATTCAGGACGAAGTAGTCCAGCAAGCGATCAAGGGACTGTTCAAGCAAGATCAGGCTGCGGCGTTGGCTTACATTGCCGGGTTGCCGCGCGGAGCCGCCCACCAGCATCTCATGTCAGGAGTGATCCAGGAGTGGGCGCAAAGCAATCCCGACGAAGCCCTGGCGTGGATTCAGCAACAGCCCGATGGCCGCCTCAAACGCGAACAAATGACGGCCCTGCTGGATCATTACACGAACACCGACCTCGCCACCGCGCAGAGCCTATTCCTCAGCCTCGACCAGAGAACTCAGGAAGCCGCCGTGAATGAATTGGCCTCGGCTCTGGTGAAGAACAACCCCGAACAAGGCCTGGCCTTTTTGGAGCAAGTGACCGACCCCGATATTGCGCGCCAACTGGAACGCAAGGCCTACCGCTACTGGGCGCAAAACGATCCGGCTGGCCTGATGGAGCACCTCGGCGCCGAGCGTTTCAACGCGCTTTACCGCGACGACAAGCGCCACATCCTCAACCACTACGCGGACGCCAACCCCGCACAAGCCGCCACCTGGCTACCCAACGTCGAAGCCAAAGACTACCGCGATCAGGCCGAGATATACGGCGCCGTCTATTTTTCGTGGTTCCGTCACGACCCGCTGGAGGCTTCCGAATACACCGCTTCACTCGAGCGCGGGCCCGAGCGCGATGTCGCCGTCATGGCGTTGTTTGCCTCCACCTACGAGGCCGACCCCACGACCGCGTTTGACTGGCTGCCCGAAATTGAAAACGACAAACTGCGCCTCGACATCGCCAAGCGCGCAGCCCGCAACTGGCCCAGCGGATACGATGCCAAGGCCATCATCGAAGGCAGTGAATTGTCCGACGCTGATCGCGAGGCCCTGCTCGATCTCCTTTCGAAAAAATAACCAACCCAACCAGCCATGAAACAGACCATACTCGTCCTGCTCGCTCTTCTCATCGCCAACCAAGCCTTGGCTCTGGATCCAGCTTCGGTTGCCACGTTTGACCGCCGTGTCATTTCTGAGGACGAAGTCGAGTACTACGAAGACGAAACTTCGCTCAAGCCGTATGTCGCCTACATCGATATTGTAAATTTCCGCACGATGAGCACGCCCGGAGGAGACCGCTACGCCATGGTCACCCTCAAAAACCTCATGGACGGGCGGCAGGTGCTTGAGCCAAAAGACTTCGTGGGCATCTTTGCTGACGGCAATCGCGTCAACCCCGGTTTTCGCACCATCATGCTCGAATCCGGCGAAACACGCACCGTTGTCCTCCCCTTCGGCGTCAGCAAATTCCCACTCATGAAGCTCCTGATTGATAATCAGGAATGATGGCGAGGCTGAAAATGAACGGAAATTGATCGAAAAACGCTACTTAGCGCCTATAAATCAGAAACTTACGCTGAATAACGCCGCTTTCGTCGATTCGATGCCAGTAAATGATGCAATTTTCTATTGACGATGGGGCTGGCGCCGTCCATTTTCCTCACTTTTCCCGAATCACGGAACCACCTTAACACCTTTCGTCATGGCACAACCCAAACGCAAGCAATCCAAACAGCGCAGCCGTCTTCGCCGCGGCGCGAACCGTTTCCAGGCGCCTTTGCTCGCCAAGGACAACAACGACGGCACCACCTTCAAGCCGCACCACGTCAACCCGGCCAACGGGATGTATCGCGGTCGTCAGGTCGTGGAAGTCGAGCTGTAAGCTTCACCTGTCCAACCAAACTTTTCCAACCCGGCTGTCATGGCCGGGTTTTTTGTTTGTCAGTTTACGATCAGCGCCACTTGGTCGGCTCCCCTGGCAAATAGAGATAACATGGAGTTGCCCAGTTCGCACATCCCAGGGTTAAATTCGTCACCAATGACTGCATCCCCAGAATCTCAGCTTGACCCGGGGCAAGACAAACACAGCCTCAAGCGCCAATGAGCAACCCTTCTTCCAACGATCACCCAATCGCTGTCGATGCAATGGGTGGGGATCTTGGCCCAGCCGAGGTTGTCGCCGCCACACGTCTCGCCCTAGATGAGGTTAAGGCGCTGAAAAACGTCATCCTCGTAGGCCCGGAAGGCGAATTAAAGCCACTGCTCGACGAAGCCGGCTTGGGGAGTGACTCCCGTGTGAGCATCCACCACGCCCCGGATGTCATCAGCATGCATGACAAGCCCAAGGAGAGCTACAAGAAGAAGGGCTCGTCCATGATCTCGGCCCTCAAGTTGGTAGCCGATGGCCAAGCTGGCGCCGCCGTGAGCTGCGGCAATACTGGCAGCCTGATGTTCGCCGCTACACTCATGCTGCGGAAGTTGCCCGGCGTCGAGCGCCCAGCCTTGGCGACCATTATTCCGAGCCGTAACCACCACTTTCTGTTAATTGACGCCGGCGCCCAGCCGGAAACCTCGTCCACCCAGCTCGCCCACAACGCCATCCTCGGCTCGGCCTATTACACCGCCGCCACCGGCAAACTGAATCCCCGTGTCGGACTCATGACCATCGGCACCGAAGAGGGCAAAGGCACGAAGCGCATCATGGAGGCCCACGAATACATGAAAGGCATCGGCGAAGCGGGCATCATGAACTACATTGGGCCAGTCGAAGGCTTTGATACCTTTAAGAACGTCGTCGACGTTGTCGTGTGCGACGGCTTTACCGGCAACATTTTGCTGAAAACCCTGGAGTCTTGCTACGGGACGCTCAAAGAAACGCTCAAAGACGAGTTGATGGCCAGCCCAGTGCGCAAGCTTGGCGCATTCATGTCTCAAGGCGCCTTCAAATCGATGAAGAAGACCTTTTCGCCGGATAATTACTCTGGCGCCCCCCTCCTTGGCCTAAACCATCTGGTGCTGAAGACCCATGGCTCCAGTGATCGTTTCTTCATCCGCAGCGCCATCCGCATCGCGCTCGAAACCCTGCGTCACGATATGGAAGAGCAGGTGCAAAAAGACATTGAAAAAGGCAACGGCATCATGAAAGCTCCCGCGATGGCCTCCACATCGGCGGACAACACATAAAGTAACGCGCGCCCCTGCCGGCGCTCCCCGACCAAGACGCACTTTTACCGAATGACGATTTCCCACTGGCTCCCCCGCTTGACGGCTCTGGCCCTCGGGGGTGGTTTATTTTTTATTTCCGCCCACGGCCTCTCCACCGCTCCGGCGACCTTTGCCCCACTGCTGGATGAGCAATTTGACCAGATGGAAAACTGGGAAACGCTCGATTTCCCGCTCCAATCCAACTCTCAATACAGCATTACGCCCGAGGGCTATCTTTGCGCAACTTCGCAGGATTCCGTTTCAGCCATCGTCTTGGCGAATAAATTTCAACCGGCGACAACACCAATCCTAACTTGGCGCTGGAACGTCGAAAACACCCTCATCAAAGGCAACGCTGAGCAAAAGGACGGCGACGATTTTCCCCTGCGCGTCAGTGTTTGCTTTAAATTTGACCCCAACACCGCCAGCGCCTCCGAGCGCCGTTGGTTCAAAATGCAAAAGCTGGTCTGGGGCGATTATCCACCCGCCAAGGTCCTCCACTACGTTTTCGCCAACCGGAGTGACCTGCCACAGAACATTCTGCCTTGCCCTTACTCCGATCGCGCGCGCATCATCGTCAAACGTTCCGGCTCAGGCGACCTGAAACAGTGGCACGAAGAGCGGGTCAACATTTTGGAAGACTTTCGCGCTGCTTTCGGCGAGGAGCCTCCTGCCGACGCCGTGATCAGCATCATGGCCGACAGCGACAACACCCACGAATCATCCACCGCCTACGTGGACTGGATCCAAGTTTCCACTCAATAAATCATGACCCCCACTTCGGTAATCATCTCTGGTCTCGGGACCAGCATTCCGGAAAAGGTCGTCACCAACGACGACCTGACGCGCGTCATTGATACGTCTGACCAGTGGATCCGCTCCCGGTCCGGCATCGCCGAGCGCCGCCTGGCCGGTGAGCAGGAAACCACTTCGTCAATGGCCGCCGCCGCCGCCGAAGCCGCCATGACCGATGCGGGCGTCAGCAAAGACGAAATCGATCTGGTCATTGTCGGCACGATGAGCCCGGACCTCCCCTTTCCTTCCACTGCATGCCTCGTGCAGGCGCATCTGGGCCTCAAACCAGTCGCCGCGTTCGATGTGGTGGCCGCGTGCTCGGGCTTCCTCTACATCCTCGAAGTCGGGGCCAAGTTGATGCAGTCTGGAGCTTATCGCAATGCACTGATCATCGGTTCGGAAAAGATGTCGAGCATCCTCGATTGGCAAGACCGCTCCACCTGCGTCCTCTTTGGCGATGGGGCCGGCGCCGCCGTCCTTTCACGCTCCGATATTCCGAATATCGGCGTGGGCGAAATCCTCCTCCGCGCCGATGGCTCGAAGATGGACCTGCTGAATATGCCCGCTGGCGGCACACGCCAACCCGCCTCAGCAGAGACCGTTTCCACCCGCCAGCATTTCCTCAAGATGAACGGCAAGGAAGTCTTTAAGCACGCCGTGCGGGAGATGGGCGACATCACGTTGGAGACCATCGAGAAAAACGGCCTGCAGCCCGAAGACATCAAGTGCTTCATCCCACACCAGGCCAATATTCGCATCATTGAGTCCATTGCCAAGCGGCTTGGCGTCTCGATGGATCGCTTCTACGTGAATATCGACCGTTACGGCAACACCTCTGCCGCCAGCGTGCCGATTGCCATGTGGGAAGCCCGCCAAAAGGGCCGTTTCGGTCCCGGCGACGCGATTCTCCTGACCGCCTTTGGCGCCGGCCTCACCTGGGGCGGCGCGATTGTGCGCTGGCCGGAGTAGTCAAATATCCATTTTCAATGGTCAATTATCAATTTTCAATTTGCAGCTAAAAGCGCAAAACGCTGATGGAATTGAGCTTTGAAAATCGAAAACTGAAAATTGATAACCGAATTCGGCTTGCTAGAGCCCGCTGAGGCATCTTTAGATGGTTTTGTGGCAGCTATGAAAAACTTCCAACTCGCAACTATCGTATCGGCTCTGGCGATCAGCGTATCCGTCGCTCAGGCAAAATTGATTTGGACGCCGGAAGAAGGTTGGCGGATGGAAGGCGGCGCAACTCAGGCCCTCTTTGGCAACACGCTGGAGGAAGCCCCCACTGGTACTGCGCTGGAGCTGATGAATCAAGCCCGGGCTAAACAAGAAGACGGCAGCCTCGGCGGCGCATTGGACCTCTACGATGACGTCATTGACGACTACCCGGAGTCCATCTACGCACCCGAAGCCCACTTCCAGCGCGGCAAAATCTACACTGAGCGCCACCAGTTTGAAAGCGCTCAGGAGGAATTCCAGCAAATCATCGCGCGCTACCCCAACTATGATAATTTCAACGCTGTCATCGAAGCCATGTATAATCTGGCGGAGAAAGTTCAGGACGGCTCGATCCCCTACCTTTGGGGCACGATCCCATGGTTCCCCGAACCAGCAGTGGGCATCGAAGTCTATGAGGAAATTGTCGCCGCTGCGCCATTCAGCGAATACGCACCGCTTTCGCTCATGAACATTGCGCTCATGGGCCGCGACACTGATAAGCCGGAAGACGCCATCGACGCGCTCGACCGCCTGATCAACAATTACCCGAACAGCGTGTTGACGCCTGACGCGTATCTCCAGCTGGCCGATGTCTATGCCTCCCTCGTGCAAGGCCCCTCCTGGGATCAGGGAGCGACTCGCGAAGCAGTCAGTTTTTACCAGGATTATTTGATTCTTTACCCGGACAGCACCGGCTCCTACGAAGCCGAAGCCGGCCTCTACTATATGCGCGAAACGCTGGCCGAGAGTAAGTATGAAGTCGGCGACTTCTACTGGAAATATCGCAACAACCCACGTGCAGCCCGAGTAATGTATGGGGAAGCGATCACGGTTTCTCCACAATCAGCCATTGCCAAGAAGGCTGAGGAAATGATCGCCAAAATCGACTCAGGCGTAGAGCCGCCAATGACGCCGGTTGACTGGATTTTCGGCCGCTACCAGCGCCCAAGCTACACTGCCTACGAAGACCAGTCCAAGATCGACGCGCTCGAAGACCAAGCCTTCCAAATCGAGCAGTCCGAAGCCTTTCTGGAAACTCCCGGCGCCGAAGCCCTGGAAACCGTGGATGGCGACGACGTGAAGGAATACGAAGGCGTCGGCGCGCCAATCGACGATTACTTTGTGGACCCGGAAACTGGCGCTCTGATCCCGATGCCGATTGAGCCGCTGGATCCGGACCAAATGATTCCCTACAATCCTCCTGGCCCAGACACCAAGGAGCAAAAGGCCATCGACCAGTTCCAGCAGGATCAGGCGGAAAACCAAGACGTGCCCGCCGGAGGTTAATCGATGCCCACACACCCCATGCGCCTGCTCTCGCTCTTTCCTGTTCTGCTTTGCATCTGGCTGGTTTCAGGCTGCGCCAACTACCAGTTGGGCGACAAGGTGGAAGTGCCCTTTAAGACGGTCTACGTTCCACCGATCATCAATCGCTCCTTCGCGCCACAAGCAGAAGTCACCCTGGCCTCGCAAGTCATTGAAGACCTCAACCAAAGCGGCCAGGTCAAGGTCGCCGAGGGGGGGGCTGACGCCAAATTGAGCATCATCCTGAGCAACTACGAAAAGGGCGTCTCCGCCACGCAATCGACAGACACCCAGGCCGCTCGCGCCTTTACGCTCATTTTGACCGCGACCATCACTTTGACCGATAACCGCACTGGCGAGGTCTACATCGACCAACGAAACATCACGGCCACGCAGCAGGCCTTTACCAACGGTGGGTTCATTCAGTCCGAATATCAGGCAATGCCAGTCCTGACGCGTTCCCTCGCCGAGAAAATATCTAATCAGGTGCTTGGCGCCTGGTAATACTCGAACAGCCTAATCACATGCTTGATTTTTGCCATTGACCCAAAATATCAATGGTATGATAGCTGATACATGTCCAAGCATGTTACCCCGGATAAAGATCGAGTTCCCCTAAAAGAAAAAATCATGTATGGCGCCGGTTCCGGCAGCTTCCAGATGGCCAATGATGGCGTGAAGGGGCTGGCGAACCAAATCTTCAACATCACGCTGCATGTTGATCCGCTCCTGATCGGCTTCGTGTTGACCTTCTCTCGAATTGTCGACGCCTTCACCGACCCGATCATGGGCAACATTTCGGACCACACGAAGTCCCGCTGGGGCCGACGGCGGCCGTATATCTTTATCGGTTCGTTCCTGGTCGCCGCAGCGTTCATCGGCCTGTGGATGGTGCCCGAAACCTGGAACACGCACCGGATCTTCATCTGGTATTTCTGGGGCATGCTGCTCTTCTACCTGTGCACGACGATCCAGTGCGTGCCCTATCATACTCTCGGGCTGGAAATGACGCCCGACTACCACGAGCGAACGGTCGTCTCCGGCTACAAGATGTTCTTCAGCTTCACCTTTATGCTATTCGTGCCGTGGATATTCCGCATCGTTCAAGCCGACATTTTCCCCAGTGTCATGGTCGGCATGCGAACCATCAGTTGGTGGGTGGCAGGCGCAATCATCATCGGGGGTCTGCTCCCCGCCATCTTCGTTAAAGAACGCTACTACAAGATCGCGAACAAGGCGGTAAAAGTCGGTTTCTTCAAGGGCATGTGGCTAACCATGAAGAACAAATCCTTTCTCATCCTCACTGGCATCATCCTGACGACGGGTATTGGCGGCGGCATGGTCGGCGCACTCGGCAACTACGTCATTTACTACTACATGTTTGAGGGCGACACCAAAGCAGGTTCGACCCTCGGCGCTATCGGCGCTAACGTATTCTCCGTCGCAGCGATCATTAGCATTCCGATCATGACATGGTGCGCCGGCCGCTATGGAAAAGTCGCCACGATCAAAGGCCTCGTCGTTCTTGGGATCGTTGGCGCCCTGAGCAAATACTTGCTCTACAACAAAGAATGGCCGTATCTGCTCCTGCTTTCCCAGTTCATGGTGGCGCCGCTGGCCGCAGGATTCTGGACGCTCACCACCTCCATGAAAGCGGATATTTGCGACGAAGATGAACTCGATAACGGCGCCCGTCGCGAAGGCATGTTTGGCTCCGTTGGCAACTGGATAACCAAGCTGACGATGTCCTGCACCTTCATCCTCGCAGGCTGGATTCTGAATTACACCGGCTTCGACGTAAATCTGGGCGGGGGCCAATCTCCCGAAACGCTGGAAAAGATGCGCATCCTCTTTAGCGTCGTGCCAGCCACATCAAGCATTCTGGCGTTCTTCCTCCTTGCGATTTACCCACTTAACGAAAAACGCATGCTTGAGATACGCGGCGAGCTGGAAGCCCGCCGCGGCGAAACGGACCAAGACGCATAACTGGTTCCACTGATTCTGTTTTTACAAAGGCGCCCGCTTCGATCAGATCGAGGCGGGCGCGCCTGATAACGGATCTAACGCAGCAAATCCCAATGACCCCAAAATCAGGCTCGCAAAACCTCAATATCTGAATTATAATACCCCCACAAAAATCATAACTACTGCTACATTATGAAGTTTAACATCCGCGATCTGAGTGCTGGCGCACTTGCCACTCTAATCACCACACATTTCCTGCAAGCCCAAGTGGAAGTGCCCCTCCAGCTAATCAATGTAGGAGATGACGTCTACCGTGTTGGCATCAACTTAAGCTTTGGCGCTGAATCCGGGGCAACTGAGCAACGCTTATTCCTCTTCGATACCGGCAGCTCGCCGTTAATCGCCAACGAAAATGTAGACATCGGCAACAGCGCCTTCTCCGGCAGAGAAGGTCTCGCAAGCTACGGCTTTAACGACGACGATAAGCACCCCTACAAAGTTTATAACGGCTCAGTCATCATCGAAGATCGCCAAGGTGCGACTCACACCATCTCCAACGTTGATTTCGGCCAGGCCTACACAACGTCCACCTACCCCAACGGGGGCTATCTTACTGAACCGCCCTTTTACGGCATCATCGGCGCCAGCCTGACCCCCAGCCTATATGAATGGGAGTCCAACACCTACGCTCTGTACAGCGCATTAGGGCAAATTGCGGCCGGGTCCGGGCTCAAGCCTGGCTTCACAGTCGACATTGCCTCCAGCAAAAAGTCCCTCTACATGGGCGTATCCGACCAGCAGATTGCCAACTTCGACTTTGTTGCGCCGATGAATCACTTGGTCGGCACTGCGGCAAGCTACAATGTGTTTCCGAATACCGGCTACACAACCTACAGCCAAAACATCATTAACACGCGTTTGGCAATCAACGGTGAAGAGCTCTCCACAGAGGCAATCCCCACCGCTTTTGACAGTGGCGCTCCGGATGTCACTCTCTTAACCGGGCCAACAGATTGGCCAGACCTCAACATACCGGAGGTTCCCAGCGAATACCTCACCACCGAAGGCGAATTTGAATACATCACCGACGGAGTCCCGCTCGTTCTGGGCGTGTTTGAGGGCGACGGCATAATAAATTACGATTCTGAATACGCTTACCACCCAACACGGACAGAAGTCAAAACGGCGGAAGAGGACGCGCACCTGAACACCGGTATCCTTCCCTTCTTCTATTATCAAATGACCTTTCTGCTCGATGATGGAACGGGCCAAGGCTACGTCGGTTTCACTCTCGTGCCCGAGCCCGAACACTACGCCCTCGGCCTGGGCGCACTGTCGCTAATCGTATTAGCTGTGCGACGCAGACTGTCCTGACGAACAACTTGGACATCAGGATTCAAAAGGATGACAACGCCGACGATGCGGTGGAATTTCACTATGCCTGCATCATTGGTTTTGACGATGGCGACGTCCATGCAATTGCTCTCGCCATAGCGTCACCAGCCAGATGAGCCGCCACACGTACTTTGCGTCGACATAAAACCGACGGCGGGCGCCTCGTCCAAGGAGCGTGCGCATTATATCAAAGCCGCTCCACAACCTTCCATTGCTCCATTGCTTCGGGTGGCCTGCTTGGGTGGCCAATTCGGCAATCCGCCCGCCAATCTAATGCTGGACAGCAGCACCCGATTGGGTTCACGCGCTGAGTAAAATGGCAAAAATCTGACTTTCTGCGGAAGTAAAAGACTTTCAGGAAAGCGAATCACATCGATTCACTTCAGGTAACCTACCTGCGCCGGAAGCATCCTTTCTGAATACTTGTCTCAAAAACAATACGTTCCGACAACGCACGTAATGATTCTCAAATAGCTATATATACGTTATTTACGTTGACATGACTAAAGATAACGAGATTCAGTATCTTTTAACTCTGCCACTTGGCGGGGTCTAAAACCTATACTAGACAAACCTAATGCAACACTCCACCTTCACGACCTCCATGCGCTTAGCCGCTGTGGGTATTCTGCTGAGCGCGCCATCCACACAGGCGGTTATTTCCTTCGACTTTGTCCAAACGGCATCGGGCGTGACCGTCTCCGCCAGCGGCGAAACGCCCGACTGGTTTAGCGGCAGTTTCCCCATACCGTTTGCCGAGCAAGCGATCTTTGGAGACAATGGCGAAGGGACCATTCTCTCGTACACCACCAACGGCGACAACTACATGGGCAGCACCACATTCACGAGCATCAGCGGAGACATCCCCTGGGGCGATGCCAGCTTGGTCGATACAACCAGCGTAAGCGGCAGTACGCTGGCGATCCTGATCGCCGAGGGTTCTGGCAACGTAACTATCTTCTCGGATGTTAGCACGGCCAACACCACGATGGGTGGCTCTATCGCCACATTCTCCAACGGTGAAACGCTGGCCGACTTCGGCTTTACGGCGTCAGACATCGCTCTGGGCGGGGGCGCCTTTTCCCTACTCGACGCCAGCAGCAACACGCTGGTCGAAGTCAACTGGTCAACCGCCGTGGTTCCAGAGCCGAGCACCTACGCCATGATTTTTGCCGGCCTGGTTGGCGTCGCCGCGTTCATCAAGCGACGCCAACGATAGTATTTTTTAGCCAATAATCCATAACCGTGCCCCATGCTGCATCTCCGTGGCATGGGGCATGGCTTTTCAGAATTCCGGCGCCGCCAGGCACGATTGCCTGTTGGCCTTCTCAAGAACCTTGGCAGACGACTTTACTCACCGCTGCGGGGACGCGGGATCGTCGGCATTGGTTGGCCGTAGGACAGCGCACCAGCATCCGGTCGTAACGCCGGATTGGCGGCGCCCGCCCGCATTGCCCCACCCTTCTCACTTGCCAGCGGGCGCGTGGGCTGCTTCGCTTGGCCGATTAGACACCCATGAAATACACGCCCGAGAAACCACTCATATACGGAGAGACGCTGGAGTCACTGCGCGAGCGGTTGGCGGCCAATGGCGAGAAGCCATTTCGCGCCGGGCAGATCATGGACTGGCTTTACAAGAAGCGCGCCAGCTCGCCGGAGGACATGACCAACCTCAGCAAACCCCTGCGCGCCTGGCTGACCGACACCTTTGAATTCGCCCCCGCCACGCCCGTGCTCGACAAACGCTCGGGCGATGTGACGGATAAGCTCCTCCTGCAGCTCGGTGACCGTTCGCTGATCGAAACCGTCATCATCCGCGCGCCGCAAAAAGGCGTTGGCCAAGACAAGTCCCGCAAAACGATCTGCATCAGCACGCAGGTTGGCTGTGCCTACGGTTGCAAATTTTGCGCTAGTGGCCTGGCTGGCTGGAAGCGGGATTTGCACGCGGGCGAGATTGTCGCGCAGCTCATAGAAGTCTGCCGCCGGGAGGATCCCAACACGCCGCGCGCCCGCGAAGAGCTGGCCAGCTTTGACAACCTCGTCGTCATGGGCATGGGCGAGCCGCTGGCCAACTACGACGCCCTCATGCGCGCGCTGACGATCCTCAATGCCGACTGGGGGCTCAACTTCGGCGCGCGCCGCATCACGATTTCCACCTCCGGCCTCGTGCCGCGCATTTACGACCTGGCCGAAGAAACGATGGGCTTCCGCCTCGCGCTTTCCCTGCATGGCGCGACGGACGAGGTTCGTGAGCAGATCATGCCCGTCAACCGCAAGTGGCCGCTCAAGGAATTGCTCCCGGCCGCCAAGGCGTTTTCCGAAAAGCACGGCCGGATGATCACGCTGGAATTCATCCTGATTCAGGACATCAATGACTCACTCGACCAAGCGCGCGAGCTGGCCAGGATCGCCCGCGACCTGCACGCCCACGTCAACCTGATCCCCTACAACACCGTGCAGGGCCTCGACTGGATTCGCCCCAGCATCGACCAGCAGGAAGCCTTCGTGCAAATCCTCCACGACGCCGGTGTCTCCGCCACGCTTCGCCGCGAAAAAGGCCACGACATCAACGCCGCCTGTGGCCAGCTCCGCCTCCAGGAGGAACGCGAGCGCGGCCAGATCGAGCCCGTGCCAGCGAAGGCTCGCATCCCGCTGGACCGGTAGTTTCGCTGCGCGAAAGGTTCGAGCCTTGGGGCCGGATTGGAAGTTCGCTACATTGAGTCTTTCTTCACGGCGAAGTTGCCTGAGCCGGTGAAGAACAGACCCAGTGTTACCGCAGCGAGCATCATCGGGTAGCCCGCATCCTTGATGATGTCGCCACCACCATTGATTTTGACGGCAGTCGCCACAATCATCGTGCAGAATAGAAAGAAAGACGAGATGCGCGTGCAGACACCAAGGATGATCAATAAGCCGCCCACCAACTCAGCCGTCGCCGCCATACCACCCCACAGCAAGGGTGCGAACGTTATGCCAAAAATCGCCATCGACTCGCCGACGCCTTTAAGCGAATCCGCGCCACCGGCAAACTTCGGAATCCCCGCCGCCACGAAAATGATTCCGGCAAACAGACGAATGATCAGCAGGCCAAGGTTGGGGCTGTTAACGAAGTTGGTGATCTTTTCCTTCATGCGGCAAAGTTGGACACTGAGCGACGGAATGTCGAGTCAGCGCCGCCCTACTTTTTCTCCTTGCAGGCGTCTTCGAGGATCTTGGCGATGAGGCCCGTCCAACCGGTTTGGTGTGAAGCGCCACAGCCCCGTCCAGTGTCGCCATGAAAGTATTCATAGAAGAGGACGTTGTCCTTAAAATGCTCACCGCGATACCACTCCGCATGATCGCCATTGACCGGACGGTCGCCGTTTTCATCCGGCAGGAATAGCTTGAGCAAACGGCGGCTGAGGTCCTGCGCGGCGGCGTCAAGCGTTACCCAATTTCCCGAGCCAGTGGGCAGCTCAACCTTCAAGCGGTCACCATAAAAATGGTAGTATTTTTCCAAGGCTTCAATGATGAGGAAATTGACCGGCAGCCAGATCGGACCACGCCAATTCGAGTTGCCGCCAAAAAGATAACTACGCGACTCACCCGGCTCATAGGCTACGCGGTGTTGCTCGCCATTGAGGTCGAGCACGAATGGATTTTCTTCGTGGGCTTTGGACAGCGAACGAATGCCGTATGGCGACAGGAATTCATTTTCGTCGAACAGGTATTGCAGCACTTTTTCCATGCGTTCCCGCGACGCTAGACCGAGTAAGAATTTTGGTGAAACGCCCTTCCCCGCCGCAAAGTCCAAGCACGACACTTGCTCCGTGAATATCTGATTGTGCGTGAGAAACCACTGCATGCGCTTTTTGAAACCAGACAGCGATTCGATCGTTTCGTTGTGCAGCAGCTCGACTGCGCAAATCGGCAGCAAGCCCACCATCGAACGGATCGCCATGGGGATGCCCTGCCCGTCTCCGGTGTGCAACATGTCGTAGTAAAAACCGTCTTCCTCGTTCCAAAGACCGGTTCCGCCGAGGGTGTTAATCGCCTCGCCAATGGCCACGAAATGCTCGAAGAATTTCGACGCGACGCCTTCGTAGGATCGATCGGTCGCCGCGAGCTCCAAGGCGATGGACAGCATCGTCGCGCAATAAAACGCCATCCAGGCCGTGCCGTCCGCCTGCACGAGTTGGGCGTTGCCCGGCAATGGTTTTGATCGGTCAAAAGCGCCAATGTTATCCAGCCCGAGGAAGCCGCCAGCAAACAAATTGCGCCCCTCGGGGTCCTTGCGGTTCACCCACCAGGTAAAGTTGATCAGCAGCTTGTGAAAGCACTGCGCGAGGAAGTTGAAGTCGCGTTCGCCGCGCTTGGCGGTCATCTTGTAAACACGCCAGACGGCCCAGGCATGCACGGGCGGATTCACGTCGGAAAAGTTCCATTCATAGGCCGGTATCTGGCCATTAGGATGCAGGTACCACTCGCGCAAAAAGAGGATCAGTTGCTGCTTGGCAAAGTCGGGGTCGATCTTGTCGAACGGGATCATGTGAAAGGCCAGATCCCACGCGGCAAACCACGGGTATTCCCATTTGTCGGGCATGGAAATCACGTCGCGGTTAAACAAATGGTCCCAATCGCCATTGCGGATTTTCCCTCGTCCTTCCGGAGGTGGCGGGAAGTTGGGATCGCCCTCCAACCAGTCCTTCACCGAATAATGATAAAACTGCTTGGACTGCAACAACCCCGCATAACACTGGCGCAACACCTGATACTCTGCATCGCAAAGTTTCTTGCCGGTTATGTCTTCGTAAAACACATCGGCCTCGGCTTTTCGGGTGTTAAAAGTCGCCGTAAATTCTTTGCCGAAGGGCGACTTGGGCGCAACGTCAGCCGCCGCTAAACGCAAGCGAATCACGCGCTCCTCTCCACCGGGAATGTACAGGTTATAATGCGCGGCGGCTTTCGTGCCATGCCCGTTGGCGACGGCGTCCAGCTCGCCATCCACCACGTAGCGATGAAAAGCGTCTTTGGTGTGGTGGGCGTCATTAGGCGCATCAAAAACCTTTTGAGCGTTGGTGACATTTTCGGTGAAGAGGTAGTCGGGCGCATTTTCAGCCCAGAAATGAAATTCGCCCAAAGACTCATGCTCGGCGACCAGCTTCGCGTCGCTCTTCTTGATCAACGGCTTCATGTCGCAGCCTTCGTGATCGCAGCCCCAGATCCAGGTATTACGGAACCAAAGCTGAGGCAACACGTGCAGGTGGGCGCCGGCGGCGGCGCGATTGGCGATGGTGATCTGGATGAGGATATCGTTCGGACCCGCCTTGGCGTATTCCGTGTAGACATCGAAATAGCGGTCGTCGTCAAAGACGCCGGAGTCGAGGATCTCGAATTCGTCGTCTTCCAACCCGCGACTTGCCGCCTCATCAACCAACCACTGATAAGGGAACTCACGCTGCGGGTATTTGTAGAGCGATTTGGAATAGCTGTAGGTCGGCGTGGCGTCGAGGTAGTAGTAGAGCTCCTTCACGTCCTCGCCATGCGTGCCCTGGTGACCATCCAGGCCAAAGAGGCGCTCTTTGAGGAATTGGTCCGCCTCGTTCCACAGCGCCAAGCCAAAGCAAAGCCGGCACTCGCGGTCGGTGAAGCCCATCAGACCATCCTCCCCCCAGCGATAGGCGCGGCTGCGCGCGTGCTCATGCGGGAAGTAGCGCCAGGCGTCGCCATCTTCCGAATAGTCTTCGCGCACCGTGCCCCACTGACGCTCCGATAAATACGGCCCCCAACGCTTCCAGTTTTCCTTGCGGTCCTCGGAGCAACGGAGGCGCTCCCGTTCGGGATTCGCCGACGACTTGGCGGGGGCTTTCTTACGTGGCATAGAACGGAAGCTAATACGTTAATGTCCGGCTGACAACAACTTTGGACACTTCATTCCCATCTTTTATGAACAACTGCGGCGCCCCATTCATGCTCTATTAATGTTCGGTCTGATAAAGTTGTCGGTATCATGCCACTATTACATCATACTCACTGCACTGCCATCTTCATCCTCACCGCCAGCACGCTTGCCATGGGCAGCGCCAAGCTGAATGCCGCTGACATCGAAATCAACCAGACTTTCGGGGTGTTGGATTCCAGCACTTACGAACACAATT
This sequence comes from Cerasicoccus frondis, assembly GCA_031296915.1. Classification (GTDB taxonomy): domain Bacteria; phylum Verrucomicrobiota; class Verrucomicrobiia; order Opitutales; family Cerasicoccaceae; genus Cerasicoccus; species Cerasicoccus frondis. The sequence goes on along the minus strand of JAVDPC010000007.1, from coordinate 35,681 downwards.
CAATCGACAGTGCGGTAGAGACGATCTACACGCCGTCATCTCCAAGCGTGGAGCTAACCGCGGATTTCAGCGCCTTGGGCGAAACCACGCTCAGTGTAACTTGGGAAGCGCCCGAAGGCTACTTGTATAATGTCTACACCCCCAGCGGCTTGGACTGGGAAGGCGGCGGCTATATCATCCAATTCACCTTTCAGTTTGGCTCGCTGACGGGAACTGACGGCTACACGGACTTCACCGTCGACTCCGTCAGTGTCGGTGGAAGCATCGGAGCGGAAATGCCAACCTACAACACGAGCTTTGCCTATGGCACAGATGGGACGGACACCACTCTAGAAACAAGCATCGGTTTCGCCGACTTCGTGGTGGGGGAAACCTATCAATTCTCAAGCGTGACCACGACTATGACGATCCCCGATAGCTACGATGGCGTCTTTTCAAGTTCATCGCTCACGTCCGCCACAAATATCTACTTGGAGCTCGTCGTCTACGAGGACAATGAGAATGACCCGGGCCAAGTGCTAACGCTGGTCGCCGTGCCCGAGCCTGGCGCGTACGCGCTGATCATTGGCTTAGCCATGGTCGTTCTCGCGCTGGTGCGGCGCTGCAATCGCAACCGAAACGCTTGTTAATCAATACATGCGACGACCCACGTTTCAGCGAGCGTTCCCAACTTTGTCGCGATTAATCACCGCTGTCTGCCTGATCATAAACAGCGCAGCAACGACTCAGGCCATCATAGAAACCGAACAAGACTTCGGAACGTATGTATCCAGCGTGTATTCGGAGACCCCTGGCTACTCTTACGGCACAAATCACTTTGGGCCATCGAATCCGTTTACCTCATTCTCGGCGGACTTCAGCGCATTAGGCAGCACAACACTCAGCATGACGTGGTCGGCGCCAGATGGCTTTGCCTACGACCTGTATGTTGCAGACGATAATGGCTGGAGCGAAAACGATGGCTACACGCTTTCATTTAGCATCAGCTTCGGCTCGTCCAGTGGCAGCAGTTCAACTGAGTTCACCATCGACAGCCTTACCATAGGCGGGAGCCAGGGAGCGAAATTGCCGACTGACTTTTCAGCCTACGCATCTGGCGCGGAAGGATCTGACCCGATCTTGCAAGCAGGAGGCACCATAAACGGTTTTGTAGTCGGTGAGCATTATCAATTTAGCAACATCACGCTCGTCGCCACCGTCCCCGCCGAGTACTACGCAGTCTTCACGGATTCGGCCCTCGATGACACTGCCAGCCGACTAAGCGCAAGCATTGAGAAAGACGCCCAAGTCAATTGGAACCCTACACCACTCCTAAACTTGGTCGCCGTGCCCGAGCCTGGCGCTTACGCGTTGATCTTTGGCTTGGCCATTGGTTGGATTGCCCTGCGCCGCCGCTTACGGTGAGGCTTAAGCGCCTCCATTGCTGACGCTGGCCGAGACAAGCGATCATCACACTTGACCATTCGGGCTTTGTGGCAGAGAGTGCGCCGACCACACCGCGCAAAAGACTGCTATGCCCGAGGATACGTCAGCCAAGCCAGAACTCGACCCCGCAACCTGGGTCGACGCCTATGGCGATGCGCTCTACAAGTTTGCCTACTTCCGGGTAAACAACGCTGCTCTGGCCGAAGACCTCGTGCAGGAGACCTTCCTCGCTGCGATCAAAGGTAAGGACCGCTTTTCCGGCAAAGCCAGCGTCAAAACCTGGCTCACCGGCATTTTGAAAAACAAGGTCATCGACTATTACCGCAAAAAGAATCGCACCCAGTCCATGCAGGAAACCGCGAACTTCTTTGAGCGCGAAGAGGCCGACCTGTTTAGCGAAGACGGCAGTTGGAACTACGACAACCCCAACATCCCCAAAGACTGGAACCCCGCCCAGGTCGAGAAAATGGACCGCAAGGAATTCATGCAGCAGTTCTATTTCTGCGCCGACAAGCTACCCGACAAGATCCGCACCGTCTTCATCATGCGTGAGATCGACGGCATTAAGAGCGAGCAAATCTGCGAAGAACTCGACATCACGCCGCAGAATCTGTGGACCATCCTCCACCGCGCACGCATGGCCCTACGCCAGTGTTTGGAAAAGAATTTCTTCGGTTGAGCCAAGTAGCATAGGCGTCCCGCCTGTGCCCGACTCAACGATTATTAGAGCTGGTTAGAGCACAGGCGGAACGCCTATGCTACGAAACGTTTAAAAACCGAAGAGCATCTTGAGGTCGCTCTTCAAGTTTTTGCCCGGCTTGACTGATCCTTCGGGGTTGGAAGTCTTAAACTCCAAGGTGTCGCGGCAATGGCCGGCAAACGCGTCCGGATTAAAATCTAGCAATGCAATGTCGCCTTCCTTGGCGCCATAGGGGAAGGCTTCCGGACCGAGGGGGGTCCACTTTTTGGGCAAGCCGTACCAAGTGTATTCAATGTCCCAGCCGCTCACGCCATCCACCGGAATGGGCTTCGTCAACAGGCTTGGGTAGCGAGTGATGAATTCCGGCACCGTCGCAGTGCCCACACGCAGCGTGAATGCGGTTGGCAAGCCGTGGAAATAGTCGCGGAAATTCTTAAAATCGCGGGTGCGCACGGCTTCCCAGAAGTGCACCGGATCCGCGCCAATTAAATTCAAGCCGCTGTAATCGCCATGATGATTTTTGCCCGAGAATCCTGCTTGCTTGTAGTAGTGGTCGAAGTCGCTGCTCTTGCGCAGGCCGATCTCGAAATGCAAGTGCGCGCGTTGACGGGGGATGCTGTAGCCGCCAGCCGATCGCCCCATGGTGCCAATACGCTGACCGCCCTCCACAAAGGCGCCGGTATGCAAACCGTCCTCAACTGCCGACAAATGCGCATACAGCGTATAGACCGGCACATCCGCCTCCGGGTGCTCCAGCACCACGTAGCGCCCATAGCTGCTGTTGCCTGCGACCTTGTTGATGTAGGCCACGCGACCGGGCATAATGGCGTAGATCGCGTCGGTCGCTTCGTGGTTGCGATCACGACCGATAGGCTTCAGGTCGAGCCCTTCGTGGAAGCGTGTCCCGCTGTTGCGCACGCAGCCGAAGAGCGCGGACTCTGGCAAGCCAGACGCCGTTGGCTGCGTAATCTCCTCCCAATCCGCACCCTCGAAGAACGCGGGGTTGGGCGTTGGCCAAAACAGGGGGGGGGCTGCCCCAAGTAAAACCGGCCAAACGGCCAGTAGGCAGATCAAGTAGGCGGCGACAGGTCGCTGGCGGGAGGACATACAAAAATTAGAAGCGGGCTTCGCGAACGGCTTCGTTCATCTTCTTTGTGTCGCCCTGCATTTCCATTACCAGTTTTTCCAGTTCCGGGTAAGGCATTTCGACAAAGGTGAAGTAACGACCGTCGCTGATGGCGCCATCGAGTTGGCGGGCGCCCAAGGCCTGGCCGCCGTATTCAAAAATAATCACGCGGCCATTGTTGGAGACAGACTGCCGATAGAGCTTGCGCGCGGCTGGCTCGTTCAGGTGAAAGAGCAAGGCGTAATCCCCGGACGCCACCTGCACCAATTGCACGTTGGTGACGTCTACTTCCGTGAAGATCGGCGTACCGCGCACGTTGTAAGACAGGCCGCTCTGGGGGAGGCTCATCGTCTTGCCAATATCACCGGCGCCACCGCCAGCACTGGACTCAATGTAAAAGCGCATGGGCTTTACTTTGGTGTCGTCGTCGTCTCCACAAGCAGTAAACAACAGGGCGGCCAGCATGGTGACCAGGATTGCAAGGTATTTGGACATATTGAAACGGGATTACAGGGACATGTTGTCGATGAGGCGAGTCTGTTCCAACCAGACCGCCACGGTCAAGAGGCTTTGACCGGGGTGGACCTCACGCTCGGGCTTCATGGTGTCGCGATCAACGACCTCTACGTAAATAATCCGTATGCGGCGGCTTTGGCTCAAGTGATGCGTCACCTCCGCCTTGATGCGGTCCACGCTCAAGTTGCCCTTGGCGACGATGTCCTGGCCGATTTTCAGCGCCTGAGAGAGGCGAACGGCGTCGGCGCGCTCGCCGGGCTCCAGGTAGCGGTTGCGCGAGCTCATGGCCAAGCCGTCAGCCTCGCGGATGATCGGCGCCACGATGATCTCAATCGGGAAAAACAGGTCCTTGACCATTTTCTTGATCACGGCGGCTTGCTGCGCGTCCTTTTGACCAAACACCGCAAAGTCCGGGCGGCAGACATTGAACAGGATCGCCACGATCGTCGAAACCCCGCGAAAATGCCCGGGGCGCGACACGCCGCACAAGCCCTGCGAATACTTGCCTTCCTCGATGTAAGTCGAGAAGGAGGGGGGGAGGATGTCGTCGCGCTCGGGCATGAAAATGATGTCCGCGCCGCGCGCTTCACATGCCGCGAGGTCCGCCTCGATCTGCCGCGGGTAGCGGTCGTAGTCCTCATTGGGCCCAAACTGCGTGGGATTCACGAAGATGGAGACAATGACCACATCCGACTTTTCGCGGGCAATGTCGATCAGCGACAGGTGCCCCTCATGCAGCGCGCCCATCGTCGGCGCCAGGCCGATCAACTGGCCCTTGCCGCGCAGCCGCGTCACATGAGTTTGCATTTCCTCAACTGAGCGTATAATTTGCATGTCGTTATTTATGTAATGGACCGGCGCCGAATGACACGCATAAACGTGACGACGGCGTACCAATTTTAATGATTGTTAATTTTCATCTTCACTTAACGGGGGTTTTACTCTACTCCCGCCCTTTGAATGAGCGAAGCCCAAGCCAGTAAAAAAGTAATTCTGATCGCGGATGACGATTTGGCGACGCGGACTTTCCTCAACGCCGCCGCGCGCAAACTCGGCCACGAGACCATCCTCGTCGACAATGGCAAGGACGCCTTTGACCAAGCCAAGAAGCACCGGCCAGACCTCATCCTGCTGGACATTTTAATGCCCGACATCGACGGCTACACCGACCTGCGCCTGTTGCGGCTCAACTGGCGGACGCGCGAAATCCCCATTGTGGTGATCTCCGGGTATGCGGATCAGGCTGATGCAGACCGCTGTCTCACTGCGGGAGCCAATTTTTTCCTGCCCAAGCCAGCGACGGTTGCGCAGGTGCGCACAGTCATCAACAAGTTCCTGTCGCCGGCAGTGGCGCCCGGGGAGGGGGGGGGCTAGCCCCGCCAGCCTGCTCCGGCTCCAAAACCGAGAGCAACACGCCCGCGCGACGGAAAATCGCCCGCGCCTCCGGCACGCTGCGCGCATGGATCAGCGCCGCCAAGCGGTCGATAAACTCGTCTGCCTCGTAGGTCGCCGTCTCCAGCAGAAAGAGCTGCAGCGCGTCGCGGTGAAATTGATAAGTATAGCGTAGTTTGCCCGTGGACTGGTAACTGGTGATCCGGTGCCCGTGCAGGCGCCCGGTGTCGCAACAATCACGGACAAACTGGCCTGTGCGGCCCAGCAGCGCCGCAACTTCATTGGTGTTAAACCAGATTTTGCCCTTCGGCAAAAGCGCGTCGAAATGTGGTTGGGAATGATCGTGTTTCATGGCGGAGGGGGGGGAGGTCTAGGTTTGAAGGTTCGGAAGTTGTAGGTTCGAAGGTTTTAGGTTGGTGGTGTGGAAGTTAAAGCGGATGCGCCGCCGAGGGAGGGGGGAGGTCTAGGTTCGAAGGTTCGGAAGTGGCTGGTCGGGAGGGTTGCCCTCAGCCGGGCAGGTATCATTTAAATGGCCATAATTCTGTAGCCCGCAGTTGTCAGGTAGGGCTCGCGCTTGCGCGATGCCGCAATAGGTGGAAAACGTGGCAAACTCGACGAGCTTGAACGGGGGCGGCATCGCGCCAGCGCGAGCCCTACTTTCTTGAAGGTGGAGCCCGGTGTCCCTACCGGGCTTGCGTTGCCTCACCAGGATCAGCAGGGTGAAGCAAGCCTGTTCGGGACAGCAGGCCCCACCTTAGACCAAGCAAATCCTGCTGAGGCATCGCCCCGCCCTACTCCTTGATGTAGGGCGAGCTGCGGCGGAATGGACGCTCCAGACGCTCCAGCGTGGGCGAGAGGTATCCCTCGGCGCACAGATGGTCTTTGAGCAGCGACGCAATCAGGCTAGACAGCGACCGCTGGTCCTCGGAAGCCGCCTGGCGAGCCGCATCCCGGAGATTCGGCGCAATGGAAATCGATAGGTTGACAGTCGTGGTGTTCAGTGTTCTCATGGTGAACGAATTCTCAGAAATTTATCCCCCCACTGCAACAACTTTTTACTATTTTTCGCTATTTTATTATTGGCTAATAAGCCTTCTTGAGTATCAAGGAGATACAAAACCTTAATGAGATAACCCTTTCAAAAACCAAAAACATTATGTCCACCGACGATCAAAAACACAAAACCGTTGGCGTATCCTTCCACCCGGACCTGCGTGAGCGCGCTGGCGAGCGCTCCCGCGAACTCGGCCTTTCCTTCAGCCGTTACGTCACCCTCTGCGTGGAAGCCGAGCTCAACGGCCACCCCTCGCAACTCCTTTCCCAGCCGGGAACTCCCCCACCCGCGCCGACCCCGGCCCCAACCCGAGAGGCGCTCAACCTCCAGTCCGCCATCGACGCCGGCAGCGACTACTCCGCCGCCAAGGCCGCCTCCATCGACTTCGAGGACGACATCGAGGAAATCCTCCGCGCCGACGACATTTGCTACACGCGCTACGCCGCCATCAGCAACCATCGCACGGACTTCCTCATCCAGCATGTCCATGAAAAGACCGACCGCACGATCCGCATCGCTCTGGAGTGCAAGCACAACCTGCGCGGCCGCTACACCGTGACCCTCGGCCAGGCGATTATCTTAAACAGCCTCCCCCAAGTCGACGCCGTCATCCTTTGCGTGCCGTATTTGAAAAATTTCGACGCCCACATCCGCGAAACCTTCGCCCAGCAGGGCATCCCCATCGCCATCCCGGACAACGTCGGCGAAATCATCCGCCAAATTGCGGATAAGACCGGTGAGTAGTGCGGCTGGGCGCGGGTTTATTAGCCGCGGATGAACGCGGATTTCACGCGGATGCGGAGAGGCAAAGCACTTTTATCTCTCACAAAGGCACGAAGGCACAAAGCTTGAGCGGGGGTCTTGAAAATGATCCTCAGTAATATTCGTCAGTCCTTTGGGTCTTTGTAAAAAAAACTCACGTCTCGCTGGCATCCGCGTCAAATCCGCGTTCATCCGCGGCTAAAAATTTGCGCCTCGCTGGACCGCTTAAGGCGCCTGCACGCGCTCCAAATAAAACTTCAGCTCGCCGATGGATTCGCGGATGTCGTCCAGCGCCCGGTGGGTCCCCTGCTTCGGGAATTTAAGATCGTAACGCTCCTGGAAAACGACCTTGAAGCTGCTCACATCGAGCATGCGGTAGTGGAGCTTGCTCGCGAACTTTGGTAAATAGCGGTCAACGAATTTGCGGTCCTGCCCGATGGAGTTTCCGCTCAAAATGATCGGCATCTCGCCCCAATGCGGCTCCACGGTTTTGACGAGCATTTCGTCGAGCGCCTCCTCGGTCACGCCGCCGGGCACGCGGTCCACAAGGCCGCTTTCACCATGGGTTTTCTGGCACCATTCGTCCATACCGGCGAGGACCTCAGGCGTCTGGAAAACGGCGGTCTCCCACTCGGCCAGGACTTCGTTAAAATCGGCGGAGGTCACGATAATCGCGGCCTCCAGGATGCGGTCATTGACCGGATCAAGCCCGGTCATTTCGAGGTCAAGCCAGCACCAGGCTGGTTGTTTGGGTTCAGACATATTACTTAGCAGACGAGTTTATTTCTCACGCGAAGACCCAAAGACCCCAAGCTTTTCATCGTCAAGGCCATTGATGACGCGCGTGATGCCGTCCTTCATTAAAGGGGCATTGAAGTTGAGGAGGAAACCAAGCTTCAGGCTACGTAATTTCAGATAAGTGAACAGTTGCTTGTGGTGTGATTTGTTCAGTTGCTCCACTGCCTTGAGCTCCAAAATCACCTTGTTTTCTACGATGATATCCGCGCGGAATCCTTCTTCGAAGCGAATATTCTCATAAGTGATGGGAACTGAAACTTGGCGCTCGCATTGCAAGCCCCTCGACTCCAATTCACGGGCCAAGACCACCTCGTAAACGGTTTCCAATAAGCCAGGCCCCAAGGTACGATGCACCTTAACTGCTGCATCAACCACCTGTTTCCCTATATCATTTTCATCCATAAAACTTGGGGTCTTGGGGTCTTTGCGTGAGATTACTCGCGTGGCTTTGCGGGCGAATTCGCTTTACTCGTCCTCGGTGAACTCGATGACGGTGAAGGCGTCGATGCCTTCCTTGGCGAGAGCCTTGCGGCCGGGCAGTTCAACCAAGTCAATGATCGCGGCGAAGCCAATGTGCGCGGCGCCGAGGCGGCGCATCAGGCGGGCGGCGGCCAAGGCCGTGCCGCCGGTGGCCAGCAGGTCATCGACTATCAGGATGCGCTTGCCGTCAATGAGCGGCGTGTCGTGCGTTTCGATTGTCGCTTCACCGTATTCAAGTTGGTAGTCCTCGCTGATCGTCGTGAACGGCAGCTTGCCTTTTTTGCGAACCAGCACGAGCGGCTTGTGCTGCTGATAGGCCAACGAACCAGCCAAAATAAAACCACGGGCGTCGATGCCCACGACAATGTCGAACTCCTCATCAGTCGCCCAGCCAGCGATGCGGTTGAGCACGGCGCGGTAGGCCTCAGGGTCTTCAAACAGAGTCGTCACATCGCGAAAGTTGATGCCCGCGTGCGGCCAATCCTTGATCGTGCGAATGCTTGCTTTGATGCGTTCAGCTTTCATACTGAGGGCATCAACGCTGAAAACCGCATCCCGCTCAAGTCCTTTCCACACAATGTCCTCTAAAGCCGCTCTTCGCCACTTGGCGCTCGCCCGACGCAGCGCCCTGCACCCGCAAGAGCGACACACGCGCGACGTCAACATACTCCAGCGCCTCTTTGCGCTGTCGGATTTCACCAAGGCCGACCGTGTGCTTTTTTACGTGTCCTACGGCGCCGAAGTGGACACCCACGGGATGATGAATCGCTGCTTCGGCGGCAAAACCGTGCTCGCCCCCCGTGTAAACGGCGACCGGCTGCACATCCATGAACTACAGTCACTGGAAGAGCTACAGCCCGGCGCATTTGGCATCCTGGAGCCCATCGCTGGACTGCGCGAAGTGGAGCCCGCGAGCGTGGAAATCATCCTCGTGCCTGGCGCCGCTTTCGACCTGCGCGGCCACCGCATTGGCTATGGCAAGGGTTATTACGACCGCCTGCTCAACGGCGTGAACGCCTTGAAAATCGGCCTCGCTTACGACCGGCAAATCATCGACCACGTCCCCGACGAACCACACGACATCCCCGTGGATATTTTGATTACCAACGAGCGCATGGTGGATTTGCGGTAGCCCGTAGCATAGGCGTCCCGCCCGTGCTGCAATCAATGTCCGCCGGCGAGCTTGAGCACCACGACGCCGCCAATGATCAGCGCGACGCCGACCCAGCGCCACAAGCTCGAAGGATCTCCAAAGACCAAAACGCCGACCACAAAGGTGCCCGCCGCGCCAATCCCCGTCCACACCGCGTAGGCTGTGCCGATGGGAATCTGCTTTTGCGCGATCCACAGCATGTAGCCGCTGACGGCCATGGACGCGACCGCCAGGGCAATGCCCAAGGCGACCTTGCTCGTGGTCTGAGAAATTTTCAGCCCGATGGGCCAGCCGATTTCGCAAAGTCCGGCCAAAAACAAGCACAGCCAATATTTGCTCATCACAATTCCCAGTAGACCACGCGCCCGCAGTTTTCGCAATGGACGGGCTCGTTCTGCTGGCGGGTGGCGGACTCGGTTTCGCTGGACACCTTCAGGTGGCAACCGCCGCACTTGTGCTCCTCAATCGGCGCCACGTAAATGGGCTTCGGGCGACGCATTTTCACACGCTTGTAAGACTCCAAATACTTTTGCGCACACTGCGCCTCGGCAGCGGCGACTTCGGCCTTCACGGCGTCGACCTGCCCCTTCAGCGTTTGGTCGCGGTCTTTCAAGGTTTCGATTTCGTCGCGGAAAAGCTGGAGGCGTTCGTCGCTTTCAGCCTTCGTTTTCGCGTAGGCTTCGTTGCCTTCGTCGATCTCAAGCATCAGGCCGATCTCGGCTTCTTCGAGATCGCTAACCTTGGCTTCGGTCTGCTCGATCTCATGCGTGAGCGCCTGGTACTCATCGTTTTTCTTCACCAGCAGTTGCTGGTTTTTGTACTTCACGATTTGCTCCTCGGCGGACTTCACATCGTTGTCGAGATCCTTGCGGCGCACTTCGAGCTGCTGCAGCTCCTTGTGGGCGGCGGCGAGCGCGGCCTCCTCTTCAGCGATTTTCTTCTCGTATTTGGCGACTTCGAGCGGAATCGATTTCAGCGATTGCTCGATGTTAAAGAGCCGCGTGTCGCGCTCCTGCAAAATTAGTAGCTGCTCAATCTCGGGGTCCACGCTTTGCATCATGCACCGGGCGGCGCAGCAATAAAGTCTTTTCTGCGAGGAAATGTGGCGGCGAGGCAACTTATTGTCTCACGCGAAGGCGCGAAGCCGCAAGAGCTGAGGGGCAGACGATTTTCTCTCACGGAGGCACGAAGGCACAGAGCCAGCAGGACGTTGTTTTATGAGTTTCTCTCTTCGTGCCTCCGTGTCTCCGTGAGAAACATCCACGTCTCGGTGGTTCTTCGCGCCTTCGCGTGAACCACTGCGTCTCGCGGGCTGCGACGATATGCGCTTGCCCCGGCGAGGGTTATTGCCCACAACTGCGCGTTTGCCATGTTTACCTTTTCGCAGTTGGCCATTGAGAGCCTGGCCTACGCCGAGCCGCCCGAAGTCTGGACTTCGGACGACATCGAGGCGCGCCTGGCCCCGCTCTACGAGCGACTCAAGCTGCCCGCCGGTCGCCTGGAGCTGATGACCGGCATTCGCGAGCGCCGTTTCTGGCCGCTCGGGCACCGCCCGTCCGCCGCCTCCGCCGAAGCCGGCAAAAAAGCGCTCGCGCAGTCCAAGTTTGGCCCCGGCGACATCGATCTCGTCATCCACTGCGCCGTGTGCCGCGACCGCTTGGAGCCCGCCACCGCAGCCGCCGTCCACCACGAGCTCGGCCTCGGCCAGCACTGTCAGCTCTTTGATTTATCCAACGCCTGCCTGGGCTTCATCAACGGCCTGATGGTCGCGGGCGGCCTGATCGAAAGCGGGCAAGTCCGCCGCGTGCTCCTCGTTTCCGGCGAAAACGGGCGCCCCCTGATCGAGCGCACGCTCCGCGTCCTGCTGGAGGGCGACCACACGCGCAAAAGCGTGAAACCGTATTTTGCCAACCTCACCATCGGCGCCGGCGCCGTGGCCGCGGTCCTCTGCCGCACCGAGGAGACCGACGCCCCCTGCCCCCGCATCATCGGCGGCGTGACCGGCAGCGACTCCACCGCCAACCAACTTTGCCAAGGCGACTCCACTGGCGGCGAGCTGGATATGCAAACCGACTCCGAGGCGCTGCTCGCGGCGGGCGTCAACCTCGCCCAGCAGACCTGGACGCGCTTCCAGAGCCACACCGGTTGGACCACCGACACGCCCGACCGCGTGATCTGCCACCAGGTTGGCCGACGTCACCAGCGTGCGCTCTTCGAAGGCCTCGGCCTCGCGCTCGACAAGGATTTTTCCACCTTTGAGGAATGGGGCAACGTCGGCTCCGTCTCCCTCCCGCTCACCCTCGCCAAGGCCCGCGAAACCGACGCGCTGACCACCGGCTCCAAGGCCGCGCTGCTCGGCATCGGCAGCGGCCTCGTCTGCGCGATGCTCGCCCTCGAATGCTAACAATGGAACTCCCCGCCAACATCCGCGCGCTGTACCCCTTTGCGTCCCACTGGCTGGAAACGTCGGCCGGCCGCCTGCACTACGTCGACGAGGGTGCGGGCGAAGCCGTCATCATGCTCCACGGCAACCCGACGTGGTCCTTCTTTTACCGCGACGTCATCAAAGAGCTGTCCGCGACCCACCGCTGCATCGCGCCCGACCACATCGGCTGCGGCCTCTCGGACAAACCGCAGCAGTGGACCTACCGCCTGCAGGACCACATCGACAACGTCAAGGCGCTCGTCAACGAGCTCGGGCTGGAGTCGTTTTCGCTGATCGTCCACGACTGGGGCGGCGCGATCGGCATGGGCCTCGCCGAAGCCATGCCCGACAAGGTCAAGCGCATCGTCGTGCTCAACACCGCGGCCTTCCGCTCGCAGCGCATCCCCAAGCGCATCGCCCTGTGCAAGGTCCCCGGCTTCGGCGAATGGATCGTGCGCGGGTTCAACGCCTTTGCCGCTCCGGCGCTGACCATGGCCTCCTCCAAGGGCCTCCCCGCCGACGTCAAATCGGGCTTCATTTTCCCCTACAACAACTGGGCCAACCGCATCGCCACCCACCGCTTCGTGGCGGACATCCCGCTGGACGCCTCACACCCCAGCTACGCCACGCTCCAGCGCGTGGAAGACGGCCTCGCGCAGTTCAAAGACCGCCCGATGCTCATTCTGTGGGGTCAAAAAGATTTCTGCTTCAACAACCACTTCCTCGCCGAATGGCGCACCCGCTTCCCCGACGCGAAGGTCCAGCTCTACCCCGACTGCGACCACTACGTCCTCGAAGACGCCGGCGCGGAGGCACGGGGCGTGATCACGGAGTTTTTGCGGGAGTGAGTTTGTGACAACATAAATAGGTTTATCGCGGCCAACTCCTATATTAAATATCCTGGCTCATCATCAATATCACATCCGAGCAATCTCGCCCAATTTTCATGAAGACGCTTCATCAAATTAAGATCCAAGACATGATCTAACTTAACAGGACGCAATTCTAACATCGGAGCATGACCTCCTAGATTTACATTCCATAGATATAATCGTCCTGTTTCTAAACTTCTTTTCAGACTCATCGAAGTCATACCGCATGATTTAGCCAATTCAACATAGGGCGAGAAAGCTAACTCATACTCTGGCATTTCCATCAGATTTTTGAGGCTTCCATAAAAGCTCTTGTCGTAATTTCCGTCAAAATCTAGGTAGCTCGGCAATGACTCATGGAAAAGATCTTTTAACATTTGAAGGCTCATCAATCTGTAACGAACTGCAGCCATCTCATTTCAGTTAAATTTGAGAATACGAGGTGAAATACAACATTAAATCACCCGTTTTCGTTCCGCAATCACGCAAGATGGCGTCGCCGAAGGAAACAACGCGCAGAGGTCTTTGCTTGAATGACTTTCCGAAAAGTTGCGTTCTTCCGCCGTCAAGGGTATCGCCCAAAGCAGGCTCACCTTTTCACCTTGGGTCCGAGGTGTTTGGATATCTGGCGCATCAATGGGATTTTCTTTCAAGAGCACCGAATTAAAATCTTTGAGTGAGGCATCGTTCGCCAGAGAGTCACAAAGGACAGTGTGCCCGTCACCAAAAAATGTAAACTGATTCCAGGGAAGAGTCGCTTGAGCACTCAAATATGAAGCAAAAGCGAGTATGGTTTCCTCGGAGATCTCCTTGGAAAAACAGGCCGCAAACTCAAATCTGCGATAATCCATAGGATCTTCGTAGTGCATTTCTACGGCAGGCTGTGGGCGGAGGGATATCCCCAAAGTCAACAGATATACCTTGTCCGAATTCTCGAATAACACCAAAGCCCGCGCTGGCCAGTTACCTCCATCAATTGCAAAGTAGCGCTTGTGCGGACCAAGCGCTTGCTCGTAGACTGCCATGAATGCATCTTGGCATACTTCCCACGGACTCGGTGATCGATCCCATTGTGCCCAGTAATCGATGGCTTGCTGAATCCTCTCGTCCATTACACTCGTATCTTCCAACCCCCATGCCAATGGTGATTGCCCAAGGCAATCCCGGGCATAACCGTCAAACCCATCCATACCACCCCAAGGCGGAATCACGGCTAAGTATCGTCCATTCTCTAAAAGAGCAATACCGTCGCCTTCCGGAAACCAAACAAGTTGTAGGGACTCTGCTCTCAATGCTTCAGCACCTGCAGGATCCTTACAAAATGATTTGGGAAGCATCGGAGGCACTCCAACGTTCATGGATTCGTAATCAAGCTGGTCAGGAGCTTCACCTAAGTTTCGGATCCAGCATGTCTTGAGCCCGAATGCCTCATTACTTGGAGCCTTGAGGTAAAGGTAGGCGACACGATCGTCCTGCTCTACAACTGCGTAAAGATTTCCATGCGGCGAGTATTCCTCCAAAACGATTTCAGGCTCTTTCATTGACGTAAAACAGGATTGGGGAATGCAGTTGGTGAAGTATCACGACGGGAAACTAAGCGTGCTACCACCAACCGTAAAGTACAATATGCTCATCTCCATCAGCATAGTCCCCCAAAAGCTGTGACTAAAAAGCAGACTCATCGCCTTTCGTTTCAGTCTGGAATGTAGGGCTCGCGCTTGCGCGATGCCGCATTAGGTGGAACAGTGTCCTTGAGCGGAAGCGGCGTCGCGCAAGCGCGAGCCCTACATCCCGACCGCTGGCCATTACGCAACTGCGAGTCGAGAGAAACGATCCGCGCCACCCTCCCTCCCCAATGATAATCCCGCCGTGAGATTGTAATTCCGGGCGCGGAGGAAACGTGGTAGCTTAGGCGCACTAACCAGCTACTCACATGAAACCAATCTGCCCGACCTGCAATGCCGGCATCCCGAACGCACGCGTGAATCTCGCCGAGGGCGTGGCGCATTGCCCGGGCTGCGGCGAGTATCATCGATTGTCTCACCTGTTACGTGACAGCGTGGGGATCTCGCGCATTGCCAAACCGGATGACTCCAAGATTCAGCACTATCGTGAGGCCGATTCGATGGGGTTCATTATTCCGCGCAATGGACTCAAGGGCGCGGGTTGCTTCTTTCTGGTCTTTGCGCTATTCTGGAACAGCTTTGTGTGGTTTGCCGTCGTGGACCTGTTCCGCAAAGGCGAATACGGCATGCTTTGGTTTCTGTCGATTTTCGTGGCCGCCGGGTTGTTCCTGATTGCGTGGGTAATGATGACCGTTTTTGCCGAAACCACGATCGCCATCGACACGCAAGAGGCGTCCGTCATCTGGTCGATCAAGAGCCTGCGCTGGCGCAAAAGCACACAACTCGACGCCATTACCGAGATCGACGAAGGCGAACTTTACCAGCAAAACTACAAGCCGGTCTACGGCGTGTGCATCCACCACGGCAAGAAGCAGATCAAGTTCGGCTCGAACTTGAGCGAAGACGAGCGCCGTTGGATGATCGGCGAACTGCGCGATTTTAAAGCCAGCGTCCCGCTGGACCGATAGATTTGCACATTGTGCAAATGCATAAATTCCCGCAGGATTAATTGGATGCACTACTCTGCCCTGTTTCTTGATTTCTACGGCACGCTCGTCGCCGAAGACGATCCTGTGATTGAGGCAATCTGCGCCCAAGCCGGCGCCAATAGGCAAGCCTTTGGCCTGCGTTGGTCCACGCTTTTCGCCCAACTTTGCGCTGAGTCGCACGGCGCGACGTTTCAGACCCAACGTGCGATCGAGCTGCAATCACTCGAACTCGCGATGCAAGAAGCGGGTGTAGACGGCGACCCACTCGCCATGTCGCAAGCACTCTACGACTATTGGCAGGCGCCCGAACCGTTCCCCGAAAGCACGTCGTTTCTGGAGCATTGTCCGATTCCCATCTGCATCGTATCAAACATCGACATGCAGGACATCCAGCTCGCGGCGCAAAGTTGCGGCTGGCGCTTTGAGCGGCTGATCACCAGCGAACAAGTCCGCTCCTACAAGCCGCGCCCGGAGATTTTTCATGCAGCCCTGGAAACCATGGACATCCGCCCGGAACAGGCCCTGCACGTCGGCGATTCCCTCTCGTCCGACATCCGGGGGGCCTCTGCAGTCGGCATTGACACGGTTTGGCTCAACCGCAAGGGGCGCCCATTTCGCGATAAACAGCTTGAACCCACCTACGAAATCCAAAACCTTGAGCAACTAATCCCGATTTTGATTCGTTAAAATAGTTCTATGCTGACCACGCCCATTGTCGTCTTCCTCGTATTGATCATCGCCAAAACCGCGATGGAGTTTCGCCTGTCATGCCTCAATCGCAAAGAAGTGCTGGCGAATAAAGACCGCATTCCCGACGCCTACCGTGAAGTCGTCGACGAGGAAACTTACCGCAAGTCCGTCGACTACACTTTGGCCAAGAACAGCCTTGGCCGCAAGGAGCTGATTTACGACGCCCTCATGCTCGCGCTGATCGTGGCCACCGGCTTTCTCGCCTGGCTGTATAATTCCCTGACTGGCCTGCTGGGCGAAGGCGTCTGGGGCCAGGCCGTGGTCTTGTTTTTGACGTTTATCATCATTGGGCTGCCAAGCCTGCCGTTTGAATGGGTCAGCACGTTTAAGCTGGAGGCGAAGTTCGGCTTTAATAAATCCACGGTCGGACTTTGGATCAAAGACAAGCTGATCGCGCTGGCGATCGGCGCCGTGCTGGGCATCCCCGTGTTGGCGCTGTTGCTGAGCATTTTTAACTGGCTGCCGAACAGTTGGTGGTTCTGGGGCTTCATGGCCTTCTTTGCGCTACAGCTGATCCTGATGGTGCTGGCGCCACGGGTGATCATGCCGCTGTTCAACAAGCTCACGCCGATGGAAGCAGGCCCGCTGCGCGATCGCCTGCTCGCCCTGGGCGAACGCACCGGCTTCAACGCAAAAACCATTCTCGTGATGGACGGCAGCAAGCGCTCCGGCCACTCCAACGCCTTTTTCACCGGCTTTGGCAAGTTTCGCAAAATCGTCCTTTACGATACCCTGATCGAGCAGCTCGAGCCCATCGAGCTGGAGTCCGTGCTCGCGCACGAAATCGGCCATTACAAAAAGGGGCACATTCCAAAGATGCTCGGCATCGCGTTCTTTGCCGGTTTGCTGTGTTTCGGCATCATGGGCTGGCTCGCGACGCAGGCGTGGTTCTACACCGACTTTGGCTTCGATCCAGCTTCGGGCATGGCGCCGGTATTGCTGCTCTTCATGCTGATCAGCGGCCTGTTCACCTTCTGGCTCACCCCGGTCTCCAACACCATGTCCCGCAAGCATGAATACGAGGCCGACGCCTACGCACGCATGATGATGAACGACGATCCGATGCCGCTCGTCACCAGCCTGCACAAGATGCACGAAAAGAATCTCAGCAACCTGACGCCCCACCCGACTTTTAGCTGGTTCTACTATTCCCACCCGAACCTGCTGGAACGCGAAGCGGCGCTCAAAGCTAAATGACCTTTTAACGACGAATTACGCGAATGAACACGAATCAACTCCTGACACATTCGCGGACATTCGCGCTATTCGTCGTTTTATGTTTCGCTGGTTCTTTGGCGGCGGAGACGGTTCGCGTGGCGAGCTACAATCTCTACAATTACCTCGATACCGACCGGTGGGTGGATGGGCATTATCGCATGGCTTATCCCAAGCCAGAAGCGGAGAAAACCGCCGCGCGCAAAGTCATTGTCGCCGCGAAGCCCGACATTCTCGCCCTGCAGGAAATCGGCGGACCGCTGCACTTGGAAGAGCTGCGACAGGATTTAAAAAAGGCCGGCCTCGACTACCCTTACGCCGAATGCCTGATCGGGCCTGACGAAAATCGACGCATCGCAGTCCTATCGAAAATTCCGTTCGCCGCAAAAGGCCACACCGACCTGGATTTCAAATACTTCGATGGCCGCGAGGTGATCAAGCGCGGCTTGCTCGAAGTCACTTTTGGCGAAGGCGACGCAGCGTGGACGCTCTTTGTCGTGCACTTGAAAAGCCGCTGGACGAATCGCGACGACGACCCGCAGTCTGGCGCGCGCCGCACGGGTGAAGCCCAAGCGGCAAGGGACTTTATTCGCGAGGTCTACCCGCCGGACAGCGATCCGCGTTACCTAGTCGTGGGCGATTTCAACGACACCAAACGCAGCGCGCCTGTCCGCCGTTTTCTCAGCGTCGGCAAGACGGAGTTAACGCAACTGCCAGAGGCCGTCGACTCTCGCGGCGAAGCGTGGACTTTTCATTATCGGGCCGAGGATAAATACGAGCGCGTCGACTACATCCTCGCCTCACCCGCGCTGGCGCCGTTCATCGTGGGCGGCCAAACGCACATCTACGATGGCCAACCCGAGACCAGCCAGGCCAGCGACCACCGCCTGCTTTATGTGGATTTAGAAGTCGGCGGTTGATGCCAAAAAAACGGCGCCCATTGCAGGACGCCGTTTATGAAATTTCCTTGGCTGGCAAAAACACCAGCCGAGACAAATGCTGGTTTACTCGAAGATGAAAATGTCGGTCTCTTCTTCGACCACGACTTCTTCAACTGGCTGTTGTTGGCCAATGGAGCTGCCAGTTGGCGGCATCTTCCAATCCGTAGCGGAGCCAGAAGCCATGCCGACCGTGACCGGCACTTGCAGTTCGTTGTAGCCAGGGGCCGAAACATAAAGCAGGCCCGTGCCTCTTTTGCCGCCTTCGATTGGAATGCTCACCGAGCGGGCGCCGGGGGGAATCGCCACTTCGGGCATGATCACGCTGTCCGGAATGTTCGTCATGACGCTGATTGGCAAACCGATGTTCGAGGTCGGGTATTCGACGCCAAAGGCCACCGAAGTGCGCTCGCCAGGGCGGATATTGATTATCGCCGGCACCACGGTAAGCTTCGACGCATCGACGTGGAACTTACCGAGTTTCGTCACGCCGTTGCCGCTCACGAGCTCAGCGCGGTAAGCTTGGTTGGGCTTGAGCGCGGGCACGATGAAAGTCAACGAAGTCGGCGACTGGTATGTCGTGTCCGCTTCAAAGCCGCCGATCACGATTTTATCGAAGTCGGTGAAGCCGCGGCCAACAACCGGGATTTCCGCGCCAACGGGGCCGCGCACGGATTCAATGGCGGTCACGTAGCGATCCGTAATCTGGAGGTCAAAGATCTTGGACTTCAGGTAGTGCTCGTTGTCGCGCTCGTAATCGAGGTAGTAATAATACTTGGCGTCCGTGCGACCTTCGGGGATGGCGTAGTCGTATTCAAAAATGTTTTTGCCAATGTCGCTCAAGTTCATCGGGCGCTCAACGCCATCGATCACGACCTTGGGCACATAAGTACTACTGGAGATCGAGCCGTCGTCGTTGGTCACGGTCATGCTCAGCGTGTAAATGCCCGAAGCGTTCTGCGGCACGCGCGCGCTGGTGAGGTTATTGATCGAGGGGCCGCACCCCGTAAGCAAGGCAGCGGTCGCAGCGAGAATCAGGTAAAGTTTTGCTTTCATTTAACGAATACCTAAGACAAACAACGTACGTGCAATGTTCGCAAGCAAAACCCGTAAATAGTCAATCCGACGCAGTGATTCTCCCCGGACTGTATTTGCACGTGCCCTTCTGCGCCACCACCTGCGATTTTTGCGCTTTTTACCAGGAAGCCCCCCGCCGCGCCGACCTCCTGCGCTACCTGGACGGCATCGAGCGCGAGCTCGACCAATGGCGCGCCGAGTGGGACGCCCGCGCGGACTCCCAAGCCAATGGCCATTTTTTACCAGCCCTTGACGCCGATGCGGGGCTGACGGTGTTTTTCGGCGGCGGCACGCCGGGCCTACTCGCCGCGCCAGACCTCGCCCGCCTTTGCCAAGCCGTTCGTGACCGCGCTCCCGGACCCATTGCCGAATGGACCGTCGAAATGGCGCCCTCGACCGTTAAAGCCGATAAAATCGCCGCGATGCGCGAGGCTGGCGTGAACCGCATCTCCATGGGCGTGCAGAGTTTCGACGAGGCGCTGCTGGAAAAGCTGGGCCGACGTCACAGCCCCAAGCAAGTCCTCCAAGCCTACGAAACGCTCCGCCAGGGCGGCTGCGATAATGTCAACCTCGACCTGATTTTCGCGGTGCCCGGCCAAAGCCTCGACCAATGGCGCGACGACCTGAACCGCGCCATCGACCTGAACCCGGAACACATTTCGACCTATTGCCTGACTTTTGAGGAGGACACCAAGCTCTGGGTCAAGCTGTCCAAGGGCGAGTTCAAGCGGGACATTGTACAGGAGGCCGAGCTGTATCAGTTTACCTGGGAAGCGCTGGGCGCGGCGGGTTACCCGCAGTATGAGGTGTCCAACTTCGCCAAACCCGGCCGCGAATGCGCGCACAACCTCTCCACCTGGCGCATGGGGCAATGGCGCGGCGTCGGCCCTTCCGCCGCCAGCCAATGGGACGGAAACCGCTGGAGCAACCCGAGCGATCTCAACGCCTGGCTCGGCGGGCTGGAAAACCATTCACCCGAAGCTTTGCCAAGCACCGCCGTCGACGTCGTCTCCCTCAATCCGGAACTCGTCGCGGCGGACGCCTTAATCTTCGGGCTCCGGCTCAACGAGGGCGTCAACCTCGCCGCGCTGCGCCAACGCTTTCCAAGTGCAGACTGGGGAAATTACGAGGCGCTTTGGCGTGAACTTTTGAGCGAAGGCGTGGTCGAACAGATCGGCGGGCAGTTGCGCTTGACCGACGCCGGACGCCTGTTGGCCGACGCCGTAGGCGGGCGCATTTTGGAGGCAGAGGTTTAAGTTGGCTTCCGGCTGAGCCGTTGATAAAACGTAGTTATGTCTCTCACTCCCAAGGCTAAGCGGATTTTGATTATCAGCGGCGTCCTCCTGGCGCTGCTGATCGTCGCGACGCCGTTTACCTGGCGATTCGTGAAGCAAAAGCGCGCGGAAAACCTGGCCGAGGACGCCAAAGTCCTGCTGGAGGAAGAGCGCTACGGCGCCGCCTGGGAAGCCGCCAAGGCGGCCTATGCCCTCGACCCGGACAATACGGAAGTCGCGCGGACTCTGGCTGGCATTCTCAATGACGCAGACCCCCAGGGCGCGCCCGCCCTCTGGCAGAAAGTTTACGAACAAACCAAGGAAGAAGCCGACCTGCTCGCTTGGTTCGACAGCACGACCCGACTGCAAGACGAAGCCGCAATCAAGGCCCTCGCCCAACGTCTGGCGCAGGATTTTCCGAACTCCGCCGAGGCGCTCTACCGCCGGGCGCGCGTCGAACTGGTCAACAATCGACCGGCAAAAGCCGTCGAGCTGGCTCGCCAAGCCGCCGCAGCGCCGGATTCTCCGATCGAAATCCAGTTTGCCTACATCAACCTGAGCCTGCAAAGCGACAACGAGGCGACGCGCCAGGCCGGTCTGCAGTGGCTTCAGGACATGGCTAAGCGCAAGGACGAGATCGGCCTCGAAGCCGCTCGGGCAATGCTCACTGCGCCGGATATGACTCACGAGCAATTACTCGTCGCCGCCGAAAATCTGGCCCGTCACCCCCTCGCCGGACGCGAAGACCAGTTGACCGAAATCGTCGTGCGCCGCCGACTGGGCACACATACCATGGACGAATTGCTCGACGAAGTGCAGGAGATGTTTAACCTCGAAGACCCGTCCGAGCTCGTGGAAATCGGGCGCTGGCTCAACCAGCAGGGCCGCCCGGAAGACTTCCTGAAGCTGGTGAATTTCGACATGGCCATTTCGCGACGGGATCTCTTCCTCGTCTGGGTCGACTCCATGGCCTACACCAAGCAATGGGACGAACTGGCCCGCATCGTTGAGCGCCCGCGCCTGCCCCTGGACCCGTTTACCATCGTTCTCTTTCGCTCACGGATTCAAGAGGAGCTGGGCAACGACCGCATCAGCAATCTGATCTGGGGCCAAGCGCTCGTCACCGCCAAAGAAGACATTGGCAAGCTGGAGTTTGCCTACACCTACGCCACCAAAATGGGCTGGCCGGAGCGCGCCCGCGAAGTGCTCGAAAAGCTCGCCCTGATCCCCGCCACCCAGCGCAAGGCGTTCGAAGAAATGATCAAGCTCGACCAGGACTCCGGCGACATCCACGCCCTGCATCACGCGCTCGAACGCATGGCCGAAAAGTATCCCAACGACAGCGACGTCGCCAATGACATCGCTTACCTGAACCTCTTGCTGGGCGGCGACATCCAGGAATCGGTCACCACCGCCAATCGCCTGCTGCAGGAGTCCGAGCGCCCCTACCTCGCGAACATCATCACCCTCTCGCTGGGCCTCTACCTGGCCGGCAATGAACAACTCGCCCTTGAGCAACTCTACACGTTGCCCATCGACTGGAGCGAGGCCCGCCCGCGCCACCGCGCCATCTACGCCACCATCCTCGCCGCCAACGGTCATCAAAACGAGTCCCAAAGCGTCATGGAAGGCGTCAACCCCGACGACCTCCTCCCCGAAGAGCGCGAGCTCCTCCGCGAAGCGCGATTGTAGACTCACGCAAACCGCCATGCATCTCCCACGCTACATCAGCCACTATTTCGAACGTGAAAAAGGGCCGCTGCTCAGCATCTGCGATTTGGACGAAGCCGAAACGCAGCAAATCATCGAACAAGAGCGCGACGCGCCAACTGGGTTTAATCGCTTCGCCGAGGGTAAGGCGTTCTTTGACTACCGCCGACTCGCCGACGATTTGACCATCGATCTCTACGCGAAACGCTTTCAACGAGACGCGCCCAGGCGGCCATTCTACGCCGTGCTGGGCGACGCGGATGTGGTTGGCGGTTTGTATCGCGACCCGTATAAGATTCAGATCCCCATCGAGTTCTTTGCCGAGGGCGAGTTGACCTTTATGTGCCCGGACCACCTGCACCTCGTGACGCTGAATAAGGTCCCGGCCAAGCAACACTTCGGCTACCAGATTCCCAGCGACTACAGCGAAGCGAAGTATCCCTACTTCGGCAAGCTACTCACCTACGAAGACCTCTGCGTCGGCTACCACTCACTCGGCATCGCCGCACACCTTGAGCAGATGCACCGGCGGCTCAATTGGTATCGCTACCTCGAAGCCCAAATCTGGGTCGAGCCAACCCAGCTCCGCGAACGCTTTAAGGATTGGTTCGAAGTCACCCCCGAGCCCTGGACCTACGGCAACGTCACTTACCTGCAAAACTATAAACTAAGCCAATCCGCTACCCCTGCAAAACAATGAGTAAGCACCGAGGCCTATTACACCACCTGGTTATCAACGTATCCAGCGTTGAGCGCTCATCGCCGTTTTACAGTGCGATGTTTCAATACTTGGGGTATGAGTTGGCGGGCTCCAGTTACGGTGAGGATTACGCCTACGAGGATTGGAAACGCTGGGATTTCGAATCTCCTCATGAGATCAGCATCTGCCAGGTTCGAGCGCCTTTCCGAGAAGTTAAATACCAGCGTGGCGCCCTCGGGCAACATGACCACCTGGCGTTCTGTGCGCTGGATCGCGAGGACGTGGACCGCTTCTACCAGGAAGTCCTGCTTCCGCTTGAGCATGCCGGGCATGCCGCCATCGAAGATGCTCCCTGCGACTGCCCCGAGTATGGCGAAGGGTATTATGCCACCTTTTTTCATGACCCCGACGGCTTGAAGTATGAGTATGTCATCAATCCGAATCATCTGCGAAAAATGAAGTTGCGCTGAGTTGGGCAGCTTTGCAGTGTCCCCAGTCCGCCAAGTCACCCGACAACGCAACATTTTCCGATGATCCGTCCCTACCAGCCTGACGACTGCTACGCCATTGCGGAGATTTTCCCGCGGGCGGTGCATGAGATCGCCTGCGCGGTCTACACGCCGGAGCAGTGCCACGCGTGGACGGAAACGACGCCCAATCCCGAGCACTGGCGGCAGCGCTGCGCACGGAAGCAGCCCTTCGTCTATGAGCGGGATGGGGAGGTCGTCGGCTTTCTTGAACTGGACCCCGATGGCCACATCGATTGCACCTACGTCCACCCGAAGGCCGCCCATAGCGGCGTGGGGACGGCGCTGATCCAGCATGCGGTCGCAACAGCCTTTGCCCGCGGACTCGACCGCTTGCATGTCGAAGCCTCCATTTGCGCGAAACCCGTTTTCGAAAAGCAGGGATTCCGTGTCCTCTACGAAAACAACGTGAACATCCGCGGCGTCGACTTGCTTAACTACAAGATGGAGCTGAAAGCGAGCGATCACTGCATTTCGTGATGGCAATCGTCACGCCGGCGAACTTCTCACCACCGAACGCCTACTTCTAAAGGACGCGTGGACGTCGCCTCAAAGCCAGGCGGTTGTCGCGCTGAATCCAGGCGTAGGTTGCTGGGTTCCAAGTAACACCAGAGCCTGCATTCCAATAGGAGGGGAAGGTAGCGCGGAGCGTCCCCGCTCCGCAAGCTGTGCCAAAATGCGGAGTCAGTTCGTGAATGGCGCCATGGCGCAACCCGCTGTTCGCGAACCGATTGGTCATTTCCCTCAATCCTTGCGGAGCGGGGACGCTCCGCGCTACCTTTTTACGGTTTCTGCATACATTAAATGAATAATGGGTTCATAAAATGCCATGACTATGCTTTTTCGGGCTAAATGCAGACCATACTACTGAAATTCATATTCTGCTAATCAGCAACAATTTAGCAATAAACCAAAGCACGCCAAAACCCAGTTGGCACGCACCACGCATTCATTGGAGACATGGACACCTCCGATTCACACAACTCAGCCTATAGCTTCCTGATCATCTCGCTGGCCGCAGTTTTTGCGCTCTGGTTTGGCTTTCGCTTCGGTTCGACGACGGGCATTGGCATCGCGCTGCTCGCAGTCGCCTTCAGCGCGACGATCTATGGCGTATACCGCCTCCGCCAGCATCGTAAAGCGCTGGGGCTGACCTTTGCCCAGGGTCTCGGCTACTGGCCAATGTGCCTCCTCGTCAAGCTACGCTACCGCGTCGAAGTGAAGGGCCTTGAGCACCTGCCGCGCGAGGGCAAAGTGCTGATCATCTCCAATCACGTGTCGTACATGGACGCCGTCATCATGGGCGTGTGCCTGCCGCGCAAACTGCGCTTCATGAGCCACGATACACTGATGAAAAAGCCGTTCGTGGGCGCCGCCTTGCGCTTGGCTGGCGTCGTGCCCGTCAGCCCGACCAAGGCCAGAAGCGCCATCCGCACCGCCGCTGCGAAGCTCGACGAAGGCGAGGCCGTGGTGATTTTCCCCGAGGGCCATTTAACCCGCGATGGCAATATTGCGCCATTTCAGGACGGTTTCCGCCTGATCGCCCGCAAAGCAAATGCCCCGGTGCTGCCGGTTTACCTTGACGGATTGTGGGGCTCCATTTTCAGTTTCAAGGGTGGCCGCTTCTTCTGGAAGCTGCCGCGCTTAGGACGTCCAACCATCCGGATCGTCCTCGGCCAACCCATATCTACTGACATGTCCGCTGCTGAAGCTCGCCAAATGGTCCTCGATCACGGGGCCGACGCCTTCCAGGAAAATCCCGAACTATCCGGCCACCTGGGCGGGTGGGTCGTCGAACGACTGGGCGAACGCCTGGACGACATCGCCGTGGTCGACCACTCCATGGCGCGCAAGGAAATGAAGGCTGGCGTGCTGTGCGCAGTCGCCCTCAACCTGTCCCAATCGATCCGCGAAAAGTGCCCGGAAAGCCGCGTGGGCATCGTCCTCCCCCCCGGCCTCGGCGGCATCATTGCCAATCTCGCCGTTTCCCTGGCGGGTAAAACGCCGGTCAACCTCAACTTTACCCTCGGCAAGTCTGCGCTGGAGCGCTGCTTCGAAAAGGCCGAACTCCAAACCGTGATCAGCGCTGCGCCGGTTCGCGCGCAGATCGATGGCCGCATGCCTGGCTTCCCCTGGCCCGAGCACACGCTCGACGTCAAAGAAATGCTCGAAGCCATCCCGAAGTGGAAAATCATCAAGACGCTCCTCGGGCTGAAGCTGATGGGGGCCAAGTCCGCCCTCCGCCGCTTCGAGGTTCCCGAGCGCGGTGATAATGCCGAAGCCGCCTTGCTCTTCACCAGTGGCAGCGACGGTGACCCGAAGGGCGTCGTGCTCACGCACCGCAACATCATTGGCAACGCCCTGCAAGTCGGCGAATGCGGCGTCCTCCCCCGTGGTGAAACGCTGATGGCGAACCTGCCCATTTTCCATAGTTTCGGCTTTACGGTGCAGATCTGGACGGCGCTCGGCGTCGCGGTAAAAGTCGTCACCACCCCCTCCCCCCTCGATTTCAAAAAAGCGGCCGACGTCATCGAGCAGGAACAGTGCAGCATTCTCCTGGGCACGCCGACCTTCTTCCGTCCGTATTTAAAGCGCGTCGAGCCCGAGAAACTCAAGTCGCTCAAGATCGTAGTCGCCGGCGCCGAAAAGACGCCTGCGGGATTCCACGACGCCTGGGAAGCGCGTTTTCCGGGCTCGCATTACCTGGAAGGCTACGGCCTCACCGAGACGACGCCCGTCGCATCCGTGAATGTGCCCAACCTCCCGGCTCAGGATGGCGAGCCTGGACTTGAACGCACCCGCCGCGGCTCCGTGGGCAGGCTCTTCACCGGTATGGCAGCGCGCATTGAGTGCCCGGACAGCGGCAAGACGCTGCCCATCGACCAAGTCGGCATTCTCTGCCTGCGCGGCGTGAACATTTTCGACGGCTACCTCGGCGACCCCGAGCGCACCAAAGAAGTCATCGACGACGAAGGCTGGTTCCGCACCGGCGATCTGGCCCGCTGCGACGCCGATGGTTTTCTCTACATCGAAGGCCGTCTGAGTCGTTTCTCTAAAATCGGCGGTGAAATGGTCCCTCACGGCACCGTGGAAACGACGCTCGCCAAGGCGTTCGACGTCGCTGAAAGCGAGACGCCACAAATGGCCGTCTCCGCCCGTCAGGACGATTCCAAGGGCGAAGCGCTGGTGCTCTTCACCACATTCGACATCGCGGAATCCACCTTGCGCGACAAAGCCAAGGACGCCGGGTTGGCGAATCTCTGGACGCCCAAGATCGTCCGCAAAGTCGACGCCATCCCCGTGCTCCCCACCGGCAAGCTCGATCTCAAGGGACTCAAGAAACTGGCTGAACAGGCTTAGCGCGAAAAGCAGCGTTGGCAGCGTAGAAAGTAAAAGCGGCTTCCAGCCGCTTTACTGAATCCAACTGGAACTAAAGCGGCTGGAAGCCGCTTCTACGTAACGCAAGCTTCGCATGCCCAGCCAGAAGGTATATAACCCGTTAATTAATTTTTCCCATGTGGTCTGTTTCTAAAACTAAGGTGCACGAGTATGGTCGGCGCGATGGCGCGGCGACCGTCATTTTGCTCGACGGCATTGGCCCGAAGTTTCGCCACCTCGACCGGATGATCAACACCCTTGCTGAGCCCGGGCGCCGCGTGTTGCTGATCGACTACCCGAGCACCCGCAACACCATCGAAAGTCTCGTGCAATCCGAACTCGCGCCTGCCATTGCCAGCGCCGAAATCGATGCGAACCAACCTCTGTATTTCGTCACGTTTTCCATGGGCGGCATCATGGCGCGCCAGTATTTAAGAGGCCACCAGCCCGAGAATTTGCATCGCGTAGTGCACATCGCCCCGCCCAACCACGGCAGTGAAGTGGCCGATTGGCTAAGCAAGTTGTGGATCTACCGCTCGCGTTTTGGCAAGGCCGGTCAACAGCTCGTGACGGACGAGGATTCCCTGCCGAACCAGATTGGCCCGGCGAACTACGAGGCGGGCGTCATCGCCGGTTGTAAATCGCTGGACCCGTGGTTCGCGTGGATGTTCAATGGACCGCACGACGGCAAAGTCTCCGTGGAAAGCGCCCGGCTCGACGGCATGCGTGACTTTGCCATCGTCCCCTCCAGCCACTACCTTATCATGAACCATCCCAGGACCCTCGAGCTGACTCGACGTTTTCTCGCGGAGGGGCATTTCGGCAACAGTTAACCCATGCAACTGAAGATTCGCAGATACACGGGATTGAACAGCTACTCCTTTGGTGAAATCTCAATCGGCGATCAGCGCTATGAGATCGCCTACGCTCATTTCTGGCAAAAGGCGGCATGGCGCATTTACCAGCTCGACCCGAAGCAAGAGCGCTACGTGTTTACGCACCCACTCAAAACGTCTGCTACCATCATCACTAATGCTGAAAATGTCGGACTCGGTCGGGTAACCACCAGCGATTACAACCTCGTGGAATTCGAACTCTTCGACCAAAATCATTCGCTCAAAGTCGAAAGTCAGGCCGAGTTGCTCATCGCCAGCAACGAGCGTTGGAGCATGCATCAGGATGGCGAGCAAATTGGATCGATGACCTATAAAGAGCCCTTTGCACGACTGGATGCTGAGGCCGAGCTCGCGAACCCGGAAGTGCTCATCCTCAGCAGCGCGATACTCTGGATGAACCGAGAGCGGCATCTGAGAGAATGAAAATTATAGTGTTGGCGTAGTATCACACCCTAACCCAAATCTTCCGGCTTCATCGTCTCGCCGTCGACCCATTTGCATTTAATGATGGTTTGGCTCGGGTCATCGGGGATGCCGGACTCGTTGTGAAGAATCAAGCCCGCGAGCAAGTCCACCGATTTCCGGCCAACGACTTCCGAGCACTGGTCCACCCCAGCCAGCGCAACGTCCTGCCTGGAAATCGGCAAGGCTAGGTGCGCAATCGAGATATCCTCCGGAATGCGGTAATTTTCCTCGCGCAGCCAGTCCCAGACCAAGGAGTTTAGGGTCAGGATGACCTCGGGCTGGTGGCGCTTCACCCAGGCAAGGAATTCGTCGCGGTGAAACTCTTCCGTAAAACTGTCACAGATGAGCGGGGGAATGCGCTTGCGCAGGCCGAAGCGGTAAGCCTCAACCAAATAACCCGCCATGAAACGGTAGTCCGTGCGGTAGTTGCCGGGCCGCTGAAAGTAAAAGCCAATGCGGCGGAACCCACGCTCCACCAAGCGCGTCATCGCGAGGCGCGCAGCCTCAGTCTGCCCACTGCATGCGGTGTTGAATTGCGGGCTGCTGACACTGTGGCCGATCGCGATCACGCTCAAGCCGCTCCAATCCGCCTCGATCACGGCGCCATGCTCGGCCACCGGCGGCAAAAGCGCCCCCTTGATCCCGCGATTGCGCAGGATGTCGCAAATGCGGGCCCAAGTCATGTCGGCCCCATCAACCCAGAACTCCTCCAAGTGATAGCCCAGCTTGCGCGCCTGCGCCTCAGCCCCCTTGCGGTAGTCGCTGTAATTCGGGTTCTGATACATACGTGCGCGATTCGGCCAGGCATTGATCCAACCCAGCGTGGTCACCCCTTGCGCATCGGAGCGCTTGTGGCGGTATTTGTTGAGCGCGAGCAGGGATGGATCCGGCTGGTAGCCCATCTCTTCCGCAAGCGCAGCGATCCGCTCCCGCGTAGCTGGCGATATGCGGGGGTGATTGCGTAGTGCGAGCGACACCGTTGTCGCCGAGACGCCGGCCGCCGCCGCGATGTCTCTAATGGTCGTCCTCACGGCAGTTTTGTTGTAAACCTACGACACAATTGCCGACAAGCGAAATCAATGGTTAACGTTTCCTCATATCCAGAAAACACCCCTCAACGTTACCCTGTTTATGAGAGCCCCCAACCGAAATCGTGGATTTACACTCACTGAGTTACTGGTGTCGATCAGCATCATTGTGCTGCTGGCTGGCATCCTGATCCCGGCGGTCAGCATCACCCGTCGCAAATCACAACAGGCCACCGCGCTCAACAACGTGCGCCAGATCGGCATGGCCATTCAAATGCACACGCAGGATCACAACAGCGTCCTCCCCGGGCCCATGAACACCGGCCAAGGCCCGGAATACCGCAGCACGGATGAGAAATCCCTCGGCTTTCACCTGTGGAGCTACCTGAACGCCCCCGCCCCCACCACCCAAACGCAGCGCATCGAAGTTCTCTCCAATCCCGCCAATGAAAGCTATCGCCAAGGCGAAAATAGCCCCGTCTACGTGCTCAATGGCCGGGTGCGCGTGCGCGACCGCAACTTGAATCCATGGGGCTACGTGCGCTCGTCGGGCGAAGTCGTCAACGCCTCCCAAAATGTCAACGCGCTGCTCAACGACAACAACCTTACCCAGCTCTGGGCGCTGCAGGATGTGGATCAGCAGCTAACGGAATTCAATGGCGCCGGTTGGTATGGCGCCTTGCCGGAAGAGCCGGTCCACCTGGACGGACGCGTCACGCTGTTTTTCGACGGCCATGTGGACGTCGTGCCCGTCGATTAAATTTTTACCTCAACAACGACAAAACCATGAAACAAACACTCCCGCTTGCCATCATCTTCGCGTTGCCGGTTCTCTGCAGCGCCGCCGAAATCGACCAAACCCAAGCCGCGACCAGCAGCAATAACTGGAACGACGCCGTTCTCTGGAACGGCTCCGCCCCGACTACCGGCAACACCTACGACACCGCCGGCCTCCCGCTCGTCGTCTACGGCAATACCGACGCCACGCCATTCAACTTTGCCGGCGACAGCCTGACCATATCCACAGGCTCCGACCTGCAAAGCCGCGGCAGCGGATCACTCCGCCACTGGGGCGGAACCATCATCCTCGCTGGCGGCAACCTGACCACCGGCCTCAACGACGACACGACCATTCAGGTCAGCGGCAGCTTGAACATCGCCGAAGATTCCACGGTCCGCTTCGCTTCCAGCAACGACAACGTCATCTTCCAATTCGACGCCATCCTCTCCGGCAGCAACCGCCTGACGGTCTCCAGCGGCGGCGCGGGCAATGGAATATTGGTCAACAACGCCAGCAGCACTTTCGACGGCGCGTTCCGCATCATCGGGGCCAACAGCCTGAGCTTTGGTTATGACTACACCGCGGCGGACTCCACCATTTCACTCGGCTCCACGGGCGTGCTCAATCTCTCCCAGGCCATCAGCGTCGGCGCGTTTGAACGCGATGGACTCGACCTTTCCGGCCTGCCAACAAACACCCCGCTCAGCTACACCGACTTGGTCAACTTCAATGGCTCGCTCGCAGGCAACCTCATCGATGGCGGCGGCACGCTAAGCCTGATTCCTGAGCCGTCCACTTATTCCCTGGCCTTCGGCCTCGGCGCCCTCGCTCTCGGCTGCGTGCTGCGCCGCCGCCGTTGATGCCCCTTAACCGGAATTTCCACTGATGCGTCTAGCGCCCTCTCTGGGGTGCTGGTCGGCTGCGCTGTTACTCGGCGCCAGCCTGACTGGCAACCCCGTCTCCACCGCAATGACTCCTCCAGAACCCAACACCAGCGTAACCCAGCTCACCGCCTACGAGGCATTGCCGGCACTGTCCGTCGATGAGGCGGCGACCTTGGCCCGGCGCAATGGATTCTCTTCGGAGCGGTTTCAGTTCTACTACGAGCTGGCGTCCGACGCGCCGTTCGCGGTGGGGCAGCCGATCGAGGATCGCGCATTCTGGAAATGCGTGCTGCGGACCGAGTCCGCGCTCAAAGCGCTGCAAATTGCGGATTCCCAGGCTGACGCCGAAGACATCGGTTTTGACGAAGATTTATACCTGGAATTTTCCCGTAGCGGCGACCGGGCCAGCTATGAACTTTTCCTCGTGCGCAAGTCCCAGATGCTGCTGGCGCTGACCATCGCTGAGTGCATTCACAACGACCAGAACGATCTCGAACTGCTCGAAGGCGAGATCGACGAATGGCTCGTCATGCCGACCTGGGTCGCCCCGGCGCATGACAAGGATTTGCGGTGCTTCGAAGGCAAGCGGGCACTCATCGACTTGGCGTCCTCTGTCGTTGGCGCCAATCTGGCGATCATCGCGGTCTGGCTGGAAAACACCCTCCCCCCAGAGCTCGTGGACGAGATGCGCGCCACCGTTTACCAGCGCACAGTGGAGCCGTATTTGGCGGATCTCCGGCGCGGCAAGTGGTCCAACGCCTGGTGGGCCAACGCAGACCATAATTGGAATGCGGTTTGCCATGCAGGCGTGATCGGCGCGGCGTTGGCGCTTCCCGGTCATCGGGCGGAAAAGGCGCTTCTGCTGACCGCCGCTGAGCACGCGATGCGCACCCATTACCTGCCCGGTTTTGCGTCCGACGGCTTTTGCCGCGAAGGCCTGGGCTACTGGAATTACGGCTTCGGCCAATATTTAGCGATGTCCCTACTGCTACGGGATTATACGGATGGCAATGCCAACTGGGGGGTAATTCCAGAGGTGGCGGGCATCGCGCAATTTCCCGCCAAGTACGAACTCCACCACGGCCTTTACCCGACGTTCTCCGACTGCTTTCCGCCCAACAACAAACTGCAATACAGCAATGCGCGCATGGCGCACGACCTCCTGCCAACCATCATTCCCGAGCCCTCCCCCAACTTCGAATCCTGGGAGGAAGCCGATGCTTACCACGGCCTTGGCTATCGCTTGAGCGTGCTGGCGCGGAACCTCAGTTATCGCTGCAACGAGGACTCACCCGACGCCACGAACGCCACGACAGGCACCCCGCAGTTATCCCAATTCGAGGAAGCGCAAGTCTATGTCGCGCGCGATTTGGAGTCGCAGGCGACGCCGTTCAGCATCGCCATCAGCGCGGGTCACAACGGGGCAAATCATAATCACAATGACGTCGGTTCCTGGGTCTGCGCAGTGGGGGAAACGATGCTTCTGGTCGACCCCGGCATGGATGTTTATTCGGCGGCGTCCTTTGACCACCGACGCTATGACAGCCCAATCAATAACTCTTATGGGCACCCTGTGCCAGTCATCGACGGGCAACTGCAGCGCAGTGGCGAAGACGCGCGGGCAACCGTCGTCAGCCTCGTCGAGGACGCGGGCGTCTTTGCTCTGACCATCGATTACCGCGCGGCCTACCAACTGCCGCAGCTGACCCAACTGGAGCGCGCTTTCCAACTCAACCGCGCCCAGCCGGAGCGCTTGGTCATCACCGATTCTTTTCAGGCGAATCGGCCCGTCACCTTTGAAACTGCAGTGCTCACCTTCAGCGAATACCGCATCCACAAGGGCGAGCTATGGGTGTGGTCGGGCGTGGATATTGTCCGGGTAAACGCCAGCAGTGACGCCGGCGAAATCACCGTCCACAGTGAACACATTGACGCTGGGCGACAGCAGCCAGACCGCATCGCGTTCCGCCTGGAGCAACCCACCCAAGCAGGCGCAGTGACGCTGACGGTGACGCCCGAAACTCAACTCCCATTCTAACTTTTCCCAGCGATGCAGGTCGAACTAGCCGTCATCATTGTCTACTTAATTTCGTTGATCGTCATCGGCGTCGTCTTTGAACGTCTGAACTCCAGCACGGATGACTTTTTCCGCAGCGGCTGCCGCGCAACGTGGTGGCTAACCGGCGCCAGCATCTTCATGGGGGGCATCAGCGCGCGGACTTACACGGCCAACGCCGGGGCGGCGTTCGAAGCCGGCCTGGGCGTCTTTACGGTCTACGCGGCGGGCGCATTCGCGCTGCTGTTTCACTGCCTGTTTCTGGCGCGCATCTTTCGGCAAACGCGAGCGGTGACGATCCCCGAAGTCATCCGTGACCGTTTCAATGTCCCCACCCAGCAGATTTACGCCTATCTCGGCGCAGTGAACTTCTTGCTGATCGCGGCCATGTGGCTGTGGGGGCTCGGCATTTTTGCAACATCAGTCTTCGGGCTGAACATCCAATGGGTCGTGATTGGGGCAGGCGTTGTGGTCCTGTTTTATTCGACCCTCGGCGGAAGCTGGGCGGTCATGGCGTCGGACTTTGTGCAAGGGCTCATCATGGTCGGCGTCTCGGTGCTGGTGTCGATTTTTTGCCTGGTTGAGCTGGGTGGCTTCAGTGGCTTGGTGGAGCGGCTCTCGGCGCCGGAAAACCGCGAATGGATCAGCCTCGTCAAGCCAGATGGCGCGTATGCAGGCGGCCAATACACCTGGGCGTGGCACATCGCGATGGCCGTTAATATGCTGTTCGCCTTTTTGTCGCTGGACGCCGCGCCGCGCTACTTCGCGGTGAAAGACGGGCGCGAAGCTTCCCGGGCCGGCCTCCTCGCCTTCCTGCTTTATTCGCTGGGCTTGTTTATCTTTTTCATCCCACCGTGGACCGCGCATTTGCTTTACGCGGATCAAGTAAACGGCTTTGCGGGCATCAAGGCCGCCGAGTCCTCCTACGCGGTGACCTGCATGAACGTGCTGCCCAACGGCCTGATCGGCCTCGTCATTGTCGCCATCTTCTCTGCCACGCTCAGCTCGATGGATGTGGGCGTAAACCGCAACGCCGCCATGATCGTAAAGGACATTCTGCCACCGATTTTTCGCGCGCTGGGCGCCGCCGAGCTTCTGCAACAGCGTGAGCTGCTCATTGCTCGCGGCGTCTCAATCGTGCTTGGGCTCATGTCGATCGGCATCGCGTTGTATTTCACCGGCCAAAACGGCATGGGCATGTTTGAGACCGCCAACCTGATTGGCGCCATGATCACGCTGCCGATGCTCATCCCCATGCTGCTCGGACTGTTCGTGAAAAAGGCGCCGCCGAGCGCGGCCTTGTGGAGCGTGGGCATCGCCCTGTTGCCATCGCTATTCGCATTCAAGGCCAGCCATATCGACGGCGAGCCCTGGACTTTCCAGAAAGTGCTGGGCTGGGTGGTCGTTGCCGGAGTTTGCAGCTTCCTCGCATCCACCGCCTTCTGGCGCCGCGTCAACAGCACCGACCGCGAGCGCGTGAACGCCTTTTTCCAAAAAATCCACACGCCCGTCGATTTCGCCAAAGAAGTCGGCGATGACGGCGCCACTAATTCGGCCGCCACCTTTGTCGGCATGGTTTCCATGGTGATAGGCGCGCTGCTGCTGTTGCTCCTGCTGGCTCAAGACAGCGTGCGCGGCTACGTGGCGGTCGCATCGCTCAGCATCTTTTTGATCGGGGTGGGCGCGCTGCTCTATGGCTTGTCCCGCAAGTCACGCAACGCGACATCCCAGCAAATAACCCCGACCGTTCTTTCCACCCCAATCGAAGAATCCGAAACGAAGTAAAACATCATGCAACTGAAAACAACTACCCTTGGCGTCGCCCTGCTGCTCAGCACAACCCTGGCCCAGGCGACCACCTCCTTTTCCGCCGGTTACGAAGACGGCTCGCTCGACTCTGGTTACACCGACCTCGAGCTGCAAATGGCCGAAAGCTTTTCGCTCCAAAACGTCACCAACGTCCACCGTGAAGGCGAGCACTCGCTCAAGGCCTATCTGCGTTATGGCGACATAACCCACGGCGGCCCACGCGCAGAAACCTACTCTGGTCGCGTGGACGGCACGCTGGCGGACATTGGCGAAACGAAATTTTACGGCTTCAGCGTCTACATTGTCAGCAGTTGGGAGTTTGACGACACCAACGAAGACATCGTCTTCCAATGGTATTCCCTGCGCGACCCGTGCGAAAACCAGCATAAATCGCCCTCGATGTTCCTCGCCATCAAACGCGATGAATGGGTGCTCCGCATCAACGCCGACCCTGACCCCTGCACGATGGACAACGACCCGCCAATCAAGGACCAGGTCACGCTGGGCCCAGTGCAAACTGGCCGTTGGCTGGACTGCGTAGTCAAGGTTCACTGGTCTTACGGCAGCGACGGCTTGGTTGAAGTGTGGACCAAGACCAACACCGACTCCGCCTACACCCACGTCCTCTTGCGCGACGGGCCCAACTGCTACAACGACGAAAACCCGCTCTGCCTGAAATGGGGCATTTACAAGCCCAGTTGGAACAACGGTCCCACCAGCGTAGACAAGCGCTCCGTCTGGCATGACGCCATTCGCGTGGGCGACAGCTTCAGCGAAGTCGAGGTCCAGCCTTAGAGCGCTTTTCATCTAGATTGGCCGAGTCAGGTGGGGTAGAGATTGGATGCAGCGCAAGGCGGCTTTGATTGAGCGGGCTGG
>JAVDPC010000006.1 GCA_031296915.1 Cerasicoccus frondis | reverse complement strand
AATCACGGGCTTCCAGCCCGCTCAATCAAAGCCGCCTTGCGCTGCATCCAATCTCTACCCCACCTGACTCGGCAAATCTAGATGAAAAGTGCTCTAGGGACAGCCGGCTCCACCTTGCCTTTCAATTGAAGCACTCACCGCGTGGCCGCCAACACCTGGAACTTCGAGCCGAAGCCGCTGGGGTGGATCAGTGATTGCAGCTGGCGGCGGTTTTCGGGGTCCGTGCTGAGGCGTTCGATTTCGGTCCAGCCACGCTTGACCAAAAACGCTTCCTGCCGCTCGTAGGGCAGGGGCGCGAAGCCCGACGCTTTGAGCGCCGCCTCGATGCGGTCCCAGCAAACGTGGGTCGTGAGGTCCTGTTGGCCGGGCAGGGCGAGGAGCTCGTTATGCTGCTGATGCTGAAAATACGCGCGCGCCGTGCCTTGCGGGGTGACGGTGGTCAGCTCGGGCCAGCCCTTGCCGTAGTCGATCAGGATAATCGCGCCAGACCAGTTTCCCGCGGCCCATTGTTGGACGAGCGTTTCGGCCTCCAGCGCGATGTCGAGCCGGTAGCCGGGGAGCGATTCCGCGGGCAGGGCGTCTGCGAGCAGAGTTTGAGCGGGCTCGCTGAATTTATCCAGCGGGACTTCGCGCAGTGTATCGCCATCGACCGCCACGCCCCATTCGCGCCACGCTCCTTCGTGGAACTCGAGGCGGTGGAAGGGCTGGGCGTCGAGGATTTCGTTGGCCACGAGCACGGTATGCGGGTCGGGCTGGAATTCATGGCCGAGCGGGAAAGTTTTTACCGCGCCAAAGCCGGTTTCGACGCCCGCAAACATCCCCCCCTCGGGCTCGGCGCCGATCTCGGCCAAGGTAAACTCTGCCGAATCTTGCGGTGCAATGAGCTGACGCGCGGCTTCGGCGATCACGCGGCCAAAGACGTTGCCCACGGAGACGGAGGTGTAGAAGTCCGTGCCCTGCGCCTTGCCCACGCGTTGGCGGTCGCGCCGGTAGTAGCCCTCGGCCTCGTGGTAGAGCGCGAGGCGCGAGAAGTCGGCGTAGCTCAGGCGCCCCCCGGCGTCGGCCGCGTCGCGGAAGGCGGAAAGGAGTGGGGCGGGAATGGTTTCGCGGGTTGCCACGGCGCCAAAGATTGTTCCTCATGGAGGCTCGCGCAAGCATTGGCGCGGAAGTTTTTTTACGATGAGATACCTGGCGATTGAAAGTTCGTGTGACGAGTCGGCCCTGGCGTTGTTTGACAGCGAGGCGGGGATGCTGGGCGAGTGGGTGCACTCGCAGATCGCGCTGCATGGCGAATACGGCGGCGTGGTGCCCGACCTAGCGAGCCGCGAGCACGTCCACAATTTCGGGCCGCTGCTGGCCAAGGCGCAGGCCGACGTCGCGCTGGAGCCGGTGGATAAGATCGCGGTGACGACGGGCCCTGGACTCGCTGGCTGCCTAGCAGTCGGGATCGCGGTGGCCAAGTCGCTCTCGACGGCCTGGGGCGCGCCGCTGGTGTCCGTCAACCACTTGCGCGGGCACGCGTTTTCGCCGTTCATTGCGCTGCACGCGGAGGCCCCCCAGGACTTCGAAGCGAACTTTCAAAAGCTGCTGCCGCATCTTGGCTTGCTGGTCTCGGGCGGGAACACGGTGTTGTTTTTAATCGACGAAAAGCGCTGCATCCGCCTACTCGCTCAGACGGTCGATGACGCCGCTGGTGAAGCCATCGACAAGGGTGCCAAGCTGCTCGGCATGCCTTACCCGGGCGGCATTCAGATCGAAAAGACCGCCGCCAAAGGCAAGACCGGCCGCTTTGAGTTTCCCACCGGCATCGCCAAAAGCACGGATTTCCGTTTTAGCTTTTCGGGGCTAAAGACTAGCCTGCGCTATCAGCTCGAAGCGATGACCGATGACGAGCTCGCCGGCGCGTTGCCCGACATTTGCGCGGACTACCAGGTGGCCATCGTCCGCCAGCTCGTCAACAAAACGCGCCACGTGCTGGCCAAGACGAAGGTCGCCAGCATCGGGCTCTCGGGCGGGGTCGCCAACAACACGCTGCTGCGCGAGGAGATGGAGACGCTGGCCTACAAAAAGCGCCTGCCAGTGCTCTTGGCCCAGCGCAAGCACACCGGCGACAACGCTGCGATGATCGCGTTTGCTGGCTGGCTAGACCCGGAGTCGCTGGAGCAACCTATCGGCAGTATGACTTTTGATCCATCTGTGCCCTTGGCATTAGCCTAGCTGTTAGTACTGCGCATTAACTTGACTATTCTACCTAAGATACTTAATTTTGTTGTCAGGAAGGCAAAACTCTTCCAACTATTATAGAGATTATGGCCGAAACTAACGTGAAGAAGTTGTCGAAGAACGAAACGATTAAGGAGAACAGTAACTTTCTCCGGGGCACGATCCTGGAAGGATTGGCCGATGTCAGCAATGGAGCCTTGTCCGACGATGATGGTCAGCTGACGAAGTTTCACGGCATCTACCAGCAGGACGACCGCGATGTGCGTAACGAGCGTCGCAAGCAAAAGCTGGACAAGGCGTTCAGCTTTATGGCGCGCGTGCGTGTGCCGGGCGGCGTTTGCACCCCGCATCAATGGCTCGAGATGGACCGGATTTCTGATGAGTTCGCCAACGGCACGCTGAAGCTCACCACGCGCCAGGCCTTTCAGTTTCACGGCATCATCAAGAGCAACCTGAAGCGCTCGATCAAGGAGATCAACGACGCGTGCCTCGACACCATTGCGGCCTGCGGCGACGTGAACCGCAACGTCATGTGCAACCCGAATCCTTACCAAAGCGCCGTCCATGCAGAGGTGCAAAAGCTGGCTGAGGACATCAACACGCACTTGACCCCCGCCACCCGCGCTTACCACGAGATCTGGCTCGACGGCGAGAAGCTGGAGTCCAGCGAAGAGGACGTCGAGCCCATCTACGGCAAGACTTACCTGCCGCGCAAGTTTAAGACTGTCATCGCCGTGCCGCCGAGCAACGATGTGGACATCTACGCGCACGACCTCGGCTACATCGCGATCGTGGAAGACGACAAGCTTGTCGGCTACAATGTGACCGTCGGTGGCGGCATGGGTATGACGCACAACAACAAGGCGACTTATCCGCGTGTTGCGCAGATGCTCGGCTTCATCAAGACCGAAGACGCGATCAAGATTGCCGAAGCCGTGGTGACCACACAGCGCGACAACGGCGACCGTAGCGACCGCAAGCACGCCCGTCTGAAATACACTGTGGAAGACATGGGCCTCGATGCCTTCCGCGCTGAAGTTGCCAAGCGTTCCGGCGTGACGATTGAGGAAGCCCGCGACTTTACCTTCGAACACACCGGCGACCGTTATGGCTGGGTGAAGGGTATTGACGACAAGTGGCACCTGACGCTGTTCATCCAGAACGGTCGCGTGCTCGACACCGCTGATTTCCCGATGAAGACCGCTTTGCGTGAAGTGGCGAAGATTCACACCGGCGACTTCCGCCTGAGCGCGAATCAAAACCTCGTCATCGGCGCGATCTCGGAAAAGTCGAAGCCCGCGATTGAAAAGATTTTGAAGGATGCTGGCATCATGGACCGCCTGAACACCAGCGGACTGCGTCTCAACTCGATGGCCTGCGTGGCTTTGCCGACTTGCGGTCTCGCCTTGGCCGAGTCCGAGCGCTACCTGCCGGACCTGATCACCGACATCGAAAACATTCTCGATGAAGCTGGCCTGCGCGAAGACGAAATCGTCATCCGCATGACGGGTTGCCCGAATGGTTGCGCTCGTCCGTTCCTCGCGGAAATCGGTTTCGTTGGTCGCAGCCCCGGTAAGTATAACCTCTACCTTGGCGCCAGCTTCACCGGCAACCGTGTGAACAAGCTTTACCGCGACAGCATCACCCACCAGCAGGTGCTCGACGAGCTCAAGCCAATCATCCTTCGTTACGCCAAGGAGCGCAATGAAGGCGAGAAGTTCGGCGACTTCACCATCCGCGCAGGCTATGTGAAAGCAGTCAACGATTCCAAGACCGAGTTCTGGATCGAAAACTAGGCAGCGTCCCGCTGCACTGGTAGATTTGCGCAGTGCGCAAATGAGCTTTTAAAACGAAGCAGCCCGTTCGATGTGAACGGGCTGTTTGGGTGAAAAGGTCGGGCGCAGTCTCCTGACAAGCCGAAGCGTAGGAGTGGGAGAACTACTTTTGTTTACGCTCAGCCCAAACCAAGCGGCTGATCTCATTGAAATAGCCAGCTTTGAGCAATGCCCATTGCACGCCGCGTTTGCCGTCACGCCAGCCGCCCATGCCGAACAGGCAACCGAAGAAAAATACCGGGCCCAGTAGGGGAGTGCCCATCAGGCGGTATTTGATTTTCTGGAAGGTGCTCCACTTACTTTGCAACGCAGAGTTATCCTTGATTGCCAGGTAGCGATGGGCTTCCCAAGCGGCGTAATCGGCATGTTTCTTTTTCCAATGGTCGAGGCCGCGCAGATCGCGATGGTCGATCTTCGCATGGATTTCACCTGTGGTCCCGTCGAGTACTGGGTGCTCGTGGATTTCCATATCGAGTTGGCTCCAACGATTTTCGTCGATACGTTCATACTCGCCGACGCCCACTCGAAACAGCGCGAGCTTCTTCAGCGGGTAGCCTCCCTTGAGTGGTTTGCCTTCAAAATAGATGGTGTAGTTGAGCCAGAAGCCGACGTGCTCAGTAGTCGCAAGTGCTGCGCGGACTTCGGCTTTAAAGTCTTCGGTCAGCCATTCGTCGGCATCAAGGAAGAGGACCCATTTGGTAGTCGGAGGGTGGTTACGGAGCAGCCAATTGCGCTTCTTCGGAAATTTGCCATCCCACTCGAAATTGATGACCTTGGCGCGATGCTCTTCCGCAATCGAAATGGTGCGGTCGGTGCTGCTTGAATCCACCACAATGCTTTGCATCGCAAAGTTATTACCCAGCGCCTTTAATGCTTCGCCCAGATTGCGCTCTTCATTGCGCACTGGCAGCACGACTGTCAGGTCAAGTGGGCTCATGCTTGTAGGAATTGAATTAAGTCGTGAGTCGCGCGTTCCATTGAAAAATGGTCTTCGTAGCATTTCTGAGCAGCCCTGCTCATCTCGGATCGCTGCCCTTGGTCTAATTCTAAAAACTGG
Source organism: Cerasicoccus frondis (assembly GCA_031296915.1). Classification (GTDB taxonomy): domain Bacteria; phylum Verrucomicrobiota; class Verrucomicrobiia; order Opitutales; family Cerasicoccaceae; genus Cerasicoccus; species Cerasicoccus frondis. The sequence goes on along the minus strand of JAVDPC010000006.1, from coordinate 235,130 downwards.
CTCAGCAATTCCTGAGTGCCTGAGAGATCATCATTAGCGACGATGCCAGCCTTCGCTTGTTCGATTTCACGCCAGATATTCACTTTATTGCTAATGAGGACCGGAGTGGACATCGCCATTGCTTCGGCTACTACAATGCCGAAATTTTCTTGATGTGATGGCAGTACCATCGCGTCGGCATTCGCCAGCGCGCCCCACTTTGCGGCGCCACTCAGCATGCCAACGAAATGAATTTGCGGGTCGTCAGCCGCCATTTGCTTTAGCTGATCGGTGAATCGAGTGTCCTGTTCCGGACCTGCCAAGATCAGGTCCGGCAAAGATTTTCGAATAGATTTGAGCGCCCGATAGGCATTAATCAATAGGTCCGCGCCTTTCTTTTCGTGTAAGCGTCCCAGGTAAAGCCAGTAACGCGCACCTTGCTTTGCAGGACAAAGTTTACTCCATTCTGCCTGATATTGTTCCTGTGAGAACTCTGGTCGCTGTGTGCCGTAGCCGATCACTCTCTCATGCGCGCGGTATAGCCAGAAGGATTTCCGTGCGAGGATTTTTTCCTTCTCAGAAGTGAACAGTACGGCCTTCGCATCGCGAAGAATCCGATATTCTCCCCAAGGCCAATAGAGCCATTTCTTCAGGTGCTTGAGTGGATAAGTTCGCTTGAACCAAGGGTCCAGCATGCCGTGGGTGTATACATAATACGGCGGCGCTGTTTTCCCCAGACGTCGGCAATGGCGCCAGACTGCAAAGCCATGGTATTGCCAGATGCCGTGCACCAGTACCGCATCGAATCGCGGTAAGTTTTTGGTGAGCCATTGGTCCAGGTTGGGACAAAATCCGTAACCGCTTTTGCTTGGACCAAGGGCAATGAATTCTCCTGGAAGATCGATTCCACTGACATCGGCAGGTGCATCCAAACTAATATGCGTCACCTTGTGGCCATCTCGTGAGATAAATTTCGATGAGTTGATTATCCCGTTGATTGGGCCGCCAATCTTTGGGTTAGCCGAATGGATGATGCGCAAAATTTTCATGCTGTATGCTCTGCAATGGCATGCCGATAGAAATCGATGTAGGCTTGGATCATGGCGTCTGCTTGGAAGCGTTGTGCATTGATTAACCCGTCAGCTCTTAGGACGCTCAATCGTTGTGGATCATTCAGGAGCTCTATGATTTGCTGTGCTGCAGTGTCTGAGTCATTAGGATCGATGAGAAGGGCAGAGCTACAGTTTGAGCGCAAGGGTTCGATGTCGGATACGGCTACTGCGCATCCACAGGCTTGTGCTTCCAGAGGTGGCCAGCCGAGGCCCTCGGCCAAAGAGGGAAATAGAAACAAAGTTGCTTTGGAATACAAAGCTTGTAGCGTTTCGTTTGCCGGCCGAACGGCTAAGGCTACTCGGTTTTCGTATCCCTCGAGGGCAAGGCGTTGTTGATCGCTTAGTGCTGCGCCTGCCAGCACCAGGCCCAGCATCGGTGTTTTTGCCAAAATCTTTATCGAGATTTCGATGACGCCGTCACGGTTTTTATACCAGCTGTTGTTGCCTACATGCAGTAGGAACTGATCCGGCAGCGGATTGCCAGCGAGTGTCTTCAGATTTGCAGACTTTAGGAAGTGCTCTGCGTCTGCTCGAGGCAAGGGCGCATAGCGAAAGGGAAGTGCGGAGGGTATCACCTGCGCATGTTCTCTGGTTTGAGCAGCGAGCTGTGTTAGGTCATCCAGTGTTGCTTGCGAGACGCAGGCAATGGCTTTCGCATTTTGCAAATGCTTGAAAATCCAACGCTGTTGAAGTCCGCCGATCTTGGATTTCTGTTGGCCGGGGATTTGGCCCAACCAGGTTTTGATCGCAAACATATCATGACAAGTCACGACGGTGGCTACATCATTCAGATAGGGTAGGTAAACTGCATTTGCATGGTCGCAGATATGAACCAGCTCAGGGCGGGCTTCTCGTAGCTGTCTTTTTAACTCCAAAGGCCCGTAGACGTATTTATCCATGTAGCCCCGCCATTTGCCGATCCCTCGATGCGTGTTCTGATTGCGTCCGTGGCGCACCGATGGTTGAAACACATCGACGGTGTGTCCTGCTTCAAGCAAGCCCTCGGACATCAGCGTGCAAAAGCCAAGCATGCTGAATTGGCGATCTTGCGAGTAGTTGCCGAGTAGGAGTATTTTCACGCGTTGGCTACTGCGGATGAAATTTGCTCGCGATAACGTTGCCAAGTGATTTCTTGGGCGACTATTGGCGCTGCTTGCTGCATGGTTTGAAGCAGCGCTCGATTTGTTTGCAATAACTGCAGCTTTTCGGCAATTGATTCAGGCGAGCGGATTGGAACCAAAAATCCGGCTTTTTCATCAGCCACTAAGTCCGCAGCGCCAGCATTAGCGGTGACGATGATAGGCAGCCCGCAGGCCAAGGCTTCTTGCTGCACAAGCGCGCGTCCTTCCACCAACGAAGGCAATACGAAGACATCGCAGGATTGCATGAGCTCTAACACTTCTGCATGTGGCCTTGTGCTGTGGTAAGTGAAATTATGGCATTGAGATTTATAGAAATCCAAAGGAGCCGCAAGACTGCCCATTAGGTGTAGTTCGAATTGCTCTGGATTAAGCAACTGCATGGCAGACATGAGATCCGCAAGACCTTTACGCTGCGTTAGCGTCCCGGCAAAAAGAACCTTCAGCTTTTTATTCGCTGTCTTATCGAACCGGGAAATTGCTGGTGAGCCGAATGGAATGATATGCAGTTGCTTACTGCGTCTGATATTCTCTGGAATAGAATCAGCGACGAATTGGCTAGGGCAGATAATGATATCTGCAAGCTCTAGCTCTAGATCTTTGCGATCTGTTTTTTCTTTCGAATCGATTACGGTCTTTAAAGTTGCTCGCCACTCTGGCAGTCGTTCCGCTTCTTCTTCTAATATCTGGCGTCCTGTTTTCCAGTGTGCAATGGGTAGATCGTAAATGCATTTCCAGCCTAATTCATTTGCACGTTGGAAAATGCTCAGTGCGCCATCTTCATAAGCGTAGACACGGTCCAGGTTGCTCACGCTGCTCATTGATTGAGCCACCTTGGCGTCAAAGCTGCGATAGCAGGCGTCCACACTGGCCCAGCCAGTTTCATGACGCAGTAGGCTTTGCCAATTTAGACGCTGCGCGAGTAGGCGAACCAGTTCTCGTTGAGGATGCAGCCGTAGGTAGTTGAAGAGACTGTCTGGATACGAACGACGCGCAATGTCTCGGAATCCTGGCAACAGGGATAAGCGTTGAAAGCAATTGCGGTGGCATGAGGCAATGCTAAGGTGCAACTCGCCCAATAATGCATTTTCCTGCAACGCGATAGCTGCTTCACGCACAAAGTTATTTCCAGTGGGATGAGCCAGGAGAGTCTTCATTTTACCGATAACTGGCGATAGAGCTCTGGGTAAAAATCGAGCGGAAATAAATGACGTTTTAAGGACGCAAAGCCTTCCTCCGATCGATGCTCATATTCGGCTTCATTCATGTTGACTGCTGTTTCGATTGCCGTAGCCAAATCATTGACGTCTCCTGGTTTGCAGAGAAGTGCATGACTACCTGCGGACTCGGGAAGTCCACCATCGCGAGTCGCGATGACCGGAATGCCGTTCGCTCTGGCTTCGAGTGGCGTTAGGCCCATATCCTCCATCGTGTGAGGAGGGGCAATTAGCCATCGGGAGCCGCGAATAAGTTCACGCTTTCGATTTTCTTCGACGAAGCCGTGAAGGCTGATGTTGCCGGGCGAAGTGGCTGCCAGTGATTTGATCTTATTGCGTAAAGGCCCGTCTCCCACGATATGCAATGGCCAGTCGAGATGCGGGATTCCTGCTTTGGCATAGGCTTCAAGGAGCGTCTCAGCGCCTTTGTTTTCAATAAGTCTGGAGACAAACACGAAGCCCTGACGCGGTGCTAACGGAGCAAAGTCATAGGTTAATGAAGATACGGTGGGAACAACTCGATCTGCGTCGCCAGTCGGCATGCGCCATGATTTTTGAACAAATTCTGAATTGTATAATCGAATATGCGCCAAGCGTGCTCCCAGCTTCCAAGACAGTGTGCGGAGGGCTGGCCGATTATAGAGATGATTGTGTATTGTTTGAACTAACTTTGCACCGCAAAGTCTTGAGAAAACGGAAACGTCAGGAGAGGCATTTTGTGTATGCACGATGTCTGCCCTTGCAATTGAGCGCAGTAGTTCGCGGGAAAATTTTGAAACAATGGAATGCCGGAGACCGCATGCTTGGAGAATTTCGTTTAAGCGTTCATCGATGCGACTTTGGCCAACAAGCTTGAAGCAAAGCTCGACACTTACTTCTGGCAACGTGTTTAAGTAACGGCCTAGCTCTAGCACGAATGCTTCTATGCCGCCGTAGCTACCCATGGTTGGCGAGACTATTAAAACCTTTAACATGTGCTTCAACTCGGATGCAGCAGTAACTCTAATTGCATCTTGGCGACTTTGGGTAATTGAGCGGAGATAATGAATGTCGGCGGTCTTTCGAGTGTGCTTTGGGCTAGATCATCAATGGCGATCAATTGTCCGTCAGGAAATTGGCCCGGACAGATACCGATGGATCGTTTCGATTGAAAATGCCCAATGACTGGTTTTCCACGCTCAAGGAGCGCCAGGGCCGAGCCACTTTTCCCAATGCCTTCTAAGGGGGTAGTCGCCAGGCCAAAATGCGCATCGAAGATGTGTGCATTTATTTCGGTAGTCGATAGCTCTCCTAGTCGCTGGAACGATAAGCGCTGAAGCGTGCTTGACTGAAAGGCTGCCCAAGCGTCCTCGCCACGATCAAGACGGCCAATTGAAATTATCTCTGCCGTTCTCTGCGCTTGAGTTAGTTTATACTCGAGTTGACTGAAGAAACTTTTTGTTGGGAAGTCAGCTGCTATGCGGCCAAAAATGATAATGCGAAGCTTGGTCTGCTCTGTCTCCTGTTTTAACGGTACGGAGTCAGTTGGTGGTTCGAGGGGAATGTTGCTGAAGAGTGGGAGTAAGTTTACGGGTTTGGTAGTAATCGACTGAAGCCGCTCACGGTAGTTGGGGTTGCTAGTGCTAATGCTGGTTGCCTTGGTCAGTAGGCGCTTGAGTAGCTGCTTTTGAAGTGCTCCCAATAGCCTCTCTTTCAAGCCGCTCTTGTGACTGATGCCGCACCAAAGCTCATGGCACATCCAGTGGGTAGGAATTTTATGGAAACGTGCGTTGAACGCCGCAAGTAAGGTTTGAGGAAGACCTTTGGAATGATAGGCAAACGGGACATACTGAAGAACAATGTATTGCGGGCTCTGTGCTCGGATGAATTCAGCAAGGCGTTCCAGTCGAGTATTGACTGGGAGTTTCTGGCTTATGCGTAGCGCTTTTACGTCAAGTTGTAACTCTGTCTCTACGTTGTCTACCTGCTTGTCTGCGAGCGAGACCATGCTGGCGGTGTGTCCCGTTTTCCTAAATTGAGAGGCAAGTAATCTGGTATAATCGCCTACGCCATCTTGGCCTGGCTCAAGCGAGCCGCAAATGAACACGATGCGTGCAAAGTCACTCATTGCGGTTTGGCTAAACGGCCGAGTTTATGCTGCAGATAAGGCATTAGGACCAACTGCGGATTGCGAACCGCCATCCTCCAATGATTCAGCCGTTTCCTCATGCTCATCGGTGCCGGCGCTGGAGGTTGCCAAGGTGAATTGAAAATGCGCTTCCAGCATTCACTCGTTTCAATTGCGCAGACATCCTGCAAGGTTTCAGACTTAGACTGGTGGTGGAAACGGTAAAGCCCGAGGAATTTATTTACCTGTAAAATTGGGTGCCTTTTGTAAATGCGGCAGAAAAAATCCAGATCAAGAGCAAAGCGAAGGCTTTCATTGAAACCACCTAACTCTTCAAAAACTTCTCGTTTCCAGAACGCGGTTTCGGAGTTGATTGTAAACCGGCAGGTGTGGTGGTCGAACGGTTTGGCGGAGCTCCACCCTGACACTCGATCGTCCGTGTCAATTAGGATGCGCTGTCCGTAGACAAGCATAGCATCTGGATTTCGTGCAAAACAATTCATCACGTGGCTGATGGTGCCGGGAGCAAGCATGTCGTCGCTATTCAAGAATGACATATACTTCCCCTTGGCGTGTCTGGCGCCTTCATTGACGGCTGCTGACTGACCGTTGTCACGGTGAGATCGCGAGTAGCTCAGCGCATCCTGATAGTGCTCAATGATCTGAGCGGAGTCATCTTGGCTGCCAGCATCGAGGACCAGGCATTCGACTGCAGGGTAGTCTTGGCAAAGCACCGAACGTATGGCGGCCTCAAGATAATCGCCTTGGTTATAGCTCGGAATAATAACGGATACGAGTGGTGTGTCTGGTGGTGTCGCATGTGTATTAACCGAGCGTTTAAATGGCCAGGCGCCGCGTTGTCGTCGAACTGGTATGTTAGTTGGCATTGTGTCTCATTTTTTGAGATGCATAGACATCTAAGGTGTGTTCGACATGGGTAGTTAATTCGAATTGTGCTTTTGCAAGTGAGCGCGCAGCACGCCGCATTGCTTCTTTCTCATGATCCTGAAGGAGTAGGAATTGGCTGATGGCTTGCCGGAATTCATCGGAGTCTAGCCTGCTTGTAGTAATCCCGGTTTGGCCGGTCTTGACCATTTCACCGATGCCGCCGATATCGTTTGCAACGACAGGCGTTCCACATGCCATGCTTTCTTGTATGATCAGGGGGAGGTTATCTCCACGAGATGCAAATAAAAGCAAGTCAGCAGCATTGTATGCACGTCGTTTCTCGTGGTCTGTGGTGAGTTTGCCTAGGGCAGTGACGGGTATTTGCTTATCAATGCGATGTGTGATATCTCCACTGCCAAAGGTTAGCACTTGCAGCATATCTGGATGCTTTTGAGCTGCCCTGTTTATCGCTTCGCAAAGTATGCCTTGAGGTTTTCTTGGATCGTCGAGGCTTGCGCTGGCGAGGAGGAGCGTTACGCGATTGGGCGAAAGTCCAAGCTCGGCGGCATCGGCTGATCGATCTCCGGGATAATAGCTTTTGGTGTCCAATCCATAAGGCAGCACAGATAATGGTTGCTGGCCAGCCATACTGACCTTGACGCAATCTGCCAACCACCTACTTGGTGTGATGAAGTGCAACGAAGCCTTGTCGTAGACGCGGCGCTTCAATTGCCATTCAAGCGCCGTAAAATCGTGTTTCACGCCGGGATATGTCTCAAGATGAGGGCAACGTCCGCATCCGCCTTGCCAGCGATCACAGTCTTGACTAAACGCGCAATGCCCGGTGATTGACCACATGTCGTGCAAGGTCCATATCACTGGTTTGCAGCGTGTCAGTCGCGGCAGCGCCAGCAGGTTAAAATACGATGGATGCAGGTTGTGGCAATGTATGATGTCGACTGCCTGTAGAGAAGGATGACTCGCCAGTGAAAAGGTCTGTGTTTTCGTAGGACTGATCGTTAATGAGTGTCTGAATGGCCATTCGAGCAGACGATCAAGCTGACGTTGAGGGAGAATTGAGTAGTCGCCTTGGCAATCTGTCTTATGTGCGGTTTTGACTAGCCAGCTTACTTGGTGATTGGCTTTACGTAAACCGTCTGCCAGTCGTTCTGCGGCTATGGTTGCGCCACCTCCGCTACTGCGAGTGAAGTTAATGAAGAGAATCCGCATTCGCGTAAGAATTCAGACATGCTTCATGGGCCTTTAGCAGGATTTTCTCGTAGCTATCGACCATCGCAGCGAGGGTATGCGGACTGGATTTTATTGCTTCATATGCTTTGTAATGCAAAGTAGATTTGTTCTCAGACTCCGCAAGCCGATCAATTAGCGCAGCAGCAGTGTGGGTGTCTCCAGGCGTAAATAGATGCTCTGGAAACCAGTGCTCTAAAAGAGGGAGTAACCCACCGCAGCCTCTCGATGAGATTGGAATGCAGCCGCGCGCCATGGCCTCCATTAGTGCCATGGGAGTGCCCTCATAGTCAGAGAGGAGCAGCATCGCATCCATCTGTTCCATCTGCTGCAGCAAAGCGCTTTGGCTTAGTTTTCCGGTAAAGTTTACACGAACTCTTGGCGCTTTCTGAGCAATCTGAGTGCGTAAGTTCTCTAGTTCGCTTCCGACGCCTGCCACCGTTACATCAACATTTTTTTCCTGTTTTAGTAGGGCCAGTATTTCTGGCAGGTCGAGCATGCGCTTCTGCTGTTGAACGATGCGTCCAGCCAGTAGAATGCGAAGTGGTCCAGGCTTACGATCCCGGATGCTGAGGGGGATGCGAACACCATTCAGAATGAGTTCGGTGCGAGGCGATAAATCTGGGCATTTTGCATATACCATGTCCAGCGCTCCCTGGCTAACTGCGACACAGGCGTCCCAATGGGCATGATATTTGAGCATGGAGCTTGCATTGCCGTCATCTGCGGCGTGAATCACACCCAATTGAAAAAGCCCTGGCGTGTTTGGCATCCACAATCCACCTAAGTGACCTGCAATGAGCGTTGCGGGCAGAGCATTTTTGATGTGAGAGTGCGCGACTTTGGTGACTACGCGCCGATAGTAAGGAGTCCAACTTCGTCGGCGGGGATAAAAAATACGTCGCCATGCGGCTGGTCCAGAAATATCGATGCACTCACTGCCCTGAGGGATGGTCAGCGTACTCTGAGGCTGTGCGCCAAACCGCAATATTTTTACCTTAAAACCTTTGGTAAGTAATCCTTCAGCCAGTGCGCAATGCAGGGTGTCGACGCCGGAAACTGCAGCCGCATCGACACCAAAGATGACTGTGGGTGAAGTTGCGTTCATGCCGCGTGATTGGGGGGAGTAATGGCGAGTTCAAGCGAAGCCAGCTGTTTGTTAATATACTGCTCGGTCAACTCGTTGGCAGCATGGCTCATTTCAATTAAACGAGGGACGTCATTGATTAACTCTTCGATGGCGTCTCTCATTGCCGTAAAGTTTTCTACAATCACAGCCGCTTGGCCGGAAGCTGGTTCAAGCCCTTCGATTCCAGCTGGCGTTGTGACAAGCGCCCGGCCAAATGAAAGGGCTTCCAAGCTCTTTATTTTCAGTCCCGTTCCACTGAGAAGTGGGTTTATCACGAGGTCAGCAGCAGCATATGCCTGCGACAAGTCGTCGACGAAACCGAGCAGCTCAATGCCTGGCGCTGGCTTTAACTGTGAGCATACTCCCCCAACGATTTTCAGGCGTAGTGTGGGGTATTGAGCATGTAGATTACACCAGCACTCATTGATGAATTGCTGAAAATACTGAGTGTTAATGGCATTGTTAGATCCAACAAGCAGCATGGTTTGCAATCTATGGGGTGTCGCTTGCGGATTAGGTTGTAAGAAATGGCCTACGGTTACGACTGGGCGTGATCCCTGTAGTATTTGAGTTAGCATAGCCTGCTCGTGATCCTGGATCGCAATCACCATGTCCGCCCTTTGCAGTCCCTTTTGTTCTTCCGCTTGATTGGTGAAAAACCAATCCACCTGCATTCCGTTACGCTTAAGCATCGTATGCCGGTCAGTGTAGATATCGTGGGTGTCGATTAGTTTATGTACTGAGTTAGGGAATACGTCGAGGGCAGCCGAGAAAAATACGTACTCTACCATGACGACATCGAACTGGAAAGCGCCATGAAGATCTCGTAGTAACTGATTGAGTTGCTCGTCGTAAAATTGGTCTATGGTCTGCGTGAGCCAGCCATGTTGAACTATTTTGCGTGAAACGCGATCTGGAATCGGTATTCCGTGAAAGCGATATTTCCGCCACGGTTTCTTGTAGTTGTAAGCATGAAAGCATTTACCCCAATGCCGCTGCATCGCTTCGGTGTCACCTGGGCTATAGGATACATGAAGGAAATGGACTTCATGGCTGAGTTGCTGAAGCGTCTCTAACAGGTTTAAAATTCGTATACAATTTCCAGCGAGCGTTGGATGTGTTGGCGTCGGACTGATGACGAGAATTCGCATCGTCAGCGGGTAGAGTGAGGGTTGTAGTTAAAGCGACGTTTTAGGCTCAAAAGAGGTTTCTCAAAACAGTACCATGAAAGCGAAGCAGTGATTACCGTCAGGACAGTCCATACGATGGCAAAGATATAGACATTGCTGAGCAAAGGAGGGTGACCCAGCATCGAAATGATTTTGTAAAGCGGGTAGAGGGTCAGAAATTGATAAAGGTATATGCCGTAACTTATTTTGCCAATATAGCGGAGAAATGAGTTATTCAGCACGCGATCCGCGAAGGTATTGTAATTGAGAGTGGCATAGTGGACCGCCGCCATGCCTGAGAGAGAAGTGCCGAGCAAGCCAACCCATAAATGTTCTGGGCTATAGTTGGGCAGGAAGCGGGTCCACGCATAGAGGAAAATGCCAGCGAGCATCACCCATCCATAATTGCGACGCCACCAAGCAAATAGTCGCGGTGCATGCCCATGATGCATTAAGGCTAGCAAGGCTCCGCCCGCTAATGAATCCAGAGCGCTGGTGGGCAGATTTCGCACGGCAACGTAAGAAAAGCCCGTGAGGTCAAGGAGCATGCGTGAGATTGGGGCGAAGATAATCGCAAGAATGGTGAATCCAACCAGCTTGGATCTCGGCAAAAAAATGATGACCCACGGCCAGATCAAGTAGAATTGCTCTTCTATGCAAAGCGTCCAAAAATGTCCCAGGTAGAGATACGATCCCGGATTGACCGCTTGGAAAATGTTTAAGTAGTAGAGAAATGAGGCCGTTAGCGTGCCTGGTTCGAATTTCAAGCCAGCGAGTAAGTATAGACCTAGGAGCAAGTAGTAGGGAGGAATGATCCGGAGGAAACGGCGTGCATAGAATGCCTTCAATACGGTGGAATCTGAAGCTTTATCCCGCGCATCCAAGAGAATGCCCGTAATCAGGAATCCGCTGATTACAAAGAACAACTGAACGCCGAGAATTCCCCACGGCAGCAGTTGAATGCCGTGGTCTTTGGGCAAATAATGGGAGACGAGGACGCCCACAACCGCAATGGCGCGAAGGCCATCGATTTTGGGGAGGTGTTTCATCGGGCTGTCGGCGTCTTCGTGATCAATTTCATTACTTCTTCGAAGTGGTCCTCCCCTTCGATTTTATGAGTTTCATCTTCCCAGATTTGGATCAGTTCTGGGTTCGATTGGATCAGCTCGCGCAACTGCTTCAAGCGATTCAGAAGTTGTGGATTGAGTAAGTCCGCCATGCCAAGCTCTCGTATGAAATCGAGCACTCGATGATGCAGTCTTACACGACCGATCGTAACGCGCAGTCTACTAATACGTTCTTCAGGCGATAGATTTGGCATCGGCTGCGTCAAGTATTCGGGTCTGAGATGACCGACCCCACCTGGATGGCAAACCGCAAGGTCATGGAAGCGTATATCTGCCTTATAGCCGCGAAGCTGCGCCTCCCAAGATGCATAAAAAAGCGTGTCGAAAAACGTAGCGTCTTGGATGTCTACACCAGGGTGGTCAATTTGCAGGCGCTCAAAAAGACTTTTATCGCGATTACTGAATTGCTGGTTGATTTGAATGTGCTTGGCCGGATTGATAATGAACAATTCCGTGCCAAGCGGATACAATGACTGGCCTTGATAGCGGATTTCATTGTTGTTTCGCCAAACCCATCCACCTCCATAAGTTTGCGAATCCAAGCTCATCTGCTCTGGGGCATAGAAGCGTTGGTCAGCTAGAAATAAATCAGAATCGAGCACAACGATGGCGTTGGCTTCGGCATTATCAGTGCAGACTTGATTAATCCATTCCTGATGATAAAGCCCGAGTCGAAGACGCCCGAGCCACAACTTGGCGGATGATCGTAAAGGAGGAATGCGCCTCGCAATTTTAGCAATGAATTTTCGCGCCTTCGGGCTTGTCCATTGGTAGAAATGCTCACCACCGAGTCCTTTTTGTTCATCAATTAAAATCGTATTATGCTCGAAGTTAACATAGGGTTGATTGCTGAAAGCCTGTTCCAATTGGCGGCCTTCAGCTCGCTTAACTCCGAAAAAGTGGATTCGAATATCAAGCTGATCTCGTAATTCTTCCGGGCATGAGAGCCATGCGCTTCGAGCGGCGATCCAAGCATAGGGCGTCACTTGCAGGCCGGCGCACATGATGTGTATACTTGGTAGTTTCACGGTAGGTATTTTTTATTAATCTGGGCTTCGAGATCCGGGAAACGATCAAACTGATGGATGATGGGAATCAAGCGTCCCTGCTCGTCACGAATTTCATTGGCTCCGTCGAGTTCCCATTTTATTCCATCGGCGCCGCTTAAAGTAAGGAAGGGTCCTGCTCCGTTGTGGCGCGGGGTTACGTGCTTTAGCCGATTCGTGTAGAGCAAGAAGTTGTGCACACCTTGATCGACTCCAAGACCGTTCCAGAGTCGCGCATTTGCTTGGCTCATCGCACTGGTCATGGTCACTAAGTACTCATACATTGCTGAGGCGTCGCCAATGGTCGTGCCGGAGCAGGATATCGCCGATTCCGCTACTTGCGCCAAAGCCTCATCACCAAAGGCGGCCCGTATCCAATCGCTGTTTAGCTGACTGGAGCGAATCGTTGGTGAGGCAGGTTCCATGGCGATCAGAAGCTCGTTTGAATTAACCCATGAAAATGGATCATCCTGCAAGATTACGTCACGTATGTCGCAGTGAAGGATTTTTCCATAGCGGTCGCGACAATTCCGAAGGTAGTCGAGATAGCGAAAATACCGGAAGCAGTGTGGCGCCAAGAAGAGCTGAGCGAAGCGATTACGCAGAGGCCATGTGAGGCAATCTGGTAGTTTCGAGAAGAGGGATTGGTAATGACGCACACGCTTCCATAGCGAAATTCGACGATGATCCCATTTTGATGGCCACTGCTCCAGGCTCGGAGCCGAGGGGAGTATTCTAACCTTCAGCTTGGTCGGGATTTCCCGTTTAAACTTTACACTGCTGGATGTGTCCAAAAAGAGCACGAGCTCACCACTGAATTGGCATTGCTCAAGGCTTTGAACGAAGCGCTTGGTCGCAGTGATATTCATGCCATGCGCCAGGCAAAATATGGCGTTTGTTTTACTCATGTCTGGCACAGTTTATACAACGAATTTTCAGTTTTATCGACCATGGCGTCGATGTTGAATTGTAAGACGTCGCGCTTTGCTTGCTGCGCAAACTGTTTCATGTCCTGCGGGTTATTGAGCGCCCAGCGAACCGTTTCCATCAGGTCACACGGATCTTCAGGGCGGAATAAACGGCAATTTTCGTGATCTTGGCACAGGTCAACAACGCCTGGCGCCCGAGAGGCTACAATTGGCAACTCTGCGTACATTGCTTCGACCAGCGTCAACGGAAAGCCTTCGCAGCGGGTAGGAAAAAGCAAAAGGTCAGATGCTTTCAGAGCAGTTGCCGCGCTGTCTTGCCAACCGGTGATGATGAAGCGTTGCTGTAAATTGTAGGTTTTAATTTGCTCCTCCAACGCCGCCCTTTGCGGCCCATCGCCAAGCCAAACGAAGTAAACTTCAGGATATTCCTTGGTAATGTGATAAGCGCCTGGTGCGATTATGTCAGCGCCTTTTTGATCCGAGATGCGACCAATGCAAAGAACTATTTTCGCATGACTGGGTAAGCCATATTGCGCCTTAAGTGCCGCAGCTTGGTCGTGCTTCTGGCTCTGTATTGTTCGAATGCTCGGCGATGCATTTTCAATTACTTCAATGGTGTTCTGGGCAACGCCTAAGGCTTTTGATAGAATGGCTGCATTACTGTTGCTGACTGTGGCTAAACGCAAACCACGTTGCAGACACCACTGGTACAGCGGTTTGGTGTTACTCCCAAAATGAACATCAGGATGAACGAGTTGGTGCAATAAAAGGGTAGGGCGTTTCAGGATGCCTACAGCCAGCAGCAAATCGAGCGAAATACGCGGCCACGGCGTAGTGATGTGAATGACATCGGCAGGGTGCTGACGCAAAAACCGTATCCACTTTAGTGTACATGCAGCGAGGAGCAGACGGCGATGGAGTGGTGGGTTGGGAGTGCATGGCCATCGGTGGCAAGTTATCCCCAATTCTTTGATGTCTCTTTCAAGATGGTGATTACTTTTGGTGATGGGGGCGACAGCTTGCACTTGGTGCCCTCGGCTAATCAACTGCTCAATGGTCAGCAGTGACATTTTCTCTGCTCCGCCGTACGCTACGGATGGTATCGCTGCAAGTATCGACAGTGACTTCTTGGGCTGACTGTTTTCGGTTTCGACCAAGGTTGAACTATCCTTATTCTGATGCAGCGTATCCACTTAATCCGCGCGTGATATTTGCCATTTTAAATCAGGACGAACGCTACCGACCATGATGCCTCGGAAATCAATTGGGCGAAGCTTTGGGTCTTCGATGGCGGTGAATTCTTTTGTATGAATGCAGTGGTCTACAATTTTTCCGCCCGGACTTAGCAGGTAAGCCGCGATGCTGTATTCCGTTGCATTGAGGAAGTTCGCGGGAATCTCGCATTCGGCGACGTAGCTCGTCGGCTCGTCCTCTGTCGCTTGCGGACTCACGCATGCAAGCTTTGATATTGATGAAAACACCACTTCCTGACTTGCTGTCCGCAGTTGTATGTTGGGGTGGCAGTCGGGTTTGTTTCCAGGCAGCTCAAAACGCATGCGAATGGTCAGTCCGCTATGAATTTCCGGCTGTGTGGTTAGCTTTTCATCCTGAAGAATTTCAACTTCCAGTGATGATTGAAGTGGAGAGCCTTTGCCGTTTTCGTCATCCCGTTTTTTCCAGAGCATTTTATATTGCTCCAGTGCGTTGCGAGGCGTTCCAGAATAAATCAGCTTTCCCTGTTCCAGTAGAATGCAGCGATGACAGAGCATCTCGATGGAAATCGGGTTGTGGCTGACAAAGAGAATGGTGCGTCCGCTATTGCGAATTTCATTCATCTTATTCATGCACTTTTCCTGGAAGTTGATATCGCCAACGGCGAGGACCTCATCAATGATTAATATATCTGAGTCCAGGTGTGCCGCCACAGCAAAACCAAGCCGAATCGCCATGCCGGATGAGTAACGCTTAATCGGTGAATCTATGAATTTCTCGATGCCAGAAAACCCAACGATGTCGTCGAATTTACGTTTCGTTTCTTCGCGACTCATCCCCAGCACGGCGCCACTCAGGTAAATGTTGTCTCGGCCAGTCAGCTCCGGATGAAATCCAGTGCCAACTTCGAGGAGCGAGGCGACACGGCCGCGAAGGCGCGCCTGTCCACTGGTCGGCTCTGTGATGCGTGAAAGTATTTTAAGCAGTGTCGATTTACCCGCGCCGTTGCGCCCGATAACACCGAGTATTTCGCCTGGCGTAACGTCAAAGCTGATATCGTTCAACGCATAGAAGTCGTTGGACTTTTCAGTCTCAGCCTTGCCTGTTAGTTTATGCCAGGTAGCGGTGATTTCATCGCGCAGAGAGCTGGCGCCAATACTTCCCAAGCGGTAGCGTTTGGATAAGTTGTTAACCTCTATTATTGGCTGGTCCATGGGCTTACACTGTGTCGATGAAGGTGCGTTGAACGCGCTGGAAGCTGATTAAGGCAACGAATAAAATAACTATACTCACGACCATGGAGTATCCAAGCGCGAGGATTGGGAGCTCTCCTGCGTCGAGAAACATCCACTTTGTTGCGGTAATTGGCGCCGCCATGGGGTTGAGCCATACGAGCCAGCGCCAGCTCTCGCTCACTTGCGATACGGGGTAAATGACAGGCGTTATGTACAAGCCAAGTTGGATGAAGAATCCAAGTGCGTGCTTTAGGTCACGGTATTTGGCGGTGAGTGTTGAGCATACCAAACTGACTCCCAAACTGAGCGCCAGGACCAGGACAATTAGCAAAGGAATCCAGCACAAGCGCAAGGGATGAAGATGCTCTCCGTCTCCACTGAAGATAAACCACAAGTAGAAACCCGTGAAAATTCCGAACTGTATGGCGAACGGTATGAGCTGAGATAAAACCGTGGCTAGCGAAGGGATGATTCGTGGAAAATATACTTTGGTGAATAACGGGGCGTTGCTTTGTAGAGAATTGCCTGCGGAGCTTACGGATCCAGAAAATAGCTGCCAAAATAGCATGCCAGTCAGGTAAAACAGAAAAGGGGGGGCGCCATCGGTCGATACCTTTGCTATTTTGCCAAAGACCACAGTGAAAACGACCGAAGTCATGACCGGCTGAACAATTGCCCAAAGCGGTCCAAGAATGGTTTGCTTATAGCGAGCGACAAAATCTCTCCTTATCAGCAAAAACAATAGGTCCCGATAAGTCAGGAGCTCCTTCCACCCGATGATCGCAAAATCATTGGATGGTTTGATAATGGTTTCTGTGTGATCTTTCATTTCGCGACGGTTCGCTTGGGTGCTGGCGCTGGGGCTATATTTTGAGCGGACAGGACCAGTCCGCCGCTTAGGATTGCGAAGCCCAAAGTGGTTTGCTGGCCCCACTGTCCGTTGAGCATCAAAAACAGACACGAGGCAAATAACAGCCAGGGGAGCAGGTTACCCGTGTTCAGTGACCAAAAGGAACGAAGGGCAAGTAGAGCCGTGAGGCAGGTTCTGAGGAGAATGTAGCCAATGCCAAAGATGGGGCCCAGCTCCACCAGGATACGCTCCCATTCACTCTCACCAGCAAGGAACTGTCGGTCGCCTGATAAAAACTTTGCGCCAACATTTGTTCCGAGACCGATCCCTTCGCCGATTAGGTTGTCGTAGCGATAAGACAGGAAGGGCGAAAATAAGTTGTTTAACGTTCGGTCAACGACGGCTTCTTTTGCGGAGCCATCTTCACCACCTTTAGCCAATTCCCATCGCGCCATAAAGGTCTCCATGCCGTCAGAAAAATAGGTGAATTGAGAGGCGATCGCGAAAAATACCAACAGTGAAAATAAGACCTTAATCGAGTTGTGCAACTTGCGGCCATTGATCAATAGGCCCAATACGCCAAAGACAAACACCATGACGATGGAGAGGGCGAGCAGTCGGCTGATGGATCCGTAAATAGCCATCATAAAGGCGGCCCCGGTAGGAATTAGAAACCATTGGGGCAGCGACCTGCGGTTAATGTACTCAGCCATGAAAAAGGCGAAGGCCAGCGTATAATACTGCGCCACTCCAGAGATGAAGCTAAACGTGCCCGGTGGCCGGTAACGACCAAGCGCCCCTGAGAATCCTGCGCCTTCAACGCCGCCCACACTGCGATTAACCCATGCACTTTGTGGCGCGTAGAATTGAAGGCTGATGAGGACGGTCATTGGAATGACTAGGTATAACAACCAATGTCCAATCTGAACGGTGTCATCATAATCTAAAATTTTCGGTATGACAAAGATTAAGGGTATTGCATAAAAATTGGTGATTACGCCATAAATCGCTGTTGCCATGCTACCATGGCCAGCCAGCGCTAATGGGAGAGTAATCAAAGTCATGACGCCTGCCGTTGCGACAAAGCCATTCGTGACGAATGCTCGGGCTGGAATGGCCAGCAGGTAGATGAGTGTAATGACGGGTATGCGCGAGACTAACAGCACGTCTGACAAAGATGGGAGGAGCCATTTGCGAAAGGCACCATCAAATATTAATAGAAAGACATAGAGCCAGATCAGGTATTTTATCTGCGTTCTGAGTGACCGGTTTGTCTGCCTGGAAGGAAGCTCAGTTGCTTTAGGCTCGTGGTCCGTAGCAATCTGCAATTTATGCGCCTTGGCGTGTTGCCTGTTTTTAATCAGGGACATCTCAGGCTCTTAGTTCGGGCGGTTGGTCACCATATTTTCGCACGAGTCTCCAAAGTCTCCTTGCCCTCCAATAGCGGCCGAAGTAACGGCGTGGTTTGTAGATAATGCGCAGCAGCCAACCGAGAAACAAGCGGTCGCCCCAGCGGGGGATGTTGGCTTGCTCTCCGGTCTTAAATGCGATGGCGGCGCCCGTGCAGATAATAGAGGGGCGGTAGTTCAATGCTGTCATGAGCCAATGGCCGAGCACTTCTTGTTTGCTGCCAGCCACGTTGATCATGATCAATGCGGGGCGCAGCGTCTCAACTTTGTTTCGCAAAGCTTCATCCTGAATTTCGCCTACTGCATACTGCGGGGCTATGTAAAAGTCTTCTTCGGTTAATGCCAGACCGCACCTGCTTAAGAATTCGCGGGTGCGTTGGGCCGAATCCTGAGTGGGCATGACCCAGAGCTGAGGCATGTCGGCGAGTGTATTCTGCCTGGCGAGGATGGTTTCCAGCAACCGCAGCCCGGAAAGTCGGCTTAGTTTTTTGCCGTGAAAGAATCGCCAGCAAAGCACGAGAAATCCACTGTCGAGTATGGCGAGGTCTGCGGCTTGTACAGCTCGCCAGTAGGCTGGCATGCTGTCCATGTCGGCAAGGTTGGGGCCGGATGGGGCTACGGTTAAGCCGCCGCGCAAAGCCTGTTCAGCCGCTTCTTCGGGCGAACCTTGAAAGAAATTAATGCCGAGTACGCGCGTCATATTGCAGAACAAGGCCAGAGTCGGGCAAGCTGCCGCCCTTGGCAAGATGCGCTTGAACGCAAAGCCAATCGGTGCATTGCGGGACTGTTTGGTTTGCCCATGCGGGCGGGCGCCGGTTGCGGCGTAAATGTTATTGGTCGGTAAAAGGGTTTTCGAAAATGCGTTCGATCTCTTCCAATGGCAGAGATACTTCTTGCTCGCGGCCTAGGATTTCGAGCAGCACCTTGACGCGTTCTGCGGAGGGGAGCAGCCCGACGACCTCAGCTTCGGTACCAGAGAAAATACCCTGAATCAGGCGAACGCGTTCTCCGGGCATCAGCGGCTTCGGTGTTAATTCAAAGACCCCTTCGGGCGCTAGCAGGTGGATTTCGTCGATTATCTCATCAGGGAGCGACACCAAATTGTCTCCACGCTTGATGATGTAAGCCACCCCTTGCGTGTATTGAACGGCGCGAGTCGAGTTCACCGGAGCAAACCGGCAAAACAGGTAGCCGGGGAATATGGCTTCGCTGGTCATGCGCTTGCCCTTGGTGGTTTGTTTGGGGTAGCGGGCCAGCGGTAGGAAAGGCTGCACCCATGGCAAGGTTTGCAATGTTTTCAGGGCCTGTCGCTCACGCTTGGGCTGGGTCTTCACGCAAAACCAAAAGGGCGTTTCGCAACTGGGAGGAATTAACGGCATTACTAGAAATTTATAAACTTGGCGAGGGCCGGCGTGACGCTGCCAGCAATGCTGTGAAGTCGGCGCAGCTTGTCAATCCGGGCGCGGTAATGAGCCGCATGACCTTCGGGCGCCTCGTGTACCAACTTTTCCATATGGTTGATGGCTTCCTGGCCGACTTCGATATGCGGGCGCACCTGGTCTTCGATGAAATTGGAGATCAATTTACGGAATTCTGTTTCGGGCAGGTAGTGATCTTTCCGTTGTCCCGGAATAAAGGTGACGCGGATTGCTTTCAACGACCGTAGCTGGCGCAAGCCTTGGCTGGCTGAGCCCAGGCTGATGCCGAGCTTGGACGTGATTTCCTCCATGGACACTGGGTGAGGGGAGATGTAAATCAGCCCGTAAATTTGCCCGATCGACTTTGGCAACCCAAGCACCTGCACCAAGCGAACGAACAATGAGACCGTCTCAGCCTCCAGCTCGGTCAGTGTGCTAACTGTCGGATTATCACTCATTTAACGCTTAATATTGGAGTTCGATGCTTTTGGTTTCAAGTTTTTTTGAAATAAATGATGGTCGGGTCTTGGCTGTATTATCGTTGGTTTGGGCGCTGTCGTTGGCATGCAGATTCGGAGCGGTGCGCTGATCAGTGAGACTGACAAATGCTAGCTAAGTTTGATCACCGCGATGCTGTTTCTGAGCATGGTCGGCCGACTATTTATGATCTTGTTTAACTGATTAACCAGAGACGCATCGCTCCGAGATAGTTGCTGAGGCTTAGATAAGGTCACGTGCTTCAACCCCTCCTTAGCTAATGTTATCTCCTAAGTTTCTGATCATTTCGCTCCTTTCTGTCTGTCTTGTGGGTTACTTGCTGTTTGCCGGTAACCAGCGAGAGGTGGAGCGTGCGGATGGGCGCATCGAGATTGAGTACTGGGAGAAGTGGACCGGCTTCGAGCGCGATGCGATGGCGAAACTCGTTAACGAGTATAATGCCTCGCAGGACGAAGTCTTCGTAAAGTTCCTCTCGGTCAGCAATATCGACCGCAAGCTGATGTTGGCCACCGCGGGTGGCAATCCGCCGGACCTTGCCGGCTTGTGGACGGCGAATCTACCCGTGTTTGCATCCAACGGCGCCTTGATGCCGCTCGATAATATGTTGGCCGGGTCTTCACTGAATGCCGATGATTACCTGCCCTCGATTTGGCAACAGGTCGTTGTGTATGATCGCGTGTGGGGGCTGCCGACAACGCCGGGAACGATTGCCCTGCACTGGAATAAACGTCTTTTCCGCGAAGTTGGCTTGGACCCCGAGCGCCCGCCGCGCACCATGGCAGAACTGGAGGCTTATAATGATCAGTTGACGCGCTACAGCGACGCCGGGCGCATTCAAGTGATGGGGCACATGCCGATTGAGCCGGGGTGGTGGAGCGCCAATTGGAGCATCTGGTTTGGCGGCGATATCTGGAATGGCGAAGATGAAGTGACCGCCGATAGCGAGGCGAACATGGCTGCGCTGGAATGGATCGAGAGCTATCCGGAGCGTTATGGCTCGGAATCGCTGATGGCGTTTCGTCAACTGAGCGGTGTCTTTGCCTCGCCGGAAAATCCATTCTTTCGCGAGCGCATTGCGATGGTGTTGCAGGGGCCTTGGATGTTTAACTTCATTAATAATTTTGCCCCGGATGATTTCGAATGGGGCGTGGCGCCGTTTCCCACTTGGCGAGAGGAAGACTATGGCGCAAGCCTGGTGGAGAGTGATTGCCTGGTAATCCCGCAAGGCGCGGCGCATCCTGCGGAAGCTTTTGCGTTCATGCAGTGGCTGCAGAAGCCGGAGCAGTTGGAGGCGCTGAGCTTGGCGCAGCTGAAGTTCAGCCCACTACGGGAAGTGAGTGACGAATTCTATGAGCGGCATCCAAATCCACACATCCATACTTATCGTGAGTTGGCGGAGAATGAGCACGCCCGCATGCGCCCGCAGATGGTGACCTTTAACGAATTCAGCAATGATATGGTCAACGCGATTGATGAAATCATGCGCGACGAAAAGACCGCAATGCAGGCCGCCGAGGAAGTGCAGCGGCGGCAGCAAGATCTCTTTGCGCGCAAACATGAAAGCTGGCTCAAGGTGCGCGAGGCGCGGCTAAAAGAATGGGATGCGCGATGACGAAAACTGAAAAGCGCAACATGATCGTCGGGCTGTGTTTTATCAGTCCCTGGATTGCCGGCTTCATCCTGCTGACGCTCTATCCGCTAGTCAGCTCGGCTTATCTGTCGCTTACCGATTACTCCGTGCTGGCTGAGCCGGTGTTCATCGGCTTCGACAACTATGAGCGATTAGCGGTGGACGAACTTTTCTGGAAGTCGATTTGGAACACCTTCTATTTCGCCGCATTATCGATCCCGATTAACCTCGTTTCGGCTTTGTTTCTCGCCGTGCTGTTGAATTTCGATCTGCCGGGGAAAAAGATTTTTCGGACCATTTATTTCCTGCCGTCGCTGGTGCCCATGGTGTGTTTAGGCGTGCTCTGGCAGTGGATGCTCAATGGCGAAATCGGTCTGATAAACCAAGCACTGGCCCCGGTGTGCGACGCGATTAACTATGTGTTGGGAACCTCGCTGCAACCACCCAATTGGCTCGTGAATCCGGCCTACGCGAAGCTGGGACTCGTGTTGGCGAGCATGTGGGGTGTGGGCAACGCCGTGGTGATATTCCTCGCCGGTTTGCAGGATGTGCCGCGCTCACTCTACGAGGCGGCGGAGCTGGATGGCTGCGGCTTTTGGCAGAAAACGTTCCATGTGACGCTGCCAATCATATCGCCGGTGATTTACTTTAACGGCATCATGTCGCTGATTGGTTCCTTTCAAGTATTCGCGGTGCCTTACGTGATGACCAATGGTGGTGAAGGCCCCGGGCGTTCGCTGCTGTTTGCTGCCACCTATGTCTTCAATAAAGGCTTTCAGGCCTGGAGCATGGGCTATGCATGCGCCGTCGCGCTAATCCTGTTTATCATCATTCTGGCGCTCACGTTGCTCGCGACGCACGTCTTCGAGCGCCATGTTCACTACGCCGCCAAATGACTTCTCAATCCGCTAGTTTGGTTCAGCGCATTTGCATTTACGTGATCTTGTTGATCGGGGCGTTCGTTTTTATTGCGCCGTTTGCCTGGATGGTTTCGACCTCGCTGAAGCCGCTGAACGAAACACTGAGTATGCCGCCGCGATGGTTGCCGTCGACGGTGCAGTGGGAGAACTACCCGCAGGCCATTGATGAGATGAAGATGTTTTGGCGCTACACGGCGAACACGACTTTTCTTTGTGTCATGACGGTAATCGGCACGGTACTGAGCAGCTCATTGGCCGCCTATGGTTTTTCGCGAATCGAATGGCGGGGTCGCGATAAAATATTCGTCCTCGTGTTGGCGACGATGATGATTCCGTTTCCGGTAATCATGGTGCCGCTCTACACGCTGTTTCGTGAGTTTGGTTGGATCGGCACCTACAAGCCCCTTTGGTTTCCGAGTTTTCTTGCAGGTGCGTTCAATGTGTTTTTGCTTCGTCAGTTTTTCCTGACCTTGCCCAAGGACTTGGAGGAGGCGGCGAAGATCGACGGCGCCAGCGAGCTGCAAGTGTTCTGGCTGGTGATTCTGCCACTGGCCAAGTCGGCCTTGATCGTCGTGGCGCTGTTTCAATTTATGGCGACCTGGAATGACTTTCTCGGGCCGCTGATCTACTTAACCGATCAAGCCGACTTCACGCTGGCCCTTGGGCTGCAAGCTTACCAGAGCAAGGGCGGCGGCACGGATTGGCATTACCTCATGGCGGCATCGACGCTGGTGGTGCTGCCGGTGGTAGTGCTGTTCTTCTTCACGCAGCGATACTTTGTGGAAGGCATCGCGACCACCGGCGGTAAGGGCTAAGGGCACTTCCTGCGGTTAACTGTTTAGCTCTGATTTACTCGACTTTTAACTAAAAATCATACAACATTGTCATTCAAAATGAATCGCGACACCCCCCCATACCCCAGAGCTGGATTCACCCTTGTTGAACTGTTGACGGTAATCTCCGTCATTGCGATACTGGGGGCGCTGATATTTGTGGCAGTCGGCAAGGCCATGGATCGTGCGAATACCACGAAGTCGGGCACCCAGATTCGCCAGATATGTTTGGCGGCTCAACTGTATGCTAATGACAACCAGGGGCATTTGCCGAAAGTGGCGGCGGACAACGTGGGGCTGGACGATCCTTCTGATTACTTTTTTGTCACGCGCAACGGCGTGGCGGAATTGGAGAACACCGTTCTGGCCCGCTATATGGAGAGCGCAGCCGCAGCGGAGCAAATTATCCTGGCGCCCAGCGATGACGGCTTGACGGAGGCTGGTGAGGCCGGGCGGAATTTTAGCTACTCTTTCAACTTCTTGATTAATAAAGGTGAGCTTGCGCCCGGAGCTTCTTCACCGAGCGGCTTTGAAAAGGCGCTGGGAACTGTACAGATGAATTACATCGAAAGCCCGGAGTCCAAGGCTTTAGTTTATGAAGAAGACACGCCCAATGATTCATTCTGCGTGTGGTTTATTGACCGGCCAACGACACGGTATAACGGGGAATCCCACATTGGCTTTGTCGATGCGCACGTGGAGCTATTGGCCAACGAGGATATCTACGGCAACGGCGACTTGGGTGACCTGGTGCCGCCGAATCGCCAGTATTGAGCGGATTTCGCGCGCGGCTATTGTTTACGAACACTGGGCCCCGGCGTCCATTCACTCATGATGGTCACGCACTTTGGGAATGGCGGGAGTTGCAGCTCATTGCGATTCAATTTGCCAATGAGCATGTCGACCGCGGCCTTGCCAACGTGTTCGTGATTTTGGTTCATGCCGGCCCAGTCTTTGAGAGATGGCTCGTGGTCCAGATGCACCAGTCCGATGTGATCCGGCGCGCTGACATTGATGGATTCTAGCCAGCCTTTTATTTCAGGATGCAGTGTGATGATGACATCCGGTTGATGCTTCTGATACCATTTTAGAAACGGTTCTTGGCCCGCCTCATCATAGTCGTAGGGCGCAATCCAATTGCGCTTGGGCAACTGACGCTGCTCGACAAGAAAACCGCCACTCAGGCGCTGCTCAAGAATGCGGTCGACATACGGGTGGACGCACAAGGCTGGCTTGCTGTAGCCGAGCCTTCGGACTTGAATCATTGCTTGGCGAACGGTGTTGAATTGATCGTTGATCACGCACGAGAGCGAGGGTTGAAACGGCCGTTCGCCAAGCACAACCGCTGCATATCTCTGCCAGAGCAAATCGTATTTGGCATCGATGGTGTTGTCCTGAAAAGGTCCGGTGATGATGAGCCCCTCTATGCCGCGCGAATCGAGCACTTTCATTAAGCGCTCCGGGCGCAGTGGCTCCTTGGCCAATACAAAACGATCCACGCTGTAGCCTTGCTCAGTGGCGCGCTCAACGCTGGCATCGATCCAGCAGCGAACGGTGCGCTCCTCGACATCTTTCAAATGCTCGGCGGTATTCACCAGCGCCAGCGTGCTTTTGAAATTGGTGGTCTTGCTCGCCCGCACTTGGGCTATTAGCCGCGAGACAATGGGGTTGGGGCGGTAGCCTTCTTTGGCGGCAATGCCTTGCACCCGCTCGCGCACCTGGGAGCTGATCCGGGGGTCGTTTCTCAAGGCGAGGGAGACGGTGGCGGGCGACACGCCAGCGAGCTTTGCTACACTACGAATCGTTGGGGTCATGCCTTATATTTTGTTTGGAAGCACGCCAAAATGTCAACCGCAAGTTAACTGTTTAAGGGCTCACGTTTTGATTTAACAGTTCATTTAGCGTGTTTTGGCGGAACTGAAAACCAGTCATTAACAACGCTTAACACACCCCTAAAATTCTGTGGAATCCCCTTCGTTCATCCCGCTTAGCCGCTCAAAGCAAAGCGCAAATTCTAAGGCGAATAATGATCGATACCAACAGGTCACGATCGTCTCCGAGGCAGCTGACGGTGCCCGTGTCTATGAGTTCGAGACCGACATCGACCTGCGCGATGATCTGCCGCCCGGGGGGCGTTTGGAAGTCGCTGAGCAGAGTGGCCAAGCACGTTGCCGTTCTGGCAACACGCTCTTCGATAGCCTGTATGCGCTAGCTATTGAGGAGGCACGTTTGAACGCCGTATCCAGTATCGAAGATGCGGACTATGCCCACGGTCAGCCGATAGAAACCAGTGTCTACAAAACGGGTGAAAAGTGGAATTATGTTTGGACGCGTGACTTGGCCTACGCCTTGCATTTGGGACTCGCTCCGCTGAATACAGATCGCGCATTGCGTTCGCTGAAGTTCAAAATTTCAGCACTCAAGGAAAGCGTTCGTGATGGTTTTAGTAGGCAGATTGTTCAGGATACTGGCTCTGGCGGAAGTTATCCGGTTTCGACGGATCGCGTGGTTTGGGCGCTCGGGGCCGATGAAGTGATGAAGCATCTGACGTCTTCTCAGCGAGCAGATTTCGTGGCAGAGGTTTACCCGTATTTGCGAGATACCATCGAGCAGGATCGCGTGTTGGTTTTCGATGCCGTTACCGGTCTGTATCGGGGCGAGCAGTCGTTTCTTGATTGGCGAGAACAGACGTATCCGCAGTGGACGGAGAACGATACCTTGGCGATTGCGATGTCCAAGGCGTTGTCCGTGAATGCGCTGAATGTATTCCTGCTGGAGCTCGCGGCAAACTTCGCAGACTCCCTGGGGCACACTGCCGAAAGCGAGCGCTATGGGTCCTGGGCGAAAGATTTACGCAAGGCTATTCAGCATCATTTCTATGACGCGGAGGCGGGTCTTTTTCGCACGTATTTGCTGTCGGAGTTCGGGGATGTAGACCTCTCGCTGCCGCGCTATGATTTGCTGGGAAACTGCTTGGCCATTCTGTTCGACATCGCAACTGAAGAACAGGCGCGCGACATTCTGAATCGCTACCCAACAGGACTGCACGGACCACCTGTCGTTTGGCCGCAGGAGCGCCAAACACCGATTTACCACAACCAAGGCATCTGGCCATTCGTGACTGCATACTGGATCAAGGCAGCGGTAAAGGTCGAGCATGCGCCGGTGGTTGACGCTGGCCTGCAATCGCTGATGAAGCTCTCCGCTGCAAACCTTTCCAATATGGAAAATTTCGACTTCGTCTCGGGCCAGGCGTTTATCAAGACCGACACGCAAGAGGGACCGACGATTAATTCCCGCCGGCAGCTGTGGTCCGTTGCGGGTTACATTTCTTTAGTTCAGAATGTGCTGTTTGGGCTGCATGCGATGGATTTTGGCATGCGTGTCGAACCGTTTGTTACACGGTGGATGAGAGTTAACTTATTCGCCGATGTGAAGTGCCTACGCCTGCTGAATTTCTCGTTTTTAAACGCGACTCATTCGGTCACATTGCATTTGCCAGAAATCGATTGCTTTTTGTCGGAAACGGCGACCGTTAAGCGTGTCTTGCTGAATGGTGACGAAGTATCCGGGCAAGTCGTGAGCCAAGATGCGCTTCAGCCCCGCAATGAATGGGACGTGTATTTGGAAGCAGCTGAGTCAACGCAAACATGCAGTGCTTTGCCGCTCGTTGACGTGCAATGTAAGGAGGCTATCTACGCGCCAAAACCGCCGGAGTGGGATGAGGAATCGGGTGGCGTGAGCTTGCAAGGCGGGCTTTTACAACTGTCTTTTCTGCATCCCGATTCCGATTCGGTCTTGGTCGATATTTACCGAAACGGTGCGCTTCACGCGACGGTTAAGGATGCGAATGCTTGGCTCGACTTGCGGTCCGGAAACTACCCGCATCAACGCTACGTCTATCACTTGGTTGCGCGCTGTCGGCAGCATGGTTTGACCTCGCACCCGACGCGTGGCCAACAGTGCCAGGAGCCATGGCAAGTGCAGTCTATCCCCGCCGATGAGATGTCATGCGTTGGTGGGCACTTGGTTGATGGTCACTTTGAAAATTGGGGGTTGAGTTCCCATGAGCTTGTCGCACGCGATGTCACTGTTTGCCAGTCCGGGAGATATGCGGTTCAAGTGAATTACGCCAACGGTTCCGGGCCGATCAACACCGGCATTACCTGCGCGGTCAAGCGGGGAGAAGTTCTCTCTGACCTGAACGTATGCTGCGGAGCAGGCTACTTCATCATGCCGCAAACGAGTGACTGGAAGCGGTTCCTGCTTTCAAACCGAATCGTCGCATCGCTTGAGGCAGGGAGACGATATGCGATTCGTATCAGTGAGGATGCCTACTGTCGTAATATGAGTTATCTCGCCAGTAATGCGGCCTATACCGCCCGGGCTGGTGGTGGTGGCGATCGCTACAATTTCGTGAACATCGCCGAGCTGCGCCTTGGCTATATTGCCTCTTTATAAATTGATTTTGCCCTAAGCACATGTTACTAGCATTTATTGTTCGTTGCCCTCTCATGTTAACCCGTCTCGTCCTAAACACCGTGTTCCTGCTGGCTACCTGCATATCTGCAAGTGGCGAGGATTTATCGGTTGTTAATCCGGATCTTGATAAAGCACTCGAGCAAGCCGGGCCGCCGCTGTATGAGGAGTCAGGCGTGCTCTTTCGCTTCGAGCCGGCCGCTGACCTTGAGGTGAAAAATATTTACCTCGCTGGCTCATTCAATAACTGGGCAAACAACGATAACGGAGTCGTGAATAACCCACGCTTTGCGATGCAAAGTCACCCATCGGGCGTTTGGTATGCTTTCATTGATCGTCCGGAACCAAACTTCCAATACCGCTACGTGGTCGAGACAACCAATGGACAAATGCTTTGGGCAAATGACCCGCATGTTGAGGAGCGGGCAGGGGACAACTCTGCGTTGCTTCTAAGTGAGTTGAAGCCGATGAAGAGCAATCAAGCATTGGTGCAAACAGTGAACGAGGCGTCCTTGTCGCTGGCACTGGAGCGGGCGTGGGTCGAGCCATCGGTCAGCAATCGTTTATACGTCGATGTCGATTCAGCAGAGCCTGGCTTGGAACTCGCGTTTCAGATTTCGACGCCACTTGGTCGCTCACTTTTTAGCGATAGCCGTAGCGCTCGGCACGGACGCAATGTGATTAATCTTCCCGAAGTTTCCTGGACCGGCGGTTATGTGGTGAACGTTGAGTTGAAACGTTCAGGTGAAGTGCTTGCTACAGATACGATCATTTTATCGGTTACGGATAGTCCTGCCGATGACCTGCGTTATGGCTTCTTTGCCACGTATCCTGAGGGGCAGCAAGACTATGCTGCGAAAGCCGCGATGCTGGCTGATCTCTATGTAAACGCCGTTGAATTCTATGACTATTTTCCGGCGCACGGCGACTATGCTCCGAGCGAGGCGCGCTATAGCTTTGAGCCATTTGGCGTGGCGATCAATGGGTTGGATGTGAAGGCGAAGATCGAGGCTTGTCAGGAGCGCGGCATTCTCGCGCTGGCTTACATATCGGCCTATGCTGCTTCAAAAAGCGTGTACGACCAGATCACTGATCCTATGACCGACATTGAAGGTAAGCCCAAAGTATTTAATGGCGAGATCATGACCGAGGCGGAGGCAGAAAACCGTGGAAAGCCCAAGTGGTTTTGGCTCATGAATGTTTCGGAAGGTTCTCAGTGGCGCTCCTACATTATGGAGGAGCTGCGGCAAACGCTGGAAGATAATCCGGGCGATCTAGTCGCCTTTGATGGCTTTGAAATCGATACCTATGGCGATCCGGCTGATGCGCGTTTCTACGCCGATGGCAGCCCGCATGACGGGGCCTCGCTGGCCGAGGTACTGCAGGGCTTTGTCGCGGACGTTGCCACGATGACACACTCAGTGAAACCACATGGATTGGTGTCGTTCAACAGCGTGAATGAGTTTGGCGTGCAGAATATGTATGAGGTGACGGATTTTCTTTTTCTGGAGATCTGGCGCTGGCAGGCCAAGCGCTTGAGCGATCTCGTGGACATCTGCTATTTTCACCATGGCGCGAGTGGGCAGCGCGTCATTCTGAAGCTCTATCCGGCGGACATGGAGCCCGCGCATTCATCTTGGCCGAAGTGGACTTTGGCGCGCGTCCTTGGCGCTACGATGACGGGTGGTGGATCGCTCATGGTTGCAGGCGAGCCGGATGAAGCGGCTGACGAAATGCACGCCCTGAACTCTCTTTACTACCCCGACCACCAAGTGCTTCCCGAGGATCATGCCGAGCTGCTCAAGCGCTACTATGCGCACGACGCCATGCTCTACGAATACACGCACGGAGGCAATGTCTCCAATCTTGATCTGCGCGTTGCGCTAGCCGACGGCATCACCCGCAGCTTCCATGCGCCGGATCGCAATGCCATTTGTGTGCAGTTGCTCAAC
Source organism: Cerasicoccus frondis (assembly GCA_031296915.1). Lineage (GTDB taxonomy): Bacteria > Verrucomicrobiota > Verrucomicrobiia > Opitutales > Cerasicoccaceae > Cerasicoccus > Cerasicoccus frondis. The sequence goes on along the minus strand of JAVDPC010000006.1, from coordinate 205,604 downwards.
TTTAGCGGTCAGCCGGAGTGGGACGATGCACCGGCTACGGTCGGGCTGCGTCGGGATGTTGTCGTTAACGTTCCGTTACCGGAAAGCATATCGCCAAAGGCGGTATTTTTCGCCAGTCCGGATCGCCAGGAGTATGAGTTGCCTCAGCCAATAAACTTCGAGCTCAAGGATCAGGTCATCACGGTCACGGTGCCCGAACTGGTGGTTCACGGCACAATCATCATTAACTACAGCGAATGAGCGTTAACTGTTTAATGCGCTGGTGCTGGTCTAACGCGCTACCTTATACAGACTATATTTATTATAAATTTCCCCCACCCATGAAGCTATTTGGCATGCATGTGATCCCGTATGGATGGCTAACGCTGGCGCCGCTTGCGTTGCTTGGCGCGGACTACGATGACGCTTCGCAGCCCGCCTATGCTGATGGTTGGGAAAACCTGGAAGATGGCTCCACTGAGGAAGACGGTTTGGGTGGCTGGGTGTTTGATGAGTCGACCGTTCGATTTGGCGAGAACATTGGCATCGAGACATCTGCTCTGAGAAAGGGCGGAGACAATATTGATACCGACGGGTTCGCGTTTATGCTCCATGATCGCAATGGCCAGTTTGTGGAGCTTTACCGCTTTTTTGATCCGGCTGGTTTGAACCCCGGCGATACGTTTTCCATCGAACTGATCGTGAATGGCGAAGCCGGGTATCAAGGTTTGGACATGCGCAATGAGCATGACCAAACGATTTTCAATTTTAACGGCGGCGTAGAGCCCTATACCGTCAGCAAGGCAAAGTCTGGCGACGGCGCATTGGAAATGAATACCAAGACGCGGGTTCTGTTTAAGCTAAGCTTTAAGCAGCAGAGCGATGGCGGTGAATGGCAAATCTCCGAAGCAGGGGGGCGCAAAGTGTTGGCCCGTGGTCAATATCAAGGCCGTGCACGCAGTATCCGGCTCTATGCCGGAGATCAAGGCAGCGCCATCGCGAATGCGCTTTTCTTTAACCGCCTGGTAATCAAGTGACGATTTTCTCTGATCCATAAGCATCTTAATCCCAAGATAACGATATGAAAAAAATACACTACCTCGCAATGTCCGCCATCAGCAGCGTTGCTTTTGCTTCCTCCTTATCCGCCGCCGTTGTCGGCACCGATAACGCCAGTGCTACTGCCTATAGCGGTGGTTGGCTGGATGGAACTGATGGCTCCATCACTGGGCCTGGCGCCTATGGCATTTGGTTCCTGAATCCTGGCGCCGATATTACTCACGAAGTGGCTTCCGTGAGCAGCCTGAGTGGTAATCCTCCCAACCTCGACACAGGCGGCGTGTCATTCCGAATGCTTGGCAATGGCGCTGAGGCCACCGCATTTCGCTTTATTGACCCGGCCGGCCTGAGCGTTGGGCAGAGCTTTTCAATCGATCTGGCCGTAAACTTTCGTGGCGGCAACAAAGGCATCGACATGCGCGGCGTTGGCGAAGCGACGATTTTCAACTTTAACATCGGTGGAGACGACTACACGGTGAATGGTGCGGCGACTGGCAATGGCAGCATCGGTAATGCCTACAGTGACGATACTTTGTTCACCCTGACCTTTGAGCAAACTTCTGGCAGCGGTGGCAATTGGTCGATTGCTCGCAGTGGCGGAGTTACTGATTTCGACAGCGGAACCTACACGGGCATCGCCACAAGCTTTAAGCTCTACGCGAATGCCGGTGGCTCAAATGAAGATGCGCTCTTTATCAATAACCTCGCAACGGTTCCTGAGCCAGGACAATACGCTCTGCTGTTCGGTGTGAGTATGCTGGGGTTAGCATTTCTGCGACGCCGCTAGTCTCGCTACATTGCCACGAAAAACCTCCAGCCGGATTTCGGCTGGAGGTTTCTTTATGTCGACCGCCCCCGGACTTTCACATGGTCGAAAAATAGCTAGTCCTTATAGAGCACCGTAACTGCGGTGCCCTCGGCCGTAATGCTGCCGTTGACGATGCGGTCGTTTCCTTCCGACGGGTCCGCTTTTTCAATGGCTACATGCCAGTCGCCCGCCGGTAGGGTAACTGCGGTGTTCGGACCGGAGTTGTAGATGACGAAAATTTCGCTCCACGAATCTCCATTGTTGTCCGCACCATGAATGTGGTTGACCATGACGCCGGTTGCCGGGCTGTAGGTGTTGATGTTGTTATCGATCTCCTGCCAGGTGTTCATGCGAAAGCCCGGGTGATCGAGCCGGTAGCCAATGACATCTTGGTAATACTCAAAAATGTCGAGGTTCTCAACCTTGTGTTGCCAATCGAATTGGTTGATGCTGTCGGGCGATTTGTAGCTATTCTTCTCGCCCTGTTTGGTGCGGAGAAACTCCTCGCCGCCATGCAGGAATGGAATGCCTTGCGAGGTGAGGACCATGCCGTTGGCAAAGGTCGAGATGCGGCGCTTGTAGGTTGTGTTGCCGCTGTTTCCGTTGAGGTCCGCCCAGTCTTCAATCTTGTCCCAGAGGCATAAATTGTCGTGCGCGGAAACGTAGTTAATGCATTGCTCGGGATCGTTGGCGAACATGGAGTCCCAGGTATTCACGGCCACGTTTGGATTGTAGGCAAAGCGAATGCCGCCACGGCTGCCGACTTGAATCTCCCATAGGTTGCCAACTTGATTAAAGGCAAAGCCGCCGCCGGCTCCGTCGTCGTTATTCCCTTTGATAGCCTGTCGGTAGTTTGGGTTGAAGCAACCGACATGGGAGTCCGCGATAAGCCCAATCGTGCCAAGGCGCACGCGGTCGGCCTCGTCAGGATCGGTGGCGTAGCCGTTCCATGGCTCGCCGTAGATGAGCAAGTCTCGGTCGGGGAATTGGGCATTGAGGTAGTCGGCCCAATCGGCGACATCCTCGTAATCAAAGATGCCGATCAGGTCGAAGCGGAAACCATCCACGCCGATTTCGCCAACCCAGTATTCGAGCGAATCGCGAATCATTCGGCTTACCATCGCCTGACGCGGGTTAACGGAATTGCCAGTGCCAGCCAAGCCGTAAGTGCCGGGCGCATTGACATTGAAATAGTCCATCGTGATGTCTGAAAACATCCGCTCGCCTTCCGGATGAGAGAACTGAATGTTACCATTGCCATCTTGCGTTTCGATGACCCAAGTGTGGTTGTAGACGACATCCATGATCACGCGAATGCCGTTGGCGTGCAGCTCGTCGATCATGATTTTTAATTCCTCGATGCGACCCAGATAGTCGTTGGGGTCGATTGCGTAGCGTTCTTCGGGGACATTGAAATTCTCCGGATCGTAGCCCCAGTTGTAGCAGCCTGGCGCGTCTTCCGGGTCTTTAGCCGAGCAAGTGCCGTAGTCATACATGGGTAACAGCTGCACGTGCGTGACGCCCAGATCTTTCAAGTGCTGAAGCCCGGTGCTTACTCCGTTGTGACTGGTGTTGGGCTGGACCATGCCGAGGAATTTTCCGCGCTTGTTGACGTCCACCCCCGATGAACTATGGATCGTGAAATCGCGCACGTGGACTTCGTAGATCACAGCGTCTTCGCGCTCGTTGAGCGCTGGCGGAGCCACGCGTCCACCTATGGGATCCGTTAAGGCCAAATCAATGACGATGTTGGTCTCCGTTCCTGGAATGACCATGCGGCCATAGGGGTCGCGGACTTGCACGTCATCAATGAGAAAGTGATACTCCGACAGCAGGTGATCGCCGTAAACTTGGATGGCGTAAACATCGGTGTAGCCGTTGCCGTCGGGTTGCTGAAGCAGGCTGTAAACATCGCCATCGACGGAGACCTTTACGTTACTCGTGTCTGGTGACCAAATGGCAAAGGCGGTTACTTCCGGGCTGTAGTGATGCCCGAGCTGAATCTGCTCTGCGGCGCCAAGCGACTGCACGGAGTAGGCGAGGGTGTCGTCGTTAAACGAGATCAGGTAACGGCCGGGCGCTATCGTAATGTCGTTGCCGCCTTGCTCGGAGACGCCATCAGGCTGGTTGTCGCCATAGTATTCGGACCAGTCGCCGTAGCGGTCGAACTTGAAGCGGTCCGAAGCTTGCCCAACAAAGTTGGCTTCGATTTCCCAAGTATGGTTGCCCACGAAGGTCATCGCCGCGTTACCCCAGCCATTGATCGTGCCGCGAAAGTAAACCTGGTCGAAGTTCTTCGCGCTCATGTTGATGACGCTGTAGGCAAGGGTGTCGTCGTTGAGCAGGATGATGTAATCTCCCGCTTCAGTGACGGGAATATCGCCGCCGTTGGCCTCACTGACGCCATCCAGGGCGGTGTCGCCGAGCTTGCCAGACCAGTTGCGTGAGTAGTCAAAAACAAAGCGATCCGAGGGGTCTCCGGAGAAGGTAACTTCGGCCATCCAAACGTGATGATCCACGAGCTGCATCGATTCGCTGAGATCAAAAGAGTTCGGTGTTCCGCGGAAGAAAACTTCGGTGTAGTTGCGCTTGGTGATCGCGTATTGCAGCGTGTCGTCGTTGAAGGTGATGCGGTAGTCGCCGGCGCCGAGCGGCGTTGGGATGTCCAAGCCATCGGCGTCGGCAATGCCGTCCAGCTCGTCGTCGCCATAGTTGCCGGAGAAGTCAAATGAGCTGTCGAACTTGAAGCGGTCGGGTCCATTGGCGTCACCAAGTCCGTTGAAGGTTGCATCGGTTAGCCACAGGTTATCCGCAATGAGCGTCATTGGCTGCGTGCCCCAGGCATTGGGGGTGCCGCGGAAATGCAGTTGGTTAAAATTACTGGCTTGTCCGAAGGCCAGGCTGCCGGGGCCGAGTAGGCCCAGCAGGAGCGTTGAATAGACTACGGTGGAGTGTTTCACGGGAATAAACGGGGTTGAGGATTGATGCGGTTTGGTGTCAGCCACGGCCGAGAAAATACGCGCGTGGCTGCTCAAGGGCATAGCGCGGGCAGTCGCGTTTGGTAATGCCTTTTGTTTTGGACAGTTGAATGCATGCGCCCACCGGTGCGGTTTGGGGAAGCCGTTAAACTGTCCAACTGCTTACCGCTTTATGTCCCTGTGCAAGCGTGTATGTTTTCTGCCGAAGCTTGAAAATGCTTCATCCTTATTCCCCGAATCCCGCCCCAACGATGCCCCTTCTAACTGTGATAGCCAGAGTATCCCCAGGCTGGATTCGTGCGCGTGTCTGAGAACTAACCATTAACTTCTTATCAACGAAACCGCACAAAAAGTATCGCCATGAAACCACACACAACCCGCCTAAGGCATTGCCTGGGCTTTAACTTCGGGAGATTGAGCGCGCTGCTGCTCCTCCTTTTTGCCGGATGGAGCACGTCTCTATTGGGTCAGACAACGACCGCCGGATCGGTGACGTCCGCCACCACACAAACGGAAGCCGGTAAACAGAAAGCGGTCTTCGGACTGAGCACTGGCGGCGTTTGTGAAATCATTCCTTATGCGCCAGACGTGATCCGCGTTAAGTTCGATTGGGGCGGCATTGAGTCGCATGAAGATGTCGCCATTGCGAAGCCCCTTGGTGACTGGCCTGCCTTTACCGCGACCTTCACCGATGGGTCGATCTATACGATCGAGACTGACGAGCTGATCGTGGAAGTGACCAAGAGCCCGAACATCAAAATCGACTTTGTCGACAAGACGCAGAGTGGACAATACCTCCTCCGCGATAAGCGCATGGAATACGACACGGGCTACAATCCGTACGGCGACACCACCTTCCAACTCCTGAAAAACAGCAACGACATCGCTGCCTGGTATCGGGTGCGCGTGGTCAAGGAAAGCCCGACCAACGAGTCTTACTTCGGTCTCGGCGAAGTGCCCTTCCAGTTGAACCGTCGCGGCCAAGTCGTGCAGGGTTGGAACTCGGACTCCTTCTATTGGAACGATCAGAAGAACCCGATGTACATGACGATGCCGTTCATGTATGGCGTGCAGACGCCCAACGGCAGCCACCCGGGCTTTACCTATGGCGTTTTCTGGAATAACCCGGCCCGGCCCAACTTTATGTTCCAGCGCGAGCGCCCCTACGGCGGCGCCCAGCGTAACCAATTGACCACGGTCAATGATCAGTTCTCGTTTGAAGCAACGGAAGGCTACATTGACTACTTCTTCTTTGGCGGTGGTGATGACCACACACCGGCCGATGTGCTCAGCCGTTACTCGGAGTTGACGGGTATGCCCGCGCTGCCTCCTCGCTGGGGCCTTGGCCACCACCTATCTCGCTGGACCTATACCGAGGACCAGATGCGCAACATCGTGGCGACTGCCCGCTCCCAGGGTTACCCGCTTGATGCCATCTACTTCGACATCGATTACATGGACAGCGATCCGCACATCGTTCCGCCCGGTGGTACTTTTCAGGATGACGAATACCGCGGCAACAACGACATGCGACAGCTTACCTTTCAGGACGATCCCAATAACTCCAACTACTGGTTCAAGGATGGCGTTAGCTTGATCAGCTATCTGCACACGAACAACGTTAAGGCCGTGCCGCTGATTGAAGCCTGGTTCGCCACGGCGGATCCACTGTGGACCGAAGCGAACAACAACTCGCATCTGATCTCCAACAACAACGGCAGCACATCGATCAACTGGCTCTTCTTCGGCGATGTCTCCTACCTGGACTTCACTAGCTCTGCAGCGCAAAGTTGGTGGAAGACCAAGCAGAAGAATTATCTGAGCACTTACGCCTTCGATGGAATCTGGAACGACCTGAACGAGCAAGCCGACGAACGCGATACGGTTGCGCAATCTCAGCCTATTCCGCTCGATGGCCTCTATGACGCCGATGGCCGCTACGGCTCCAGCACGAGCGATTACCGTCGCCAGCAGATCTACCTGAAAAACACCTACAACGTTTATCAGGCGAGCAACACCTACGACACGTTGGCTGAGCAATACCCGAACACGCGGCCCTTCGTTCTGTCCCGCGCCGGCTGGCCAGGGATTCAGCGTTACGCCTTCAACTGGAGCGGTGACAACGTCAACGAAAGCGCTGGCGGCGCCTACGGCCAAGGCCCGAGCTTGCGCGTTGGCTTGAGCACGATGATCTCCGGTCAGGTTTACTTCGGCCACGATCTTGGCGGCTTCCTGGGGAATGTCTCCAGCGAGTCGATGACCCGTTGGGCGCAGTGGTGCAGCCTCATGCCGTTCTTCCGCAACCACTCCGGTAAGTGGGACCAACTGCGGGAACCCTGGCTCTATGCCAACTCTGCAGAAATCAAGGCAGCGCTGGAACTGCGTTCCGCGATCATGCCGTATTTCTACTCACTGGCTTACCGCGCATCGACCACGGGCTTGCCGTTGAACAATCCGCTGTTCTTCTCCTTCCCGAATGATGCGCAAACGCACCAGGCGAGCAGTGATTACGACTTCATGGTCGGCCCGTATTTGCTGGCGTCACCCGTTACGCAAACCGGAGCCACGCAGCGCAGCACCTATCTGCCCAGCGGCACAAACTGGTATTACTGGCACGATGATTCCTTCCACAGCGGCGGTTCGTCGGTGACGAAGTCTACGCCGATCAGCGTTATGCCGATGTATGTCGCCGAGGGCGGCATCATCCCCATGCGTCCGGTGCTGCAATATGCCAATGAATACCAGCCGACGGAGCTGACTCTCCATGCCTGGCCCAGCGAAGACCAAACCACGTTCACGCTCTATGATGACGATGGCGAAAGCTTCGACTACGAGAGCGGCGAGTATGCATTGACCGAGTTGACCAACCAAACCACGAGCGGTTTGTGGACCTTCACGATCGGCGCAAAGCAGGGCAGTTATGACCACGGCCACGATTATTACATGGTGGTGCGCCACGCAATCGATGCGCCGACCTCGGTGGAAATTAACAGCGTTGCCGCGTCATCGTTTGGAAGCCTTGGCGCCTTGCAGGCTGCGTCTTCGGGCTACTTCTATGATAGCAACGAACGCTGCCTCTACGTCCGCACCGACGAGACCAGCCAAGCGGTCACGATTACCGCAGGTGATAACTCGGCTAACCAGATTACGCTGTATTATATCACCGACTTCGCGAACCTGATTCATTACGATGCCGGTATCGACGGGTCGTGGACAACCTTCCCGGGCGAGGCGCTCATCAGCAGCATCTATCCCGGCGTGAAGTCCTTCACGATCAACGACACCAGCGCGGAGTTTGCCTTCACCGACGATGGCACGAACTGGGACAACAACGGCGGCGGCAACTACACCATCAACGCTGCCGGAACTTACACCGTCGATCCGGTTTCGGGAACGATCGTTAGCGGCACGCCGCAGGAGTTCACCATCCATTACCTGCCACCCGTGGGCTGGACTTCGGCTCTCATGCACTACAGCGCCAACGGCGGCGACTGGACGGCATTCCCCGGCGCCAGCATGGGCGTTAGCTCGGCCGACACCGACTACTTCGAACTGACCGTATATGGCAACGAGTTGACGCAGATCGCGTTCACCGACGACGGCACAAACTGGGAGAACAATGGCGGTAGCAACTACACCATCACGACGCCTGGCACGTATACCATCGACTCGACGGATAACTCCGTCGTCAGCGGTCCTCCCGGGGGCATCCAGCTGTTCTATGAAACCACCTGGACCAGCGCCTATGTCCACTACAACGCGGACAGCAGTGGTTGGACAACTGCGCCCGGCGATCAAATGCAGGCCACCGCGATGTCGAACTTCAAATACATTGAGATCGACGCCGATACGCTGGAGTTCGCCTTCAACGATGGAGCTGGCACATGGGATAGCAACAACGGCAGCAACTACAGCATCACCCAGCCTGGTCTCTACACGGTCGGCTTCGGTGGCAATCTGTTGCCCAATTACAATCCCATCCGGATCGAGATCTACTATGACTCCGCCTTCAGCCCGCAAACGCACATGCACTACAATGTGGATGGCCTCGGCTGGACCACGATCCCCGGCGACCTGATGGACGAAGACCCGGCGTTCCCCGGCTATGAGCACATCATCATCGAAGGCACATCCATCGAGGTAGCCTTTACCGATGACGGCACCAACTGGGACAACAACGGCGGTAGCAACTACACCATCGCAAACCCCGGTGTTTACAGCATCGACTCGTCGACGAACAGCGTGACCTCCGGCTATCCGGCGGTGACGATCTACTACTCGACGCCGTGGACCAACGCCAACATCCACTACAACGCAGATAGCAGCGGATGGACAACCTCACCGGGTGTCGCGATGAGCAATAGCTCGGTCTCGGGCTACAAGGTCGTGACGATCGATGCGACCAATGTCGAATTCGTCTTCAACGATAACAACGGCACGTGGGATAGCAACGGCGGCAACAACTACAACATCACCGGCAAGGGCATTTACACCGTAGAAAACGGCACCGTGTCCACCGGCGCTCCGTAGGATTTATTACCGGTTTCTTTCAAGCGCGCAGCGAATTAGCTGCGCGCTTTTTTTATCAAAATGTCGCGCGTTAAACTGTAAAACACAGCAGCGCTACTCACACGCGGTACAATGCGTATAGTCGATTGCGTTGGAAGCGTTTTCCAACGGTTAACCCTGTCCTCGTAAACTCATGATACCCATAACCGCCTTCAAGAAATTTGCCACGACGCTCCTTAGCCTCGTTGGCGTATTATCGATCATTCCGTCCGCGCATGCAGAATGGTTTTTCCGTGGGACTCCCAATGGCTGGGATAGCACGCAGATGACACAAGTCGACGCGACGACTTACGAAACGATTCAGACCTTCAACGGCGAGGACACAACGGCTCGCTTTAAAATCGACCGCTACGATGACTGGACGGAAAGTTATCCCGCCCAGGACTACGTCGTTACCGATTTTAAGACATACAAGATCAGCTTCGACACCAGCACGCAGGCCATCACCGTCACCGAGTATCCGGCCGTGTGGTATTTTCGCGGCACGTCCAATAGCTGGAACACCGCGCAGATGACTCACCTTGGCGGGGACATGTTTGAATACACCGCGACCTTTAATGGCGAAGAATCGCCCGCGCGTTTCCTCATCGATCATTACGGAGATTTTTCAGAGCGCTACCCGGCGCAGGATTATCAAGTGACGGACAACAAGACCTACCGCATTACCTTTAACCAAGCCACGAAGGACATCGCGGTCGAGGAAGTTTGGCCAGCCGACCAGTGGTATTTTCGCGGCACGTCCAACGGCTGGAATACCGCCGCGATGACGCGCCTATCCGCCAACACCTACGAATACATTGCGACCTTCAATGGTGAGGAAACGCCCGCACGATTCCTGATTGATCATCATGGCGATTTTTCGGAGCGCTATCCGGCACAGAACGATTACGCGGTGACCGACGACCGCATTTACCGCATCACGTTTAACAGCGACACCAAGCAGATTACCACCGAAGAACTCGGCGTCATCGAGCCTTGGTATTTCCGCGGCACGCCCAATGGCTGGAACACCGCTGCGATGACCCACATTGGCAACGGCTTTTATGAATACGTGGCAACCTTCAATGGGGAGGAATCGCCCGCCCGTTTCCTGATTGATCGCTATGGCGATTTCTCCGAGCGCTATCCGGCGCAAGATTACCAAGTCGCTGACAACAAGACTTACCGCATCGTCTTTGACGTCGTCACGAAGAACATCGAAGTCAACGAGCTGGGCATGACGAGCGGCGACTTTCGCGAGGAGACAATTTACTTCCTGATGACCACGCGTTTCTTCGATGGTGATTCGTCGAACAACATGAAGTGCTGGGATGGATCGCTGAACCCGGCTTCCGACCCTGCCTGGCGCGGCGACTTCAAGGGCCTCATTGAAAAGCTCGATTACATTAAAGCGCTCGGCTTTTCCGCGATCTGGATCACACCGGTCGTGAAGAATGCCAGCGGTTATGACTACCACGGCTACCACGCCATCGATCACTCCGAAGTCGACTTCCGCTACGAGTCGCCCGGCGTGACCTACCAGACTTTGATCGACGAAGCTCACGCTCGCGGCATCAAGGTTATCCAGGACATCGTGCTCAACCACTCCTGCAACTACGGCGAGGAAAATCTCTACCCGTTGTTTGATCGCGCTGAAGTGATCGACTTCAACGAAGACGCGGATAGCGCTGTCACCATTACGGATCCGAACAACGTCCTGCCCGCCAATTACCTGACGCTCACGCCCAATGCTCAATACGGTGCGCGCATCGATGCGATGAAGGAAGACTACAACGACGTTGACTTCATCTACCACCACGAGAAGTCGCTCCAGTGGGAAGGCTACACGGTCCAGACCGCGCAGATTGCGGGCGACACGGTGGACCTCAATACCGAGAACCCAACGACCGCGCAATACCTGATCGACGCCTACAACCAATACATCGATATGGGCGTGGACGCCTTCCGGGTCGACACGGTGAAGCACATTTCTCGGCTCACGTTTAACAATACCTTTGTCCCGGCCTTCAAGGCGCGCGGCGGCAATGATTTCTTTATCTTCGGCGAAGTGGCCACGCGCTATCGTCAGGTTTGGAACAGCAACATCCCGGCGATCTCCACACCGTTTTACACCTGGGCGGAAACGCAAGCATATCCGTGGGGGACGCGTGTGCAAAACGAAGCCTCGACCTTCCAGCATTGGCAGGACAATGACACTGTCGATAACGAGCCGACCAGCAACAACCACCTGCTCGTGGGCAACGACTACCATGCGCCAGATCACTCGCTGAACTCGGGCATGGCGGTGATCGACTTCCCCATGCATTGGAATTTCCAGAATGCTTACGACGCCTTCAACGTCGCGCTCGGTGGTGACCTCTGGTACAACGACGCCACCTACAACGTTACTTACGTGGACTCCCACGACTACGCTCCCGACGGCGCGCCGGAGAACCAGCGCTTCGCCCAACCTCAGGATGTGTGGGCAGAGAACCTGAGCCTCATGTTTACCTTCCGCGGCATTCCCTGTGTTTACTACGGCAGCGAAATCGAATTCCAGAAGGGCTTGGTGATCGACGTCGGCCCGAACGCACCGCTATCGCAAACGGGCCGCGCCTATTTCGGCGACCATATCGAAGGCAGCGTGTCCGTATCGGACTTTGGCGAGTATTCCAACGCGACTGGCGCGATGGCGACTACCCTTAGCCACCCCCTTGCGCAGCACATTCGGCGATTGAACCAAATTCGTCGCGCCGTGCCCGCATTGCAAAAGGGGCAGTATTCCACGAGCGGCGTTAGCGGCGGCATGGCCTTTAAGCGACGCTTCACCGACGCCAATGTCGACAGCTTTGCCTTGGTCGCCGTGAGCGGCGGCGCGACGTTTAGCGGTATCCCGAATGGAACCTATGTCGACGCCATCACCGGCGATGTGCAGAACGTGGGTAACGGTAGCCTGACCGCCAGCGTTAACGGCAAGGGCAACCTGAAGGTCTATGTGCTAAACGGACCGGGCAAGATCGGCGCCGATGGGACTTACCTGAAACCTTAATTGAAACCGATCCACCACGAGTCGCATGGCAACGGTTACCCTGAACAACCTTGAGAAACGCTACAACTCCGGCAAGCGGGATTCCTTTCACGCCGTCAAAGGAATCGACCTGGAAATCCGCGATAAGGAGTTCATGGTGTTCGTTGGTCCATCCGGCTGTGGTAAGTCAACCACGCTGCGGATGATCGCCGGTTTGGAAGATATCACCGGCGGTCATCTCCGCATTGGCGAACGCGTCGTCAACGACGTGGAGCCGAAGAGTCGCGGCATCGCGATGGTCTTTCAAAACTACGCGCTCTATCCGCACATGAGCGTGTTCGACAACATGGCATTCGGGCTCAAGTTATTGAAAACGCCGCGCGAGCAAATACGCCAACGTGTGGACGAGGCGGCGGACATTCTTGGCCTGTCCACGATGTTGGAGCGCAAGCCGAAGGCGTTGTCCGGAGGCCAACGGCAACGGGTGGCGGTCGGCCGCGCCATCGTCCGGCAACCGGACGTTTTTTTATTCGATGAGCCGCTGTCGAATCTCGACGCGAAGATGCGCGTGCAGATGCGCACGGAGATTTCGCGTCTGCATACGCGGCTCAACGCTACGATGATCTACGTGACCCATGACCAAGTGGAAGCGATGACGATGGGCGACCGCATCTGCGTAATGAAAGACGGCCACATCATGCAAGTCGACGAGCCGCTGGCGTTGTATAACCATCCGCAGAATTTATTCGTCGCTGGCTTCATTGGCAGCCCGCCCATGAATTTTTTTAACGGTCACTGTGTCATCGAAAACGGCGGCGCGTTCTTTGTGGAAAATTCGGTGAACGGCGCGCCGGGCTTTCGATTAAAACTGCACGACAGTTTGCGAAACGCCGCAGCCAAGCAATCCACCCGTGCAACGGTGCTCGGCATTCGACCTGAACACATCCAAGTCACCAGCGAATCGAGTGTCGGCAGCATCATGGCCGTGATCGACGTATCCGAACCGATGGGGGCGGAAACCTACCTGTATTTAAACACACCCGCCGCGCATGCTTTCATTGCGCGAGTAGAAGCTGACCATGCATTTAGCGTTGGCGGCTCCGTCCACCTGAGTTTCGACTCGGAGCGCATCGCGCTATTCGATCAGGAGACGGAACAAGCACTACAGCTTGGCGGATCTGAGCTGGTTTGATCGGGGCTTCTGGGCAGGGAGGACTTGATCATTCCCTGCCTCCTTGGAGGGTGTACGTTAGTTGGATGCGGTAAGGGGTAATGGGTTCGTGGTATCTTTGATGAGTCATTCGGCCCTGTTGGGTCGGTTGAGTATTGCTGACTATCCAGATGCATGTTTACTTCAATTACGTAAACGAAGGTATTGCATGTAGGCTTAATTGCTTATTCCGACACGATTATCACCGTATTTCAGGTAAAATAATTCGCATGTTAGAGGTTGTTCATTAACAATACTTTAGCAATGCCTACAAAACTTGCGGTGGATAGTGAAAAAAAGCCATGCCCGGTGTCCACGGGTATTGCATTCATATTGGCGTGCATGTCTGTGGTGGTGATTGTTGGTTGGCTCGTCGAAAGCAGATCGATCGTTCAAGTATCGCCGAACCTTGCGCCTATGCAGGTAACAACGGCCATAGGCTTCCTTTTCTTTGCCGGATGTTTGTTCTTTTTATCTGCTCCTCCGAGGTGGAATCGCTGGCGGATGGATCGGTGGTTCGCTTACGCCCTTTTCATATGGGGATTAATCAATGTCATACAGCATGCCCTGGGCGTAGATGCTGGCATCGATAAATTATTCGGCGAACCATTCCTGACTGACAATTCGCCAGCCCCTGGAAGGATGTCGCTGCTGACCAGCCTTTGTTTCCTAATCGGAGGCGTTGCTTTGGTCATATCCATTTTGCCCACCAGGAGTCCAAAGATTGAAGTGGTTATTGTATCGCTGGCCTGTCTTCTAGGGGGGATTTCCGGGTCAGCGTTCTTTTGCTACGCAGTTGATCTCCCCAGAATCGTTTGGTTGGGCGCTCGTTTTTCGGAAATGGCGGTCCATACCGCGATAGGCTTTTTTCTGCTGTCTATCGGCCTGATTATGCAGCGTTTTCGTTGCGGCCGAGCTCTCTATCAAGAGGCGTTTCGTTGGATGTGGGCTCCGGTGTTTTTTGGAACGGCGTTTGCCGTGGGCTCAGTGTTTCTCGGTTTTCATTCTCAGGCCGAGCAAAGCCGAATTAATTTGGCTAACCTAAGAGCGACCTTTTTAGCGAGTTTGCTGGAAGCCCATGATGAGCAATTGAAATTGGCCTTATCTCGAATGGCGGGCCGGGTTGCATCACTGGAAGAAATGCAACAGAACCAATGGTTCAACGACGCCAAGCACTACACCAGTGATTTCAGGTCATTGGATTATCTGCATATTATCTATCCTGCACTGGGATTTGATTGGTTTTATCCTGAAGATCTAACCAGCACATTCCATGACTGGTTACACGACACGGCTCCTGGATTTCAGGAGGGGGGGACGATCAGCGTGAGTATCCTCCCTGAAGACGTGACTAAAGACAAATTCTGCTATTGGGTTTTTGAGACGGAAGCAATGGAGGAAGGTCCCGCCGAAGTCTTACTGGTAGCGGTCGTCGACCATGATCGCTTTGTGGCCGACGCCACTCAATCCGTGCTGGAAAACCTTGGTGTGCCCATCGAGTACTCGGTCCGTGAAGAAGCTTACAATTTATCCAAAGCAACGCCACATGTGGATGGAGTCGCTTTCACCAACTTGAGCGCAGATGTGCGTATGGTGGTGACGATTGATCCCCGGACTGTGCATGTGGACCGTCGCATCGAAGTGTTGTTTTTGATTGGTGGCCTGGCGATCGCTGCAATCCTGGCTTCCTTGGTGCATTTAATCTACCTGAACCGGCAGCGGTATAAGGAACTGGAGATTGTGCAGTTGGCGCTGACCAAGCAGAAAAACCGATTGGAGGCCTATGTCACCAACGCGCCTGCAGCCGTCGCCATGTTCGACCGGAGAATGCGTTACCTGGCGGTGAGTGACCAATGGAAACGGGATTATAATCTGGAGAATGAGAAATTGATCGGGCGCTGTCACTATGATGTGTTTCCCAAAATCAGTGAGGAATGGAAAGCCATACATCGCCGTGGCATGGCTGGTGAAATTGCTTTCAAGGAAAAAGACCAGTGGCGACCCGATGGCTGGGAACACGATCAATACTTACGCTGGGAAATTCGGCCTTGGAGCGATATCAATGACACTATTGGCGGCATTATGATGTTCACTGCGGATATCACGAAGGATGTCCTCCGCGAAGAGGAGCTAGAGGCGATGCGTGAAAAAGCCGAGGCGGCTAATCACGCTAAAACCAATTTCCTGGCCAATATGAGCCATGAAATCCGCACCCCGATGAACTCAATACTAGGATTTGCTGAATTACTCTCCAATGAAATCAGCGATCCTCGACAGTCGCAATTTATTCGCTCCATTCAATCCAGCGGGAAAACACTGCTCGGGCTGATCAACGACTTGCTTGATTTGGCGAAGATCGAGGCCGGGAAGATCGAGTTAGCCCCTAAGCCGATTAGCCTCCGCCGACACTTCAGAGAATTGCAGGATGTGTTTCAACTACAGGCGGACGTCAAGGGAATTAAGCTCGCGTTTACCATCCAGGAGGGGCTCCCCGAGTATTTGGTGATGGATGATTTCCGCTTGCAGCAAGTGCTGCTCAATCTCCTTTCCAATGCAGTCAAGTTTACCGATAAGGGCTCGGTGTCTCTGGAATTATCCTACGTGGAGAATGCTGGCGCATATGACGTGAAGTTTTCAGTGACAGACACTGGCTGCGGCATTCCGGAGTCATTCAGGGAGCGAGCTTTTAATAAGTTTGAGCAGGTTGGTGACTCCGCTCATGGCGGAACCGGTCTGGGGCTCGCGATTAGCTCGAAGCTCGTTAAATTAATGGGCGGGGAGATTGATTTTAAAAGCAAGGTGCTAGAAGGCACGACGTTCTTTTTTACGCTGCCTGGAATCCCGTTAGTGACGCCCTCGGTTGATCCCACCGAAATGGACGACGATAAACATCATCGCCTTGTCTTCCCCCGGGCCAAGATACTCATTATTGAAGATATTCCCGCGAACATGGAGCTCATGCGAGCGGTCTTCGAGGATGTGCCTAACGTCCAGATTATCGAGGCCACTGGGGGGCGCATGGGGCTGGAGTTGGCAGTTGAGCATCGCCCGGATATGATTCTCTTGGATATTTCGATGCCCGATATGGATGGCCGTGAGGTCTGTCAGCGGTTGAGGCAAATGGCTGATTTCTCCCAGACGCCTATCGTGGCGGTAACTGCCAGCATGCAACGGACCACTGATATTTTGTTGGAGTTCGGTTTTGATGAATGCCTTTTTAAGCCTATCCCACCGCACATATTGCTCAAGACATGTCATCGGTGGTTGCATGGGAGTGTCGAAGCAAGAACGCCTGCGCCATTTAAGCCTTTAGGTTCATCAAGCGAGGATGAGCATCCATCTATCTCAGATGATGAATTGAATGAGCTCCTTGTGGAGTTAAAGCGTCATCAGAACGGATTTAAAATAGACGAGCTCAAGCAACTCGCGGAACGAATTGAAACAATCGCCCAAGAACATTCAGCAACCTATTTGCATGATCTGGGCATGAAACTGAAGCTAGCAGCCGAAACCTTTGATGTTGCTGGCGTCAAGCAGGCCTTGGCTGGTCTGAATAATTATTTAATATCCATAAAAATCGCATGACATGAAGCTCATCGAACCAGAAAAACCGACGGCAAAGCCATTGATCCTCGCGGTCGATGATCAGCCGGAAAATCTTAGACTCCTGGGGAATTCCTTAGCGAAGGAGAATGTGTCTCTTGCCTTTGCCCTGAATGGTGAGCAGGCCTTGGAATGGCTCAAGGAGAACCGACCAGACCTTATTCTTCTGGATGTGTCTATGCCGGGTATGGATGGCCTTGCCTGCTGTCGTCAGATCAAGACTCAGAATGAGTTCTTGGACACGCCAATTATCTTTCTCACCGCTCGCGTTGAAGCTGAGGATATTCAAGCTGGTTTCCTTGCCGGCGCGGTCGATTACGTTACCAAGCCTTTCAAATCCGCTGAGCTGATTGCCCGAATCAACACGCACCTGAAACTCCAGGCTCAGCGAAAAGAATTGGAGACGCATATCAGACAGAAAAGCGACTTGATTGGGATTATTGCGCATGATGTTCGTGGTCCAATATCTTCAATACGCAGCTTGGTTGAAATCGTCATGAGCGAGTATCCACGCTCGCCGGAAGAGAAAGATGCTGACGTCTACAATGAGTTAATGTTGGCAATTATCGGCGGCGCAGATCGGACGCTCTATACCCTTAACGAATTGCTCAACGCGAAGTTCTCTCACAGTGGTGAGATTGAACCGCAGATAGAAGAGTTT
Organism: Cerasicoccus frondis; assembly: GCA_031296915.1. Taxonomy (GTDB): domain Bacteria; phylum Verrucomicrobiota; class Verrucomicrobiia; order Opitutales; family Cerasicoccaceae; genus Cerasicoccus; species Cerasicoccus frondis. The sequence continues at coordinate 187,730 of JAVDPC010000006.1, read as the reverse complement.
CCACTGCCCAATATTTTTGAGGATGTAAGGCTTAGGAATGCTGGTCAGGCAATGCGGAAGCATATCACCCTGGAGTTTGACTCCGGTGATTGCCCAATGGCCAAGGCAGATCCATTCCTAATGGCTGAGGTTTTGGATAACCTGGTGAGCAATGCCGTGAAATACTCGCCTCAAGGCAAAACGGTTAAAGTTGCCGCGACACTTGGCGCAGATGGACAGCCGACACTCCTTGTAAGTGACGAAGGGCCAGGCTTCCGGGAGGAGGACTATGATAAGCTATTCGGTCGATATCAACGCCTGTCCGCCCATCCAACGGGAGGAGAGTCGTCATTCGGACTTGGCTTGTCCATCGTCAAAGACCTTATGTTGGCGCAGGGTGGGGATATTCAATTGGTTAGTGAGCCAAATGAAAGTGCCCGATTTCAAATTACTTTTAAGTAATAATTGATTAGGATTGGTTTTTTGTTTTGACTGAATTCGCGTTGTTGGCTTTTTGCCTGCAAGCCGTCGAGCCTTGTCATCGGAGGTCAAGTTGCTGCATTGTTTCCGGGCATAAAGTTTCGAGGTGAAACGCCAAAGTAGGAGCGAAACGCTCCGCTAAATTGACTGATGCTGGTGTAGCCGACTGCCATTGCCGCATCGGTGACATTGCTTTCTCCGGTGCGCAGAAGTTGGGCAGCTTTCTCCATTCGCAGAGAACGTAAATAATGACTGAGGGACATGCCGACTTCTTTATGGAAAATCCGGCTGAGGTGGGATGAACTCATGCCTACATCGCGAGCAACATCGTCCAGTGACACATGCCAGGGATAAGCTTCCTGCAGGTAGGCCATTGCCTTCCGCACTTCCGCTCTCATCAGTGAGTTTGTTTGCCCAGAGTGGTGCGGGGATGCCTCAGGGTAGAGTAGGGCGGTTAGCTCCAGTAGCTTGGCATAGTACCACCAAATGCGTGCTGGGCCATTGAGCCGAGTGGCGCGCAACTCAAGAAAGAGTGACATCATTTGAGGTGTTAATGGACGGGGTGGAAAAGGCCAGCTTAGCGCATCGTCAGTCGAGGGTAAGTTCAATGCTTGCATGCCTTCCGCGAGCGCCCCTTGTTGTATGCGCCAAACGATGATGTGGGCGCCTCGGTCTCCTCCGCGCTTGATTTTAATGTTTGAGACATCACGCGCTCCTAAAATGTGGTTCGCTTGAATCTTGGTCTCTACGTTACGCTGAACCCAAATAACCTCACCTTTCAGAACGGTGATGAAATACAAGGATGCATGCTGCTGTGTTAATTCTTTGGGCAGTGTTGCTTCTTGGGCATATAACCAGCCTTCGATGACTTGTTGTCTCTCTGGATACTGTCCACCATTTAATGTGCTCCAGCGGGTGGCGCGATCTTGTCCCGCAGCTTCGGTAGTATTCATGTTTTTAGTCAATTGCGGCATGGTTAATGGGAAAACCCCCTTGCCCAAATTTGGGGACAAGAGGGTGAAAATATTGATGTTAATTACAGTTTACTTACGACGCCGCCATATGGCGAAGCCAAGGATGCCTGCGCCCAGCAGCGTTGCGTAGGTGGATGGCTCGGGCACGACCACCTGGGAAAACTGATTGCCCTGGTCCAACTGGACGCCGCTCAAGAGCGCATTATCGCTAATGCCTCCCAAAGCGCCGGGGCTGCTCCATTCAATGGTGAAGCCGGAACTGATGTCGTATCCGGCAAGATCGCTCAAATCCCACTGCCATGCGTAAGTTCCAGCGTTGGCGGTATAGCCAAAGTCAGCAAAAGTGGCGTGAGGGTGGGGCGCATCACTGACATCTTCCGCTGAGGAATAGTCAGCCTGGCCATCAACGCCGAAGAGGACGCCGCCAATTTTCAGCACCGGATTTAAAGCTGAGGAGCCAGGGGCAAAGCCGTCGCCGATCATTGCGTAGTCTAACTGGAAAACAATTGTTTCCAATCCAGTTAGTGGGCTTGTGTCCGAAAGGATCAGTGAACCGCCATAGCCGAGCAATCCGTTTAGCGGCGCTCCGGATGATGGCATATAATTGCTGCCAACTGCGGAAGGCTCGATGAATACGCTGCTGTCGCCCGAGCTGCTGGTGGAAAGCGCAGACCAGTCGTCAGCCGAACCATAGTCAGCTGAGCTGTAGTTCGCTTTAGTGAATGACCAACTGTAGCTTTCATTCACGCCTGGTAGGCTTATCGGATTGAGGACTGCATGCGCCGAGGTGGTAAGGATGCTTACCCCTGCAAGGAGCAGCACATGTTGATGTAGCTTGTTATACATTTTTACTTGGTTGATTGAGGGCGACGGAGAATCGGACTCCGTCGCCCATACATTTGAGACTTGAACAAACACGATCAGGTGTTTTACTTATTCTTAACCGTTTAACTATTCAGTGGCGGTATTCTTGGGGCCGGGGAGCGCTGCAACGTTCTCCGGTCCGCTTGCATAACATTAGTAGTAGGTGACAATCACGTCGCCGCTGCTAACCGTGATGGAGTCTGGAAGCGGGTCGGCGGAAACGCTGCCCAAGGTAACGGAGCCCGTCACAGAGAGCACGGTGTGGCTGCCAACGCCTGGCGCCGTTTCGAATACGATGAGTGCGTTGCTCAGGTCTACGTCGCCATCGACGGTGAGGTTGCCGGCTGCATTATCATGATAGAGGACGCCTCCGGACACGAAGTCCAGATCACCGTCAATCGTGCCGCGACCGAATACGATGCCATCGGCGCCGACATTGACTTCCAAGCCATTGCCAACCGTGGACTCGATTGCAACTGCTCCTTCAGTAATCAGCAATTCGCCGGTGAAGCTCGGGGTTTCCTCGTAGAAGTAGACGTCTCCGTCAATGATCTCGAGCTGTCCAGCGCCCGTGATTTGACCACGCATGAACGCAAAGGCGTCACTGGCGTCAATCTGGAGGGTGTCGCCGGTGGCGAGGATGATGTCACTTCCCGGATCGGCTTGGAAACCGTCGATGGTGATGTCATACCCGTTCAGGTCGAGTTCGGTGTCCTTGCCGAGCTTGACGCGGTTGCCACTCGGGATTGCATTGGTGGATCCGATTTTCAGCACGCCTTCGTAAACGTAAACGCCGTTGCTAAAGGTGTTGGTTCCGCTGATCACCGCCGTGCCTTCGCCTGTCTTGTGCAGACCGCTGGTTCCGGCAATCGGCGCAGAGATGGTCGCCGTGTCGCCGGAATCCACATCTACATAGCCCTTCAGCGTAATGGTGCTGCTGCCGGAGAGCGTAGCATTGGCAGTGAAGAGCAGATCAGCAACGGTTACGGCTGCATCCACGGTCACCGTGTCGGCTGCCGAGAAGCTGGCGTTGTTGCCAGCGCTCCACGAGGCCGAGCTATCCCAGTTGGCAGTGTTCCAGTTGGCCGTGCCGCCGTTCCAAACCTGCGTAGTGCTGGCAGTTTTGGGAATGACGGGGGCGTAAGCCGTGCCAGTGGTAATGGATGCACCGATTTGCGACTCATGCACGATGTTCGGGATGGCTACTTCCACATCCGTGATGCCAGAGTAGGCTGAGAGGTCCCACTGATACGTGAAGCTGAAGTAGGAGCCGTAGTAGTTGGTGTCATAGACGCCTGCTCCCGCGAGTATGCCAATGGTTGGCCGGGCCTGGATGACCGTCCACGAGCTGCCATTGTTCACCGAATAACGAGCAATGGGACCACCGGTGTAGGTGAAGGTGTCACCAAACTTCGTTGTGGCGGCAATCGTCGAGTTATGCGAATGACCGGACGGGTAAGTCGCGAGTGGATCATTCCAGTAGAGTACATCGTCGGGCGTGCCAACGGAGTTTTCCGGATCGTAGAAATCGGGCTGGCCGATCTTACCCGACTGCACAATGACGGTTTTGATGTTACTGCCTGAGGCCGCGAGAATCACGCCGTAATCGCCAGTCCAGGAATACAGGCCATAAGTGGCCGGGTAACCGGGATTCATCACGGACAGATCTGTGGTGCTGCCAGAATCATCTTCCATCAGCGCGCCGGCTGATCGCCAGGCGGATAGACTACCATAGCTTGCGCGCTCCGGATTCGTGTAGGTCAGCTCGGTCCAGGTCGTGGTTGAAGCGCCGGTGACTTCAAACTTATTGAGCAAGTCGTGCGGTGTGCTGATGACGGGTTCGTAAATCGGCGAAGCCGATAAACCCGCGCACAACACGAAGGATGCCGCAGCGGCGATCAATGCCCGCCCGGCGTGTGATGATGTATGTTTCTTCATAGATCGAGGTTATGTTTGGTTTGGATATCTGGCGGAAACGCCCGCCAAAAGTAGAGCTGAACTCAGCGTGTTTGCTTACGTCTCCACGCCACAGCGGCCAAGGCGCCAACGCCCAGTAGCGTTGCGTAGGTTTCGGGCTCAGGCACGGCGACGAGTGAGAAGTTGTCGAGCATGATGGAGTCACGGCCCCTCAATGAACTGTCTCCCCCGACAAAGATGTTGAAGTAAAACTCATCGCTGACGAGTGGGGTGAATTCGAAACTGTAGTGGTTCCACTCATCCTCGGCTACGGAGATGGGATATTCCGTCCGGGTGTCCGTGGCATCACCCGCCGGGCCAACAGTCTCCCGGATGAAGGAGGTGGAGTCGGACGCAAGTAAACTGACATCCATACCCCAGGTGAGCTCGCCGGTGGTGATATTACTTTGGGCGATCCCCAAACCAAGGCTGTTGCCGGTAAGTGATGAACCGATGCTGGTGCAGTAGTCGAAAGAGTATTGATAGGTGACGCCTGCCTCCAGAGATAAGTAGACCGCAAAACCGCCCGATGTGCGGTTGCCAAAGTCATCAAAGCCCCATAGCAGCTCAATGTAGTTGTTTCCATCGGCGGCGCCGAAGCCGTCGTTATTGACGACAACGGAATTGCGTTTCACGATCCACCCCGGCATGTAAGCAGTGCCGAGATCGGTGGGATCGGTAATGGGCACTTCGGCGCGTCCATAGTTTTCGTCCAGCAGATAATCCACATAGGGCGTGGTCGTCTCAAAGCTGCCGTTCTCGAATAGGTTCAGGTTCGCCGAGGCAACCGACGCCGTCGTGGCTAGCGCGATTAGGAGGGTGGGTGAATGGTATCGTTTCATTGTATTCAAAATCAACATGAATTGTGTGTCGCCATTTACGCAGTGAAGCGCCGCTTACGCCTCCACGCCACAGCGGCCAACGCGCCAACGCCCAGTAGCGTTGCGTAGGTTTCGGGCTCGGGCACGGCGACGAGTGAGAAGTTGTCGACGAAGATTTTTTGGCTGCTTACGGTTGGATTCGAGCCAGTGGACAGAAGCTCGAAGAAGAAGTCGTAGTCGCCATCTACAGTGGGGGTGAATTGCACGATGCGCTCAACCCAAGCTCCCGCTTCGGCAATTTCTTCGTAGAAGGTTTCGGTGGCGTCATCGATGTCGCTGCTACCATAGGTTTGCTTAACAACCCCCGTGGTGGTCTGTAAGCTTTGCGTCCAATAAAAGTCTTCTGACTCGAAGCCAAAGATGAAACGCTGCTGATTCGGGTAAGGGGCAATTAAGGGCTCTTCGAGGACATATTGATCGAAGGAGAATTGGTAGGTGACGCCGGCGCTCAGCGTGACGCTTTGCTGTATGCCTCCCGCAATCGCAACGCCGATTTCATTGATGCCCGCGCCTAGCAACAGGAAGTAATTGCCATCGTTGGCGGCGACCGGAGTTATGTTTGAGTAGGCCGACTCCGATAGGTAAGTCTTATCTCGGTTGCCCCATCCCGGTAGATAGTAGGTGCCCGGGTCATAGGGATCGCTCACTGGGATTTCTACAGAGTCGCTGCTTTCGAGCAAATAATCCAAGTAAGGCGTGGTCGTTTCAAAGCTGCCGTTCTCGAACAAGTTCAGGTTTGCGGCTACTGCCAGAGGAAAAGCAGAAAGCGTTAGGATGCCTGTAAAGACAGACGTTCGAGCGACTTTCTGCATCAGTAGGTTAGTCATTTGATTCTCGGTGAAAATTACTTTGCGTTGCAAAGTTTGATCATCTGGTTTTAATTGCCTGCGGCTGAAACTTGTAGACGCAGGAAGCGTCGCTGACGTGCGCCTGAGACGACATTATCCCAGGCCTCATAGGTGTCGTCATCGTTGCCTACGATGGAACTCACGCCAGAGGTTCCTTCTGCGTAGCCGTCATTGTCTGGGTCCGCCAAACCTGTGCTGAAAAAGATGGCCTCCCAGGAGTCCAAATCATCCGAGGCTTCCACGGTGTAGATTAAGTTAGGATCAGCGCGACGATTGAAGGTAAGGGTTGAGCGCTTGGTTCCGGTTTCCGTTTGGCCCATGGTAACGGCTGCCAGACTGTCTTCGACGAGAGGGTCTTTTCGTAAGGCGTACTCCAGCAGGTTGGCCAAGCCGTCGTTGTCTGGGTCCGCATCATTTGCGCTGATCCCATCGTTAGCGGTTTGGCCAAAGTAAGACATGCGCCATTGGCCAAGCTGGCTGTCGGCCACGGCTTGAGGAGTGGCGCTTCGTTGAATCGATTCGACGCCTGCGCCGCTGTCGTTCGTGGCGGCGAGCACATAGTAGTAGGTTTCTCCGTTTGTTAACTCATCATCGACGAAACTGGTGATCGATCCGCCAGCCACAACGCCCACTACACTGTAGGGACCGCCGTCGGCGCTTGAGCGCTTAATCTCGTAGCCGGTGGCGCCACTGCGCTGATTCCAATTCAGCAGCACCATACCATCGCCTGGCGTGGCGGTAAACAGATTTGGGGGTGGGGGAGGAAAGGTCGAAAGCACGTCGTTGTAGACATCACTCACGTCAATCTGCACGCCAATCGTTGAAGAATGCACAATCAGCGGTGTTGAGATTTCCACGCTGATTATCTTGCCCGGGATATCGGTGAGGTCCCATTGCCAGGAGAAAGAATAGTAAGTGCCGGACCACTCACCCGTTTCGCCCAGATCTTCAAGTCGCAGTCCGTTATTGAGCAGGGCATAGGTTGATGCGTGGCGATAGCCGGTCAGGCCTTCGTCGGTGGTGTATTTCAGGACTGGCCCTCCGACATATTGACCGCCGTCATCCAGGATGGTTGCGGCGAGCTCAATCAGGTTTTGATTGACGTTGTAGTCGTCCATGCCGCCGGTTGCGGCGCTGTTTTCGTTGAAGTGATCAGCATGGTTGTAGAAGAAGTAATCCTCGGTGCTCCATCCAGCGGGCCAATTCAAGATGCTGCAGGTTTGAAAAACGAGGGACTTGATGGCGTAGTCCTCATCGATCATTTCCGTTGGCTCGATGCTTGCGACCAAGCCAAAATCACTGGTTAGCGCATAGAAGCCTTCAGTCGCCCGATAGCCCGGAGAAATTGGCTCCAGGGAGTAATGGCCCAATGATGGAAGCGGCACGGGAAATCCGTCAGGCCGTGGCAATAATGTGCTTTGCGAATGCGCGAACTTGCTGGAGTTGAATTTGCTGATGTTGCTCCATCGGATAAAATAGTGTTCGCCATCCATTCTTGTGGGAACGTCATCAGCCTCGTCCCAGGGGGCGAGGCGCTCCAAGACAAAGTTGGCTGGCGCTTGGGCGTGTGCGTTCATGCATGCCGTCAGTACGACAAGACATAGTGAGAGATAGGCGAAGGGTTTATAGGTCATGAAGTGAGAAAGCTAGGAATGGGTGATTGCTTGAGCTTCAGCGAAGCAGCGGCTTGAAAATCATTCCATATAGCCCGGGCTGTAATTCTGGTTGTTTTGCTTTCGCGCTTCGTTGGACCAAAGGCGCATATCCCTGAGATCGTTGAAGCCCATTAACTCCACGTGACCATCCAGAAAAGCGACGACTGCCTTCAGGTTATAGCGGTAGGCAATGAAGCCATAGCGCGGATCGAGGGCTTCTTCATCGTCTTTTGGTCCGCTGAGACTTCCGGCGTTAACCCAGTTGCCACCTTCCGGCGCATCGACCCGCCAGAAGCCTGCATTGTCGTAGATGGAAGGGGCGGGGGAGTGGTTGGTTGCGCTGACAAATACGATGAGGCTCGTCGGGTCAATCGCCTGGCTTAGCACATTGATTGGGCGATCCTGCTCGAATTCATAATATGTGCCGCCGCCGATGTAGCGCTCGTTATGACCAAACGTTGTATTGTACCGGGCAAGCACATCGTAGTTTCCACTCTTGGAAATACGCTCCCAGTATTCTTCCTGTTTATTGATGAATAGCGTTTCGAGGAATCGGTCGCCCAAGTAGGGACGGACACGGTGAGACCAAATGCTGGCCTGATAGGGACTCAGTGGATTGCCTGCTTCATCATATCCAGTAACTACCCCTTCTCCAGTATGCTCATTGTACTTGGCGCGACCAGGAATGAGGATTCCATGGTTCGCTTCGTTAGAGGCCATCATGTAGGCCTGCATGAGAAAACGCGCTGCCGAGACTTCTTTGGTCTGGTAAGCATTTTGGCGCACATTGCCAACAACTGGAACGACAATCGACGCCAGGACGCCGATGATGGCTATGACAACTAATAGTTCAGTCAGTGTGAAGGCCTTTCGACGCCAGGCGCGGTTGCGATTCGCATCGGAAGTGTAGCGAGTAGTTTCGTTTATCATGAATTTTTCTTAATGGCGCTAATGCGCCAACTGCTTTGTGTCGGTATTCCCTAACCAACGGATGGGCAGTTGCTTAAGTAGTAGACCCACCCTGTCGATACTGAGATTCTTTCTCAATTATGGCAGGTTTCCCGAATGTTTGCATCTTTTTATATGCTTTTTTATTTGGTTTTCTTGCGTTTAATGACGCAGACGCGTTTTCCCGTAGGAGAGGGTATTTCCTCAGGTTTTTGGCGCGGGTGAATGGCTCACGCCTATGTTGGCGTCGTCCATCAGTTCACCTTTAAAGCGCCCTGCAACGCGTCTAAAAACTCAATGCCTGACTTGGGAGCTCACCTCGGAGGTTTTAGCGCGCGCTTGGGCCAGGGAACAGAATGTGTGAACACGCGCTGGTTGCATGAGCAGCAGTTGATTGGAACGCCCATTCTTGCGTGCATAAGTCGTTGATGCCCAGCGCGGATTATTAGGGAAAGCTACTCACTAATAAAATGCTCGTGCGTTCACTTTTTGTTTGGCGCACTGCGTCTTTTGATTAGTGTGTTATTGATCACCGATCCAAGCGCCGTGCCTCAGTCGCACAAGCGTCCCGCATCGCCGTAGCGCAGGCGTCCCGCATTGGCCGTAGCACAGGCGTTCCGCCTGTGTTGTTTCGGTTAGATGGAGTCAGGGCACAGGCGGGACGCCTATGCTACGGCCAACGCACCTCCCAAAAACCTTACTCACATTACTCACCTTCCCCACATTACTAACTCTTTCTAACTAACTTTACCATGCACCACACTCCCATCAATTTCGCCTTTGCTGCATTGCGGCAAACTCAGGATCCAACGGCACGTTGGCTGAGGTATCCCAGTCGACGCCATGCGAGGCCATTCGGGCCGCGTGCATTGCGTGACGGGCAGACGGGCTCATTCGCGGACTGGCTTGGTGACAGCAACCAGCTTCGCGACGCCTAGGCTTTGTCCGATCCACTCTTTGCACGACGCCCTATGCCAGCCTGGTCAGCGCCGCGTCGACGTGTGAGCGACGGAGTTATCCGCCGCTCCGGTAGGCAGCCCCTGAGCCGCCTGCGCCCCACCTGCGCCTCGTCCCGGCGAGCGGGCGGGTAGGGCAATGTTCTTTGATAAACAATTACGGCGGTTTCCCCCCCCCCCCGGCCTCGGCAGGCGCTTTGCCCTCGTGATCGGAGCTTGCTCCCGCTTGTGAATCGCGCACGTTAGTCGGCAGTGAAAACCTGGGGAAAGTTCCTGCTTAAGGTCGTGTCGCGTTGGATGAACGCAGACGGTTTTGGGCTGTCGGCGTCTTTGTCGTTTTATATGCTTTTTTCTTCAGCCCCGCTGATTGTCTTTGCCTTGATGATTGCCGGGGAATTTTTGGGAGAGGCTGGCGCGCGTGAGGCTGCCACGAGTTGGATGCAGAGCTTTATGTCGCAGGACGAAGCGGCCTCGCTTATTAAATTGGTGAAACCAGACGCCTTCGAGAAACAGGGCTGGTTTTTGGCGGTGGTTTCCGGGGTGACGTTATTCTGGGCGGCTACATTGATTTTCGTTCGGCTGCGGATCAGCGTTAACCGGCTGTTGCACATTAAGAGCAAGGACATGCGCCAAGCGGTCAGACGCAGCTTGCTGGGGCGCCTCAACGCCTTTGTTTTCACGTTGGCTGCCGGCCTGGTGTTGGTTGCGGGGATTATGGTGACGGCGATGGCGCCGAAATTTATCTCCATATTATTGCCGGAGAATGCGCATTGGGCGGACTACGTAATCAGCGCCATCAATGCGGGATTGGTGTTCTTCGCAGTGGCCGCCATTATGCGGTTGTTGCCGGTGCATTCACCGAGTTGGAAGGCGGTTTGGATTGGCAGCTTGTTCGTTTTGCTCGCCTTCGAGATCGGCCGTTTGCTGGTTAATGTCTACCTGAGCCGCAGTGAAATTGCCTCTGCATACGGGGCGGCGAACACCTTGGTGATCTTTCTGCTCTGGATCTATTATTCAACGCAGATGCTGTTCCTGGGGGTGGCGATCGCGGGCGAGGTCGATGGAGAGGTTGGCGAATCGCCCAGTGAAAGCTGATGCGGAATATCTTGCTAATTGAAGTGCAATGCGCTTGTTTCTCCCGCTTTGCCCAAGGCAAGGACATACGACTATGGAAGGCATCCCCGACATTGAACCATTTCGCAAAAGGCGCGCCGAACTCGACGAGCTCATGGCGCAGCCTGACTTTTTCTCGGACCAGCGACGGGCGACTGATATCTCCCGCGAGCACACCCACATCAGTAATTTGATCCGGCTTTATGACCGCCTCGCCAAGCTTGAACGCGAGCTTGAGGAGAATCAGGCCATGGCGGATGACGACTCTCTCGATGAAGAACTCAGAGAGATGGCCAGGGAGGAAATTGCCGCGTCTGAGCAGAATCACGAGCCCTACAAGCAGGAGCTCCTGGTGGCCATGCTGCCGCCAGATCCGACCGACTCGCGCAACACCATCGTCGAAATTCGCGGTGGCGCAGGGGGAGATGAAGCCAACATTTTCGCCGGCGATCTTTACCGCATGTACACGCGCTACGCTGATCGCATGGGGTGGCGTATTGAGGCGATGGGGATGAATGAGTCCGACGTGGGTGGATTCCGCGAAGTCGCCTTCCTCATTACCGGTGAAGATGTCTACAAGAAGCTGAAGTATGAGAGCGGGGTTCACCGTGTGCAACGCGTGCCGGAGACGGAATCGCAAGGTCGCATCCACACCTCGACGGCCACGGTGGCGGTTCTGCCGGAAGCTGAAGAAGTCGACGTGGAAATCCGCCCCGAAGACTTGGACATCACGACGTGCCGCGCGAGTGGCGCTGGCGGTCAGCACGTGAACAAGACGGAGTCCGCCGTGCAGCTGACTCACTTGCCAACGGGCATCATGGTTTACTGCGCAGACGAACGTTCGCAGATTAAAAACCGGGCCAAGGCGCTCAAGGTGTTGCGCTCTCGACTACTGGAGCAAAAGCAGAAGGAAGAGGCGGAAAAATACGCCCAGCACCGACGCAGTCAAGTGGGCACCGGAGACCGTTCCGAGCGCATTCGCACGTATAATTTTCCACAGGGTCGCCTGACGGATCACCGCATTGGTCTGACCGTTCACAGCTTGAATTACGTGATGGATGGCGACTTGGATGAAATCATCGAGGCGCTGACCCGAGCCGATACTGCGGCCCGCCTGGAGGCGTTGTTGAGCGCAGGAGTGGGGGCGAAGTAAGGTCCCATGGCAAGCCTCACGCTGGCATCTCCCGCCAAGATCAATCTCGTGCTCGCGATTACTGGCGTGCGCGAGGACGGTTTCCACGACTTAGTCAGCCTGGTGGCGCCGGTCGCCTTTGGCGATGAGGTAACAGTCACATTAGAGCCGAATGCGCAGGCGGATACGCTTGCCTGTGACTTCCCCGGCGTGCCCACCGATGGCTCCAACCTTGCATTGAAGGCGGTGGCGGCGTTTCGGCAGCGACATGACTTTGCTGGCGGTGTGCATATCCACCTGGATAAGCGCATACCAGCAGGAGCTGGCTTGGGTGGGGGCAGCAGCAATGCCTCGACGGTATTGGCGGCATTGAATTCACTCTGCGGAGATCCATTGCCCAACGCTGAACTGATCGAGCTCTCGGCCGAATTGGGCTCGGATTGTCCGCTCTTTCTGGCGAAAAAACCAGTAATAATGAGGGGGAGGGGAGAGCGGCTGGAGTCCTTAAGCACTGCCGCGGAGGCTTCGCTCAAGGGGCAAAAAGTGATCTTGTTTAAGCCTTCTTTTGGTGTCGAAACCGGATGGGCCTACGGCCAAATGAAGGCAAAGGGCTGCTGGTACTGCGCGCCAACGGACGCTGAGAAGCTGTTAAGTGATTGGCAGGCAGGCCCGGAGATTCATAAGGTCCCGTTGTTCAACAACATGCAGGATGCCGCGTTTGAGAAATACCTCGCGTTGCCAGCCGTGTTGGACTTGATCCGGGAGCGACACAATGCCCGCTGCCTGATGAGCGGCAGCGGCAGCTCGTGCTTCGTTTGGCTGGAGGAAAAGGACGATCCAGAAGCCATCATTTCGACGATAAAAGAGGCTCTGGGGGAGTCCGTTTTTTGCGAAAAGACCACTGTGATTTAGGTGCAGGCATCGGCGCGAAAATGGGGCGGTTTTGGCTGAACGGATTTATCTTGCCTGTATCGTGCTTGAGCTCAATCTTCTAAGAATCACGCACTGAAGTGCTGCCCCCCTGTAACTTCTGATTGAATGGATTCCGATAAGCCAAAAGAGATCGTCTTGGACGGTATTGCCGCCTCTCCAGGAGTCGCGCATGGCTTGGCTTTCGTGATCTTGCAGAAGGAGTTAGAAATTCCTGTATACGAAATTCCGGAGAAGCAACTGGAGCACGAAAAAGAGCGTTTTGAAAAAGCGCTGCTCGAAGCCCGGCGTCAAATTGCGGAAATTCGACACGAGATTTCCAGCCGTTTGGGTGAGAATGAAGCACGCATTTTTGACGCCCATATCATGGTGCTTGAAGACCGTGCCTTGATCGAGGAAACCCTCCGCGAAATGGAGGATACTGCTTACAACGTTGAGTACTGTTTTCGCGAAGTCAGTAATCGCTTTATCGAAGCGTTTGAAGCCCTCCAGGATGACTACTTGAAGGAGCGCGTTAAGGACATTGAAGATGTCTCGCGCCGCGTGCTGCAAATCCTCTTGGGGCAGACCCAGCGGAACCTGATGGAGTTGGTTTCGGAGCGCATCATTGTTTCGGAGGATATCACGCCTTCGGAGGCCGCCAGTTTTGACAAGCAGAAGATCCTCGGCGTGGTGACGGATTCCGGCAGCCGGACGAGTCACGCGGTGATCATGTCGCGCTCATTGGGCGTGCCGGCGGTGGTCGGGTTGCACAATGCGTCCGAGAAGCTGAACAACGACGACTACATTCTCATCGATGGCTATGATGGCGTGGTCATCATTAACCCATCCGAGGAGACCTTATTTCGCTACGGCGAACTCAAGAGCGAACGTCAGAATATTCAGCGGGTCTTTGAGACTTCGGCCCTTTTGCCAGCCAAGACTGCGGATGGGCATCTGCTCGAAGTAGGCGCCAATATCGGTGGGCCGGAAGACTGTGATGCGGCCTTGGAGCGAGGCGCTGAAGGCGTGGGGCTTTACCGGACAGAGGCCCTGTTCATGCAGCAGGACACATTTCCCGACGAGGAAGACCAGTATGAGGCCTACAGCAAGGTGGCCCAGATGTTGGCCCCGCATCCGGTGATCCTGAGAACCTTGGATCTGGGTGGTGATAAGCACCTGTCCGACTATTTCATCCAAAACGAGAACAACCCGTTTATGGGGTTCCGGGCGATCCGTTTCTGCCTTGAGCATCGGGACCTGTTTAAGGACCAGCTGCGCGCGATCTTACGAGCGAGCGCCGAGGGCAATGTGAAGGTCATGTATCCCATGATCAGCACGGTTGACGAGTTGATTGCGGCGAACCTGCTCTTGGAAGAAGCGAAAGCCGAATGCCGCCAGCGGGGGCAGAAATTCGACGAAAAAATCGAGGTCGGCGCGATGATCGAGATCCCCGGCGCTGCCTACATCTGCGATATACTCGCCGAGCATTGCCAATTTTTCAGCATCGGGACGAATGACTTGATCCAATACCTGCTTGCCGTGGATCGTGTCAATGACCGCATCGCCCACCTTTATGAGCCGAACCACCCGGCAGTGATTCGGACGCTTCAGATGATCATCGAAACCGCCAACCGCCATAAGGTTCACGTTGGCATTTGCGGTGAGATGGCGGGTGACCCCATTTACGTGCCGCTACTATTCGGCCTGGGCGCCAATGAGATCAGCGCCACTGGCGCCGTCCTTCCGGAAATCAAATATCTCATTCGCAAGATGAAGCTGTCTGACTCCCAAAAACTTGCCCAGGAAGTCCTCAAGCTGACCGATCCGCATGCGATCAAGAACAAGCTGACCAAGTTCTACGAAACCCAGATGCGCGACGTCCTTGAGCAAGTCGACTAGCCAGCGGGACGCTGGCTAGGAGCGGGCCCAGATGCGGAGGCTGCTGAGGAGGAAGTATTCGAGGGCGGCGGCTTCCTGGAAGTTGACTTCGAGTAAGCCGGCAGATTTTTCCAGGAGTTGCACGGCGCTGTCGAGTCGACGACCGGCGCTGCCAATGTCCTCGGTATGGAGGGCTGCGTTGCGGGTCTGTTCTTCGATTTCGGAAAACATGCGCCCGCGAAGGCTCTTCATGTAGCCGGTTTCCATGGCGACGACTTGATCGTCGGTCATCGATTCGGGCAGCGTTTGTTTGAATTCCTTCCAGGCAGCGCCGGAGAGTTCATTTTTGATTCCGACAAAGCGGGTAATGAGGCCATAAGCGCCGAGGATAAGCTCGGGTGCCGAACTGCGGTTGGCGCCCCGGCCAGCAAGCTCCAAAAGCGTTGCGTAATCGGCGAGCCATTGCTTCCAGTCGGGGGAGGGGATGCGGTCCTGGTCAGCGGGGAAGTTGACGAGCAGGCAGCGGCTGCGAATGGTGGCGAGCAGATCGTAGGGGCGAGTCGTGAGCAGGATGATCGTGGTTTCTGCTGGCGGCTCCTCCAGGGTTTTGAGGAAGGCATTGGCTGCCTGAGTCTGAAGGCGGTCCGCCTCAAAGATGACCGCGACCTTGCCGCCCCCCTGGTTGGAGGTCTGCTGTATGTTACGGTTGAGCTCGCGAATTTCGTCCGTGCTGATGCGCCGCATTTTGTTCGCCGGTCGCACGCTGAAAAAGTCCGGATGATTCGTCGAGTCCTGTGTGTTGAGTAGTCGTCCCGCCAAATGTCGACACGCATCGTCTAGAGTCTCAAGGCTTGCGCCTTGAAACAACAACGCATGTGCAAGACGCCCATTATTGAATGCGTCTCCTAAGACAGTGAGTGGATTATTTTCGGCGAGGGATTCGGTCACGGAAGATAGGGAAGTGCATCCCGTATCTTCCGCCAACGAAAATCTGCGCGAAAATTAATACATCTCGATTATTTGCTCACGGCGCATGTTGTATTCGGCCGGAGTCATGCCGCCAGCGGCATATTCCTGGTCGAGTCCTTGCATCTGCATGACGCGGCGTTCGCTGGGCGTCATGGACAGGTCCTCGACGGGTTTGGAAGCGCCGATTGGCTTGGCGGTTTCAGTTGGCTTGGTTGTGTCGGTGCTTTCGCAACCAAGGGTGATCAACATGCCTGCGACGGCGGTGAGGGTGAGTAGCATCTTCTTCATAGGTCTGTGTGGATTTAAGAATTGTGTGACATTTTGTTCCAAATGAGTCGAAACAGCAAGCGTAATAATACAGCAGACACGGCGCCAGAGGTCTTGACAAGACGAGCGGTCTTTTCATTATCACTGCATAAAACAACTATCTAACCAACGATAGGTGGGTCTCGGCCCACTTTTTTTTATTTTAAAAACCCACAACAATGAGCAACGAAATCCTGTCAGTCCTCGAATACATGGAAAAGGAAAAGGGAATCAGTCGTGATGACATGATTCAGACTATTTCCTCGGCGATTCGCAACGCCGCCCAGCGAGGCGTGAACGCCGGCCAGGAATTGAAGGTGGAAATCAATCCCCGCAATGGCGCACTGAAGGCGTGGGCTGAATTGACCGTGGTTGACTCGGTCAGCGATCCAGCTTGTGAAATTCACATCGAAAAGGCTGGGGTTTATAAGAAAGACGCTCAGATCGGTGACACCGTTTACCGTGAAGTCGATCCCGCATTCCTTGGCCGCATTGCCGCGCAAACCGCCCGCCAGGCGATCATGCAGCGCATCCGCCAGTTCGAGAAAGAGCGTATTTTCGACGATTACAAGGATCAGGTCGGTGATGTTGTCTCCGGAGTGGTTCGTCGCCGCGAGCGTGGCGACCTGATCGTCGACCTCGGTAAGGCCGAAGCGGTCCTCCCCCCCCGCGAGCGTGTCCCGGGTGAAGACTATGCGCCGGGTGAGCGCATTCGCTGCCTGCTCTTGAAGATCGATACGACGCCCCGTGGGCCAGAGCTGATCCTCAGCCGCGCTTCTTTGCATTTCGTCCGCCGCCTCTTTGAGCTGGAAGTCACCGAGATTGCCGATGGCACGGTGACCATCGAAGGCATGGCCCGTGAGCCGGGTTATCGCTCGAAGCTCGCTGTTCACAGCACGGACCCCAAGGTTGATCCAGTGGGGGCTTGTGTTGGCGCCCGCGGCGCCCGCGTGAAGAGCATTGTCCGTGAGCTTGGCGGTGAGAAGATCGACATCATCAAGTATGATCCCGATCCAATCACGCTGCTCCAGGAGGCCATCAAGCCGGCCATTCCGCGCAACATTCGCATGGACGAAGAGCACCGCCGCATTTACTTCGAGGTCAATGAAGAGGATTTGTCCATCGCCATTGGCCGTCGCGGCCAGAACGCCAAGCTCACCTCAAAGTTGCTTGGCTGGCGCCTCGACATTGGCAAGCTCAAGGTGCAGGAGCAGGGCTTCGACGAAAAGCGTCAGGAAGCGATCCTGACCCTCGCCGAGCGCACTGGCCTGCAGGTGCCGCGCGCCGCGATTCTGGTCGACAATGGCCTGAACAACATCGAAGCCTTTGCCGGCGTAGAAGCGGACGACCTCATGGATATGGGATTGAACGAAGAAGAGGCCAACCTCGTCATCACGAAGGTCGCAGAATCCATTTCCGGCTAATTTACACCCGACACATTTGAGACTGCACTGAGCACAATAATTTTAACTGTAGAAGAAGACACCAATAATATTTTATGAGCCGCAGAATATATGAGATCTCCAAAGAACTCGACATGGAGAACAAGGAGGTCATGGAAATCCTGCGCGAGCGGGGCTTTGAGGTGAAGAGTGCGTCAAGCACCATCGATAACATCTCGGCCGAAGCATTTATCGAGGAATTCCAGAACCAGGCCAGCTCTGAGCCCGCCAGCGCAGAGGCGCCCGCGCCTGCGCCGGAAGCGCCAGCCCCTAAGGAGCCGGTTAAGCCGAACATCCCCGTCGGCGCCATCGTGAAGTCCAAGGCGGACTTGGATCGTGAGCGCCAGGAAAAGGAGGCCGCCGAACAACGTGAGCGTGAGCAGGAAATCGCTCGTCGCCGTGAAGAGCGCGAGGCTGCCGTCAAGGCGCCGCAAGCGCAGCAGTCCGCCGAGTCCGGCCCCAAGTCGCCGAAGATGCCGACCATGCCGTCGATGCCTTCCGCAAAGTCTCCTGGCATGCCCACGATGCCCAAGCCTGCGGGGAAGTCCCCCGGAATGCCCAGCATGCCGACTCCCCCCCCGGTCCCCAAGATGTCAATGCCTGCGCCGACCAAGCCCAAGGACGACACCGGACCTCAGGTTACTTTGCCTCCGAAGACTCCTCCGGCGCCGAATATTCCGACCCGTGAGGAGACGAAAAAGGTCGTTATTGGCGCCTCGCAGCCCAGCAAGCCAGCTTCAGTGGAAGAGGGCAAAATCGTTGAGCAGGACGGACAGAAGATCATCCAGGTTAAGCCGCCGATTGTGGTGCGTGACTTTGCCGGGTTGATCGGCATGAAGCCCTTTAAGCTGATTTCCGAGTTGATGGATGCAGGCATTTTCGCCGGCATGAACCAGACCATCGAGGAAGACGTTGCGGCCCGCCTGGCGGAAAAGCACGGCTTCAAGTTGGAGGTTCGCCATCGCGGCGAAGAGCAGGCTCAGGCCAAGGCCAAAAAGCAAAAGGCCAAGGTGTCGGACGACGACCCCAGCCAGCTTGAGCCTCGTCCTCCGGTTGTCTGCGTGCTTGGTCACGTCGACCACGGCAAAACGACGTTGTTGGACTCGATTCGCAAAGCCAACGTTGTGTCGGGCGAAGCGGGTGGCATTACGCAGCACATTGGCGCCTACCAAGTTGAGCAAGGCGGCCAGAAGATCACTTTCATTGATACTCCCGGTCACGCAGCGTTCTCGAAGATGCGTGAACGTGGTGCGAACGTCACCGATGTCGCCATTCTCGTGGTGGCGGCGGATGACGGTTTCATGCCGCAGACTGATGAGGCGCTGAAGTTCGCCCAAAAGGCCAATGTGCCGATCGTGGTAGCCATCAATAAGATGGACGCCAAGGGCGCGAACATCGACCGCGTGAAGCAGCAAATGCAGGAGCGCGGCATTGCTTCGGAAGACTGGGGCGGCGAAACGCTTTGCACCCCGGTGTCCGCTATCAATGGCGAAGGCATCGAAGAGTTATTGGAGTCCGTTCTGCTTCAGGCGGAAGTGCTCGAATTGCAGGCCAATCCAAAGTGCCCGCCGCAGGGCATCGTGGTCGAGTCCCAGGTCGAGCAAGGCCGTGGATCCACTGCAACGGTGATCGTGCAGAAGGGAACGCTCAAGCCAGGCTGTGCTCTGGTTTGTGGACCCGACTTCTGCAAAGTCCGCGCGATGCTCGATGAAAATGGCAAGCAGGTTAAATCAGCTCCGCCCGCGACTCCGGTTCGCATCATGGGCTGGTCTGACGCGCCCGATGCCGGCAGCGAGTTTAACACCGTCAAGAACGACAAGGAAGCGCGTCGACTGGCCGAAGAGAATGCATTGGTGCTCAAAAAGGAGCAGCTTGACCGTCAGGCCAAGGCCAATGCGCCGATGGATCTGGACGAGTTCCTGGGCATGATTGATGAAAAGCAGGCCAAGGTGCTGCGTGTCATCGTCAAGGCCGACGTTCACGGCTCGATGGAGGCGGTTGTTGGCATGCTGGAGTCGATCAAAAGCGACAAGGTGAACCTCAATGTGATCGAAAGCGATGTGGGCCTCGTGTCCAAGAGTGACATCGTGCTGGCCAGCTCCTCGAAGGCTGCAGTGGTGGCGTTTAACACCAAGTTGGAAAGCGGTGTGCAGGCTCAAGCCAAGCACGAAGATGTGCAGATCATCCAGCACAACATCATTTACGAGCTCATCGACCAAGTGAAGGAAGCGATGGCCGAACTGCTCGAGCCGGAATTCCGCGAGAACAAACTCGGCGCGGCCGAGGTGCGCGCGATATTCCCGGTCGGCAAGGGCTGGGTTGCTGGTTGCATGGTCACCGAAGGCATCCTCAAGCGCGATGCGCATGCTCGTCTGCTGCGTAAGGACGAAGTCATCCACGAAGGTCGCATTGGCGCGCTCAAGCGTTTCAAGGACGATGCTCAGGAAGTGCGTGCTGGCTACGAGTGCGGCGCCAACATCACTGGTTGCAATGACTACGAGGAGAAGGATGTCATCGAGGCCTTTGAAATCGTCGAATTCCGACCTAGTCTGTAAGCGAGTTGAAAGGAAAAAGACTAAAGGAAGAAGTTTAAGAACCGTAAGATTCAGGTCCTAAGAACTCTTTCCTAACTTCTTTTTCCTTTCTCCTTTAAACTTTTTCCTTTTAAGCAATGTCCTCCCGGAGCGTCAGGGTCAATGAACTCGTCAAGCGCGAGATCAGCACGGTGCTGCACACGAATTATCGTGAGCGCGCCGTGGGCATCACCGTTACCGAGGTGGACGTTTCGCCGGATCTCCGGAATGCGTTCGTTTACTACGCGGTAATCGGCGATCAGGATGCAGTGGCGGCTGCGGAGCAGTTTTTTAACAAAGAGCATAAGAATATCCGGCAGTTCCTGGCTAAGACAGTC
This sequence comes from Cerasicoccus frondis, assembly GCA_031296915.1. GTDB lineage: Bacteria > Verrucomicrobiota > Verrucomicrobiia > Opitutales > Cerasicoccaceae > Cerasicoccus > Cerasicoccus frondis. The sequence continues at coordinate 167,526 of JAVDPC010000006.1, read as the reverse complement.
GTTCTCAAGTATCTGCCCAAGCTACAATTCAAGTATGATGATTCCATTGCCCGCGGCGTGCGGGTATTGGACTTGCTTGAGGAGATCGATGACGAACTGGATGAAGGGGAATCGCCGCGATAATGTATTATCCTGAGCAAAGAGAGGCCTTCGCCGAGCTGCTCGCTACGGTGAAGGGGCGTCGTGTCGCTGTGCTTGGACACATGCGGCCGGATGGGGACTGCATTGGCTCTCAGGTGGCGCTGACTCGTGTGCTGCGGGCTCTGGGCGTCGATGCAGTGGCGGTTAACCGGCATGAAGCGCCGCGTGACATTGCGCCAATCGTGCAGGATACGCCCTTGCTCGTGTGGGATGAATTTACGAACGACAACCACTTGGCGATCAATGTGGACTGCGCCGATCCGATTCGCGTTTCGCAAAAGTTGATCGATATTTTTCCACAGTCCTACGCCAATATCGATCACCACATTTCGAATCCTGGTTACGCCGAACTGAATATCATTGAGCCAACCAGCGCCGCGACGGCGGAGGTATTGGCGGGTCTCTTTTTTGACTTTGATCTGCCGGTGGATGCGGTCACGGCTCAGGCGCTCTACGTAGGCATCGCAACGGATACTGGCCAATTTCGTTTTCCATCTACCACCGAGCAGGTGTTTAAGATTTGCTCGCAGCTGATGGATTACGGCGCCTCGCCGAATGAGGCCGCGCGGCATCTTTTCGAAAACGAACGCTTCAACAAACTGGCGCTCTTGCAGCGCTTTTTGGCGTCCTTGCGTTTGGAAATCGGCGGACGCGTTTGCATCGGGCGTTTGCCGCTGAAGGCTTACAAGGACACCGGCGCCTGGCGTGAGGAAGCGGAGGGCTTTGTTGATTACGCGCGGGACATCGGTGGCGTGGAAGTCGGCGTTCTGCTTGAAGAATATGAGGACGGCATGCTCAAGGGCAGCCTACGCGCCAAAGACGCGAATTACCGCGTCGACCAGGTGGCGAAGTCATTTGGGGGCGGGGGGCACGCCACCGCTGCTGGCTTTAACGTCGACTCGAACATCGAAGCCTTTTACCTCGAGATTGTCGCCAAGCTGGAGGAGCATTTGGCGGAAGTCGCGCCGCTTGAAGCGTAACGCTTTCGCTGGACATTCCCGTCGCGGTTGCCTGAATAACCCACTTTCAATAATCCCAATGTCTCAAAGCACTACAGATTTCGAAGGCGTATTGCTCATCGATAAACCCGTCGGCTGCACCTCGCACGACGTGGTGGACCGCGTACGCCGTAAGCTCAAAATGAAAAAGGTCGGTCACGCCGGCACGCTTGATCCCAACGCCACGGGCCTGCTGATTATTCTCGTTGGCAAGGCGACGAAGGTGTCTCAATACCTCATGTCGCTCGACAAGGAATACACGGGCGTAATGAAGCTGGGCGAGATCACGAACACCTACGACTGCGAAGGTGAAGTGATGGAAACGCGCGATGTGCCAGAGCTTTCGGAAGATAGCGTGAAGTCCGTTTTGGGCGAATTTCTGGGGGACCAATACCAAACGCCCCCCATGTTTTCGGCGAAGAAAATTGACGGTGTGCCCCTCTACAAACTGGCCCGCAAAGGCAAGGAAGTGGAGCGTGAGCCGCGCTTTATCCGTGTTTCCCATATTGAGTTAACCGGGATTGATCTGCCTGAGATTAGCTTTGAAGTGGCGTGCAGCAAGGGTACCTACATTCGCACCTTGGCGCATGATATTGGTGAAAAGCTGGGTTGCGGCGCTCACTTGAAGGAGCTTCGGCGCACGCTCAGTGGCAGCTTTAAAATTGCCCAGTGCACGCCATTGGAAAAGTTTGAAGAACTGACGGCCGTCGAGATCCGACGCCGTTTAATTCCCGTCTATCAGGCCGTTCCGAGCCACGTTCTTTAGGGCGAAATTTAACTGACAGGCAGCAAGTGGCGGTGATCGTTGAATCGTTGGAGCAGGCAAATGTCGCTGGCCCATTGCATCTGGCGCTCGGTATGTTCGACGGCGTTCACTTGGGGCATCAGGCCGTCATCGAGTCGGCGGTGCATTCTGCGCATCGCACAGGCGGCGTAGCCGGAGTGCTGACTTTCGATCCGCATCCGAGCACGCTCTTTCGGCCCAATGACCCGACGCGATTGCTGCAGCCGCGGTCCGTCAAGGAGCACTTGCTGCGTGAACGTGGCGTGGCGCTGATGATCTTTCAGCGTTTCAACACGGAATTCGCCAGCGTAGCAGCGGAGAATTTCCCTGCCATGTTGCGACAACATTTGCCAAGCCTGCGTTCATTGCACATCGGCGAGAATTTCCGTTTCGGAAAGGGGCGAATTGGGGATATTCGCACGCTGATTCAGGCTTGTCAGCCGTTACAAATCGGCGTTTTTAGCGTGGAGCGCATTAAGCATAATGGCGAGCCGATCAGCAGCACGCGCATTCGGCAATCCCTCAAAGACGGCGGTATCGATGATGTGAATGAGTTGCTGGGCTACACTTATTTTTCATTGGGCGAGGCGATACCTGGACGTCAGTTGGGGCGTAGCATTGGCTTTCCCACATTGAATCTTCGCTGGGCGCCAGAGCTAAAGCCGAAGCTAGGCGTGTATGCCGTGCGAGTGCGTCGCGATGATGATGCTGATGGTGGTAAATGGGAAAACGCTGTGGCTAACTATGGCTTGCGTCCCACCGTCGAGAATGCCGCCGTGGAACCGTTGCTGGAAGTGCACACACTTTGCGATACAGAGTTAACGACCGGTGATGAACTGATCGTGGAGTGGGAACATTTTATCCGACCGGAACAGAAGTTTGATTCGTTGGACGCGCTCAAGACACAAATCGCAAAAGACAAAGCTGAAGCAGTCCGTTATTTCAGCTAATTAGACTTTAGAAGAACGCACTGCGCTTCAGGACATTGAGATTTGTCGTTGCGATTTGTTGCTCGCAGTCCTGGGCAAGCGAGCTGATCTCCCGGTAGCGCCGAACGAGGCTTAGGAAGCAGCCGACCTGCTCGTTGTTGAGATTGCGGGAGGCGTGTTCGACACGGAGCAGTTGAGTCAGTCGTTTTTCCACACCGATCAGGGCATCGGGGATTGAGTTATCGCTCCGTTGATATTCTGTTACGCGAAATGCCTGCGCACAATTGGTAAAGACCTGCGCCACTGCATGATCAAGTTTCCGTAGTTGAGGGCGTATGGTTTCCAAAGTATCGGGCTCCAGGTCGCGCGCATTCGCCTGCGCCATGCCGCGTAACGCAAAAGAGATTGCCTGCACTTGAAGGTAAATTTGTGTCAGGTCGTTGCGGTGCTTGAGCTCGCTTTCGCGAAAACCGATTTGCCCGAGCCAGTCCATTGTTTTGGCGGGCAACTTTTCAATGCTGATCAAATCACGCTCTTGAGCGCGCTGCGCTGGCTGGGATTGTTGGCGCATGATGCGCTCATCCTGCTCGATCATGAAGTCACTGGCGTGTTCGAAAAAGCTCTGAATGTCACGGCTAAATTCCTTTTCGGGCAGGACAGGCCAGAGCATTCGATGCACGAGCGCTGCGATGAACACGCCCAGTAAAATGCCGAATAAACGATCCACGCCAGCGGCAAGGTCCACGCTTTGCTCGGCCGAAATGGAGGTCATCAGCAAAAAGGCCAGTTGTGCCTGGAAGCCCGCATAGGCGTATTTTACCGGCCCGTTATTGATCCACGAGAAGAACGCGAAGATGAAGAATAGCGGGATGCAGTAGGAGTAATAGGTCGCAAAGTTTGGCTCAATAAACGCGAGCGTTAGCGCGCCAAAAATGCCGCCCAGTAAACAGCCGCCCAGTCGAAGCATCGACTTTTGGTTGCTGGCCACTGCCGAAACCTGCATGACGATCGAGCACGTTAAAAACGCGGTTACGCCAGATGGCCATTGCAGCCACAGGTAGGCATATAGGGCAATGATGCAAGCGATGCCGACCTTGATGCAATGACGCAGGCGTAGAGGGTCCAACTTCGAGTGGTCCTTGGGGGCGCGTACGCGCTTGGGCAGGTGTTCTGCTTCGGCGTCACGATAGAGAACGCGATCCGATTGCACTAGGCGGATCATGGAGTCGTGCAGCGAATTCAAATCGCCCAGATAGGCGTAAAAATTAGTGGCGTCGTCTACCGGATAGCGGAACGAAACACCCTCTGCCCGTAGGGCGTTTACTTTGCTGCGCAAAGCTTCGCGAGCATTGTGAAGCGTGGTGAGACGGCGGGCAGGGCGATCATTGCGAAGGTCCTCGACGATTTGGAGCAGGTCCGATTGAAGCGCGGAAACATAGGCTTCGAGTTCGTCCTTCAGTTCGAGTTGAAATTTGCGCGGCGTATCGCTGCTGACCGCCCGCAGCACGGTCATGATCGCCACATAGATTTGGCGGATCTCACGCATGAATTCTTCAAAAGCGTGTTGGTGGTTGTGCAGGCGGCTACTGTCGAGCAGTGCAGACTTAAAGAGCGTCATCAAGACGGGGAAATGCGCGGCGATGCGCTTGGTTTGTGCATTGATGTCGCTCGGAAGCGGCGCTCCGTTTTGATAGTGATCCACGGAGCGCGCCAGCAAGTCGCTGCAATCTTTAAGCGTATCGGAGGCCTTATAGCGGAAGGCGTTCGAAGCGCGCTGCGGAAAGATGAGGTTATTAACGCTCAGGGCGACGATGACACCCAGGCAGACTTCCAGCGTGCGAAAGAGCACCAAATGCCAAAGATCTTCGGGGTGAACAATGGTCGTGCCCGTGATGATGCAAAGCGTGATGCCGCCCAGGATGAAAAAATAGGGGTAGAAGGCGCCAGTCGCTCCGTAGCCAAATGCAGCGAGAATGACAAAGAGCGACGCCGTCATCATGACTTGGTCTTGCTCGAAACTAGCCGTTAGGATGTAGGCTAGGGCGCCGGCGACCAAGGTGCCTAATACGCGCAATACCGACTTTTCGAACGCTCCGCCAACGTAGGGCAGAAAAGTGATGAATACCGTGATGCCAGTCCAATAGGGGCGCTCCCAATTGAGCTTCATCGCGATACCGAGCGCAATCACCACAGCCAGCGCTGTTTTAACGCTGGTAAGTAGTCGCAATTGATTGGCCGTGAGCATGCAGCGCGGGAGCTAATTAAAGAGGATTGTCTTTAGCTGCGAAATCTTTGCAATCATAAGGCGTTGATGAATGCGATGCTAGGAGTTTTGTTCAACGCCTTTGACCGCCAGTGGCAGGGACGCGTGAGCATGGCCTGGCTGCCGGATGTTTCGCTCAATCCTGAGTTGGACGTGCTTGGCTTCTACCTGCCGTTTTCATTTTTCGTGGTGACGGCGGGATTCATTGTAGCTTGGGCACTCGCCTGGGCAATGGACCGCCTCGGGCTGACGCGTTTCGTTTGGCATCCGCCACTCTTTCTATTTGCGATGATGATTGGCTGTAGCGCCGGCTTGGCGCTGCTACTGTTTCCCCGATAATGAAAGGTCTGCTAAAAGTCGTTTTAACTCTCTTGGCTGTTGCGGCTGCCAGCGTGCTGGCCTGGCGCTTTTATCAGCTCTACGAGACGCACCCTTGGACGCGTGATGGGCAAGTGCGCGCCTATGTCGTCGGGATTGCTGCACGAGTTGATGGCCCGATGGTTAAGGTGCATGTCAAAGACAACCAATGGGTGAGTGAGGGCGATCCGCTATTTGAAATAGACCCGACGGACTATCAAAAAGCGGTCAATCGGGCGGAAGCGTCCCTGGAGCGCGCCAAAGCAGTCGCCGCCAATTTGAAGCTCGAAGTGGAGCGTCGACGTGATCTGGTCTCGCAGGAGCTGATTTCGCTGGAGACTTTTCAGGATTTCGAGGCACAGTATGTGGAGGCAGTGGCGGACATCGCGGTCGACGAGGCAGAGCTGGAGCTGGCTCGTTTAAATCTCGGCTACACGCGGGTGAATGCGCCCGTGAGCGGCTACATCACGAACCTCGAAGTGACCGTGGGATCGTACGTGACGACCGGGCAGCCGCTGATGGCCTTGGTCGATGCGAGCTCATTTTGGATTTCGGCATATTTCCGGGAGACGGACCTTCATTCCATCAAGCCCGGCGATCGCGTGCGCATTGTCATGATGGGCGACTTTTTCGAGCCATTTCATGGCGAAGTGGAAAGCATAAGCTGGGGAGTCTTTCGGGCGGATGGCGCCAACAATCAAAATACGCAACTGCCGATGGTGAAGCCGACCGTCGATTGGGTTCGGTTGGCCCAGCGTTTCCCCGTCAGGATTAAGCCCATCGACATCCCTGCTGATATCCAACTGCGCGTAGGACAGACGGTGTCCGTGATGATTGATCCGATTGCGGAGTCTGACTTTGCCGCGCAAAGTAAGCCTACTGAGGCGCATGTCCGCTATCCGATTGAATTAACAGATGGGCGAGGGGCGAGCGTAGTCATCCAGCATGCGCCGAAGCGTGTCATCAGCCTGGCGCCCAGCACGACCCAATGGATGCAGCAGTTGGGGCTGGAAGAGAGTTTGATCGGAGTCACACCGCATTGCGAAGTGTCTGATGGCTCGGATGTGACGCGTTATGCAGTCTATCCGTCTCCCAATTATGAATCGCTCATTGGGGCGAACGCGGACCTGATTATCACTGCGGACATCATGGACACGCAGCATGTGGCGAAACTCCGTGCAATGGGACAAACCGTCCTGGTATTGAATAATGATGGCTACGACGGGATTCTGCAGGATGGTCAAACACTGGGTGCGGCAATGGGAAGCATGGACTCGGCTCGTGAGGTGCTGGAGCAGTTGCAGGCGGACCGTGAGGCAGTCAGCGCGTCGGTCGCCAACCGGAATTCGCCTCAGACGGTTTTGCTGGCGCTCAGTCCACAGCTGGACTACGTGGCCGGGCCCCAAAGCTATGGCGATAATTTGATTCAATTAGCTGGGGGACGGAATGTCGCCGCTGGCGCCTTGTCTATGTGGCCTTTACTCTCGCGGGAGGCAGTGATCAACGCAGATCCAGACTGCATCCTGATCACCCACGACATGGCTGAGGGACAGGAGGATGCGTTGCAGGAGGTGATGTTGGCTCTGCAGGCTGATCCGTTTTGGAAGGATCTACGCGCGGTGAAAAACGATCAGGTCTATGTGGTCGATTCCCAATTGCTGAACGTGCCTGGTCCGCGAATTGGCGAAGCTCTTCGCTCCATGAATGCAGTGATGAAGCAGGCGTCAAAAGCGGGTGCTCAGTGAATTACGCGTCCGGTTTCTTTTCTGGAGACGAGTCTTCCGCTTGGGGAACGGTGTCGGACATTAGGTAGGCAATGCCGCGTGTTTTCTCACTGGCTTCGAGCGCGACCTTGATTGCCATGGTCAAGGGCACAGAAAGCAGCATACCAATCGGGCCCAGAATCCAAGCCCAAAGAAACAGGGTTACAATAATGATCATCGGCGAGAGGCCTAGCCCTTTGCCCATGTAGCGTGGCTCCAGCACATTACTAATCCCAACATTAATGAAGACATAGCCGACGGTGACAATCGCCGCATCGGCTACGCCGTGTAATACCAGCGCCAATAGGATGCCGGGAATAGACGCAATGATGGAGCCGATGCTGGGTACGAAGTTAAATAAAAACGCGAGCACGCCAAGTAGCACTGGATAATCGACGCCCATCACCGTGAGTAGGATGGTGACGAGAACGCCGGTTAAGGCGCTCATAACTGCCTTCATGCCCATATATTGACGCACATTATCCACGATTTGTTCGAGATCTTCGAGGTAGTCGTTGGTCATGCCGGGGAGGTGGCGAATCTTATCCGGCAGCCGCGCCGCTTCCATCAGGATAAAAATGGCGATTAGGATGATCACGAAGGCGTTCGACAGTAGAACGCTGACCGAGCGGAGGAGGTTTGCCGTTTGAGCAAAGAGAGCCTTCGTGTCCAAGGTTTTGGCCACCAGATCTTCTTCCACTTCAACGCCATGTGCTTCAAGCCACTCGACACCGAGGTTAATTTGAACGGTGAGTTCCTTCTGGTATTTCGTTAGGTTGCCTGCAAAGTCATTGATGGCGTTGGTAAAGAAACTCGCCGTGAACATACCGATGCCGAGCATGCTGAGGATCAGCACGATTAGCGCCGCCCAGGATGGCGCGCCTTTGCGTTGCAGCCAGAAGTAGATGGGGGCGATCAAAATCACCAGGAACACCGCCAACAGGAACAGCACGACAATCGAAGCTGCAGCGCGCAGACCCGCAATAATGATCACCGTGGCGGCGATACCGAGCAGGGCATTGAGCGCAGTTGGGCGAAGGCTAGGCATATCGCTAGAAACCTAGCTAATGCGGTTCTTAAATCAATGGGAATCGATTTACAAACGCACTGGCAATTCGGCCGCTTCGAGCGCTTCTTTGGCTTCACGTATGGTGTATGTGCCAAAGTGGAAAATCGACGCCGCGAGCACCGCGCTGGCCTTGCCCTCCTTGAGCACATCGACCAAGTGGTCCAGTTTGCCCGCGCCGCCGCTGGCGATGACGGGGATCGTCACGGCTTGGCTGACTGTGCGGGTGAGTTCGCAATCGTAGCCGTCCTTCGTGCCATCTGCGTCCATGCTGGTGAGCAGGATTTCGCCGGCGCCCAACTCAGTGACCTTCTGCGCCCACTCGATGACGTCGAGGCCCGTAGGGGTGCGCCCTCCGTGCGTAAAGACTTCCCATTTGCCGGGAGCTACGCGTTTGGCGTCAATGGCCACAACGATGCACTGGTTGCCAAATTTGTCCGAGGCTTCCTTGATCAACTCCGGCGTTTTCACGGCCGAAGTGTTGAGCGAAATCTTGTCCGCACCAGCATTGAGCATCGCGCGAATGTCGTCGATGGAGCGCAGGCCACCACCCACGGTCAGCGGCATGAAGCACTCACTCGCCGTGCGCTCCACGACATCGAGCATGATGTTGCGTTCGTCGCTTGAGGCCGTGATGTCCAAGAAAACCAGCTCATCCGCGCCTTGTTTTTCGTAAGCCTTAGCCTGCTCAACCGGATCACCCGCATCGATGAGATTGACGAAATTTACGCCTTTAACGACACGCCCATTGTGGACGTCTAGGCAGGGGATGATGCGTACGCTTAGCATGGCTTATTCTGGATTGAATGATGTAGTTTTCCGATGTGGGATACCGATTGCCCATTCTTTGATGAATGCTTGTTCTTCATCAGTCAGTTGTGTTTTTGGAAAGATGAAGGCCTTCATTCCAGAACAGAATAGTAACAGATAGGAACTGTCTTCGTGTAGAAGTTTAAAACTGCTTTTCCTATAGCTGACAGACCCAAAATTTGATTCTTGTCGAAATTCGTCTTGGGTAAAGAAGTTTGAGGAAGGTCCGAACATGGGGTCTTCCATATCAACGTCCAAATTGCGCTGTGCTTGAGCCATTCGAAGCCTTATGAGAAAATCATGCAGAGACCATGATGCAAGGTAGCCAAAGCCAAATAATGCAACCGAGTTGATACCTTCTTGACCGATCGATAAGAGAATTCCGATGACGCCAATAGAAAATGCCAGTATCATAATGACTGGTGTAAAATGAGCCTGCTGCGACTGCGCAGGCCCACCTCTATATGCACCAAGAGATACCGCTTTGGAAAAGTACAGAAAGTCTTCTTTAGACAACTGTACCTTGATGTTCATTCCGCACTCGACCTATTCGTCGGCCATGGCCAAATCGGGCTCGAACTCTACCGTGAGGCGGTATTGCTGGCCGGGGCGCATGATGAGCGGATGGTCGCGCTTGAGCGATTGCAGGAAGTGGAGCTTACCCCAGTAGGTCTTGTAAGCCGGGTCGACGGTGACCGATTCGGTGTCCCACTCGGCATGGAAGTCGTCCTTGACCACGGCGGGGCGGAGGCCTTCCGGTCCGTTGGTGAACGTCATGCCATGGCGGTATTGGCTATGTGGCATGCCCAGGGCAATCACGTAACGCATCGAGTCCATGGAGACTTGCTGTTTCACGCTGAACACGAATTCGCTGGTCATTTTGCCACCGGTGAAGGTCCAAGTGACCTTACAGGAACCCAGGCCACTGACGAATTGCTCGTCCTTGGTGATCAAGTCGGGCTGCTCGTAAGAGAAGGTGAGGGCACCGCGGAGGCCTTGGCGGATCGTGCAACGCTTTCCGTAGAAGGATGGAATGATCACCTTGTCGCCAAAGGTCAGCTCGGGCAACAGGATCGGCGCATACTTGCAAACGGGCCAGTCGATGACGCCGGGTGCATGTGGGAAGGCGAGGGAGTCACTGAAGCGCTCACGGCCCTGACTGATCAGCGGAATCTGAATATGAAGTCCGCTGTCCGGGTCGTGATACATGAACAGGCCTTGCTCCTTCTTGTGCGACTTGTCGAACACGACAAAGCGGCTCACCCGCTTGGGTTGCGAAGGCTTGGCGTCCATCGCGCCGCCGATCGAGCGGGCGAGACGGGCCCACTGGCACAGGTAGCGCGCGGCGTCAAAATTCGCCATGCGCGTGGTGTGGTTTTCACCGGTGGTGCGCTCGTCGTCGCGGATCACGAGGAATCCGTGTTCGCGGTCAACGTAGGTCAGGAAGAAGAATTGGAAGAGGCGACGCAGCAGGTCGACATACTTTGGCTTATCGGTGTCGGTAATCCAACCGTCGCGAATGGCCTGAAGGATGAGGCTGATGCAGTGCATCTGGCCGTAGGCGCCGATGCCGCGGCCATAGGACCAGCCCATGCCGTCCATGCGGACGATGTCCGGCAGCATCTTCAGGTATTTTTCGGCGTGTGTGCGCAGGCTGGGCAGCTTGCGGTCGCGCAGGTGCATGTTGGCGTGCAACTGCAGGGACTGGCGGATAAAGACGAAGCTGAGGACGCCATAGAGGTCGAAACAGCCGCCGATGCCTGTGGGCTCGTCGTCCATAAAGCCTGCGGTGCTGTTTTCCTTGATGCGCTCGATGAAGCGGTCAACCAGCTTGCCGGTCTCGTCTTTTTTCGAGAGGCCCATGGAGAAGCGGGTGACGGCTTTGGCGATGTTGAACGACTGGAGGTGGTTATCGTAGTCGCTGCGTTGGAGCAGGCGCTTGTCGAGCGTTTCCTGAGTCTGCTCGAGCAGACGCTCCCAGACGGGATTGCGTTCCTTCGCCGGGCTGAAGGACAGCAAACCGAGCGCGGCGTATGCCAAGCCGTTTTCCGCCTCTTCATCGGTAAAGGTCTGCGCGGTGATCGTGCGCGCAACGAGGTCGACGAGGTCGTAGTCGCCGAACTTGGTTTCGTTGGTCAGACGGTAGTACTCACCGATGGCTAGCGCGGCGTGGCCGGGCTCGTCCGTGCGTGAGTGCTCGCCCTCGATCGGGCGAATGGTTCCATCTTCATTGATGGCTTCCAGATTGTGGCTCAGGATGGCCTGGGCCATATCAAGGCACTGGTCAGCAAAGTTCTGCATGTAAGATCAGTTGGGTCTCCGCGGGAATTACGCGTTTCGGAAAAAAGGCTACCAGTTGTGCCTTGTGCTCAATCGCTGTCAACCCCCTTTATGGGGCGTAAATTCATTTGAGCCGCATTTTTTTGAAATTCTGCCGCTAAATGTCGCTTGCGCTTATATTTCCCGGATTCTAGACTATTCGTTTACGCAATATCTGGTAAAATCCACATCATGAAATCTTTAGTCTCATTGGTTACAGCGACTTTGCTTGGATTCACCAGCCTGATTGCGTTTACGGGCGACATCTATATCGAGAATTCCAACGGAGGGCAGTCCGCCAAGTCAAAGATAGTCACTAAAGGCAGCAAAATTAAGCATGAGCTGCCGGATAACCGTGGCGCATTGATCATCGATGGTGAAAAGGCTGAAATCATTATCCTGATGGACGACACCCGGCAGTATATCGTTCAGAAGATCGGGGCGAGCGACGATTTGGTGATTGAGGGCGAGGTGCACATCATCGAAGGCGAGGAGGAAATCCTGGGGCTACCAACTCGGAAGTTTGTCTTGGTGGAAGAGAATGGCGGCAAGTTTATCATTTCAGCCACCGCAAGCATACAAAATGTGGCTTTCGCCAAAATGCCAGGAGTGACTCAGGGATTGACCGAGCAAATGAAGGAGGTCTTTGGAAGCACCGACGTTCTCACCATGAGAATGGAGAATTATAACCGCAGTGGGGATCTGATGATGAAGATGGAGGCAACCGAGCTAGTGGAGCGGGAGGTGGCCGACTCAGAATTCCTTCCTCCGGCGGGTTACACAGAATTAGTCCTGCCCAAGCTGCCCGCTCAGCCAGAATAGAGGCTTATTCGTAGCGTAACGCGTCGATTACCGGCAGGCGGGCAGCTTTGATTGCCGGGAATACGCCTGACAGGAAACCCACGACCACGCTGAACATGAAGCCCCAGCCCATGGCTTTGGCGGAAAGCGCCACGTGCCCTTTATCTTCGGGCATGAATTCCCGCAAAAGCTCGACTAGGCCGACGCTGGCAATGATGCCAATAAATCCGCCGATGATACTGATCACCAGCGCTTCGGCGACAAACTGGACGAAAATATCACTGCCGCGAGCGCCAACGGCCTTTCGGATGCCAATTTCGCGGATACGCTGTGAAATAGAGGCGAGCATGACGTTGGCGATGCCGATGCCGCCGACCAGCAATGTGATGGCGGCAACCCCACCCAGAGAGTAGACGAAGGAGCGCTCCAACTGCTGGAATTCCTCTAATTCTTTCTCGCGTGTTTCGACCGCGAAATCCCGAATACCGCGATGAGTGACTTCCAGGGTGCGTTCAATTTGGTCGCTCAGTTCTGGAATGTCTTCCATATGCTTAGCCTGGACCCCGAGGTCGTGGATGGTGTCGTCATCCGGCTCCGCAAAATAATGGATAGCTGTCGAAATGGGCAGGAAGGTGGTGCGTGAGCGACTCCATGAATCAGCGGGATCTTCCTCCAGGACACCTATGATGGTGAAGACGACGCCTCGTGCGACCACTGTTTCGCCGACTGCATCAGCGGCGTTGCCGAAGAGTCTCTTCGCGCTGCGCATGGATATGACCATGACGCGGTTCTTCTGAACAACGTCCCAGTCCGAAATTTGCCGTCCGCCATCCATGACGTAAAAGCGTTCGATGTCGAATGTCTCTGGAGTGGTGCCGCGCAGTCGAGACCAGTCGCGGTTGTTGCTGCTCTGCATCTGAGCCCAATTCAGGTTTTTTTCCGCCGATACGCGCCTGGCGTTCGGTATTGCCGCCTGCAATGCATAGTAGTCTTTCAGGGTGCGTTTCGGGGAGCGATGGGCAATGGGCTGCTGTTCGATCGGTGGCTCGGCGTCCTCGATTTCCATTTTTTCAATGCCCCCCGTGGCTTCAAATGTTTTTCGGAAGCCGGACATCATGCCCTCCACGACGCCGACCATCGCGACGAGCGCAGCAACGCCCAGAATGATGCCGATCATGGACAGTAGACTGCGGAATTTATGCGAGCTGATCTCGCGAATGCCGTGGATGATTGCGCCTGCGATCATCATGACTGTGAGCCTCCTTTTGAGGGGTGGCTGTCTGGCGGTCCTCCTTCTTCGGTCCCGACCAAGTTTCCGTCTCGCACCAGAATGATGGAGCGGGCGTGTTGGGCGACTTCCAGGTCATGTGTGACCAAGATTAAGGTTTGGCCTTCGTCCACCAGTGCGTCAAAAAGCTCCATGACGCGTTCGACGTTTTTGGTGTCGAGGTTGCCGGTGGGTTCATCTGCCAGAATTAGCTTGGGATTATTGACGAGGGCGCGGGCAATGGCGACTCGTTGGCGTTCACCGCCGGAGAGTTGTCCAGGGCGGTGGTTTACGCGGTGCGTCATGCCCACTCGGTCCAGCGCTTCTTTCGCACGGTCGTCGGGCTTTCCGCCGCTACGGGCGTAATCCAGCGGGAGGCGCACATTTTCCAGGATGCTGAGGCGGGGCAGGAGGTTGAAGGTTTGAAAGACGAACCCCAGACGGTTGGCGCGGTACCAGGCGCGTTTGGCGGAGCTGAGGCGGGAAACGTCGTCTCCGTCGAACAGCATTTTGCCCGAGGTGGGGAAATCCATGAAGCCAAGCAAGTGCATCAGCGTCGATTTGCCGGAGCCTGAGGGGCCAAGCACAGCAGCATAGGAACCTGCCTGGATGTCCAGCGTCACTCCGTCGAGCGCCTTCACGGTTTCGTCGCCCATCTTGTAGTGCTTGCGGATTTCCTGTAATTCGATCAGCGCCATGCTTCGAGCAGATTTAAGAGTCCTGGTCGTTTTCCTCTGTTTCTGGCTTGGTCAGGCTAACGACATCACCGACCGCGAGGCCGGATTTGACTTCGACGTGGTGCACATCGCTTAAGCCTGTTTCCACCACAATTTTTTCCCATTGGCGGGGGGAGGTTTGCTTGTAGGCCACGAACCCATTGCGGTCTTTGAATAGCGCAGTGGGGATAACCACCGGCACGTCATGGACTTCACTAATCGGTATTGTCACCGTCGAGCTGATGCCGGGCCGAATGCGGTCGTCTCCAGCATCAAAGGTCACCAATACGCGGAAAATGCGCTCGTTGCCTTCGGATTCCGCGTAGCTGAATATTTGAGACACTTCGCCGATGAACTCTTCATCGGGCAGGGCGTCAAAATTCACTCGGGCAGGCATGCCTGACTTAATTTTATTGATGTCGAGCTCATTGACTTTAGTGCGGACGTGGAGCTTGAGCAGGTCATTAATCGTCATCAGCGTTGTGCCCTGATTGACGGATGTGGCGCCGGTGATGACTTGGCCTGGGTTCAAGTCGAAATTGCCCACAACTCCCTCGTGCGGAGCGCGAATGGTGGTTTTCGCTAAATTATCTTTGGCTTTTTCCAGTCGTGCGCGGCGGACTTCTAGCTCAATTTCCATGAGCCCAAGCTCAGTTTTGGCATCGAGGTAGTCCTTTTCGTTGGTGAAGTTTTTGGCGCGCAAGTCTTCGAGCCGCGCGTAGTCGCGACGTGCTTGCTCCAGACGTAGATCCTGAGCCTCGTAAAGGCGTTTGGCTTCTTCGAGCTCGGTCTGCCGTTCGGTCTTTTCCAGTTCGAGCAGCACCTGTCCGGCCTGAACGCTTTCTCCGTCCTTGATGTGAATCGTTTCGATGCGGCCAGTGATTTCGGAACGCACTTCGGTCGAAATGACCGGTTCGACATATCCTCCAGCGCTGACGACGTCCTCAATTGAGCCAATTTCCACCTCTGAAGTTTGAAGTGGTTTGGCCTTGGCGTTCTCGGACTCTTCTTCGAGCCGGGACCACGTCCACCAGCCTCCGGCGATCAGCAGGCCAATAAAGATGATAGTAGGCAGACTTTTCATGATGCTAATTTTCTAAACCTTGGTAAGTTTCACTGAGGGCATTGGGAGAGACGCCGTAGCTGGCAGGAAGTTCGGAGGGGTCGATGTCATAGCTTTGGAAATCTGGAGCAGGCCAACGTTCCTCACTAAGTGGAGGAATTGGTTCAGGTGGGGTTTGAGTTTCAGCGTCCACCTCATCCCAGTCAAAGCCGTGACGCGACAGCAGGCGCCCATCCAGTCTCGCCAGCAGCACGACAGCCTGACGCAAGTCGTAGAGTGCGGCCAGGTGGCGTAATTTCGCGTCGTCATAGTCGCGTTGGGCTTCCAGCACATTGCGGAAATTGGAGAGCCCGGCGTCGTAGCGAGCTCGTTCTTGCTGGAAACTTTCCTGGTTTAGTCGGAGGGAGGCGCGAGTCGTGGCTAAGCGCTCCCGACCAGAGGCGATCGAGCGCCAAGCCAGGCGCAGACGGCGCATGAGCTCTTGTTGGATTTCAGCCAAGCGCGTTTCAGCCCGGTAAATGGAACGGACTGAAGAGCGCAAGCGGGCTTCTTCGGCTCGCATTCCCCAAGGCATGCTAAACTCCAGGCCGACATTCCAATCGTAGCCCCGGGATTCAAATGCGCTTTGGTAGGAGTGTTCGGCGCTTGATTCGCGGCCCAGCACCCCAGCGCCGGCAAAAAAATCCAGATCGGGGAGGGTGTCGTTGTTGGCGACTCGGCGGTCGACCTCTAATTGATCGATGAGCTCCAGTTGAATCTGGCTGTCCATGTCACTGGCTAGGGCGCCGGTGACGCTGGCCCGGAATTCCGGCAATTCCGGATCATTTTCGGGCAAAGGCTCGACCGAGATTGGTTTGAGCGATTCGGAATATAGGATGCCGAGGACGGATCTGAGGCCGTCTTCGGCGTTATCTGCGGTCTCTTGAGCCAGAATGACGTCTTCGCTGCGGGCGGCCAAAGACGCCTCGGCCTGTAGAACATCGAGTCGCGTAGCCAAGCCTACGCGCTCGCGCTCGATGTTTTCTTCGAGCAAGGATTTGGCCAGCCTTAGGTTCGAAACATAGAGCGCTTGACGCTGGCGCGCAGCCGCGAGATTCCAATAGGCCATCTCGACGTCGGCTATCAAGTCGAGGACTTCGCGTCGCACTTGCAGGCGACTGGAGCGTAGCCCGATTTGCGCCTTGGTCACCGCCGCGAGATTGACGGCTTCGCCAAACCCCGCCAGAAGCGGTTGCCGCACGGTTAACCCCAGGCGGGAAGTGTAATCCGGATTGAGCAGGGCGTTACTGGAGTTGGTGGTGGCGCGATTCAGCCGTGTGCCCACGGAAACCTCCGTTCCGTAGGTGAACTGCTTATCGAGGCTTAGATTAAATTGTTGATCAGCGTTGACTGCTCGTCCGGAGGTAACGCCAGCCAGGGATGTTGACGGGGGGAATGCGTCCTCGCCTGCGGTCAGGCTGGCATTCAGCGTTGGGTCAAATGCTGCTTCGGCGACAGTTAAGGCGTCCAATGAAATACCGGGCGAATACCGCGTAATGCTGAGACCAAGGTTTTTCTCCAACGCCAGATCGATTGATTCGCGGAGGGTCATTTGCATCGGTGACATATCTGCGTCGATGTCCATGACCAGTGGACTGCGGCGGACGATTTGCAAGATGTCCACATCCGCCTCAAGGCCGCTAACGTAGTCAGGATACGCGTTGGATGACTGGTTCCAAGCGTCCAATGCTTCACGCGCTGGCTCGGTGACGCCTTCATTGGCGGGCAATTCATACTCCAATGGAGATTCCGCTATGGTGTCCGGTTTGACGGGATTTTCCGCATGTACGATCAAGTTCCCCCAGCAAATTGTAAATAGGGACAAGCAAACAAAGGCAGCATTTTTCAAACGGAGTATCATGATCGGAGCTGGCAAAATGGACAAAGCAATGCAGCTATCACCAGATGGCCAGTGAATTCACTACTTTCTTTTTAAGTCTTACCAGAAAACCGAACTTAATTTGACTTTATGGTAAAGGCGCGACGACGACCGTGCTAATCGCCGCTCAAAAAGCTCAGCGCATGCGCATGCACAAATTCCCCAAGGGATGGGCAATTAAAGAGTGAAGCTAAGTCGAAGCGACTCAGCGAGAAGTCGCTTCTTTTTCCTTTGCTTCAGTCGAGGCGGATGTCTCGTCAGTTTGCGTAGGTTCGCTGGGCTCTGACGTTTCGGCCTTTGCTTCGGGTTGTGCGTTTTCCGGTGTGGGCTGCTCAGGTGTTTCTGCGACCGATGCTTCTTCGGTTTTGGCCGGAGATTCCTCGGACGATTCAGCAACTGTCTCCTTGGGCGCGGCTGATTCTTTATCGTCGTCCTTTGTGGAGTGCTCTTCCATCGGAGCAGGGGCGAAGAGACGCCCATCGCCATACTCGGTGACGTAACCTTCAGTGACCAACCAACGTAAATCGAAGATCATCTGACGCAGATTGGGATCTTCCAAGTGCTCGACCGGTGGTTTGGCTGGTTGGACTGGTTCTGCGGCAGGTGTTTCTTCTGCGGCCTCTTCACTGGGAGAGTCCTCGCTTTGCTTGGCCGCGCGTTTCTGCTCGTGGGCTTCCACGATTTTTGCCGCTTCCTCTTCTGGAACCGACTCAATGTCAGGCGCTTTTTCCTGCGGTGGATCAATTGTCTTCGCCGATACATCTATGCCCAAGTACTTTTCGGGTAGCTGTGCGACATCGATATTCGGGTGCTTCTCAATAAAATCAATGAGCTCTTGCAAGGACTCAGCAAGCCGGGTTTGCGAATTGCGGAACTTGCGCTTCACGGCGCAGACATAAGATGCGCCCTTTGAGCCACGCTTGTAGATGGTGAAGTGCATCCGGCGCAGGCGACCACGCAGGTTGTTCGCCGTTTCCAGTGGGAAGCGAGTTTGTTGTTCGCGCCAACCGAAGATTGAGTCACGAAGCGGGCCCTTGGGCAGGGATTCCGCCTGCTGGCCAGAGAAGCGTGCTTGGTGCGTGGTGCGGACGATTTCCGCCTTACGTTTGCTGGTCAGGTAAAATTTCAGCGACTCCAAGTTGTCGAACCCTTCGACGAGCTCATCTGCGGTTTTCAATTTGTAGCGTGTTTCCTTACGCATCTGCTCGATCCACTGTGCGACGACTTCTTCATCACGGACGGATTCGATGCGCGAAGTGAACTTCTCAAAGGGCATGTTGGGGACATGGAGTGCGTGGTGCTCGGTCACCAAAGCCTGATATCGGTGGTAATTGGGTGGGCCGATGAGCGCACCGGTGACACCGCAGCGGTTGACTACGGGGAAGTTTCCGCTTGGCGGCTCGACTTCCACTTCTTCGGTGTCAACAAACTTGTCAATGTGGTGCTTGAGCACATGAGCAATTACCTGCTCCTCGCTTGAGAAGGGCAGGCCGTCTGGAACACTGATGTAGAATTCTTGTGGGCCCTCGTCCTTTTTGGGATGAAGGACGACAACGAACCGCTCGGGTTTCTCTAAAATGAGTCGTGCGATTTCGAATAGCTCGTAGGTGCGGCAATTCGAGCGCATGGCATGGCACAAGGCTTTGAAAGGGGCGTCTTCCGGATAGAAGGCGACGTCGACGATCGGCTTGAACGGAGCCCGTGACTCCTGCCGTCCTCCATGCTGGCCTCCGCCTCGGCGCTCTCCGCGAGGCCCGCCGCCACGACGTGGCCCACGGCGTTCGGACTGGTCGCCACCGGGGCTAGAGTCTTGGCCAAACTCCCGCCGCCGGGGGGGGCGGTCTGGGCGTCTGTCCCTTGCCGGTCCTTTGCCGGATTTCGCACCAGGGTGTTGCTTGCTCTTGCGGGATTCCGCCGAGCGAGCAGCATCGCTCCAGTCAGGGCCTATGGATAGGTCCTGTAGTTGACTTAGATCGAGAGACAGGGGTTTCTCGGATTTTGACTTATCAGATGAGTCGGACATGCGTAGCGCGGCAGCCGGATTAGTTTTCGATGTAGCACCTAGGTTAGTAGGGGTATTCACAGTTTGGCCAATAAAAAAGCGGGATTCGTGCCTGATTCATGTATTTTCACAATTCAAGTGCGAGCAAAGATTTTAAATAAATCGAAATTTGTTGAAATTTTTGGTTGAACCTTGGCCGAGGAAGCGTTTTCTAGTCCGTTTTCCCAAATTGCTCAGGTGGTGGAATTGGTAGACACGCTATCTTGAGGGGGTAGTGTCCTATGGACGTGCGGGTTCGAGTCCCGCCCTGAGCACCATTTTGATTCGGTTTTTCAAAATGAGGGAAATTCAAAAAGCCTAACGGTCTTTGTGGATTTTGATCAGTTGCAGGCGGCGACCTGAGCCATTGATCCGCAAATCCAGGTGAAAAGCGTCTTGCAGCCAGTAGTCCGGCACCTTTTGCGGCCATTCTATGGCCAACGTCCAGGGGGCGCGTTGCAGGTCTTCAATCAGTAAATCTTCGGCGGAGTCAGGCGTTTCGAGGCGGTATGCGTCCAGATGGAGCAGTTGGCGGTCGCCTTGATAGCAGTTGAGCAGATTGTAGGTTGGGCTTGTGATGGGTTGGTTGATGCCCCAAGCCCGCGCCAATCCGCGAACAAAAGTGCTCTTGCCGGCGCCGAGATCGCCGTAGAGAGCCAGCGTGCTATTGGTTGGCAGTCGCAGCGCGAAGTCAGCCGCGAGTTTCTCGGTTTCCGCAGGGGTGGCAGTGTTTATGCCCACTGCTAATTGTGCAAAAAGGTCGTCCATCGATATTGACTGGGCCGCCGCGCAAGCATTTCAATGTGGCTGGTGCTGAAACATTGTTTCCTGGTTTTAATCCTCATGACTCCCTGGCTGGCGCAGGGGGAAACAAGGATTTGGACCAATAATGCTGGGCAGCAGGTTGAAGCGGAGTTTATCGCCGTAGACGCCGATCATGTGAAGATTAAAAGAGTTGCTGATGGCCGGATGTTTTCATTTCCGATTTCGTCGTTGTCCGCAGAAGATCAGATTTTCATCGAATCGTTCAAGTTCGCGGAGGAATCAAAATCCGCAGAGCAGGGCCCCGTAAAGGAATTTGACGGTTTGCAGTGGCCTCGGCGCGTCGGTTTGCCCGATGACTACGAAGTAGAAGTCGTTCAGGAGGATAATGATGCCCGTGAATACATCTACCGCACTACGAATTTCGAGTTTCATTCGGATGTGAAGCTCTCACGGAAAGTGGTGCGTGAGTTTAGCAAGATATTTGAGGCAACTTATTCGGCCATGCAGGTTTTTCCGCTGGAGTGGAAGCCGCAGCCGATCGAATCGTATTTTGTGACCCGCCTTTTTGAAAATAAAATGGATTACTATGCGGCGGGTGGTCTGCCAAACTCAGGTGGCGTTTATTTTTCGAGCAAGCGAGAAATCTGGACTCCGCTGGCCAGCCTTGGCGTTAAGAAGTCCTCTAGCGGTTATACTTCGGATGATTCCGGGGATCACAGCACCTTGATCCATGAAATAACGCATCAACTGCATCATGAATGGCTGAGTCGCTTGCCGCCCTGGTTAATTGAGGGGCTGGCTGTTTACATGGAAAGCGTGCCCTATGATGACGGCGAATTTCGCTTCGATAAGCGCGAACTCGATGAGTTTGACCGCGTTTCTCGGCGTGGTGCGTCCAGGTTGGTGAACTTGGAGACACTGATGACGATGACCGGGGCAGCGTGGAATGCAAATTTCACCAAAGCGCCGGATTTGCTGGGCGAATATTACCTGTCGGCGTTTTTGCTGATTAATTATTACCTGCATTTGGATGGGGAGGGCGAGGGGCGTCGCTTATATGCCTATGTTCGCGCAATCGAAACAGGCGTTAGTGATGCCGAGGCTCGAAAAATACTTTTGGCTGGCCGCAGTTACGAGCAACTCACTGAGGATGTCAAAAAGGCCTACAAGCGCGAAGACATTGATCTTTAAATAAGAAAATACTTTGGCTGACCCATTTTCAGCGACTGCCGGGAGCGCATGGTCACTGAGATTTGGCCGATAGAGAGCTGGCAGATTCAAGGGAAAACGCCGTTGACGGCGAACCAAACGCGTCTCAGGGTGTCCCATTCGCTAAATTGCCCATTCCCAAATGATCGGATCCATTCTTAAGAAGTTTTCGGGTAGCCATTACCGCAAGTTCTACAAGCGGGCGCAGCCCATCGTAGACAAGATTAACCAACTGGAGCAGGAATACCAGTCGCTGACCGAAGAGCAGCTCAAGGCCAAGACCCCGGAGCTCATGGCGCGCTACCAGGAAGCCTGGAAGGAAGGTAAGGAAAAGCTCGGCGGCGATAATGCTGACCACGACAAGCTCGTCGACCTGAACAAAGAGATCCTCGACAGCATCTTGCCCGAGGCGTTTGCCGTCTGTAAGAACGCCGCGCGCCGTCTCTGCGGGCAGCCGATTGAATACACCGGCACGCAGGACACGTGGAACATGATTCACTACGACTGCCAGCTTATTGGCGGTATGGCCTTGCACGACAACAAGATCGCGGAAATGGCCACCGGTGAAGGTAAGACGCTCGTTTCGACGCTGCCCCTTTACCTCAATGCGCTTTCTGGTCGTAATTGCCAGCTTGTCACCGTCAACGAATACTTGGCGCAACGTGACGCCGAGTGGATGGGGCATCTTTTTAAATACCTTGGTCTTACCATCGGCGTCCTCCGTAATCAGCAACCTAATGAGGAAAAGCGCGCGGCCTACCTGTGTAATTTAACCTACGGCACCGCGTCAGAATTTGGCTTCGATTACCTCCGTGACAACGGCATGGCCGGCACGAAGGAGCAGCAAGTTCAGAAGGATCACTATTACTGCATCGTTGACGAAATTGACTCTATCCTCATCGACGAAGCCCGCACGCCGCTCATTATTTCCGGCCCGATGGCCGAAGACCGCGAAGCGCCGTTTCAGGAGCACAAGCCCGGCATTCAAAAACTCGTATCCGCTCAATTCAAGCTCTGCAATAAGCTGATTGCCGAAGCCAAGGGCGAACTGGACAAGGAAGAGGCGGACCGCGAAGGCGCATTTTACAAGATGCTACAAGTCAAACTTGGCATGCCGAAGAACCCGACCTTCATGCGTCTCATGGAGCGCGGTGATGTCCGCTTGGCGTTCGAAAAGTATGACGCTGAGATGCATCTGGACTTCAACAAGCAGCAGCTTTACGCGCTGAAGGAAGAGCTATTTTACCAGATTGACGAAAAGCAGCATCAGGCAGACCTCACCGAGGCAGGTCGAAATTCCCTGCGCCCAGGCGATCCGGATGCGTTCGTGATGCCGGATTTGCCGACCGAATTTATCGAAATCGACCGCGACGAAAGCCTGGACGACGAAGCCAAGATGAAGGCCAAGCAGGCTGCGGAAGCCAGCTTCGCCCAGCAGAGTGAGGATCTCCACTGCATCAGCCAATTGCTCCGCGCTTACTCCCTCTACGAGCGCGACAAGCAATATGTCGTTTCCGAAGAGGGCAAGGTCGTGATCATCGACGAAAACACCGGTCGCCCAATGCCAGGGCGTCGTTGGTCCGAGGGCCTCCACCAAGCCGTGGAAGCCAAGGAAAACGTGAAGATCGAGAAGGAGACAAAGACCTACGCGACGATCACGATTCAGAATTACTTCCGCCTCTATGAAAAGCTTGCTGGGATGACCGGTACGGCGGAAACCGAGGTGCAGGAATTTCACGACATCTATAACCTCGATGTCATGGTCATCCCGACCAACAAGCCTTGCATTCGCATCGACGAAAACGACGTCATTTACAAGACCGAGCGTGAAAAGTTCGCGGCCGTAGTTGAAGAAGTCGCCGCCGCACACGAGCGCGGTCAACCCGTCCTGCTCGGCACAACGTCAGTTATTTCTTCGGAAGACATCAGTAAGCTGCTGACGAAGCGCAAGATCAAGCACTCGGTCCTCAATGCGAAATACCACCAGCAGGAGGCGGAAATCGTCGCGAGTGCAGGCCAGCGCGGCGCCGTGACCGTGGCGACCAACATGGCGGGCCGCGGCACCGATATCAAGCTGGGCGAGGGCGTTCGCGACCTTGGCGGCCTGATGGTGCTTGGCACCGAGCGCAACGAGTCACGCCGTATTGATCGTCAGCTTCGTGGTCGTTGCTCGCGTCAGGGCGATCCAGGTATCACGAAGTTCTTCATCTCACTGGAAGACGACTTGATGCGCCTCTTTGCGAACGCCGGGCCGATTTCGAAGATCCTGCAAAGCACCTTTAACGAGGGCGAAGTGCTCGAACACCCCTTACTGAACCGCTCCATCGAGTCGGCGCAGAAGAAGGTCGAGCAGCAGCACTATTCGGTCCGCAAGCGTTTGCTGCAATTTGACGAAGTGCTCAATCGCCAGCGTGAGGTTGTCTATGGCGTGCGTAACGACGCATTGCATAGTGATACACCGCGCGACATCATTTTCGAAATGATCGAGGAGGAACTGGAGGATCGCTGGGACGCCATTGCGCCTGCTGGCAAGGAGCCCAGCACCGAAGACTTGGAGAACCTCCTTAGTTGGCTCAACAGTCATTTCCCGATTTCCCTGAAGGCGGAAGACCTCGCGGGGAAGAGCCCGAGCGAAGTCGTGCCGACCTTGATCAGTGCTGTAGGCAAGGTGTATGACGAGAAGGAAGCACTCGAAGACTCGGACCATATTGTTGGCCTTCAGCGTAAGCTCATTACGATTTCGATCGATAACAATTGGCAGGACCACCTGACGGAGATTGAAGACCTGCGTAAGGCGATCTACTTGCGCAGTCACGCCCAGAGGGACCCGTTGATTGAATTTAAAACCGAGGCCTTTACCTACTTCCAGGAAATGATGGGGCGTGTCCGCAATGAGCTTTGCCGTCGGCTGTTCCGCAGTTCGACCTCGCTCGAAGCGCACATTCGCTCGCAGCAGATGATGCAGCAAAAGGCGCAAATGAGCGGTCCTGACGAAGGAGCGGTGGCGCAAGGGCAGGGGGTTGGCTCCGGCGGTTTGGCTGTCGCTTCCCAGCAGCAAGCGAAGTTGCCTAAGGTGAAGAAGGCTGAGCCGGTCGTGAACATCCCGAAAATTGGTCGCAACGAAACGGTCACGATTCGCCGTGGTCCGCAAACACAGACCATGAAGTTCAAGAAGGCCGAGCCACTCATCCGCAACGAAGGCTGGGTGTTGGTCGAGCCGGTCAACAAGTAGCCCAGCTACGCCAAGATTGATTGCCTGAATTGCCCATTTTCAATTCAGCGCCATGTAATTGAATTCCTGTAAGAATGCTGCGCTTAGCTAGCAGGTTATGGTGTGGATAGAAGGCATGGCTAGAGCACTTTTCATCTAGATTGGCCGAGTCAGGTGGGTTAGAGATTGGATGCAGCGCAAGGCGGCTTTGATTGAGCGGGCTGGAAGCCCGTGATTGAAATGCCAACGCCGCGAACTTCCAATCTGGCCCCAAGCCCTAAACCGAGTGCTTTTCCGCGCCAGCGTTGTTGGCTTTTCGCTCACAGGCTTCCAGCCTGCGACGCTCAAGCCGCCTTGCTGGACACGAAAAAGCACTGCGGCCTGATCGGCCAATCTAGATGAAAAGTGCTCTAGCGTTAACCTTAGTTTCGCTACTGTCCTTTTGTCCGCTTCAATTCGACGACTGAGTAGCGCTTGTTTGCATTGGTGATCAAGCTATTCAGGTAGAAGTTGTTATTGAGCGAGTAACGATCCAGCATAATGACGCCATGGCTCTGAAAGTGATCGCTGACCACTGCTCCTGCAATGTGGTCAGTGTAAACGGTCGAGTAGGGGGCGTAGACGACCGCAACAGTTGGGTGATTGGCATTGTCCAGGTTTAGCGCTTTGTATGGTTCATAATCTCGATAGGGATCCCCCAAAGCGATGTTGGTGCCGATGTATTCAAACTCACCTGTCTCGATCCCGCTTTCATCAAGAATGGGTGTGGCGAGTGGCTCATCCAAGATGACTAAATCTTGCGGATTGCCAGATTCCGGAACCGCAGCTGATTTGGCGTTGAAACTGTTCAAATCAGGCCCGAGGTGCACGGTCAGCTTGCCACCATCAAGCACGTTGATCACTTCGGTTTCGAATTCATTATCTACGCCGACATCGTTGATGTAGAGAATGACGTTACTACCAGAGTCGATTAGAATGCGTTTATTCTTCGGGCTGTCCTTAACGTGGAACACGACTGCCTTGTTACTATCGGCGTCGCCTCCGCTAACGAGCACGTTGTTGGCGTTGTTGGTTGGAGCAATACTGGACACTGTGACCCCATCAGGAGTGGCGTCTGCGCCGCTTGTGTCTATGGCAAGTGAGTTCAGTTTGATTTCGCCACCATAGTAGGTCTCATCCTCATACACTCCAGTGAATGGAGTTTTTGAAGGGCTTAACCCAGCGACTTCGATAAAGTTGTATTGGGAGGTGTCGGGACTGTATTCATCATTCGAGGTTAATTCTTCCAGAAACGCTGCTAGATTATCACTATTGCTCTCCAAAACATCAAAGTCAGTACTGCCTGTAATGTTTAGAAGCGCCTCATTTGACTCAGTTTCATTGGCTCCGGTAATGAAATCAAAGAAGTCTTTTCCATCTCCGGCGGTTAATGTCGTGTACTGATTTTTTTCCACATCTGAGCGTCTGGTGTAATATACATTAATGGGCTCGGATTCGCCGCCGTCTGCTTCTAAATCGCGCGAGAAGTAAGATACGTAAGGGATGCCATCTTCGGTGTTCGAGTGTCCCCAGGTCCCGACAAAAATTTCCAGAGCTTCATAACTGGGGAGGTATTTAAAGCCGGTGTCATCCCACATGGCGCCGCCTTGAAAGCTGTAGTAGTTCCCCATGTACAAGTTGTTATCGTAGCTATAGAGCTGCTCTCCTGTGATCTGATCGATACTGCTGTCATACGAGCCAATTTGGTCAAATCGCCAATTGCTGCGTGCATTGTCCATTATTCGCATTGCGGCTAGTTCTGGCAATGTGGCGAGGTTCTCTATTTTGAGTTCAAAGCCATCACTCATCGTTTGATCGAACGCACCATCAACGAGCACACTCACGGTGATTCCATAGATGTAGCTAATGTCGCCATCGACAGTAATGGTGTTTTCGGTGACCTCTCTGGTTATGGTGGCGGATCGATTGTTTTTATTTTGTTCTGTGTCAACGCGCTGATAGGTTTTGAGGTCATCAGTGATCTCCACCAAGGTCCAATCGCTGTCCAGTTTTCCTTCACGTATGCTCCAGAATGCGTCTTCAAGCGCTTCTTCCGCAGCGAGGCGCGCGATTAGGCTAAGGTTACTTTTCTCGGTTGATATTTGGGAAAAACGGAAGAGTTGATAAAGGGACGCAATCGCTATCGCGATAACCATTGTCCCGATAAGTGACAGAATCATCACTGATCCACGTCGCTGTTCATTGTTGGAAATCAATTTCATTTTCATTGTACCCTATTCTGTGTCGATGGGGTTGTACTGTGTGAAAACGAGATTATCATAGCCGCTGCTCACATCTCGAAGGCGTGTGTAAGTTCGGTCTAAAACCACTTGAATAGTTTTGACCTTTTTGATTGCAGATGCCCCGAGTCCTGTAACGGGAGCTGTGATCTGTTGGTTGTCTTGATCGTAGAAGTTAAATATAGGGTACCCAATATCGATGGACTTTATGTCATCCACCAAAACGAATTTGGATTTTATAGAGGCAGGTTCATCACTGTAGAAAGTTTGCCTAACCAGTTGATATTTATCACCGGTCTCTTCAAGAGAGTACTCAATTGTTAGTTCATCAGTAGTGAAGGCGACGTACTTGTCTTCTGCGGTTTCAAGGGTCCCGCTGTAGCTCATGTCTATGTCTGAAGCACTCGCGGTGAGTTGTCTTTCATGAATATAAAACATTTTCTCGGTTAGCATCTGAATCGTAATGGCGGATTCGATGGTTACCTTGAAAAACATCAGTCCAAAGAAAGAGAAAATCGCTAGAGCGATTAATAGCTCCACCAAGGTGAAGCCTTTACGGCGTCTATTTTTTCTCATTGAGCCAAGCCTCCAGATAACAGCGTTGTTACATAGGAACGGTTTTTAGCGTCGCCTAGGTGATTCCACGAAACCGTTATTTCGACCTGGACGGAATCACTTGCCGTAGCGCCATAAGCTTTGTTTGGCTCCGCAATTGACGATACCGTATAGCCGTCGATGGAGTTTTCGAGAATGGTTTCAGAAGAGGCGCCCGTTTCAGTTGCGGATATTCCAAGTGTGTATAGGGCTTCTGAATATGATGCAGACTTGAGTTGCTTGAAATGTTGATCGGCGAGTTCTGAAGATCTTATATAGTCATACTGCAGTTGTTCGAATCTCGCTAACGAGTCGAGAAATCTCAAAAAAATGAGCGATAGTAGACTCACTATAAATAAGCCAACTAAGATCTCCGCTAAGGTAAATCCTGCCTTAGTTTTTGAATGGCTGCGTCCCCCAATGTAGCTATTCATTTGTATGATGTTTTATGATTATTCGAATTGAAAATCTGTGCGTAAATCCTTCGATGCGTATTAATTCCGCTTGAAATTACAGTTTGCTAAAGACCCTTTAGTCTGTAATCCTGTAGGTCTTTATAGCATGACCACCATTAAGATTTCGTTAAGTTTGCTGCTACTTATGTAGAGATTTTTCGAAATTCATGCGTTTGACTTTTATTTTACGTTTCCGCTTCCGGGTGTCTTTTGACGCTGACCTGTTGCTGTAACACTGAGCCGTTTGACTGTTGGCGGTTGTCAACTGTGAGTCTCGTTTGGTGCGTAGGGATCGAACTTATGGGAAGTGCGGTAACGCTGCTGTGCTGAAGCGTGAATCTGCGCCATCGGGCAAGTCGAAGGCGTTACGAGATAGAGAAATAGCCAAAGCGCGGCGCAGCCTTCTTTGGGGGAACGCTCAGCATTTTGGAAGAACCCTGATTAGAAACCTCAGAACGATGAGACACGATCTGATGGGCCTATGCTGTCTATGACGCCTTACATTTATAAACGCCCGAATTGTCTACATCGGCTCTTTCAGCAGCAACTTATACGACGTATTGCTGGACGCAGAGCTATTATTCCCAGAGCTCAAGTCCTGGGGTCGTGCGACCAATCTAGTTCGATTATGCCCTCTGACCTCTCAGCTTTCTGAATGATCATGGGGCTGTATTTACAGTAATCATTTGGAAGCTGATCGTGGGGATGGTGGACGCCAGTACGCTTCCTTACGGCCCAGATTTTGCGTAATCAGGATAACTGAATCCGCTTACTGGGTATGCTAACCGTCTCCACGCTTATTTTCGGGGCGTTCTATGTCATCGAGTGTTTCGATGAGGCGGAATTTCCCGCCGGTGCGTCCGGCGATGCGGCGCATCGCGCTGGCAGCCTTGGGTTCACCGAGAGCAATGGTGTGGATGCGCAAGTCGCGGTTTTCCTGCTTCCATTCGCCCACGAGTTGCAGAGTTTCCTCGACATCCTCGTCGCTCGTCGCGCCATCCGTGAGGAAGTAAATGACTTCAGGTGCTGGTTTGAGCGTGCGCGCCAGACGCAGAGGGTTTTGCCAAACAGTGCCGCCGGACATTTTTTCCTGCTGCACAATGTCAATAAGCTGGTTTCGGTAGCCTCCCCCCAGGCGATGCCACTCCGGTTTGGTGAGCGTCTCGAAGTCTTTGGGGCGGTGGCTGTGCCAATCGTTGGGTTTACCTGTATACTGTTTCCGTGCCTCTTTCTCACTTTGCCCGGCAACCCAGGCGGGTCCCGAGAAGAAGATTAAGCTAACCATCATTTGGTCGTCGATATTGGAGAGGCTTGAAACAAGCTGCTCTTTCAGAAGCTCAAATCGGGTGATCTCGCTGCCTTTGATTTTATCTTTCATCGACAAGGAGTAATCTACGATAAAACAGACGCTCTCGCTCTTGTCTTGAATGCCGCTGAAGCCCAGATTCAGCTTGGATAAATCGACGGCGCCGCCTCCAAGGCCTGCGCCATTGCCAAAGCCGCGTCCAGCAATGTTGGAACGCTGCTCGACCACTGGCATGTCGAAATCCATGTCCATCAGTGGCATTTTCTGCGGATCCAAGGCAATGACTTTGGCAGCTGGCGCTGGCGGCTTGGTATCCGCTAACTGGACGGGAATGCGGGTTGGCGGTGTGACCGGCTCAGAAACCGGTGGGGCTTCCATTTCGGGTTCTGTAACCTTGATTTGATTGAAAATTGTGATCCCGCCCAAGATGAGCAGGCCAATAATGTGTATGACCAAGCTGGCAAAAATAATTTCAACCAGGGGTAAGTTTAATTTACGTCTATTTCTGGGCATTAAGATTGGGGGATGGGGTGGGAATAGGGTATACCCTACCAGAAATCCGCCTAATCTTAAAAGTCCAAAGCTACGCAATGAGTTGCGTGATTGGTTTCGGATTAAATTGCCACTTCGATCATTGGCCTCACTTGGGCGTCTACTGCTTGAACGGCTAATTGTCCGCTCAATGCCGCGCTTTCAATGGTGGCAGGCAAATCAGTCTGAATCCAGTCGCCAGCGAGCCAAACGTTGTCCCAGGGGGCGTCATCCGCATTGGGACGATGATTGGCGGTAGTTGGCCGCGCAGCAAAAGTTGCATCCTTACTTTTGTAGACCAGTGAACGCTCAATGTTCATTGCACTGGCTTTGGGGAAGAAGCGATTGAGCTCGAAAACCAGTTTATCCACAATTTCGTTGCTCTTAAGCTGTAACCAGTCATCGGCGGCGCTGGCGATGATCGCGTACAGGTATTTGCCTTGGTGCTCTGGCGTGAGTGTGTCGGTGCGGTTGAACAGCCAATGGATGGACGAATCCAGCAGACCAACAAAGCCCGTTGGATGGTCGAATAGTTCCGTATCGACCAGAATATGAATGCTCAGAATTGAAGCGGAGGGAATTGAGGAAACGCGGTTTTTAACGGCAGTGCCAGACGGGAGTAATCGGCGTAAGGATGTCCATGGGAGGGCGCAGATGTGGATATCCGCCTCAATCCGTTCATGTTTACTGGTGATGATCGCTTCGGCGACGTTGTCCCGGGCTTCGATTTCAACAATTTGGGTTTTGCGGCGGATACTACCGCCAATGGCTTGAAGGTAGAGCTCAGTTTCTGGCTCAAACACCTCGGTCAGCCCGACTTTGGTCAGGTAGATAGCAGAATCATCTACGGAGCCAAACAGTGAGCGGCGGATGGTTTCGTGAAGTAAATTCGCGCAGGCGGTTTTCAGTGGTTCGTTCAGCGCAGCGACGCAAAATGGCTCCCAAAGAGCACGCATAGAACCTTCGGTTTGGCCATTCTCGCGGAGCCAGTCTTCCGCAGTTTGCTGATCTGCCGGTTGTGCGCCAATGCGCATTTTGGCGCCAAGTGTCGTGATGGCCATGCGGTCTCGACTGGAAAGCGCCGTGAAATTAAATAAACCAGCCAGTAGGTGAAAAGGGGCGCTTATATCCCTAGCCGCCAGTTCCGACCATTCGCCCCCGGGG
The DNA here is from genome assembly GCA_031296915.1 of Cerasicoccus frondis. Lineage (GTDB taxonomy): Bacteria > Verrucomicrobiota > Verrucomicrobiia > Opitutales > Cerasicoccaceae > Cerasicoccus > Cerasicoccus frondis. The sequence continues at coordinate 136,776 of JAVDPC010000006.1, read as the reverse complement.
CTTACGTAGGGGACGCACAGGCGTGCTTGCTTGCTGAACTTATGCTCGATGCCCAGGCGTTCGGTTAGTTGGAGGAAGGCTTTATAGCAGCCCATCACGATATGGGCGCCATTATCGAGCGTTAGACCGGTAGGGGCGTCGTTGAGGCTATGTGCCCGCCCGCCAAGGAAAGCCTTGGATTCGAGCAACGTGGGGGTGAAACCTTCGTAGCCGAGCTCGATGGCGGAGGTGATGCCAGCAATGCCGCCGCCCCAGACGAGGGCCGAGCCTGGGGCATGCCTTACCTTTTGTGGTTGTTTTAGGCCTTTGAGCGTACGCCAGATTAAGTGAATCTTGCGGCTCTTGGATAAGCGGATGCGCTCGTGGGTAAGGCGGAAATTTCGAGCCGCTATTTTGTCCAGTATATCTTCATATACCGCGCCCATAATCAGCGCAGCTTTCAGGTTATGACGCTCAGTGGGGGGGAGTAAGCGTCGGGCTTTATTGAAGAAATGCTTACAGCGATAGTGGCACAACCGGAATAAACGTTGGCAATTTTCATTGTCTGCCGGATTGGCGAAGTCCTCTTCTTTGACTCCAAATGCCCGCAACTCAGCTTGCGGCAGGTAGACACGACCCATCTCGTTATAGTCCTCGACCACATCACGCAGAATGTTGGTGAATTGTAGCGCATAACCCAATGTTTCGGCGTAATCGTCGATCTGAGGATGCGTGCAGCCAAAAATGCGGACGGACACCAAGCCAACTGCGGAGGCGACGCCATAGCAGTATTTTTGCAGGTCTTGAAATGTCTCAAAGCGGCGTCCACCAATGTCCATTGACACGCCGTCAATGATGGCGATCAGGTCTGCTTGGCGGATGTTGAACTTACGGATGATTGGCGCTAGTTCTGTGGCAAGCGATAAATTTTCGGCGCCAGCATAGCAGGCATTGATCTCTTTTCGCCAGGCATCGAGTTCAGTTACCTTCACATCATCCGACCGCTCGGTGTCGTCAGCAATGTCATCGACGATACGGCAAAAGTCATAGAAGACATTCATCGCGTCGCGACGCTCCTTCTCCAGCCAGAGCAGTGTTGTGGCTAGATTGGAAGATTTGCGGGCCTTGATTGCTTCCGCAGAATTCGAGGCAGGCGCGGGGGGGGGCATAGTTGTAGCGTCAGCCATGTAGCAGTCAGTCAATCATGGTTCGCGCTACTTGTCTTGCTCGCGGGTCAATGCGTCCACCATGGCGTCGCTGATGTCTTCCTGTGAAAGCTTCAGTTGCTCGGCAATCTCATGGATGGTGACCGATTCAATGTGGCGAATGACTTCGTCAGCACGGGAAACATCGATTAGAACGCCGAGCGCATCCATCCGTTCTTTTTGCGTGGTTACTTCGTAGAACTCGCGGGCTAGGCGGAGTAGGTCGACGCCTTGCGCTTCCTCGGAAAAGGCGATTTGGGTGAGAAATGCTGCTTCCTGCGTCGAAAGGTTCCAGCGGGACGCCACTGCATTTTCAATCACTTCGATCTCAGATGGCGCGACTTCGTCATCGGCATTGGCGACGCGGGCGAGCAAGGCGCCAAAGAGAATGAGGCGTTGCTTCTCCTGTTGCGAAATGTCCAAGTCGATATTCTGTTCGGCAAATCGCTCCTCCAGAATGATGAGCAATTGCAGGCGGTCGCCCTGGCCGAGCTTCGTGATTTCTTCTGGTTTCAGGGACTTACGAATTGCGTGGTCGCGGCGCTTTAAAGACTCGCGGATGGCGTCGGAAAGCCCATCGAGGTCGATTTTATCGCTTTCTTTCCGTAAAACGTAGGAGACTTCACGGATGGCTTGTTGCTCCTCGGTGGTGATGACTCCATCGGCCATAAACACGCGGTTAGTCGCTTGAGTGATAAAGTCGCGGTCGGCATCGCTATCGACCAGATCGTGGAGTTCGGAGAGCAGTTCCTGGCGCTCATCGGCGGTAATTTTTGAGCCCATGTAGTGCTCCAATTCCTTCCAGGAATTATCGTCAATGCCCGGTAGGTGGAAAATGATATCCTTGAGACAATCAATCTCCTGCGGCTGAATTTTTCCATCCGCCCATGCGGCGGCAAAGAGGGTCTTGCCGAGGATAAGGGAGAGTTGCTTATTATGGCTCATGATTCGAGTGGAGTTTCCCCCAACGCGTATTTGCTAAATTTGAAATAGGCAACCTTAACCAGTGGAGGGGGGGCGGTGAAGCCAATTTTTACCTATTTGATCCAAATTACTTGGAGGTAAATGCAGGCTAAAGGGGGAGGCAGGACCGGGCTAGAATGGAGAACTTATCTGCATTTCGGATTTTGGGTCGCAGCTCTAAGGTGTTGTATTCCAATTGCTTAATCTTTTTAAGGATAGTGACGCCGCCAAGCCAGGTGAGGCGGATTTCCAGGCTGAGGGGGAACGGGAGCTCGCTGGCCAGTGGCTTGCCCTCTGCAAAAAGCACCCCGGCTTTCTCAACCTGAAACTTAATGCACTCTCGTAGCTCGGGTGGCGTTGTCGCTTGTTGAAACATGTCTTCGGTCACATCATACTCGGCCCAGTCCTCTTCTGGAATATAGATGCGACCGTCTTTGCGAATGTCCACGCCGACATCCTGCCAGAAGTTAGCTAGTTGCAAACCGGTGCAAATGTTGTCCGACCACTCGAACAGCTGTTCGTCGATGTGATTGTGCAGGATGAGCACCAGCCGACCTACGGGATTGGCGCTCCGGCGGCAGTAGTCCAGCACATCGATGAACGATTCGTAGCGAAGCTGCACGCAGTCCTGCTTAAATGCGCTTAGGAGGTCGGTAAATAATTCGGGTGGCGCTCCCGTGCGCTGGATTGTGTCCGCGACCGCGACAAAAATCCACTCGGTCTCCCTTTTCAGGGGTTTGCCTTCGAGCGCCGCGAGTAGCTCATTCTCATACGCGTCAAGTTGCTCGACGCGTTCTTCCGGAGTCGGGGCGCCGGGCTCGCCCCAGCCTTCGTCGGCCAGGTCGTCAGCATAGCGTGCAAAAGCGTAGACAGCAGCGACATATGGCCGAATCCTCTTGGGCGCCAGTCGGGCTACCGGAAAGTTCTCATAATGAGTCCGGGTCAGCTCGAAGCAACGGTTATAGGATTCTTTAACTGTCATCAGAGTAGCGAATTGAGGACTAAAAGCTGCCACAGCTGAAAGGGCAAAATCAAAAATCGAAAAGCGATGCTTATGCTGATGAGGGGGATCTCGTTGTTTTTTACCTTTTCCTCGATGGAAACCTTTCCTATGTCTGTTCGCTTATGTTTTTGCTTTTTTCACGTCTCCAGCGCTGCCGCACCTGGAGTATCGTCATGGCAGCATCAGTTTTGATTGTTGCCCAGGCTCATGGCATTCTCGATGAACAGGTCGCTGCGCAGGGGCTGATCAAGCCTCAGGGGGGACTGATTCAGGTCGCCGCGCCCGGTGGGCAGACAGGTCAGGCCATCATTCAGGAGCTCAAAGTGAAGGAGGGTGAACAGGTCAAAAAAGGCCAGGTTCTGGCGCTGCTCGCGAATAGAACAGCCGCTGAGGCGGACTTGTTGGTTGCTCAAAAGCAAGCCGCTAGTGCTGAATCTGCCGTGAAGATTATTGAAGCGCGCATTGCTGGCTTGGATACACAGGTTGCGGCGGCAGAGGCTGAGGTCTCCGCGATTGAAAGCCAGCTTTCACGCGTTGAGGCGTCCGTTAAGCAGGCTGAAGCGGGAGTTAACCAGGCGCAGAAGGCGCGTCGTGAAGCTTTAGATAAGCTCGATGCTGCATCCGCCAAGATATCCGGCACGACCGCCGCCTATCAAAATACGTTGGACGAGCTGGACCCTCCTCGTCGTGAAACCGAGGAAATCAAGTTCCAGCAGAAGCTGCTGGGGGAAGAGCAGCGTGAGCTTTCGGCGTCACGGTCCGCTACTGTTGCCCGGTTGGATGCCGAAATCGCCTCGGCGGAAGCTGCGGTGGCGACGGCTCAGTCCGAGGCTGATTCCATTCGAGCCCAAGCCCAGAGCGCCCAAGCCAACGTTGCAACCATCGAAGGCACGCGCGCCATTTTGCAAGCCGAGCTGGCTCAGGCGCAAGCCGCTGCTGAAGTTAGCCAAGCTGCAGTTACCCAAGCGAAAGCTTACCTGAGCATGACCGAAGTTCGGGCTCCTGGCGATGGCGTTGTTCTCCGGATTGGCGCTCGAGCAGGAGAGGCTGTCGGGCCAGCGGGCGTGGTTTCCTTGGGCGATCTTTCGGCGCTATACGTTGAAGCGGAAATTTACATCGACGATGTGCGCAAAGTGAAAGTCGGCCAAAGTGCTAAAATTATCTCAGACGCTTTTGAAGGCGAACTGAATGGCAAAGTCATGGAAGTTGGTCAGTTGGTGAATCCGCAGGCTGTTTTCAGCACAGACCCTCTGGCATTCAGCGATAAACGTGTTGTTTTGGCTCGCATCAAGATGGATCCCGTAAAGGGCGTCGCGCTTCCGATCGACACCCAGGTGATCGCGCGTATCAACGTAAAGGCGGCCCAGTAGCATGTCGCTCTTGAACAAGCTCGTTCCGCTGGGGATTCCCTTGGCCTGGCTGAATCTGATCAAGGAGAAGAAGCGTTTCTTCGCTGCTGTGGCGGGCATTATTTTCGCGGTGACGATGATGCTTTACCAAATGGGGCTAAAGACGGCGATGTTCACGCAGGTCGTTTTCCCACACCTGATGCTCAATTGCGACTTGGTCATTACGAGCCCACAATATGAGTACTTCGGCATTAGTCGTGGGTTTACCGAGAAACGGCTCAGCCAAGCGTATTCGTTACCTGAAGTGCAAGGCGTCGCACCCTTGTACCTGGTTAATTTACCGATCAAGAATCCGCTGACGCAGGTCAATCGCGATATTTTCATCATTGGTTTTGATCCCGCCGACAAGCCGTTCAGCGACCCGGCAATTGAGTCCCAGCAGGGCATGTTGAAAATCCCCGGTCATGCACTGTTCGATGTCCGCTCACACGCGAAATTTGGACCGATAGTGGATCTGCTGGAGGAGGGGACAGTGACCACCGAAACGAATGGTCGGGCCACTGAAATCGTAGGCACATTTGAGATGGGGACTACTTTTGCCGCCGATGGCAACTTACTTGTCAGCAAGCAAACTTTCTTTGAGATATTTCCGGGGCAGAATCCCAATTTGCCAGCGGTAGGGCTGATTATGCTCAAGGATGGCGCTGATCCGGTGGCTAGCGCCAAGCGGTTGGGCGAAGTCTTGCCCGATGACATCAAGATCATGACGCGCGCTGAATTCATTGAAAATGAAAAACGCTATTGGGGCGAGCGGACACCAATCGGTTTCGTCATATCGGCCTCGATGACGGTAGCCATTATTGTTGGCGCTGTCATTGTTTACCAGATTCTCTATACGGACGTCACGGACCATCTGGAGGAGTATGCGACGCTGAAGTCGATTGGTTTCAAGGACAGTTATTTCATTAGCCTGATTTTGCAGGAATCCATTATTTTGAGTGTGCTGGGCTTCATCCCCGGCGCCGCTTTTACCGCCGGACTCTACGAGATAACCAGGCGCGTTGCCTACATGCCGACGGTCTTTCAGTGGGACAACGCGGCCATCGTTCTGGGGCTGACCATTGTCATGTGCATGCTCGCAGGTGCGCTTGCTACCCGTAAACTCCGCCATGCGAACCCGGCAGATATTTTCTAAGCGATGTCGGTAATCAAAATTGAAGATCTGCGTTACGCTTTTGGCCACGGTGAAACCCGTCAACAAGTCTTGCATGGCATCACGGCGGATTTCACCCAAGGCGAAATCACGATTATCGCGGGGCCTTCGGGCTCAGGTAAAACCACTTTGCTGAAGCTGGTGGCGGGGCTCCGCACGATCCAAGAAGGCAGCATTGAAATCGAGGGGCTGAAGCTGGAATCCGCCAAGCAGCGTGAGCTTGTCGCAGTGCGTCGCAAGATCGGGTTTATCTTTCAAAGCCACCACCTGATCGGCTCGCTCAGTGTGACGCAAAACGTCATGATGCCGTTGACCTTTGACCCGAAAATGACTGCCGCTAAGGCCAAAGATCGGGCGGAGGAAATTCTTAAGGAAGTCGACCTTGGCGAGCACATGCACAAGAAGCCCGAACAGTTATCTGGTGGTCAAAAGCAGCGCGTGGCCATTGCGCGCGCGTTGGTGCACCGTCCAGCGATTATCTTGGCAGATGAGCCCACCGCATCATTGGATGGCCCCACGGGGCGGGAGATCGTGAATCACCTTCAGCGCCTGTCCAAGGAGTTTGGCAATACGATCGTCATGGTCACGCATGACAACCGGATTCTTGATGTAGCTGATCGCTTGGTGACTCTGGTAGACGGTAAGCTTAGCAATCATGCGCCAGAGATTGGCGCTGATTATTAAGCCGCTTGCGTCTCTGGACTTCGTAAGCTCCGAGGGCTAGCATCAGCGCTCCGCCCATGAGGTAGGTCGACGGCTCGGGAACGGGCACTGGGACGCAATTTATGGCGCCAGGATCGATCGTGCTGAGAGATCCGGGCGTCAAAATATGGCTGCCATTGTTATAAACCGCAGTGTAGAAGCCAACGCCTGATCCGTAGTCTCCGTAAAATAGCACTTGCTGTGCGCGAGTGGAGCCAAGATTCCCAATTTTCAAGGTGTCGCCAGACTGCCAGTTTAAAATCGTCAGGTACGCGCCGCTGGTAAATGAGCCGGTATTGCCGAAATCGAGCGAGTTGGCGCCGCTGGCCGAACCAAAGTCGATGGTTGAATTCTTAGTCAATGTCAGCCCCTGCAAGCCCTCGCTGTAGCCCTGGAGGTTGAAGATGCCCCCCATGGCGTTGATCGTATAGTTGCCGATCACATTGGACTTTTTGAGAAGTAGGGTGCCGCACTTTAGATCAATGCCTGAATTATGGGTGGCATTACCGCCCATGTAGACTTTCGCCCCGCTTTCGATCGTCAACTTGTTGGAGTTCACCACGCCATTAAAGTGCACGACGCTGAAGTTGCTGACTGTCGTGCTGGTGGTGTTCGTGACGTCGCCGTTGAAGGTGGTGGTGCCGCCTCCATCGAAAGTGAGCAAGTTGGCGGAATTAAATGAGCTGGAAACTGTATTTGTGCCGCTATTTGAGAATGTAAAATTCTTGCCATTGATATTAACTGACTTCGACATCGTGACTCCGCCTGATCCGGTGACCGTCGTTTGGCTAGAATTGGAGAATTCAAGCGAGGCGTTAAAAACGATTCGCCCGGAACCTGTTTCGATGGTCAGGGGGTTGGCGGTGCTCAGAAATTTGATGGTCGCCGTATTCGTTAACGTCTGTGTGTTGGCTGTATCATTCCAGATCGCATACGTCGTGGCGGTTCCGGAATCGTAAAAGCCGTATATTTCGTAGTCGCGATTCGCTGAAATCGAGAACGTGACGTTGTTTGAATAGTGGAAACCCGCGAGATCGAGGTTGTTTACGTCGATCAGTGATGGAGCGACGCTGGCGGTATTGAAATTCCATATGGCGGTCTGATCCGAATCAGAAGGCTTGCCAGGAGGCATTACCCAGTTCGAATTGGCGTTGATGTTGCCTGACTTGCCATCCCAATAGTGGTTGCCGGCGTACAAATATTGAGGCGTCACTGCAGCAATTGCCAGCAGCGCGCTCACATTGAATACGACTGAAATACTAACTGTTCTCAAATTTTTCCCCTAATTGCCCTCTAAATCGACTGTTTTTTCTCAGAGTTAAGGGCTAGGAGCCAGACTTTTCAGGGTAATAGGGTAGGGGCTTTAGTCGGGCGCATCCTGTAGTGTGGCTTGTGCTTGATATTTTAATGTGTTCTGCCACCATAGACTCATGCAGCTTATTTGGCGCAGTTTTTTAGGTCTCCTGTGCGGATTGTGTCTCCTCGTTGGTTTGTCGGGGTGTAATCGGGGTGTGCCGGTTGGCGACAAATTCCAGTTGATGGGTGAGCAGACTCAGCGGGCAGTAGTCGGCTACGAAGTGGAAGACTACGAATACCCGATCCGTGTGCCTGGTTCGAATCGTTACGTAACGATGAAGACCAAGGAGCCTCTGGATGAGCCGCCGACCTACGACGATTACCTGGCCTGGAAATCGTCGCAGGATTAACGCATGGATGAAGTTGATTCAGCGTCGGGAGGACGCCGCAGCTTAAAGCTGATACCGCTAATCCTGATTTTTGGCTGTGTTTACGCCGTGGCGTATTGCTTTTGGTATGCTGGCACGCCCATGGGTGCGCATCCAGTGCTGGATGGTAAAGAAAACTTGCAGTTAGCTTGGTCGATCGCCGATGGCGCCTTGCCCAATGAGCCTTTTTACCGGGCCCCTCTGTATCCCTTGGTGATTTCACTGGGAATGGGGCTTGGGCTGCCAGAGCCAATGTGGCCAGACTTTGCGCGGTTCATTAACCTGGCAGCCTGGTTGATCAGTATTTGGTTGGTGGCCAGGCTGGCTCAGGCGTTATGGGGGAATGAGCGGGCTGGTGTTCTGGCATCTGCGATCTGGGCGGTTTATCCGGTCGGTTTGTTTTTTCTGGGCGATCCGCTCGACATAACTCTGAGCATTGCCTTGCTGTTGGCTGGGCTGGACCGGGCGGTGGCTTTCCTTAAAACTGCGACAGCGCAATCCGCATTGGCGACTGGCTTTCTGTTGGCGCTGGCGTCATTGACGCGCCCGCAGATGTGGACGGTTGCCATGGTCGTGCCACTTGCCTTAGCAGTATTGGCCTTTGCCTTTCGGCAGAGAGCTGAGGTGGCCTCTCCCGTGAAGGGAAAGTCCGCAGCGAAGCCCCCGCCGCGCTGGCCAGCGGTTTTCACACTCGTTGGGCTGGCGATTCCTGCGCTGATGATGGGCGCATTTAATCGTAAAGTGTCTGGCGAATTCGTGATCATGCCAACACAGGGACCATTCAATATGTGGGCTGCGAATAAGCCTGGCGCTCATGGCAAATACTTTGCGCAAACGATTGAAGTCTATCAGCACGACGAGCACACCAATCCCGCTAGAGTTGAGTCGCTGCATCATTACCGGATGGACCGAGGGCCGGAAGCGACCTTTGACTGGCGGGACGTCAATGACTACTGGCGTGAGCGCACACGCGCCATGGTTCTCGAGGACCCTTTGGGCTTCCTGGGGCGTTTGGCAAGTAAGGGCTATTACCTGCTTAATGATTACGAGCAGTACAACAACAAAACGTACTCTGTGCATCGAAGTCTGTCGCCCTGGTTGCAGTTCAATTTCCTGGGGTGGGGCCTGTTGCTGATGGCTGCGGCGCCGTTGATTTTCTGGGGGCGTAAAAATCCGTTGATTTTGACGGTTCTTATGAGCGGTATAGTGGCTTATGCGGGTGGATTGATCCTGACCTATGTGAGTGCGCGCTTCCGTTTGCCATTGGCGCCGATTTTGGCGATTATTGCGGGGGGATGGGTGATGCTGCCCTGGCGTGGCGTGAAGCCTGGATGGTTGATTACAGGTGGCGCTGCTTTGGTGCTGTCCGCAGGTGTGGCTTTTTCCAATTTATTCGACGTGCGGCAACCTCCGACAGAAGTGCAGGATTACTTGCTACTTGGCTATGCGGCTCTGGACGCCCAGTCAGACGAAGAGGCATTGGGCTGGGCAGAGACTGCATTGGAATCTGATCCAAATCGCATGGCCGCAAAGGAATTAAAAGTTGTTGCGCGCTTTAATTTGGACCTTGAGCATTTAATCGAGACTGGAGAACGGCCAAGCGGAGCTGCGTTGGAAATGCGGTCGGCCGAAGCCGAACTACTTGGCGCCTATTCTCCCCGCGCGCTTTACATTGCGGGGGTTTATGCTTGGTGGAGCGGGGACGCCGTTTCGGCGCAGGCTGACTGGCGGTCATTGCTCATTCGCAGTGACTCAGTGGCGCAGAGCGCCCTGACAGCGCTGATTATGACGGGTGACGCCACGAACCAAGTCCAACAAGCGCTCTACCGTTTGCCTGAAAATGCCCGCAGCGCCTTGCTTCAGGTTGCGCTGGCTAGTCGCAGGGAGGCTGCGTTGAGTGTGGATGGCCAGTCTCTTCTTCAGCAACTGAAGCTGATTTATGATGCTCCCCAAGGCTGAGGATTGAGCCGATTTTACGGAGTCGGCTTTTCCACAATGGGGGAGGGGGTATCGCCTCGATAGCGATCACCGCCTAATGGATTCTCCAGAAAATGTTGCTGAGAGGAAAACTCTTCTTCCCCCTTGGTGCGCCGAATGGGGCTGTAAGCTCCGTTGGCTTTGAGTAATTTGGCGGTGCTGTCTTTGAGGTAGGGAGGGATGATCTCCTCAACTACGCGTTTTTTCAGGTCCGGATCCAGAATGGGGAAGACACACTCGATACGACGGAAGAAATTGCGCGACATCCAGTCTGCGCTGCCGATAAACACTTCCGATTCCCCATCACCATTTTCAAAATAATAAATGCGGCTGTGCTCCAAAAAGCGTCCGACCACACTGCGGACGCGAATGTTTTCGCTCATGCCATGAACGCCTGGCACGAGACTGCAAATGCCGCGGATAATGAGATCGATTTGTACGCCTGCATTGGACGCAGTGTAGAGGTTGTTGATCGTTTCTTTCTCAATGAGGCTGTTGCACTTGGCAATGATGCGCGCGGGCTTGCCCGCCTTGGCATTACGGATTTCCCGTTTGATCCGCTTCTGGATTTCCGAGTGCAGGTTGAAGGGGGCAATGAGAAGGTTTTTGAATTGAGGCGCTAGCGAGAAGCCCGTCAGCGTGTTAAAGAGGTCCGCGACTTCGCTCGTCAATCGCTCGTTGGCGGTGAACATGCTAAGGTCCGTATAAATCTTGGCAGTCTTGGGGTTATAATTACCGGTGCCCAAGTGGGCGTAGCGGCGGAGTCCCTTGCCCTCACGGCGCACGACCAAGCAGCATTTACAGTGGGTTTTTAAGTGGACCATGCCATAGACGACATGCACACCGACTTCTTCCAATTCGCGCGCCCACTGAATGTTATTGGCCTCGTCAAAGCGCGCCTTCAACTCAACAAGCGCGGTGACTTGCTTGCCGTTTTCGCAGGCCCGCTTGAGGGCATTGATAATGGGAGAGTCGCCACTCGTTCGGTAAAGCGTTTGCTTGATCGCAAACACTTTGGGGTCGTTTGCCGCCTGATTGAGGAAGTCCACGACCGGCGAAAATGAGTCATACGGATGGTGCAGCAGGTAGTCGCGGCTGCGCACATTCTCAAAAATATTGGATGTGGCTGACAATGCCTCAGGCAGAAAGGCTTGGTGAGGCTTGTCTTTGAGGTCGGGGCGCTCGATCATTGAGTAAACACTCATCAGGCGAAGCAAGTTGATCGGGCCATTGATGCGAAAGACGTAGTCGGATGGGATTTCGTTGGCGGCGAGCAAGCAATCGAGCATTTCCTCATCCACATCGTCTTCGATCTCCAAGCGCACGGGATCTCCCTTGCGCTTTTTATTTAGCTCTTCCTCGATTTTGGTCAGCAGGTTTTCAACTTCCTCTTCGTCGATGTAGAGATCGCTGTTGCGCGTGATGCGAAACGCCCAGGCGCCCTTCATGTTATAGCCTGGAAAGAGCTCATCATCGAACATCTTGATGAGGTCGCTGAGGAAGATGTAGGTCTGCTCCTTGGCGCCTTCGACATCCACGTGGATGACACGTGGCAAGATACGGGGCACGGGGATCACTGCCAAGTGCGACTCCTTGCGGCCACGACCTGGCTCAGTCAGCTTTACCAGAATGTTGAGCGATTTATTGACCAGTTGAGGAAACGGGTGTGACGGGTCAATCGCCATGGGCGTCAGCACTGGATACACCTGTTCGGCAAAGTATTGTTTGGCCCAAGCCAGTTCCTTACGGGTCAATTCCTTGCGGCCTTTGAATACGATGCCTTGGGACTTAAGCTGGGGAACCAATTGCTCGCGCCAACACTTGTACTGATCCTTCACCAAGGAAGAGGTAATTGCGTGAATGCGGCGCAATTGTTCCTTTGGGCCAAGTCCGTCAATACCGACTTCGACGACGCCAGACTCCACTTGTTGCGCAAGGCCAGCCACTCGAATCTCAAAAAACTCGTCGAGATTGGAGGAGACAATGGACAGAAATTTCAGGCGTTCCAGCAATGGTTGTTGCTCGGTGAGCGCTTGCTCCAGAACGCGGCGGTTAAACGCCAACCAACTCAATTCACGGTTGAAGTAGGCGAGTTTCTTCGTGTTCTTTGCTTTGCGATGAAGGGCCATTTGAGAAACCTAAAATCCTCAACAGCAAGCAGTTTCAGGCAAGGCTAAAGTTGCCGCAACCCGCTTCAATTGGGGGTTATATTCTTAAACCAATTAAAACTAACGTGTTATTCTTCCTCGCCTAGCGAACTGATGTCAATAAGGTGAGGTCATGAAATCTCTCCTCATCAGTGGCCGGTGTCCCTATAATATCCATCAGCGAAACAGTCTGCGCGAGGTTGGCGTTGATGTGGAGATTTACGAGGATTGGGGTATTCATTTACCGGACCACGTAGATGCTATTCTAGCGCGCGAACCGGACGTCGTACACCTGCAGTGGCCAGAGTCCCTGTGCCGCCACAAACAGTTGAGCGAGTCTCAGATTCTGGCGGATTTTGAAGCAGCGCTGCCTCGGTTCAGACAGGCGGGCGTATCGGTGTTTTGGACCATGCACAATCTGCTGCCTCATGATCGCGACCGGGAAACTTTCTGGCGCAAAGTTTATCAGTTGTTTGCTGATCACTGCGATGTGTGCTGTCACCATTCAGCGTGGGGGATGCAAAGGGTGAAGGAGACTTACCGATTTCCATACGCGCGGCATGTGGTATTGAGGCATGGCTATTTCCACGAGGATGTATTTCCGGGGGGCGGGAAAATTGAGGCTCGTTCGCGGTTGGCGCTGCCGACTGAAGCCACGATCTTCCTCAATGTCGGCGCGATTCGTCCAGACAAGCAAATTGCCGAACTGCTCGATTGTTTCGCCGGGCGGACCAATGAAGTGTTGATGTTGGCTGGCGTTAGCAATGGCGACTATGCACAGCAACAAGTCCGGCGCGCCCGATCATTGGACAATGTCATCATTAGTGAAGGCTTTGTTGATGATGAAACTGTGTCGCTGATGGCGAATGCGGCAGACTGCTTTGTCTTCATGCAGGGAGATTGCCACTTAACGTCTGGCGCTCCGCATATGTCGCAGGCGCACTTGTTGCCACAGATTACGTTGGATTATCCTTATGCGCGTGAGGTGCTGGGGGACGCCGCGCTTTATATACCAGCCGATCAGAATCGGTTTGCACGGTTAAGCAAGATGTTGGACAGCCTGGACCGTGAAGCCATTACGGTATGCCGAGAGGCCATTTTACACAGCCGACGCCTCTGGCACTGGAGTGTGATTGCTGAAGAAACGAAGCATTGCTATTTCGAAGCCTCTCAACAGGAACGCATGTAGGGTTGCCCGACGAAAGTCGTCGTCGATTGTTTCTGCAAGTCAGGAAACCATCATCCAAAGTTAATTGGAGCAAACCTAGCGGTTAAGACGACAGCCAAGGCTAGCAGCGCGAATGTGCCAACTGTGATGCCGAGCATCGTGGGGATGGATAGTGTCGCGCTCTCGTGCTTGTGTTTTGAATGCTCCGTTGGGTGGTTCGTTGCATGATGGCTTTCTACGGAGCCATGCACCGAGGCTTCATGGTGTGAATGCTGATCATGGTCTCCGTGGCTTGTGTGCTGGGCTTGGGCCATGTGATATCCTGGTGAGTGGTGTGGTGCGTCTCTCAATCTGCGTGGGTATGGGCTGTTTGTTGAGGCGCTGGCATGTCATGTCCTGTATGCATTTGCATGGGGTTATCTTTGGGGGTAGCGGACATCATGCCGTGCTTGAGCTTCTTTACGACCATCCAGTAATTGATGGGATACGCCGTGATCATTCCAGCGATAGTTGCAGCCGACATGATGAGCCAGACCTCCGGTTTGGTCGGGCTATCACTGTTGGCTATCGTGTGCTTGAGCAATACCATGGTCGGGAGCATGCCCAGCATGACCATGTTCATGGACACGGTTTCGGCGAAGAAGGTTTTACGGACCGCGAGCCAGTAGTTCCCTTGGTACATTTTGATCATGAACAAGGCTTGAAAGATAAACAGACCGACAATGAATGCCGCCAGGTATTCGAGTAGTAATTCTACGCCATTGGGAATGCTCCATTGCGCCACAACGACGGCGGCAATGATGATCCCGGTGGCGTCTCCGGCGACGCAATGCAGCATCGAGCCCGTGGCCTGCTTCCAGGGCGCCGCAATGAAATCGTCGTGCGACTGGTGCTTCGGTTTCCGGCAGGAGAGGCAGTAAAGCGTTAGCCCAATTGGTCCGGTGTAGAGCACCACCAGCACCCACGCGAGCTTCATAATCGTTCCCGTTGGCGTATTCCGAGTGAAGTCCCAGATTAGATATGCGAGGGAAACCACGGTGGCGGCGCACCAGATCGCAAGAGTGGCGTTCATATCCTTTAGTTGTGGTTCATTTTTGTTGAGTCACAACATAATAACTGAGGTAACATCTTCGTGACGCACCAAGTCTGCTATTGTGTTCAGCTAATCAATCCAACAAGTAGTGCGGGGAATTGATCACGGCCCGTAACCTCGTCGCCATGTTGCTAACTCCAAGTCATGAGGCGTTTTTTTCTGCTATGAATCTAGACAGGCAAGAGTCTTCCTGCTTCGTGATATTCATGGCAGTGCAGGTTTTCTGATTGTTGACTGCGTCTGTCGAAATGCTAGGGATGGGGTTGATTTTTAATAAAATGAGAATTTGTGAAACCGAAATACAAGATTTGAGAAACAAGGTCCTGGATTCTTGGCTCTTTTATCGCTTAGTTGGATCTAGTAAACGTTTTCACTGGCGTTTGCCGCTATTAGTGCTGGGATTAAATTTTTTGAATTTAATCGCCTGCGTATTTGAGAACTCAGTAATAATTGAAGGTAATGGTGTTGGCTTCTTTGAAGACTATGGACGATTGAGCCATGTACTCTTCGTTTTAATATTTTCATTTTCGATACCTGCAATGTTAGAAAATTACATTCGCTTCTTTGGCTGCCTAGAGCGTGATAGTTTGGAAGGGACGGTATTTCAATCTCTTTCAAAGAAGGCACATGCGGAAATGAAACAAGAATACATGAGGACTTTTACTATTTTAAGCGCTCGGAATGGTTCGTCGAATCGGTTGATTTCTGTTGTTCAACTTAGCTATGTATTGTTAGTTATCACCGTAAGCTACGGTGCTATGGTGACATGGCCATCTGAAATTGTTAGCCATGTGCTATCCCCGATGCAATACCCAATTTCTCATATTGCATCGATCATATGGGGTATATACGGATGGGGGCTTCTACTTGCCGCTTGCTTGACTATAGGAAGTGTGCTTGTGTTTAAGACAGTAAAACTAACCAAAATTGCGATTGAGAATAAAGGAATTACGATCATTCCTGCAAGTCCTGATGGAGCTGGAGGATTGCGCTTTTTAGGTTCAATTTCGTATTGTTTTTTTTGGGGTGGGTTTTCTCTAGCACCTTTCGTCGTTGGCGCTTATTTTATGCCGGATATTGGTTTAAGAATGGATATATGGTTGCCAATTTACCTACTGATATTAACGTTTTGCGTTTTTTATCCTCTACATCCAGTCTACGCTGAAATGAAGAGGCGTAAATACGAAACTATGCAGGAAATAATCGAATCCTATAACGCGATGTATCTTGTATGGGAGTGGAAGGAAATCAAGCAGGTCGGAAGTGGCTCGGAGGTTCTTCGTGATATGGAGAATGCGAAAAAAGAATATGATCGAGCTCGACGTATGCCAGTTTGGCCCTACGATTATCGCTCAATAATCAAAATTACCACGTTGGTTTGTATCCCCATCATTGGATTCGCTTTTGATGTCATTCAGAATGAAAAAAACATTCTCAATGTAATGTGGAGTGTTCGCCAAAAAGTGATTGAACCCAATGCCGCTGTTGTGGTTTTCCCTTCGAACGTTTCAAGTGTATTATTAAATGGTGATTGTGTGTATACGGGTGATGTTGCGCTTTCTCAAAATTATAATTCTCCAATTGAGATTAATTTTCCTGTCGAAAAAGATGGTTACTATCGAGTAATAGTGAATTGGTCAGATGGAACTGTTTTAGAAGAGATTCATGAGCTAAAAATAAATTCTGAACCATTGCTTTTGATGTATAATAGGTAAATTTACTGATAAATATAATATGCTATTATGAGAGTCTTACTTACTTCTCATGGATCAACTGGTGACGTGTTTCCTGTTATTGCCTTAGGTAAGGCTCTGGTGGAGGCGGGGCATGATGTTCGCTTTGCGTGCGTAAAGCTGTTTCAAAATGAGGTAGAGAGAGCAGGCATTACGTTTGTTCGTATGCCGCCCGATTGGGATCAGAGTGGTTTCGCCGAAGCAATGCGTGAGTTGACGAACGCTAAGAATCCTATCGATTTAATGAGGATTATCTATTCCGAGTCCTTACCTTTTTTAGAGGAGATTCTGGGTATTCTTATTGCGGAGTTAGAAGACGCAGACCTGTTTGTGTGTAGTTATTTATTTTCTCATATGACATCTTTAGCGCGTGCCCAAGGAGTTCCTGGGGCAGTTGCCACATTTTCCCACCACGTGGTTCCCTCTCCTGCTTATCCTCCCGATAGTTTACCCAGACTTTTGGTATGGCCATCATCTATCCGCAAGTTTTGGAATTGTGCACTATGGCGTATTGCTGATGCTGCAGTTTGTTGGCAGATAAACAGGGTTGTTGGAAGCTGTTTAGACCGTCGTGGCATATCTCGTGCAAAAAGCTTTCTGCTCAATCCGGGAGATAAAGCGCTTATTATGGTATCGCCAAGTCTATTCAATCCAGGCAAACAATTGTGGAATGATGCTTTTGTTTACACTGGTTACTTGCGGTGGCAATCTCCTGAAGATCTGGAAATACAGAGAAAGCTCGAAACATTTTGCCAAGGTGAATTTGTTCCAATATTAAATTTTGGAAGTGTTACTTTCCCTAATGCTCGTAAAGTCATGACCCGCTTTATGCGAAATTGGCCACAGGGTAAAAAAATTATTATTCAATCAGGTTGGGCGGGGCTCACCATTGAGGAACCACGTGATTGTATGTTGTGCATTGGATCCGTCTCTCATGACCAGTTATTTAAGTATGCCTCAATGGTGATTCATCACGGAGGAGCTGGCACGACTGCTAGCGTGCTACATGCTGGAGTGCCGCAGATAATAATTCCACATATTGGCGACCAATGGTTTTTTGCTGGTGAGGTCGAAAAACTGGGGGTTGGGTTTGGCATCAAACGCAAATCTTGGCCAGAGAAATTACCTGTGGCGGTTGGTAAACTCTACCATAAAAAGAAGTATGCTAAGCGCGCAAAGGAAGTTGCGCAAATATTAGCTTCAGAGAACGGACCGGCAACTGCCGTGTCGGAATTGATGGAACTAGTAAGAACAGCTAGTGATAGTAAATAGGCCTTTGACCATTATAGAGTGAGCGGCGTAAAGCTATTATCTGTTAATACTCAGTTGGATGACATCCCTAAGGCTTTGTACATCCTTGGTGAAGTGCTTGAAGATTGCCAGTCGACGATTGTGGACTATGGTCAACTTCATCGTGAGCGAACTTCCTCGAATCTACTTGGCGCGGCATGGTGAAACGGCGTGGACGATTAGTCGTCAGCACACGGGGCGAACGGACTTGCCGCTGACTGATGGTGGTCGCCGTGAAGCCGAGCATGTGCGCCAACGCTTGGCAGACCGCTGCGAAGGCCGTGACTATTGTCCCTTGCCCGAGCATGTGTTTAGCAGCCCGTTAAAGCGCGCCTACGAAACCTGCGCCATCGCGACGAACCGAAAGCAGATTGATACTTGGGACGATTTGATGGAGTGGGATTACGGCGACTACGAAGGGCTGACGACAAAAGAAATACAGGCCGGTAATCCCAATTGGAATATTTTCAAGGATGGTTCGCCGGGGGGAGAATCGATTGACGACGTAGGCGCCAGGGCCGATCGCGTGGTTACGCGACTAAGAGAGCTTGCTGCGCCGGAGGCGTTTGTCTTTTCTCACGGACATTTTTTGCGCGTGGTGATGGCGCGTTGGCTGAGGCAGCCCGTCTCGGCCGGGGCGTTTTTCGTTTTATCCACTGCGGCAGTGGTGGTGCTTGGCTATGAGCACGACCTCGACGAGCCGTGCATTCGCTTTTAGAGATAACATGAAGCAGCCGGGTCCTGAACAGGCTCAACTCGGCAATCTATGATAGCTCTAGCTTGGCATGGCCACATGGGCCTGCAAATCGATGGCGGTGGCAAATCCTCTGGTGAGTATAATTTTCATTATTTCCGCAGAACGACCAGTCTTACCGATAAATGCCTTGTGGAATTTCACTGGGAAGCAGATGAATTCCAGTAAGGCAAGGCGCATGTCGTAAAGCGCTTCTTCCCAGTAATAATCCGTGACGCCTTCGGCGACCAGCGTGGCGTGCCAAGCGCGAAGGATTTCGATCTCATGTCCGCGACGTTGCTCGGGCAGGGCGCTGGCGGCCATGAGGCGGGTGATGTCATAGACGCCCATTCTACGGGTGGCGAGCTGCCAATCGAGGATGATGACTTCGGTTATGGCGCCTGTTTCGTCGTATATCAGGTTATCTTCGCGGAGGTCGCTGTGGACAATCGTTCTGGGGCGATGCTCGATTTCGTTAAATAACCATGGAATGTGCTCTTTCATGCGGCGCCCGAGTTCTTTGCCTTCCTCGGGAATCAAGTGGCCGAAATGCTCTTCCATAGAGTCCCAGTTTGCAGCGTAGTCTTTCTCGAAATGGTCGGATTCCGGCATCCAATCCAGTTGTTCCAGTGCGTCATTATTCCAAAATTTCGCCTGTAGACGGCCCACGATTACAGCAGTTGCTAGAACGAGATCAAGGCTCATGCCTTTTAGTTGATCCCCTGGACGACAGTAGGAGAGGTCCTCCATGATAATGGTCATGTTGGGGGGCTCTGATGCGGCATAGTACATCTTCGGCAAGCGAATGTCGATTTGGGGCGCGACGTCGCGATAGAATAGAATCTCCCGCTGGAAAGCGTGCATTTCCTCGCCTAGCTCACGATGCTTGCCAGGCTTTGGAATCACTTTTATAACAACCGCCTTGGGCGCGTCTGGCTCAGGTTGGTCATAGGTCAAACCCAGCCAGGCGACTACGCTCAGAAAACCCACATTCTGCCCCAGGATGCGACTTTCGATTTGGATGATCGTTGCGTTTTGAATGGCGCCGCTCTCTCGGAGGGCTTGTGTCACCCATTCCGGAGTGATTTCCTCGATTGTTTCAGGGACGGGAAGACTCATACAGTAAGCAAGTTGGCTGTTGCAACTACACAGGCCAACTACCGATGCAGCAACCTAATTATGCCTGCAACGTGCGAAGCTCGTAGACCGCAGGGCTTTTTTCATCTCCCAGAATTATCTCGTTCACTTGCTTGGTCAGGCGGCAAACCAAAGCGCCGTCATCTTGATGCAAACGCTTGCCGTTGACAATGGTGCCACGCCTGGTTTTGCGATCTCGAATCCAGATCGCGCCGTCTTCTTGCTCAATCGATATGTGATTCTTAGCGACTTGGCTGGGATCTATGTTGATCAGTGAAAGATCGTTTTTCTGAAGGATGTCTGTCCCGTTATTGCCGGAGCGGCCAATGCGGAATGGAAACTTTGAGATTGGAACGCGCGGTGATGGAATCGAACGCTTGGCCAAAGGGGACATTGGAATGAACACGAGCCCTGTGCCAATGAAGCGACTGTTGCTGCGCTTGGGCAATGCCGACACGCCATTGCCATTGGCTTTTTCAGTGAGCTTCTGAGTGAGGTCAAAAATCTTCTCATTGGAAGTGCGCAGGCGATCAATCAGACAGGCAAGGTAGGGCGCCAACACGACTGGATTCGTGAAGAACGTTTCGGTGAAATCGCCCGGCTCCATGATTTCCAAATCGCAATCTTCCAACACAGAGGCAGTTGCGGACCGTGGACTCTCATCGATCATTGCCATCTCACCAAAAATATCCTCCTCACCCAATGTCGCCAGAATCAAGTCTTTGCCATTGCCATGATCGATGCCAATTTGCACCTGGCCGGAGACAATCCGGTAAACATCTTGTGATTCATCTCCCTCTCGAAAGATAACAGACCCCGCAGCATAGCGTCTTCTTTCCATAATTAGGCCTTTTAGCATACTCCGTTGCTTGGCTACAACTCTTGGGATGGCCTTTTAGACCCTAGAAAGCACCGGAAATTCTGACTAAGTTAATCCGTCTTCACCGCTTGGTTAGCTGCTATCATGACTTGCCATTATGCGGACTTCGGCTATCGTAATAGCTTGATGGCTGATTCTACAAAATGGTGTTCTTTACTGCGAGAGACACGTGACCTGAGCGAATGCAAATCATGTCTGGCTGACTTCTTGCGTGATGCCTCCACGCCTGAAGGCGCTGTTGCGGACGCGCTGTTGGCTGCAGAAGAAATCATCATCAATGTGCTGCAGCACGCCTCTTTGCCAGAGGGCGGGGTTATCGAGCTCAGCTGTACGGTGCGAGGATCCGTCTTGATGACAATCGTTGATCCCTGTGCGCAATTTAATCCACTTTTAGAAGTCCCCCAGCCTGACTTGGCTGCAGATGACGCTGTGCGAGTGGAGGGCGGTTTTGGCTTCTACATTGTGCGGGAAATCGCCGAGAGCATCGAATATAATCGACGCGGTAATCGAAATGTCCTAAGCGTTAAGATGCCTGCTTTCTCTACTATATCATCATGACATTACAAATCGATTCCATCGAGCTATCGAATGGTCGCATCACCTGCTTTCTCAATGGTGAACTGGACTCCAATTCTGCGCCTGAGTTTGATCAGTACGTGCAGGATAAATTTGGACCAAAAATCAAAGCGGCTGCACTTGATCTTAAGGACTTGTCATACATCTCCAGCGCCGGGCTCCGCTCTTTCGCGAAGCTGCGTCGTGAAATGACTGCTCGTGGTGGACAGGTGGTTTTCGCCAATTTATCGCCACAGGTAGAGAAGGTATTCGACATCGTGAAAGCGATACCGTTGCGCGAAGTTTTTCAAAGCACAGAAGAGATGGACGCCTATTTAAAGAACGTCCAGCAGGGTGTTTAGAGGTTATCTGCCGCGCTACACCGGCTCGAGTTCGTAGCCATCTTTGCTATCGAGGACTACCCAGCCGGCATTTTGAATTTCGGCGCGCAGGGCGTCGGCCGTGGTGAAGTCGCGGCTTTGTTTGGCCTCCCAACGCTGTGCTGCAAGTTGAACAACGTGTTCCGGCGCTTCGGTTTTAGGAGCTTCCGGAGTCGTAAATAGCTCCAAGCCCATGCAGTAAAGCAAGCCAGCCAATGACATCAACTGTCCCGTAATCGCGCTCTTTTCGTAAGCGGGGTCATTCAAGTCGCTGATCGTGCTGAAGATTTCGCCCAAGGCTCCTGGAACGTTCAAATCGTCGCAGAGGTTTTCCCACGCGCGTACGAACATACCGGTCGTCGCAAGGGAAGTTGGCTGACCGCAAATTGCGCGAAATTCCTCTGGGCTCATGCCAACTATTTCCAAAATCGGTCGCACTGCCTTTTCGAGCTTGGCCATGGCGCTGGCGGCAGCTTTCAATCCGTTGAAGGTAAAATTGAGCTGGGAGCGGTAGTGCCCATTGATGAGTACGTAGCGGACTGCCATCGGGGAGTGTCCCTCTTGAGCAAGCTCTTCCAGAGTGTAAAGATTGCCCAGGCTCTTGGACATCTTTTTGCCTTCGACCATGAGGTGCGCGTTGTGGAACCAGTGGTGGCAGAATGGCCGGTTGCCGTTGGCTGATTCGCTCTGTGCGATTTCGTTTTCATGGTGAGGAAAGCACAGGTCAACACCGCCTCCGTGGAGGTCGAAACTGTCTCCCAGGTAGGCAGTGCTCATGGCCGAGCACTCAAGGTGCCAGCCGGGGCGACCAACGATCTGCTCGCCAGTGTCGGGGTGTTTGGGCCCGGGCCATTTGTTGTCGCCATCTTCTGGCTTGTGCGCTTTCCAGAGGGCGAAGTCGCTCACCGATTCGCGTTCGTACTCGTCTGCGTCGTTAACTTCGCCCGCACTGTTTTCGTTTTGCGTTTGCAGTTGAGCACGGTCCAGATGGGAAAGTTCGCCATAGTGCTCGCAGGCGCAGACTTTAAAGTAAACTGACCCGTCACCGCCAACATAAGCAAAACCGCCCGAGAGCAATTGCTCCACCAGCGCGACTTGCTCTGGAATGTGTTCCGTTGCGCGCGGTTCGACATGGGGAGGGAGGCAGTTCAGCGCAGCGCAATCAGCGTGAAATTTCTCCGTCCACTTTTCGGTGAACGCCTTGAGTGTTTCACCGAGCTTTTGGCTGGTGCGAATCGTCTTATCGTCGACGTCGGTGATGTTCCGCACGTGCTTGAGTGCGATGGGCGTCTGGCTAGGATCGGTGTGCGCCAGAAAATCGGTTTCGATTACGCGTCGCAGCACGTCTTGCACTACGAAAGCGCGAAAATTGCCGATGTGCGCCGGGCCATAGACCGTGGGACCGCAGCAGTAGAACCGGTAGGTTTCACCGTCCGAGGGGACGAGCGTTTTCCGGCTGCGGGTGAGCGTGTCATGTAGTTCTATGGCCATGGTGAACGGTCTAAAACATCCAATTCCGTCACCGATTCAACCCCAAATCTTATCAATACCCCATGATATCGTCATGATCATCGCGTTTAGCTAAGGTATCACTTGTAACGGTTCGGGGGCACGAGTTGTCTCTTTGGCACGCGTAACCACATTTTGCAGCTAGCTCTTTAGTGAATACAGATCGTAGCGTGTCTCATTGCTTAGTGTCATAAGAATCTCGCAAACTCATATAACGCTGCGCCGCCTCTTGAAATTCTCAGCTTGCGGTTCCTAGAGTTATTAACCCAAACTTGTGCCATGTTTGGGATTTTTAGGACCATTTTGGCAACGTTTGTGGTAGTTGGGCATTTATTTGGTCCAAAGTTTCTTGGGATGTATGCCGTATTCGGGTTTTATGTATTGAGTGGATACTTAATGACCTTTGTTATGCATAACACATATGGATACAGTAGGGCGGGTCGTTATGATTTTTATATTAATCGATTTCTTCGTATTTACCCTACTTATTGGTTTTCGATTATTTTAAGTTTAGCTATCATTTTTCTATGGGGTAGCATTTCCGGGTTGAAAAATAATTTATATCCTCCTGGGGATTTTTTTGAATGGTTTCAGAATCTGTTTTTAGTGTTCTCAGTAGATAGTGAGCCGAGGCTTTCTCCCGCTTCGTGGGCGCTGACTGTAGAATTGTTTTTCTATGTAATGATTGGTTTGGGTTTATCTCGAACTCGCGAGATGACTAAGATTTGGTTTATACAGAGTGTGATTTACACTGTGTTCCTTCTGATCACACTGCCTTCTGACCTATGGTATGACCGATATTTTCCTATTCCTGCTGCAAGTCTACCTTTCTCCATTGGCGCTATGCTATTTCACTATCGAGAAAAAATTGACCGAGTGAAATTTATTAAATTTCCTCTGACTCCAGTTGTTTTAATGATAGCTATATGTCTAAATTTTGCGTTTTCGTATTTTATACAATACAAGATATTTGATAACTATATGATGGGTGCAGGATTATATGTAAATTTATTACTCATGATCCTTGTTGTTGTTAGCCTTAATGAACAAAAACCAGTTGGATGGCTAAGGAAGGTGGATGTGTTTGTTGGGAAATTTAGCTACCCAATGTATTTATGCCATTGGCAAGGGGCTGCAATGATTTATCTGATTTCGGGGCAAGAGCTTAGAAGGTCATATCTAACAAAAGATGGACTTGTATTCCTTGTTCTGGGCTATTGTTCGGTGCTCATTATTAGCTACATTGCGATAAAGTTGATCGATGAGCCGGTTGAACGCTGGCGTAGAAAGTTTAAGCGAAATGCAAGCGCCAAAGCGGGCTAACCGATTACGTTTGCTGGCCTTAGCAGTGCTTTTGCGGTAGATTCTCGTAGACGTTTGGACTCCAACGCCATCACTACAGATAAAACTAGCCCCACCACGAAGGCGCCGCCAAAGATGTAGAGGCTGATCGCGTAGCTCTGCGTCTTTTCGTAGACGAAGGCGCTGAGCATGGGGCCGACTACACCTGCCGCAGCCCAGGCCGTGAGCAGGTTGCCGAGGATGGCCGAGAGCTGCTTGACGCCGAACACGTCGCCGATGAAGGCGGGCATCAGCGCGAAGCCGCCGCCGTAGCATGAAATGATCACGCACACCGCGGCTTGGAAAAGGATTGGCTGCGAGATCTGTGGCAGCGCAAAGAAGATGCCGAACTGCAGCACGCAGAATATCCCAAACACGCCCGCGCGGCCGAGGTAGTCACTCAGCGCGGACCAGCCGATGCGGCCGAGGCCGTTGAAGAGTCCCATTAGACCGACCATCGTTGCGGCGGCTTCCGGTGAGAGGCCCGCGATCTGTTGAGACATCGGTGAGGCGGTCGAGATCACCGCGATGCCACAGGTAATGTTGATGAACAGCATCGACCACAGGAAATAAAAACGGCGCGTGCGCAGGGCTTCTTTCGCGGTGAGTTGCACGGGGTCTTCGCGGACGACTTTCTTCTTCTTACTTTGCGATGCAGAGTCCATGCCCGCTGGCGCCCAGCCTTCGGGAGGCGGCGCGAGGTAGCGCGAAGAAGCCATCATTATGACGAAGTAGGTGATGCCGGCGCCGATGAACGTTGCCGGGATGCCGAAGCTGTGAATCAGCAGGACAAAGATTTTGCTGGCAAAGAGCGCGCCGAAGCCAAAGCCCATCACGGCCAAGCCGGTCGCGAGCCCGCGTCGGTCGGGAAACCATTTAACCAGCGTCGAGACCGGGCAGATGTAGCCAATGCCGAGGCCGATGCCCGCGATGACGCCGTAGCCCAGATAGAACATCCAGATCTGCGCCTGCTGCACGGCGACGCCAGCCAGGATCAGCCCGAGTCCGTAAAACACCGCCGCGATCTGACCGCTGAGTCGCGGGCCCATCTTCTCGACCTTCACGCCGAGAAACGACGCCGACAAGCCGAGCACCAGGATCGCGATGCTAAACGACCACGCCGTCTGCGACGGCTGCCAGCCAACGGCCTCCAACAGCGGTTTCTTGAACACACTGTAGGCGTAAACGCTGCCAATGGAGACGTGCACCCCCATCGTCGATGCGGCAATGAGCCAACGGTTTTTGATCTTATCCATTTTGATTTCTAAATGGTTTGTATCTTGAATCGGATAAAATTGAAATAGCTGAAATAAGGTAGCGCGGATCGTCCCCGATCCGCAAGCAGCGGCTGTAAGCGCCATCGGTTCGCATTAGGCGCAATGGCGCAACCCGCTTTCGCGAACCTATTGATTCATTTCACCAATCCTTGCGGATCGGGGACGATCCGCGCTACCTTTATTCGTTAATTCGGCGTCTCGCTTACCGTGCCTCAACCCCATGCCGGGCGAAGATGGCCCGGGCGGTTTCGACCTGCTCCCGCGTGGGAGTCGGTGTGTTGGACAGGTTGTAGGTCAGGCCGGTGTGCTCGTATTTGTGCTCGCCCATTTTGTGGAAGGGCAGGATCTCCACCCGGTCCACGTGCTTGAGCGTGGCGACAAACTTGGCCACCGCCTCGATGTTGCGCTCGCTGTCGGTCAGGCCGGGCACGAGCACAAAGCGGATCCACATAGATTTACCCAGGGCATCGAGCCGCTGGGCAAAGTCTAAAGTCGGGGAAAGCTGCACGCCGGTGACGTTTTTATACGTGGAGGAAAGCCCGCTCTTAATGTCGAGCAGGACGAGGTCCACGTGCTTCAAGAGTTCATCGGATGCGCGCGCGCCCAGGAAGCCCGAGGTGTCGAGCGCCGTGTGGATGCCCGCTTCTTTAGCTCCCTTGAAGATCGCGTGCACGAAGTCAGCCTGCATCAGCGGTTCGCCGCCACTGATCGTCAAGCCGCCCCGCTTGATAAACGCCTTGTAGCGCTTAACGTCGGCCAGGACCTTCTCCGCCGTGGTGATGTCGCCCTTCGGCTTGCCCTGGGTTTCCGGGTTGTGGCAATACTGGCAGCGCAGCGGGCAGCCGCGCGTAAAGACCACATACCGTAGGCCCGGGCCATCGACGGCGCCGCAAGTCTCGATAGTCTCGACGACGCCCTCGGTGTCAGGTCCCGGGACCGCGCCGGGCATGGTTAGCTCGGTCGCGGCCGCATTGGTGAAACTGCAGTTCGCATACATGTCTGCCTCCTTTCGGGACACAGTCGCCTGCGGTTAGAATGAGCCGTGGAAGGTGCGGTTGATGAGGTCGATCTGTTGCTCTCGCGTGAGCTTGATGAAGTTCACGGCGTAGCCCGACACGCGCACGGTCAGCTGCGGATACTTCTCCGGATGGTCCATGGCGTCCTGGAGGGTTTCGCGGTCGAACACGTTCACGTTGATGTGGTGGCCCTTGTTGGTGAAGTAGCCGTCCAGCAGGTCAACGAGGTTGTTCACGCGCTCGCCGTCGTCCTTGCCCAAGGCCTTGGGAACGATGGAGAAGGTGTAGGAAATGCCGTCCTGGCTCTGATCGTAAGGGAGCTTGGCTACGGAGGACATCGACGCGATGGCGCCGTTGCGGTCGCGGCCGTGCATCGGGTTGGCACCCGGTGCGAAGGGCTCGCCAGCCTTGCGGCCGTCCGGCGTGTTGCCAGTCTTCTTGCCGTAAACGACGTTGGAAGTGATGGTCAGGATCGACTGAGTCGGCACCGAGTTACGGTAGGTCGGCTGCTCACGAATCTTGTCCATGAAGGTTTCAACGAGCTTGCAGGCGATGTCGTCCGCGCGGTCGTCATTGTTGCCGTAGGCCGGGTATTCGCCTTGAACTTCGTAATCACAGGCCAGGCCGTCTTCGTTACGGATGACTTTGACCTTGGCATACTTCACGGCTGACAGCGAGTCAGCAGCGACGGACAGGCCCGCGATGCCGCAAGCCATGGTGCGGAAGATCGTGCGGTCATGCAGCGACATCATGAGGTGCTCAGGGCTGTATTTATCATGCATGTAATGGATGATGTTCAGCGCCTTGACGTAGGTCTTGGCGAGCCAGTCCATCATGCGATCGAACCGCTGAGTCAGGTCTGTGTAGTCGAGATATTCGCCCTCAAATGCGGGAGATGCCGGGGCGACCTGGTTGCCACTCTTTTCATCAACGCCGCCATTAATTGCGTAAAGTAGAGCTTTGGCGAGGTTGGCGCGGGCGCCGAAGAACTGCATTTGCTTGCCGATGCGCATGGCGGAGACGCAGCAGGCGATGCCGTAGTCGTCACCCCAGTATGGGCGCATGAGATCGTCGTTCTCATATTGGATCGAACTGGTTTCGATGGAAATCTTCGCGCAGAAATCTTTAAACGTCTGCGGCAATTTTTCCGACCAGAGAACGGTTAAATTGGGCTCGGGGGAGGGGCCGAGGTTCCGCAAGGTGTGAAGCATGCGGTAGCTGCTTTTGCCAACGAGTGGCCGACCATCTTCACCCACGCCGCCGATGCTTTCGGTGACCCAGGTCGGGTCGCCGGAGAACAACTCGTCATAGTCAGCGGTGCGGATGAAGCGCACGATGCGCATCTTCATGACCAGGTGGTCGATGATTTCCTGAATGCCTGCCTCGTCAATGGTCCCTTCCCGCAAGTCGCGCTCGAAGTAGATGTCGAAGAAGGTCGAGGCGCGGCCAAAGGACATCGCTGCGCCGTTCTGCTCCTTGACTGCGCCGAGGTAGCCAAAATACGTCCACTGGACGGCTTGCTGACCAGTTTGCGCAGGTTGGGAAATGTCAATGCCGTAAGCGGCGGCCATCTTCTTGAGCGCTTTTAAGGCGCGGACTTGATCCGCAATTTCTTCGCGCTCTCGGACCCACTCTTCGGTGAATGCTTCGTCCTGCATGGTCTGGATCAGCTCCTGCTTATCCGCAATCAGACGATTTACACCGTAGAGGGCGACGCGGCGATAATCGCCGATGATTCGGCCCCGGCCATACCCGTCGGGGAGGCCAGTCACGATACCAGCGCTCCGGGCGGCGCGAATGTCGTCAGTGTAGGCGTCGAAAACGCCGTCGTTATGAGTCTTGCGATGCTTCAGGAATGTATCCGCTGTTTCCGGATCAATCTCGCGTCCGTGGGCTTGAAGCGCTTTGGCGGCGATCCGCAGTCCGCCGTAGGGCAAGAGTGCGCGCTTGAGCGGCTTGTCCGTCTGGAGACCGACTATCTGCTCCAACTCCTGCACGATGTAACCCGCGCCGTGCGAATCGACTTTGCCAACGACTTTATCGTCGGCGTCGAGGACGCCGCCAGCAGCGCGTTCTTGTGCGAGTAAATCCTTCAGCGCATCCCAAAGCTTGAGTGTCCGCTCTGTTGGTTCGCAGAGAAACTCGTCACCGTCGAGATAAGGCGCATGGTTTTTCTGGATGAAATCACGGACGTCGATTGAGTCCGTCCAATCACCCGGCGTGAATCCCCGCCATGGCGAGGAGGAACCTGATACCACTGCGTCTTTGGACGCCACTTCGTTGCCTAACCCTGTTTTCATTGGTCCTATTGTAGTCAAATAGGCGGCTTCGGTCGAGCAACTGCTCTGGACCTACATCCCCCTTCTTTAGTAGATGTTTAAGACAATAGGTAATTTGGCTTTATATTCGAACTTTTAATATAAAAATGTCTAATAATAAAATTTTCTTATGGGTTGGATTTCATGGCGTCATATGATCTGTATCGCCAGATACGAAAAAGGCCCGTATTTAACGGGCCCTTTCAAAATGAGGTAGTGGACGAAATTAACGCAGTACGCGGATGTTATCAGCCGTAATTTCAATGGGTACGCCGCCTTTGATCCGGCGGAGAACGCCCTGAATTTCAACTTTCTCGCCAAAGTAGCTTTCCAGCTTACCAAATACTATGGTGTCCTCGACTTTGACGTAAGCGATGGTGTCGTCATTGGCGTCGACTAAACGATAGCGATAGTCGGAGCCGAAAATGCGATCCCATGATGATATGGGGACGAATTTTCCCTGAACGTAGCGGGCCACGCTTTGTGACATTGGGCGGATACCAGACGTGACCGGCGCATTGATTAGCGTTTCCTGCATCTTTACTTCTTGCAAGACTGGTGGGGCGCCTGCGCCATTGGACGCCTTCGCCTTGCCCACTGCTCCAGCTGGAGCTACCGCCGCAACGCTGCTTGGGCCTGAAGAGTCCATGCGAAAGTAAGCCGGCGCCTCGCCCTCAAAGTAAACGGTGGCCCATCCGTTTTCGACACGAGCTACTTCGGCTTCGTCGCCATCCAGAATGACAGCCAGCACTGGGCTTCCTGTATCCGCGCGCAGGTAAGCTTTTGACCCGTTGCGAACTATTTTGCCTGCTGATACGTCGGATGCCTGCACATGGCCGACATACTTGCCCGGGTATTGGACGAACATCCAGCCTTGCCCTGCGCCGGAGCCATCGAGAAGCGGGCGGGGCTCCAAGTCGTTCAGCTCTTCCAGATCCTCCTGAAAATACACAGTGCCATTGATGTCAGGCTCCAGGTATATGTTCATCATCCGGTCTTGGGCCTGAAGGGATAGCGACGCCAACAATGCGCCAATAAAAAGCATGAAACGGGTCTTAAAGATCATCGGTATTTATCGTAACGACTATTTTGAAAAGAGAAAGTCCAATTCGCGTTTTGTCACTTCACGAACCCCACCTCGGGGGATGCCCTTCATGGGTAAATTGCCCATTTGGAAACGCTCGAGCTTATCCACAAAGTAGCCGAAGGCTTCAAACATGCGCCGGATCTCGCGCTTGCGGCCTTGTTCGAGGTGCACTTCCAAGCGTCGCTCGACGTCCGGCCCATGCGTCGCCATGACGATTTTCTTCGCCTGCAGGAAGTCGCCATCGCGTTTGACGCCCTTGATTAGTTTCGGAATCAGCGTGGTGTCGAAGTTGCGGCTAAGCTTCACGCGGTAACGCTTCACCACGCCTCCTGAGGGGTGGGTGATGCGTTGAGCCAGATCGCCGTCCGTAGTCAAAATCAGCATGCCTTCACTTTCTTTGTCCAGACGACCGCAGCAAATGAGCTTTTCCGTCGCCAACTCTGGAGGCATCAGGTGGTAGATGGTTTTGCTGTTATGGGGGTCGTTGTGGCTGCAGATGACACCCTTGGGCTTGTTCATCATCAAAATCCAGCGCTTGAGCTTACGGGCGTTGACGCGCTGCCCCTCGACTTTGACGATGTCTTTGCCGGTCACGACTTTATCGCCGAGTTGGGCGGTCTTACCGTTGATGGACACGACGCCTTCCTCGATCAGGGTCTCGGCCTTGCGACGCGAGCAAAACCCCTGTTCGGACAAGTATTTCTGCAATCTGATAGCTTCGGGCTCTGGCATGTGAAACCGCCTATTCATCAGGGCAAACTGCCCTGGGCGCAAGCGATTTATGCGCTGTGCGCTTGCATGAGAGCTAAAATGTCGCAGCTTTGCCGCATGCGATGTTGGATGCAAACCCTGTTGATATTCTCGCTTGCGTTCGCCGGGGCGGGGGGTAGCGCGTTGCTGCATCCGCGTCCGGAGCCAACACAACTTGTGGAAGACGAATGGATGCGCACTGTCGAGCAAGTCGTCACGATGGATGATTTCCTCTGGGTTGATGCGCGCACTCCCGACGTTTTTGCCGAAAAGCACATCGAAGGCGCTGTTAATGTCTCCCTGCAAGACTGGGATCATGGTTTTGGTGAAATGCTCGCGCAGTGGTCGCCCGATGCGGCCATTGTGGTTTACTGTGATGGCGAAGGTTGCGAACTGAGCAAGGAGGCTGCTGCCAGATTGCGTTCTGATCTGGGAGATGACCGGGTGTATTGGCTCTTTGGGGGAATTGAGGCTTGGGAGGAGCATTCCAAGCAATGAAAGCCTTTGCGCATGTATTGGCAATCTGTGTGGGGGGCTTTTTCATTTGGACCAGCGTTGGAAAAATTGCAGAT
The DNA here is from genome assembly GCA_031296915.1 of Cerasicoccus frondis. Classification (GTDB taxonomy): domain Bacteria; phylum Verrucomicrobiota; class Verrucomicrobiia; order Opitutales; family Cerasicoccaceae; genus Cerasicoccus; species Cerasicoccus frondis. The sequence goes on along the minus strand of JAVDPC010000006.1, from coordinate 105,675 downwards.
CCGGTCGAATTCTACCGGAGTATATTGAATTATCAATTGCTAGGCGAAAGAATGGCTTGGTGGGTTGCCCTGTTTCTTCCCTGGCTTGAAGTATTTGCAGGTTTAGGGGTTATGCCGCCTTTTACACGGAAGGGTGGTCTGTTCTGGCTCGTGGCGATGCTTACTGTGTTCATTACGGCCTTGCTATCTGCCTTGGCGCGTGGGCTCAATATAGACTGCGGTTGTACCGGCGGCGCGGGGAGTTCGGTAACTTTTGCCCTCGTCCGTAACTGCTTCCTGCTTGCGGCTTTGACTGGAGTTTATTTACTGGATATTAAATCGCATAAAAAAATCTCATGAAGTATCTGATCCTTTTCTTTAGCCTCCTTGCCACGCTGGTCCTGAATGCCGAGTTGGTATTTGAAACGACTAGTGTGGATGGTGGTGTGGCCAAACTCGGAGAAAAAGAATTCGTTGCAAAGTTTCCGTTCAAAAACACTGGCGATTCCACGATCACCATTCTCTCAGCTAAATCGTCTTGCGGTTGCACGGTGCCGGCCCTTGCTAAGAAGGTCTATGCTCCTGGTGAATCAGGCGAAATTACAGCGACTTTCAGCTTTGACGCTCGAACAGGGCATCAGCAAAAGACGATTTCTGTGATCACCGATAGCGAGCCCAAGCGGGCGACATTGCGGCTGGAGATTACCATTCCGGAAATTATGACTATCAAGCCGCGGGTGGTCTTTTGGAATGTTGGGAGTGAGCCTTTGGAGGCAAAGCAATTTCAAGTTGTGCTTGGCGAAAATGTTGAAGCAGATGTGCGTTTGATCGGGGGCGACAATCCTGAAGATTTTAACGTGACGATTGTTCGCGCGGAAAGCGGCGTCGGTGACTACACCGTCACCGTTGAGCCCAAAGTGGAAAAGCCTGGGCGTGCGAAATTCAAACTCGGCGCCTTCGATGCGAATGACAAACTGTTGGCTGATTCCTATGCTTTTGCCATCATACGCGTAGCAAGGACTTCAGGTAAGGAGCTGTCGGGCAAGCAGCTTGCTCCGCAAGCCCCTTAACGGCGCCTTGGTAGAGTATTTTGCCACCACCGTCGCCACCTTGCGGGCCGATTTCCACGGCATAGTCTGCTTCAGCGATTAGGTCTAGATTGTGTTCGATCACGATGACTGTATGGCGCTGATCGACGAGCCGATGCAGTAGTTCGATCAGGCGTTGGCAGTCGCTCAGGTGCAGTCCAATTGTTGGCTCTTCCAGGATGTATAGATTGCGGCGCAGGATGTTGCGCGACTTCTCCTTGAAGCTTGGTAAGCCAGCCGCCAGCTCACTGACTAGCTTTAGACGCTGCGCTTCGCCACCAGACAGGGTTGGACTGCTTTGCCCAAGCGTCAGGTAGCCAAGACCGGTTTCGACCATGAGCTGCATCAAGTCGCTTAAGCGTGAGTGAAAATCGAAAAATGCCGCTGCTTCTTCAAAGGTCATGTCGAGTACGTCGGCAATGTTTTTACCGTTCCAACGTAAATCGAGCATCTCTTTCCCATAGCGCAGGCCTCCACATTCGTCGCATGGTTGGTAGCTGTTGGGGAGAAACGCCATCTCCAGCTTTATGCGGCCGGCGCCTTTGCAGGTTTCGCAGCGGCCTCCCTTGGTGTTGAAAGAAAAGGCGCCAGGTGTTAGTCCACGCATCTTGGCTTCCGGCAGGGTCGCGAAAACATCTCGTATGATATCGAAAGCGCCAATGTAAGTAGCTGGCGTTGACCTGGGCGTCTTGCCGATCGGCGCTTGGTCGACCTCAATTACTTTACGGAAGGCATTGCCGTCATAGAGTTCTTTAAATGCACCAGGAGTGGAGCAAAGCGTACTTTTCTTGGGCAGATCTTTTGGCGTCAATTTGCGATTGTTTTCGCCGATTGCCGCATCAACAGCCGGGTGAAGCAGGTCGCGGAACATCGTGCTTTTGCCAGCGCCCGACACCCCGGAGACCATGATGAGCCGCTCAAGCGGCAATCGTAATTCACCGCCCTTGAGATTGCGCAGATTCGCTTCACGCAAAACCATCCAGCTCGGCTCTTTGGGGCGGGAGCGCACGCTCCATTTTTTGGGCAATGTTCGATAGCTGCCTCGGAGAGGGTGGGGGATCCCCTCGCGCAGCAATCGCCCAGTCAGACTTTCCTCCGCCTTGGAGATTGTCCGGTAGTCGCCCTGCGCAAGTAAACGCCCGCCGTTGACTCCCGCGCCTGGCCCTAGGTCGATAATGTTATCTGCTGCGCGCATCGTCTCGTCGTCATGCTCCACGACGAGCAATGTGTTGCCGTTGTCGCGAAGTTGATGCAGCGACTTGATCAGGTCGTCATTGTCGCGTGCATGTAAGCCTATCGACGGTTCATCGAGGACGTATAAGACACCAGCCAGATTCGAGCCCAACTGCGCTGCGAGGCGAATACGTTGCGCTTCGCCCCCGGAAAGCGTCGCTGTCGCGCGGTCAAGCGTCAGGTAGCTAAGACCCACGCGGTCCATGAACTTGAGCCGCTCGGTGACTTCCGGCACGATCTCCGCCGCGATTTTCTTTCCGCGCGCGTCAAGCTTCAGGCTAACCAGAATGGTCAGCAGTGCAGAGGGGGGGAGGGCCAGCAATTCCGGTAAAGAAATGCTGTCCGCATCATGGGCGCAGTACTTCTTTAGCGTGGCTTTTTTCACTGGCGCACGAACCGCACGGGCGATTGGGTTCAAACGCTCGCCTAGGCAATCGGGACAATCTTGACCGCCGCTGACATCGTCGGGAATTTCCTCGTAGTCTTCGTGGTCGAGCATCCAATCATGAATGACGCCATGCCCGCGGCAGGTTTCGCACCAGCCTTTGGGCGAGTTCCACGAGAAGTGTTTCGGGTCGAGTTCGGGGAATGCCTCTCCAGTTGCCGGATCGGTTCGGCTGGTCGAAAACCACGCTAAAACTTCGCCGTTGTCCGACAGCAAAAAGCAAGAGCCTTTGCCGAGCTTGAGCGCCTCATCGAGGTAGCCTGCGGCTTTTTCGGCGCGCACGGTGGGCTTGCCTAAAGCCAACGCCAGCTCGATATCGTGTTCGCGGTAACGGTCAAGCTTTTCGAATTTCGCAACCTCGACGAGCTTACCGTCACAGCGCAAAAGTTCGTAGCCATGGTCTGCCGCCCAATTGGCCAGTGGCTGATGATGTCCCTTGCGCGAGCGGATCAAAGGCGCGCATAAGTAGAGCGCCTTTGCCTTTTTCGCTTCGGGTGAATCGATGGCGCTGGCCAATCGTTTTTTAATCGACGCCATGCTTTGCGCGGCGACTGGTTCGCCCGTGGTGGGGCTGTGCTGTATGCCTACTTTGGCAAAGAGCAGGCGCAGGTATTGGGCGACTTCAGTAATCGTTGCGACAGTCGATTTGCGCGTGCCACGCGTGATGCGCTGCTCGATGGCTACGGTGGGGGGGATGCCGCGCAGGTCGTCAATGTCAGGTCGCGGCAATTGCTCCACGAATTGACGTGCATAGGACGACATCGATTCGAGGAAGCGGCGTTGGCCTTCAGCAAAAATAATGTCGAAGGCAAGTGAGGATTTGCCGGAGCCTGAAACGCCGGTCACAACGTTGAACACGCCATGTGGAATCTTCACGTTCAGGTTGCGCAGATTGTGTTCGCGCGCGCCTGACACGATAACCGCCGTTTCGCTGCGAGCTTTCGGCAAAGGTTCTGCGGCTTCCAGCGATTTACTTTGCGTTGCAAAGTCTACGATGCGATCATTGTTAAGCTCAAGCGCTTCACGAAGATATGGGGCGGTCTCAGTTTGCTTTTTAGACGCTTGGGAGGGCGTGCCTTCGAACACGATTTTGCCGCCTTTGTCACCGGCGCCAGGGCCCATTTCGATGAGCCAGTCTGCGGCGATTATCATGTCCAACTGATGTTCGATGACCACAAGGCTGTGGTTGTGCTCAACAAGTTTTTGCAAGACAGCAATGAGTCGCTTGACGTCATCCCGGTGGAGTCCGGTGGTGGGTTCGTCAAGTAGCAGGAGTGCCGGGAGTTCCTTTTCCTGATCAAACCCGCTCAAATATTTTACGAGTTTCAGGCGCTGGGATTCACCGCCGGACAAGGTGTTGAGCGGTTGCCCAAGCGGCAAGTAGCCGAGGCCCACATCGGTCAGCGCCGCCAGCTTGTTCTCTATTTTCTTTTGGCCTTGGAAAAATAGGCGCGCATCTTGGACCGTCAGGCCGAGCACTTGGTCGACTGATTTTTCTTTCCAGCGAATGGCCAGGACTTCTGGCTTGAACCGCTTCGATTCACAGACAGGGCAGGGCACATAAACGTCGGATAGGAATTGCATTTCCACGCGCTCGAATCCGAGCCCCTGACAATGCTCACAGCGGCCCTGGCCCGAGTTGAATGAGAAATGAGAGGCGGTCAGGCCATCTTGGCGGGCTTGTTCCGTGGCGGCAAAGAGATTGCGAATGCCGTCCCAGGCATCGGCGAAGAGAGCGGGGTTTGAGCGTGGCGTCTTGCTGATGGGAGACTGGTCGACAAGCACGATGTCGCCAAACAACCCTTCGCCCGTTATGCTCTTCACGGCGGCTGGGTTTTCACTTACTTTGCCACGCAAAGTTAGCACTCCCTGGTGGATGACGTTGTCGAGCAGCGTGGATTTGCCTGAGCCGGAGACACCGGTCAACGCCACGAAGCGACCCAGTGGAACATTCAAATTAACCTTTTCGAGGTTGTGTTTGCACGCGCCTCTGATCGCAAGTGACGGTTGCTTCTTGCTTACTTTGCGGCGCGCTGTAGGCGGTGTGATCGTCTCCTGGCCGGAGAGATATTTACCGGTGATGCTCTCCCGAGCGGTCGCGATTTGTTTGGCGGGTCCGGCATAGACTACGCGACCGCCGCCACTGCCCGGCTGAGGACCAATTTCGACTAACCAATCTGCTGCGCGCATCACAGACTCATCATGTTCGACGACGACCACTGTATTGCCTTGATTAGTCAGGTTTCTCAGAATGCTGACTAGGCGGTCGATGTCGCGTGCATGTAGGCCAATGCTCGGCTCATCCAGTACGAAAAGCGTGTCTACGAGTGATGCTCCCAGGCATGAAGTCAGGTTGACGCGCTGTGCTTCGCCGCCGGACAAAGTGCGGCTTGTGCGATCCAGAGTTAGGTATTCCAGGCCGACTTGCGTCAGGTAATTCAGTCGCGTCAGAATGTTATCCAGTGCGAGCTGGGCAGGCTTGTTTACATCTTCGAATTCCGGCGCTGCCTTGATCAGATCATAAAGCTGTCCGATTGGCATTTGGTAAAGGTCAGGCAGCGTATGCCCTCGCCATTTCCAATTCAGCGCATCGGGGACGAGCCGCGAGCCGTGGCAATCTGGACACTCGGTGTAGCTGCGGAAGCGTGAGAGAAACACCCGCACGTGCATTTTATAGGTGTTGCCTTCAAGCCAATCGAAGAAACGCTTCACGCCGTACCAGGCTTTGAGCCATTCGCGATTACCCTCGCCGTAACCGCTTTCTCCATTGAGCACAAAGTTACGATGCTCGTCGCTGAGCTCGCGCCAAGGTACGTCCATCGGCACGCCATGTTTTTTGGCGGCTTTTTGCAGGTCTCGTAATGATTCGCTGTAAACTTCACCCTGAAATGGTTTGATCGCGCCCTCGGCCAAAGTGAGCGTTTCATCGGGCACTACGAGACGGTAGTCGATTTCAATAACGCGGCCAAAACCCCGGCAGCGTGGACATGCGCCGACTGGAGAGTTGAAGGAAAACAGGTTCGGGGTGGCGGGTGAAAAAGTCTGCCCGGTCATCGGCGAGTGCAGGCCTTCGGTGAAGCGTTCCATTGCTTCCGGACGGTCGCCAGCCAGCACACCAAGCAACAGCTCGCCCTGACCGAATTTAAGTGCAGTCGTGGCGGCGTCGATGAAGCGTGAGCGCTGGTTTGGCGTGAGCTTTACTTTGTCGACAATAACGGCGATTACAGCGTCCGTGGCCAGCTTCTCAGCGTCGATCTCATTGATGCGAGTAATGGTGTCCTGATGCAGGATGCGGGTGAAGCCCTGGCTCGAAACGGAATCCAGTATTTGCTTCCACTTGAGCTTGCCGGGACGGGTGACTTCAAACATCACCAGTGCAGACTCGCCATTGTGCGCCTTGTGCCCCGCTCGCCAAATGCTCTGCGGGTTGTCGTCTTGGATCGGTTTGCCGCTTGCCGGATCGATGAGCTGACAAACTTGGCCGAACCAGACTTTGAAATAGTCACACAGCTCAGTCATGGTGCCGACCGTGGAGCGCGACGTTTTAACCGTGTTGCTTTGGCGGATGGCGATGGATGGGCGGATGTTTTCGATGGAGTCGACCTTGGGGCGGTCGAGCATTTCGAGGAATTGTCGCGTGTAGGGGGAGAATGTTTCAACGTAGCGGCGTTGCCCCTCGGCGTGGAGCGTATCAAACACAAGAGAGCTCTTGCCGGCGCCGCTTAAGCCTGTGACGACGATCAATTGCCCCAAGGGCAAATCGAGGTCTATGCCCTGTAGATTGTTTTGGCGGGCGCCGCGTAAGCGGATGGTCTGAGCGTCGGGGAAATGCATAAACCTTCACTATTTGACAGTTTTTGAAATAGTGCAAGTCTGCGCATTAAAATAATTTCAGCCAGGTCCTAGCAACCTCCAGTTTCACATCATCATGAGTTAATAAAAGCGCAGATTGAAGAGGTGAAAATTAGATTTTCAGCACCCTACAAGAGGTTATCAGCAAGTCTGCCAGCGAGTTTGTAGTCACTTTGGGGTTTTTCGCGAGGTGGTTCTGGCGCATAGTCTGGTAAGCTGAGCAGTGGCTGAATCTCATCGCTTGTCACGCAGCCCAATGGCACGGCTGCCAGCAAGGTGAGGAGTGTGTGGCCTACGTCATCCTGTGGTCGGAGCAACTGACGAGCGTCTTGCCAGAAGATCTCGCGCTGTCTCCGGTATGCCTGTGTCAGTGGGTTGTCTGCTACGCGCTCCCAATTTTGAACACAGGCGCTGAGCGGGTTTTGAGCGAAGGCCACGCAGAAATTGCCGTAAAAACTTGGCAAGTCCTTTGCGAGGATCGCTCCTGCGGATGGGAACAGGATTTGGGTTTCGCCAATGAATTGGAGCAGGCCGTCGAGTCCGGAGAAGTAGCGGTAGATTAAAACCTTGTCCACTCCAGCGCGCGCCGCGACTGCGTTGACCCCAAAACTTTGGAATCCTTCTTCGGCCAGCAAGCCAATGGCTGCCTCTACGATACGCTTTTCAGTTTGCTGGCGATTTCGCTTCATGTGCGCAAACAGTAAACAGAACAATGCGCCAAGGTGTCAATCGTTGCACTGGCCAAGTTTTCATAAAAACTTGTTAAAATGACCATTTAGAGCATCCTATGCCCCGTGGAGACTGTATCGACCGACACGACGCTACGATTTTTCAAGGCTGGCGGGTTTAACCAAATGTGCCTGGAAAAGGCTGATGACTTACGTTTGGTTCTAGATCTGGACGAAACGCTATGGGTGGCCTCCAGTTGCCCCGTTAAGGGTTTGGATATTGATGAGAAGACCCTGAGCTTGATTGATTCCGATAGCGATGGCCGCATTCGCCCGCCGGAAATTAAAGAAGCGATTCGGTGGTTCTTCGACGTTTTATCAGGGTATGAGACCGTCATTGAAGGACGGGATTGGCTAGAGCTTAGTCAACTGAACGCTGAAAGTGAAAAAGGCGCCGCTTTGCTTAAGTCGGCTCAGCGAATATTGGAGAATCTCGGTCGGGCGGATGCTGATCGAATCACACTCGCCGACGCGCAGGACCGAAGTGGTATTTTTGCCCAGGTAAAGAGCAATGGAGATGGCGTTATACCCGAAGTTGCCGCTGAGAAAGATGAAACCAAAGCCGTGATTCGTGACATCATCAAGGCGATGGGGGGCGAAGCGGATCGCAGCGGGGAACTCGGCGTGACGGCGGATAAAGTGAACGCGTTTTACCAGGCGGCGCAGGAATTTCTCAATTGGTGGGTGCAGGGATATCCGGCGGATCGAATTCACCTGCCGGGGTATGTGCCGCCGGTTCAAGAGGAGACGGCGCTTTCGCTCGAGGACGCGATTGAAAAGGGTTCTGAGGCTGAGGCCAAGCTTGAGTCGGAAGCCGTCGAGCCGCCACCTGCGATTGAACTGCCGGAGCGCGATTCAGGTATTTTTCCTTTGGGGGCAGATACGCCTGTGGCCTATGGCGCAGTGCAGGCTTTGCGGAGCAAGGTCGAGGAATTTTTTGCCCAACGCCGTATCGCGGCGTTTGATGCGCGCGCGGTGACTTTCATTAATTTTCGCGAAAGCGATTTAATTGAGGCTGGCAAGCGTGATGAAGCGAGCCTGAAGGAGGTCATGCTTGGGTTGCCATTAGCTCATGTGGAAGCAGATGCAGACCTGCCGTTGACCAAAGGGGTGAACCCTGCTTATGCGGACGCGCTCTTGGCGCTCAAAATGCGCGCCGTCGCACCGTTGATTGGCGAACGGGAAATTTTGACGCCGGAGGACTGGGCGATGTTGCTAGGAAAGCTCGCGGCCTATGAAGCCTGGATTAACGCGAAGAAGGGCTCAGCAGTAGAGGCGTTGGGCGCTGCGCGCATTGGCGCGATACTGAATGGGCCGGAAAAACAGGCCATTGAAGCTCTGATTCAAGTTGATTCCGCTTTGGCGGGTGAGATTAAAGCAGTCGAGGAGGTGGAAAAGCTCCTGCGCTACCACCGTGATTTGTTTCGCTTGTTGAACAACGTCATCAGTTTTCCGGAGTTTTACGACACCGATAAACAGGCGATTTTCCAGACGGGTCACTTGATCATCGATGGTTGTTCGCTGCAGATGTGCGTGGAGGTGCTGGATATGAAGCTGCATCCAGTGATTGCGGAAAAATCTGGCATCTACCTCATTTACCTGGAGGCCAAGCGAAAGGATCAGCCAGCGCCGATCAATGTGTGCGCCGCCGTGACGAGTCGTAGCGCTGGTCGCATGACAGTGGGCAAGAATGGCGTGTTTTACGACCGCAAGGGGCGTGACTGGGACGCCAAGGTAACCAAGGTGCTCGTCAACTCCATTAGCTTGCGTGAGGCGGCTTGGGCGCCGTTTAAGGCCATTGGAGAGCTGATCACCTCGCAGATCGAAAAGATCACCCAATCTCGGCAGAAGGCCATCGAAAAGGAAATTTCGGGCACGATGATAGAGATGGATAAGAATGTCGCAGCGAAGCCGCCAGCCGAAGTTGAGAGCAAGGCCACCGGCGGTGGCATGGGGATGGGGGGCATGCTGGCCGGGGGAGGGGTGGCCATTGCCGCGCTTTCCTCGTCGTTTGCTTACATTGCGCAACAAGTCAAGGAGCTGCCCGATGTATACTTTGTCTACACGGCGGTTTTGATTATCTTTTTCGTCGTGGCGCCGTCTGTATTGCTCGGCTTTTTCAAGCTGCGGGCGCGGGATATCGGTATGATTTTGGAGGCCTCAGGTTGGGCCATCAATGGCCGTATGCGCATCAACCTAAAGTTGGCGCACGACTTGACGCATGTCGGCAAGTTTCCGAGCAGCTCGACGAGGGTGCACTACGAATACCTGACTGAAGACGGTAAGACACGCCGTCGCCGTTTTTGGACGTGTTTTGGCATTGGCGCATTAGCGCTGGGCATCGCGTTGTGGTGGCTGACTTATGAATGGTCGGCCACGGTGGGGTAATCCGGAAATCAAGCCGATGACTTATCTTGTGGATTAGACGCAGCGCTAAAATGGCGAGCGCTCGATCATGATGGAGTCTCCCGGGAAAAGCTTGGGGTCTTCACGGGGATTGTCGCGGGCTAGGTCGGCGTCGATGACATAGATGTCGTTTTCGCGGGTTAGCTTTACGGCGCCTTCGCGGGCATAGAGGGAAAATCCACCGGCTGACTGCACTGCCTTCGTCAGTGTCAGGTCCGGAGTCCAAACGACGCGGCCCGGGCTTTGCACCTCCCCCCCGACATAGATATAACGGTCCGTGACGTAGACTGAGACGTCTACACTGCGGTAAATCTGCTTGGCAATGTATTGCTGGCGGATGTTGGTGGCCAATTCCGAGGGGGTGAGCCCGGCGGCGGGCAGACGGCCAATAAAGGGCAGACTGACGATGCCTTCATCGTCAATCTGCACGTCGTTGGAACTTGGATCTGGAATGCCCTGAAGGTTGACTTGCAGGGTGTCTCCGGGGCGCAGTGCAGCGGCGGATTTGGGCGCAGCTAGTTTGGGATTGCTCCCGCTGGCGCCCGAACCGCCGGATGCACACCCGGCCATCAACAGCAAGGCCGCCAGGGCGATTACCCAGATTAATGTGCGGCTTTGCTGCGGTGTTGATTTCACGAAAGACTATTTCTTGCGGGACTTTTTGGCGGGACGCTCCTCTTCATCTTCTTCGTCCTCATCGTCGTCTTCGCCGAGGTCTTCGCCATCTTCGTCTTCGTCGAAGCTGTCTTCATCCTCTTCCTCATCTTCGTCCTCGTCCCACTTCATCGTTTCGTCCTCTTCGATCTTTTCGTCTTCTTCGTCGAGGTCGGGGAAGGATTCTTCGATGTCGTCGTCGTTGCTGCCGCCATCTTCATCGCCATCGAGCTCGTAGCCGTCCGGCACGAATTCGAGAATGTCGAGGAGCTCGCGGAAGCAGTGAATCGCGCGGCCTTCCATGAAGTCGGCGTTCTGCTCCTCACGAATGTCGTCTTCCAGTTCTTCAATGGTGAACTTTTGCTCGAACTCGATGAGGTCGTTGAGCAGCTTGACGCGCATTGCAGTGACGTGGTCGATGCAGTCGGCGTAAGGGCCCTTTTCCTCGTCGATTACGTCGGGGAGGGCAAAGAGGAGTTCTTCGGACTCGAAGAGGCTCTCATTGGTGCGGACCAGGCGCAGGCGGTGGTCATCGAGTTTTTTGTCGATGCGGAACTTGAAAAACGCGTCTTCGAAGATCGAAGGCTGAAAATCGTAATCGCGCAATGGTTCGACCAAGTCCATAATATGGCTGACTTGGCGTGGGTCAATGATGCTCAGGCCGTCGACATCCCAGTGGACTTCGTCGCTGATTTCTTCGACCCACCAGTTCATATCTTCGCCCAGTCGGACGATGCACCACTCAAGTTTTGGAGCTGATTTAGGCATGTTGTTCTTGGGAAACGGGTTTCGTGATAGCTAGGGCTTACTTGTATTGAATTTAAGAGGACGTTGAGAGAGTTTTGCCTGTCGTCAAGGATTCATGGAGATATTTTTTGCATTCCAAGTTAAAAGTGGACAGCTGGGACTTTTTTCTAGAGCGTTTCCACCTACTGAGAATTTGCTATCTATATCATGGGTGCCTTTTACGAGACGTTGGTCCGACCATATTTATTCCGGGGAGATCCCGAGGAAGTTCATGAACGCGCAATCGGCTGGTTACGCATGCTTTCGGGCATGGGACCGGCTTTGCGCATAATGGAGAAGTACAATCGGCCGGCCTATAGCGAACCTTTAGAGTTATTTGGGTTAACTTTTCCGAATCCGGTGGGTTTAGCCGCTGGCTTCGATAAAAACGCCCATTGTTGGCAGGCGATGGCCGCTCTCGGCTTTGGTCACGTGGAAATTGGCACAGTGACCAAGCTTGAGCAGCCGGGCAACCAAAAGCCACGTATTTTCCGCTTTCCAGAGCACGAGGCGCTCATTAACCGCATGGGATTCCCCAACGATGGCGCAGAGGCCGTCGCCAAGCGCCTTTCAAAAGCGCCTTCATCGCGCAAACGACGCATTCCACTGGGGATTAACATTGGTAAAAGCCGCGTAACGCCGATCGATCAAGCGGTAGGCGATTATTTGGGCTCTTACGAGAAATTAGCCGATTACGCCGACTATTTTGCGATCAATGTCAGCAGCCCCAACACGCAGGATTTGCGTCAGCTCCAGCAGCGTCACCTGCTGAGCGACCTCGTAGGCTCGGTGATTGAGGCGGATCGCGAGCGTGCGCGCAAATTGGGCAAGAGCCGGATTCCAATTCTGGTGAAGATTGCTCCAGACCTCACCTATCGCGAAATTGACGACATTTTGGCAAGCGCTCTGGAAGTCGGCGCCGATGGCCTCATTGCGACCAATACTTTGATCGAACGTCCAGTTGATTTGGGCAGCAAAGACGAAACAGGTGGGCTGAGCGGCAATCCGATCCACCAGCGCTCTGTTAACATCGTGAATTACATGTACCGCAGCGTGGGCGACAAATTGCCGATCATTGGGGTGGGGGGCATCCATGATGAACGCTCGGCCGGCGATTTCTTTGACGCTGGCGCCAAAATGATCCAAGTGTACACCGGCATGATTTACCGTGGTCCGTTTTTTGCGAAAGATCTGGCTCAAGCGCTGAGTTGGCGCACGCGCGACTGGGTTTAGAATTGAAGCAGCCGGAGCCAGCCAGTGCTCTTGGCGTTCGTTGTTGCAGAAATGCAACAGGTCAGGCTTTGACCTGTCTACAGTAGAGTCTATTCATTGCAGAATAAGCTTTCGCAATTGCTATGTCCGATTCTATCTATTCCCAGCCAACTGAAGAAGAAATTCAACGGGTGCTCGCCTATGCAGCGCACGATAAGGAATTCCGCGGTCGATTGGAGGCCGAGATATTCGATGAGCTTGAGGAGGAGATGGAATACGACCTGGAGGACCTCTTCGAAGAGCAGCATGCAGGCAAAGTTGGAAAACCACTGCCCAGTCTGGATGACCGCCAGCAGTTTCGACACATGTATTTTAAGGAGTTGCGCCGCCTGCAGATCGAGCTGGTGCGCTTACAGGATTGGGTCGTGTCGACGGGCTACAAGCTTGTGGTGATTTTTGAAGGGCGTGATGCCGCCGGGAAGGGGGGCGTCATTAAGCGCATTACCCAGCGGACAAACCCCCGCATTTGCCGCACGGTGGCCTTGCCAGCGCCTACTGAGCGCGAGAAGACCCAGTGGTATTTTCAGCGTTATGTGCCGCATTTGCCCGCCGCAGGTGAGATGGTGCTCTTTGACCGTAGTTGGTATAACCGCAGTGGCGTGGAGCGAGTTATGGGCTTCTGTGAGGAGGAAGACGTCGAGCAGTTCTTCAACGACGTGCCTCACTTTGAGGAGATGCTCGTCAATTCGGGGATCAAGCTGATCAAATATTGGTTTTCAATTACCGATGAAGAGCAGGAATTTCGCTTTCAATGCCGCATAACGGATCCGCTTAAACAATGGAAGCTCAGCCCAATGGACCTGCAGTCTCGTATTCGTTGGGAGAATTATACTGCGGCTAAGGAGGAAACTTTTGCCCGGACGAACTTCGAATTTGCGCCCTGGAATGTGGTCAGCGCCATTGACAAGAAGCGGGCGCGTTTGAATTGCATCAGTCACCTCTTGCATCAGGTGCCATATGAGAAAGTGCCACGTGAAGAAATCGTGCTGCCCGGGCGCGTGCATCATGCCAATTATCAGCGTCATCCGGTGCCGAAGACCATGTTCGTGCCCAATGTTTACTGAGGCATCCTCATTGAGTTTTCAGTAAATGAAAAGGCCCCGGTGGTTGAATTCCGGGGTCTTCTCGATTATGGCTGATTGAAAAGTGTCGTGTCAGCGCGCGTTGTAATCGGGGTTGTTGGTATTGCGGGCCACGTTTGACCAGCGGCGCATATCCTTAAGCTCATCCTCTGTGAGCATGTCGACGCTTCCGTCGAGGTGCGCAACAATTGCTTTATTGTCGTAGCGAAGGTGGACGTTGCCCATACGGCTGGGGCGATCTTCATTGTACGAACCACTCCACTGAGTAGGTGGTTTCACGTCGAAGTAACCCGCGTATTCGGCATCTGTATCGGCGTCATCCAGATCGGAGTGCGTGGACACAAAAACAATGTGCTCACTGGGACAAGTGCTTTGCGCTAGCGTCAGCACCGCGTAAGTGGGATCTCTGCTGACCCGGTGTCGGCCGCTCATTATGCGGTAATCTCCACCGGTGTACTCCGAGTTCATCCCGAAGGAAGGAAAATAAGATGTGTAGTAGGGATTGATGTCGCGAATTTCGCTCAGGTGGGTCTGGGAACGGCCCGGGTAGAATAGATCGATGCCTCCGGCATAAGGCAACAGGCGGAAGACGTAACGATTTTTTACCTCCGCAGCTAAGATTGGATCTCCATTATGATCCAAAATTTTCATTGAGAGCTCGTCGTCTTCGCTCAGAACTGACGGCAACAAACGTCCATCATTATCTTGAGGGACAGTCAGATACGCGCTCATGATTTGACGCGCAGCAGACAAGTCAGAGGCTTTGTAGGCCGATTCCTTTACACGGCCCACTGCAGAAATGGTGATTGCGGCTAAGATGCCTACGACTGCAATCGTCACGAGCAGCTCAACTAAGGTGAAAGCATTGTTGTGCGTATGGGCGGTCTTCACTGTCTTAATCCTCCAGACTTACATTTAATTTCATGAAGGGAAGTGAGGCAGCATCATCGAGGGGGATTAGCGAACGAATACGGACTTGTTTGGTGCTGTCGTCGTTCAGGGAAATGATTTCAGGATCTGACGTGTAGGGGCCACCTGCATCGTCATTGGTTACCCAATTACTTAGGTCGCTAGATAGTGCGACAGTGTAGGTTAAGTCAGTTGCCGCATATTGCATGGGGAATGTGATGGCCGGGTATGTCTGATCGTCAATCACGACAATCTCCTGTACAACGCTAGATGAATCGTATTGGATGCCGCTTTCGGGATTACTGTCCATGGCGTATTCCATGGAGTTTATAACGCCATCCATATCGTAATCAGTGGTAGCAGCCCAATCGTTTGCGGTGAAGCCTGTGCCAAGGGCGGAAGGGAAGTTGAGCTGTCTCCAAATTGAGTATTGCCTTGGAGCAATGACCAGATAGATCTCCATGTCCTCAGTAATTGTGATTTCCAACGGGTTATCAGTCGATTCACCAAACGACCCTACCCACTTGAAAAAGGCGTAATTACCACTGTTATAGCCTTCAATGACGACTTCGAGTTCAACGATGTCGCCATATTGATAAATCGCTTTACTAGGGGTCTTATTGACTTCTCCGAATTGTAAGCCAAATGGGATATTGGTGCTTATGCTGATGCCATAGCCTTCAATTTGAGCGTCGTATGTTTCGTTGGTGTCGAGGCTAGCTGCAGCAAACGAAGTGTGGGACAGAGAGTAAGTGAATTGTATGTAGTAATCGTAGATTAGTAGGCTGCTGGTGTCCCATTCCCAAGCTGTGTATTGGTTGCTGTAGGGGTCTGAACTACTTACTGTGTTGAATGTGCCGTTGTACTCCACCCAATCTCCATCTGCACTGGCGCGGTAGAATAGCTTAACGGTTGAATTGTCAGGAATGCCAGCGCTGCCATGGTACGTCATGACTTGAAATAATATTTCCCCGGGACTGTAGGTTGGATTATCATAGGCCCGGAAGGCCAGTAACTCACCTGAAGGAGTATAAATGCGGTCATTGGAAACTAGGAATGCGGTTGACGTCCCGTATTGTGCGAGTCGTGCAGCTTCGTTTCCGCCATAGTAGGGGTAGTTTACTTCGTTCCAACTGAGGCCTGTGTATGGTGGGCTTTCAGGTGTGTAAGCATCGTCAGCACCTTCCCAAAAGGCAAAATCCTCATCGTCTTCGCTGGTGCGGTAATCAGGGACGATGAATTGCGCCGAAAGGTTGGCGGTAAAACATAGGGTTAATATGACGAATATTTGCTTCATGCAAATGACAGGTTTATAATGCAAAGTAGCCCGCTAACGGCATAGAACCGTCAGCGGGCAGGTTTTCTTGCTTGGCTTTAACTAACGTCTCTGACGACGCATCAAAATGAGGGCTCCGCAGGCAACGCCAGCGAGCAATGCATAGGTTGAAGGTTCTGGAACCACTTGGACGTAGGTGTCGCCCTGGTTCAGTTGGAGCGCAGTAATGGAAGAATGAGCAGCTGCCTCCCACTCAATAGCAAAAGAAAGAATCTCGGAAGCAACGCCGGTGAGGTCCCACTGGTAGTAACCGATGCTGGTCGCGCTGTAGGATGCCTCTACAGTCCCTTCACCATTGTTATACGAAAAAGTTGGAGTAGAGTAATATTCTGATTCGTCGATCTGAAAAATAACTGTCTCTAAGCCTGTGAGGGCCGAGTCGACTGAGACCTGATAGGTGCCGGTCAAAAACCCTGTATTGCTACCTACATAGATCCCAGCGCCAGCGGGGTAACCATAACCAGCAACCTTGTCGAATTCGGGGACTTCACTGCCGGGTGTGATGAGGGATGGAATAATTGGAGCGGGCCAAGGATTCCCTGATGTAGCAAACACCGGATAGCCAGGATGATTATCTTCAATTAGCCCATCCCAATAGGCTTCTTCGGAATTGCCAGGCAGGACGACGTCTAGTGTGGCCAATGCGCTGGAGGCTGCGCCAATGAAGGCTAGGATTGTTATGAGTTGCTTGTTCATTTTGTTAGTTATTTGGAATGATTCTAATTCTTAAAAATAGGATTCAGTCTCAAGTCTGTCTCAAAATGAGACGCCCGATGGTTTGGCGGGCGTCCCCGAATTACAGTTGGGCGGCGAGCTCTCTCCAGTCTTCACGCTCTGGTATGCCTGGCTTGCGGGCGCCAAAGAATTGAGCGATGATTTCTCCTTCTGCGTCGTAGAGTTCGACAGCGTTGACGTCTCCATCGTCGGTTGGTTTGACGACATGCCAACTGCTGGCGATGCCGGATTCCTTCAGGTGAAGGTTGAAATCTGGGTCGAGGACATTGAACCAGTCTTCAAAGATGACCAGCTTACTCACGGTTCCCGTGTGGATCTGAATGGCGGAGTCATTGCCGACAAAGACCATGATGGGCATTTCCTTGTCGCGGGCTTGCTCAAGCAGGCGTCGGGCGGCGTCATTTTCCAGACGGCGGGTGAATTTACCTTCGCCCAGTTCCATGGCTTGCAAACGGCTGACTTTGTTTTTGGCCATGAGCATGAAGAAGTCGTGGGTATCCTTCAGGTTGGCCCAGCCGTCCATGAACTTTTCCTTACGCTCTTCGTCAACTGGCTCGGCTTCTTTTTTCGCCGGTTGCGACTCAACCGTCATGGGGGAGTCCTGGTCCTCATGGCGAAGACGGGCAATGAGCTCTTCGTAGACGCTCATCTTGGATTCCTCCTTCGGGTAGACTTTGTGGATCGCATTGCCGTAACGGTCGAAAAACTGAATGGACTTCAGTTCCTGTCCGCGGCTAGGAGCCGTGACTGCATAGGCGTGAGCCCAGTCTGCGAAGAAAAGACGCAAGTCAATGTCCTTGCCGACGACGAGGCCGATTTTGCCGTTGTGTGAGGAAATTTGCTCGTAGCAGCCTTTGCGTTCGTGGACGCAATGCTCATTACGAGTCAGCACCATGACCCGCCCTAAGGCTTTCAATTCTTCAATAATGCCAATCCAGCTTTCGACTTTTAAACGAATGGACTGGCAGCCGCAGTCGGCCGCTACTAATTCACCCTCGGTAACACCCAAGCGATCCGCGCAATCACGCATGCGCAGTTTGGGGTCGGCTTCCTTCAAGGCGGCATAGCGATCCGCCAGCGATGATGTCGTAGTAGTCATTAAAGCTAAGATAAGAATATAAAATTGAGATCGAGTCCCATCAGCGAAAAAATGCTTGCTCGGGTCAACAAGAAAAAACAACTTTTTGAAATTATGTCTCAATTCCATCAAAAACACGTGGCCTTTCGTGTCCTTTTCATGCTTTTGCTGGCGCCAGCGGCGCTTTTTGCGAATTCGCAGCAGCGTATTGTAACCGTCGGCGGAGCGGCGACTGAGATCGTCTTTGCGCTTGGTTCTGGCCAAGACGTAGTCGCGGTTGATTTATCCAGCACATACCCTGCCGAGGTGCGTGAATTGCCACAGGTTGGCTATATCCGTAATGTGACGCCAGAGGGAATTCTGTCCATGCGCCCTGACATGATTATTGCAACCGAAACGCTTGGCCCGCCTGCGGCGAAAAAAATGCTCAAGCAAATGGGCGCGAACGTCGTTTGGATTCCTGAGCCCAATAGCCCGGAGGCTCTGGAGAAGGGGCTGCGTGAAGTCGGTGAAACGCTGGGCAAATCTGCGAAAGCTGAGGAAATTATCGTGGAAGTCCGCGCCAAGCTGGCGGAAACCGCCGATGTGGCAAAAAGGTGGAGCAATCGTCCGACAGCCGTCTTTTTCCTATCGCCACCGAGCTCAAGCGGCGGTGGTCAGGCTGGGGGTGATGACACCCGTTCGGCGGAGTTGATTTCGCTCGCTGGCGGTGAAAACGCAGTGGATTTCCAGGGCTTTCAGGTGATGTCGATTGAGTCTCTGATTAAGACAGATCCCGATGTGATCTTTGTTGGTGTTTCTGATGGCCATGGCGCTTCACCGGAAAGCGTGGAGGCAATGCGTCATTTGCCGGGACTCGCTGGAACGAAGGCGGTAAAGAACAATGCGATTTACTCAGTGCCTTTGGATGATCTTTCCTTTGGTCCTCGTTTGGGGGACGCCGTACAGCGTTGGAATGCCCATCTGGCTGAGGCTGCGAAATAGCTTTTGCTTTCGCTAATCTGCGTGTTCTATTAACACCGCATGCCGCTGCGCATCCCACAGAAGCGTCGTATCTGGATACACGCCGTCTTGATCATGGTTTTATTCGTGATCGGAGCTGCTGCATTGAATATTGGCCCGTTGAAGTCGACTTGGAGCGAGATCGGGCAGGTATTCAAAGATCGATTGTTTTTCGTATCGGCTGAGGATCGCATTTGGTCAGATCCGATCATCTGGAATTTGCGCTTCCCGCGGATTATCATGTCGATGCTGGTTGGCGCGGGGTTGGCAGTCTCTGGCGCTTTGATGCAGGGGCTTTTTCGTAATCCGTTGGCGGATCCTGGTCTGATTGGGGTATCAAGCGGTTCCGCCATGGGCGCGGTGATTGCAATCATCGTGCTGCCATTTCTCGGTATGTCGGGAGACTGGATTATGTACGCGGCGACACCCATTTGCGCGATGGTCGGCGGCGTGGGCGTGACGTTTCTCATTTATCAACTCTCCCGAGTGGGGGGGCGCATCAATGTGGCTTCCATGCTCTTGACCGGGATCGCGATCAATGCGATCGGCGGTGCGCTTATCGGTTTTGCGGTCACGCAAATCGCAACTGCCGAGCAACTACAGTCGTTTACATTCTGGAGCCTGGGCAGCCTCAATGGCGTGCTTTGGCCAGTGGTGGGGATTGCGGCGTTGGTGCTGCTTCCGGGCTTGTTTATCGCCATCTGGCTGGGCAAGCCGCTCAATGCCTTTTTGTTTGGGGAACTGGAGGCGTATCACTTGGGCGTCGATGTGCCCAAAGTGAAGCGCATCACGATTGTAGTCAGTGCGTTGATGGTTGGCATTACCGTTGGATTCACCGGAATGATTGGTTTCGTGGGGCTGGTCGCGCCACACATTATCCGTTTGAGCTTTGGGCCGGATCACCGTTTCCTGCTCCCGGCGAGCGCCCTGTGTGGCGCGATTCTCTTGGTGATTGCTGATACCTTGGCGCGCACGATTGCTGCGCCTGCTGAGTTGCAGATCGGCATTTTGACGTCCCTGATTGGCGGTCCGTTCTTTTTAATGCTTCTGCTCAAGGCTAGAAAGGAGATGAGCATCTAAACCATGTTAAGCGCGGACAAAGTCTCATTTTCTTATGGGCGAAGGACGGTCGTTGACCAGGTTTCAGTGAATATTGAGCCTGGGAAAGTGATTGCCTTGCTGGGGCCCAATGGTGCGGGGAAAACATCCCTTTTTCGACTGCTCAGCGGAAGCGTCGAACCTGAATCAGGCCAGGTGACGCTCGATGGCAAGCCACTCAAATCCTATCGGGCGGATGTCTTGGCGCGCCGTCGCGCAGTGCTGCCTCAGACATCGCAACTCGGGTTCAACTTCACCGTGCGCGAGGTGGTGGAAATGGGACGCCTGCCACACGCCAAAGCTGACAAGAATGTCGATGAAGAAAGTGTCGTCGAGCTTGCCATGCAGTGGGCGGATATTGTGCAGTTTGCTGACCGCCACTACATGAGCTTATCCGGTGGGGAGCGCCAGCGGGTGCAATTGGCGCGGTGTCTGGCGCAGGTCTGGCCAGGGGAGGGCGCTGGTCTGGAAAGCACTTACCTGATGCTTGATGAGCCAACGAACAACCTCGATATTTCGCATCAGCACACCTGCTTACGTGAGGCGCGCCGTCTGGCGGACAAGGGCGTGGGAGTCGCCTGTATCCTGCATGATTTCAACCTCGCTCTGGCGTATGCAGATTCATGCGTGGTGATTTACGATGGGATGGTGCGCGCCAGTGGGGCTGTTGAGAAGGCTCTAACCGCTGAAGTCGTTGGCGATGTTTTTGGCGTAAAGGCGACATTGATTGAGCAGGATGGGCAACGCGTCATTGCGACGTTGCCGAAATAGCCCAACGGATGGCGGCTGCCTTAGGCGCCCGGAATTTCAACGCTCAATAGCGCGCCATGCCGGGCTCGATTTGAATGGCCCAGGCATCGATGCCCCCCCGGACGCTCACGGCGCCTTCAACGCCCTTGGCGCGGAGAAATTCCGTAGCGCGCAGGCTGCGCATACCATGGTGGCAATAGACGAGCAGCGGTTGGCTGGCGTCGAGCTCCGTGTAGCGCATGGGCAACTGGCCTAAGGGGATTTCGATAGCGCCATCGATCTTGGCAATGGCGACCTCGAAGTCTTCGCGGACGTCGAGCAGGGCGGGCGGGTTCGCTTGCTGGAGCTGGGCTTGCGCCTCTTGAACTGAAATTTCCATGGGCAAACCTTCTGGCGCCGCTTCGGGTTCGGCGCAAGACCACTCGTAGTTGGCGGCAGAAATTTCCTGAATGCCCGGTGATGAACCGCAAAGCGGGCACTCCGGGTCGGGCTTGAGTTTGAGGGTTCGGTGGCGTTGGGCGAGGCTATCGACGACGAGCAGGCGCCCAAGCAAGCTTTCGCCGATGCCCATGAGGCGCTTGATCGCCTCCATCGCCTGATAGCTCCCGATAACGCCGCACAGCGCGCCAAACACGCCAGCTTCTTCGCAGTTGGGCACCGTGCCGGGGGCAGGCATTTGGGGGAAGAGGCAGCGATAGCATGGACCGCCTGCTTGTGGCTCGAAGAGCGAAACTTGCCCCTCAAACTGGAAAACGCTGCCGTAGACCAAAGGCTTGCCTGCGAAAAAGGCTGCGTCGTTGACCAAGTAGCGTGTCGGAAAATTGTCCGAACCGTCGACCACGATGTCGTATTGGCCGATCAGGTCTACCGCATTATCCACGGTGATGCCGCCCGCGTGCGGGATCAGCTCAATGTGCGGATTAATCGCGCGTAGGCTGGCCATGCCGGAGTCCAGTTTGGAGCGGCCTGCGTCGGCGTCGCCATGGAGGATCTGGCGCTGCAGATTGTGTGGCTCAACTTGATCAAACTCGGCCAGCCCGATCGCGCCAACGCCTGCGGCCGCCAAGTATAGAGAAGCGGGACTGCCCAGACCACCGAGGCCAATGATGAGCACGCGTGCTTGCGCGAGCTTTTCCTGGCCTTCCAGGCCAACTTGCGGTAGGCGCACATGGCGCGAATAACGGGAAATCTGCTCTGGTGTCAGGGACATGCGCCACAGTGAAGCGAGCCCAGCGGCGTTTGCAAAGCGATTTCTATTATCAGTCTGCTCAGCGCATCTTTTGCAAGATGTTGGATGGGTCGGCGTAGTGGGCCACGAGAGTATCGCCAACGAAGATTTTCATGGCTATGCCTTCCAAGCGGTCTTTCGATTTATCGTCACCACCATTGACGTAGTAGGCGTTGGAGTCCAACTCGGTTTCCCGCATTGGGATTTTGCTGGTCGAATTGGTGACGGTTTTGCGCGGAGATAGATGCTTGATTTTTATTTCTCCGGTTTCTTTTTCAATGCGGCCATCATTACGCGAAGTGGCTGCTTCCTGCTCATTAAAGAGGAAGTAAGTGTACTCGATGCGAACGTTTGAGAGCGCCAAGTCGCTGCGGTTTTCCAAGGTGATTTCATAATAGCCCTGCCAATCCCAGGATTCCTTGGTCATTGTTTTGGTCTTGGTCTTTTTGGTGCTGCCTTCCTTGGTGTTAATTTTGAACAGCCGCCCCTGGTCCTGTAGAAATTTCAGTCGCCACTCGATTAAGTAATCCTGATCTTTTTGAGAAAAAATGTCCGTGTTGACGTTGAATTCGCCGCCATCTTCTCGCTGAATACGGATTTGCTCGCCAACAACTGAGACAGGGCGCGCCATCATGGTTTGGCCGGATGTGCTGGTGAATTCACGGAAAAGTTCTTCGGCGTGTATCAGTTGACACCAAGTGATCAGCGTGAGGAGCGTGCAGTGGATGGCTTTTCTCATAACAGCATTATCTTACCCTTAAATAACCCCGATTCAATTATAGAGTTCCAAAGATTTTATAATATAGATCACTTATCAATGCGTTTCAAACCACTTGATGCCGTGCTGAAGTTGGTCCATGGAGATCGATGCATTTGCGTAAATAATGTGGAACTGGGTTGAACTCGCCCCGCGCTTGAGCATGCTGGGTAGCTATGCCCGAAAAGTTTGTTGTCATCATGGCCGGTGGACGCGGTGAGCGTTTCTGGCCACAAAGCCGTTTACGCCGTCCTAAGCATTTGTTGCCCATCGTGGGGACCAAGCCCATGCTGACGCAAACTGTGGAGCGTCTGGAAGGACTCGTTGCAATGGATAACGTGCTCATCATCACGAATGCTGAGCAACGCGATGCGGTGATCGAAGTTTGTCCCATGCTGCCGCCGGCCAACGTGATTGCCGAACCGGTGGGCCGGGACACGGCGCCTGCGGTTGGGCTGGCCATGGAACTGGTGCGTGCGCGTGATCCGGAAGGCGTATTCGCGATGCTGCCAGCGGATGCGGTGATTCATGATGCGGCTGGTTTTCGTCGCGTTCTGGGGGCTGCGTTTACGGCGGCGCAGAATGATCCCGTGCTCGTGACCGTGGGCGTGGAGCCGACTTATCCGGCGACCGGCTTTGGCTATGTTCACAAGGGCGAGCAGTATGCGGAAATTGACGGGCAGCCAGTTTTTAAGGTTCAACGCTTCGTTGAAAAGCCAGACCTGCAAACCGCTGAGCAATACGTCGCGAGCGGTGAATACTACTGGAATGCAGGGATGTTCGTGTGGAGCGTGCCGACGATCGATGCAGGCTTTGTGGCGCATTCGCCAAGCCTCTATGCATCGCTCGAAAAGGTGAAGAGCGCATTGGCCGCCCAGGAACCAATCGACGAACTACTGGCCCGCGAATACCCGACCTTCGAGAAAATTTCCATCGACTTCGCCCTCATGGAAAAAGCGGACAATGTGGTTACGTTGCCGTCTGCTTTTGACTGGGACGATGTGGGATCGTGGCCCGCAGTGGCCAATCATCACCCAAAGGATGATGCAGGCAATGTCGTGAAAGGCGACGGCTGGGTGGAGCAGGGCAGTGGCAACATCGTGCTCAGCGAAAATGCTGATGGCCACTTGCTGGCGCTCGTTGGTGTGGATGATTTAATCGTCGTCCGCACCCCGGATGCGACGCTCGTTTGCCCCAAGGATAAGGCGCAGGATATAAAAGCCCTCGTCAAACAGCTCGGCGCACACGAAACGTGGAAAAAGTTGATGTAGGCTGGCTCTCGCCACGCATCGCGCGGATAACCGGTTCACAACGATGCTGGGCGCTCTTCAATTGACGCATGGGCTGTTGCTGCTCGCGGTCATCGCTTCGATGCTTTGGCGTGGTCGCGGTATTGCGCGAACGCTGGTGCTTGTTGGGACAATCATCGCGATGGCGGTCTTGTTGATCTTATGGCAGGCGCCGATGTCTTATCCGCCAGCGTGGCTTATTTGCATCCAGTACTTTGGAATGATTTTGATTTCCGTCGGTTTTTTGGCCTACATCTGGCGGATCAAGTAAAACGGCAATGAACTTTCTGGGGATAGATTATGGCGAGAAGCGCATCGGCTTGAGCGCAGGCGATGACGATGTGCGCCTCGCAGTGCCGATTCCCGCCGCGGTCGAGCCAATGAAGGAGGCGCGTTTGGCGCACATTGCCCAGGAAATCAAGCAGCGCCGCATTGGCGCGCTGGTCGTTGGCTATCCCTACAACATGGACGGCTCAGTCGGTTTCAAAGCCCAGGAGGTCGACGCCTTTATTCAACAACTGGAGTCGAAGTTTGGTCTGCCGGTCTACCGGACTGACGAGCGCCTGACTTCGCAGGCCGCCGAATCTCAAATGCGAGCCAACAAGCCAGCCAAAAGCCGCTCCAAGAAGTCCATCAAAGCCAAGCAACAGGAACGCCGCAGTGGGAATCTGGACTCTCGCGCCGCAGCGTTGATTTTGCAGGATTACCTGGATGGCGGGATGGCGCCGCTGCTGCCGGAGGATGAGTTGGAATGACTTACGTGGAATTCAGGCGGCGTGTAAAAACGCAGTTGCAGCATGCGCCCGACGGCTTGACTTGGCGTGAGCTGAAGGCGGCGGCGGATTTACCTTACGATCAGCCGTGCCCCGAATGGACGCGTCAGTTGGAAGCTGAGATTGGGCTGAATCGGACCGAGCGTCGTGGCCGCGCGCTGGTTTGGCGATTATCGTAAAAGATAGCCGGAAAAATCAGTGCGCTTAATGAAGCCTTAACGGTTTTTGCGTTAAACTGCCGGAATGTTTCATTGTCGACCTAGAACTGAGACGCTAAGTTTCATTTAATGCAGGCTAACACCGGAAATTTAGGACCGCTGGATTGGGTCATTATTTTTTCCTATCTGGTCGGGCTGATTGGCTTGAGCGCCTGGCTGTCGCGAGGTCAACACAGTGGTAAGGACTATTATTTGGGCGGCAATAGCTCTGGCCCATGGGCGATTGCGTTGTCCACGATGGCGACTCAATGCTCGACAAACAGTCTGTTGGGAGTGCCGGCCTTTGTGGCGTTTAACGGGGGGCTGCTGTGGTTGCAGTATGAGCTCGGGGTGCCGTTTGCGATGGTTGGTCTCATGCTGTTCCTCATGCCTGCCTTGCGTCGGCTCAACCTCATCTCGGTGTACCAATACGTCGAAGACCGCTTTGACTTGTCGGCCCGGCTTTTGCTGTCGGCCCTGTTTCTTTTTGTGCGCGCGTTTGGGACTGGGGTGACGATTTACGGAGTTGGGCTGATCATTGCCCGAGTGTTGCAAGTAGACTACCTGGCGGCGGTGTTGATCCTGATGGCGGTCACGATTGTGTATGATTTTCTGGGCGGCATGAAGGCTGTCATTTGGTCGGATGTCATTCAGATTATTCTGATTTTCGTATCTGTGCTCGTTGCGGTGGTGGTGGCCATTCATGCTTGCGGCGGTTGGGATGGCATGATGTCGGCGTTTCCGCCAGAGCGTCAGCAGGCGATTGACTTCAAGGGGACCGGCTTGGGCGATGGGCAGACTTTTGCGTTTTGGCCGATGCTGTTGGGCGGATTTTTCCTCTACATGTCCTATTATGGCTGTGACCAGACTCAGGCTCAGCGCAGCTTATCGACCCGCAGCGCCGATGAGACGAACCAGGCGCTTTTCCTGGGGGGGATTTTGCGGTTTCCGCTCGTTTGCACTTATAGCTTGCTGGGGGTGGCGATTGGGGCGTTTGCAGCATTGCACCCGGAGTTCATGGAGCAACTCAAGCTGAACCCGGACAAACCAGGCGAGCCAGATCTGAACCTAGCGGTTCCGGTTTTCATGCTGCACCAATTTCCTACGGGGATGATTGGTTTGCTGATGGTCGGCATCCTCGGCGCGGCCATGTCTTCGCTGGACTCCACTTTGAATTCCATGAGCGCAGTGACGATGCAGGACTACGTTCACCGGCTGCGGAAGCATCCGCTGAGTGATCGTCAGGAACTGTGGCTTTCCAAGGGGACGACGGTATTCTGGGGCCTGCTTTGCCTGGCTTTTTCTTTCCTGGTGGGGGGGATTGCCGATACGGTGGTGGAGTCGGTGAACATGATCGGTTCGGTGCTTTACGGGCCGCTGCTGGCGCTCTTTATGATGGGCTTGCTCACGCGATTCATTGGCGCGCGTGCAGCCATTGCGGGCCTCCTGACGGGCATGTTATGCAACGGGCTAATGTGGAAATTTGCACCGGGCATATCCTGGCTGTGGTGGAATGTCTTTGGCTTTTTAATCGCCTGGGGAGTGGGGGTGATCGTGGCGCTGTTCGACCGACAACCTCCCAAGGAATATACCCGGCAGCAGCGCACGAAATTCCAAAAAGACAGCCTTACCCGGCGTCGCGTGCTGATTTTATGCGCTTACGGGCTGGTAATCTGTGTGGGGCTTAGCCTGATCTAAACCGACTGCCAGGAGGATTTTTTCCTCACTCTAAGCGCGTCTCAAAAATCGGATGACCTGGCCAAGGGGGCCGGAGGGGGGGGTAAACCCCGCCAAATTTTCATATCAAAGAACATTGTTCAACCCGCCCGCTCGCCGGGACGAGGCGCAGGTGGGGCGCAGGCGGCTCAGGGGCCACCGGCTGGAGCGACGGATAAATCCATCGCTCACACGTCGACGCTGCGCTGACCAGGCTGGCATAGGGCGTCGTGCAAAGGGTGGGTCGGGCAAAGCTGGGCGTCGCGAGGCTGGTTGCTGTCACCAAGCCAGTTCGCGAATGAGCCCGTCTGTCCGTCACCGCAATGCACGCGACCGAATGGCCCCGCATAGCGTCGACTGGGATACCTCAGCCAACGTGCCGTTGGATCCAGAGTTTGCCGCATTGCGGCAAAGGCGAAATTGATGGGAGTGTGGAGCATGGAATGGTGGGGGAATGTGGGTAAGGTTTGTAGGGTGAGTAAGGTGGGTAAGATTTTGGGGAGGTACATTGGTCGTAGCATAGGCGTCCCGCCTGTGCCCCGATTCCCAACTGACTGCATGCACCGGCAGGACGCCTGTGCATGCGTTTGCGTACAGTTGGAGTAGAGCACAGGCGGGACGCCTATGCTACGTCGGTGAGGCAACGCTAGAAGGGAAATTAAGTGATCAATAAAACACTAAACTTTTCGGATCGGATCACAAACTAAAAGTGAACGGGCGAGCATTTTATTAGTGAGTAGCTTTCACTAATAATCCGCGCTGGTAATCAACGACTTACGCACGCGAAAGTGAGCTGGATTATAGGGTTTTACACCCGCTCTCAGCAAAAGTCGACCTGGCCTGAACGAAACTTGGCCGCCATTTGAGTATGTAGTGTCGACAGCGCTGCGGAATTAACGAGCATCGTTGACAACGCGGGCAGACAGCGCCGCGTAATTTGCAGCGATGAAGCGAACCGTAAAGGCAGAGATATTGGATACGTTGGCCCATGATGACGAGCGGGCTAGGCGGAATCGCCAGGACTTGAGGCGGATTAATTCTCTGCTGGGCAATGCCCGGTGGTTTGCCCGGACGGTGTTCACTCAGTTGAACACCGGTGACCGCATTCTTGATCTCGGCGCCGGAGAAGGTCTGCTGGCTGATTTATTATCCGCCGATGATTTGCGCGTCGGGCGTTACACGGGGGTTGATTTGGCGCCGCGCCCCAAGCATCTGCGAGCGGACTTTCAATGGCTTCGTGAGGATCTGCAAACGGTCAGTTTTGATGAAGCCGATGTGTTGATTGGAAACTTCATCTTACATCAATTTGAAGATGATGTGCTAAAAGAAATCGGGAGCCGGATTCGTCAATCAAATCTGCGTCTAATCGCTTTTAATGAAACGGCGCGCTACGCGATGCATCGTTGGCAGTTGTGTTTAATTTACCCGCTCTTGTGCGACGTTTCCCGGCATGACGGGCGGGTGAGCATCGATGCGGGTTTTCGGGGCAATGAGCTTCCGGAATTACTGGGGCTGGGAGATGAATGGGCGCTCACGGTGCGGCGCACATTCCTCGGTTCATACCGATTGCTGGCAGAGCGAAAGCAACAACCTTCATGAAGGAGATTTCCATCATTGGTGGCGGATTGGCGGGGCTTTGCCTGGGTATCGGGCTGCGTCGTCGAGGAATTCCGGTTGTTTTGCACGAGGCGAGCACTTACCCCCGGCATCGAGTTTGTGGAGAGTTCATTGCTGGCGCTGGTTCCGCCGTTTTTGAGCAGTTGGGGGTGGCGGATTGCCTCAATGACGCACGGCGACTGCGGGACACCGTTTGGCGATATCATGGGGAGATTGTCCTGCAAAAAGGTCTGCCGAAAGCAGCCTTGGGCATTTCGCGATATCGCTTGGATGAGCGGCTGGCAGACAAATTTGTCTCGCTGGGCGGACAGCTTGAAACCAAGTCGCGCTTTCAACAAAATGGGCGGCAGGAAGGCATGGTATGGGCCAACGGGCGCGAGCGGGGCGAAAGCCAGTGGATTGGCCTAAAGATGCACTGCCAAGCCATGAAAACGCTGGCTGATCTGGAAGTCCATTTGGGCGATCACGCCTATGTCGGCGTGTGTCCAGTGGAGAACGACTGTGTCAATGTCTGTGGGTTGTTTCAACTGCGAAAGGTGGAGGCCCATGCCCGCGAAGATCAGTTGCCCGCCTACTTGGTGGCTTGCGGATTGGGGGACTTGGCGGAGCGGGTGAGAAATGGTGCGCCGGACGCCCTCAGCGCGATAGGCGTGACGGCCTTGTCTTACGAACAGCGCTCGCCCGACGGAGAAATCCGCTTGGGGGATCAGTCTGGGCTGATCGCGCCCTTTACGGGGAATGGCATGGCCTTGGCCATGGAAAGCGCTGCGTTGGCAGTTGAGCCTTTGTCTGCATACGCCACGAATCAGGCTGGCTGGAAGGCAACCGTGGATATGGTCAACCAGCGGGTGACGCGGACCTTTTATCGGCGGCGACGGATTGCGCGCCGCCTGCATCCCTGGTTATTGGCGCCCCGCAAACAAAAATTATTGGCTACGCTTGCCCAAAGCGGTCTGCTTCCCTTTGGTGTTCTTTTCCGACTGACGCACTAACCGCGCCCTCGCCAGTAGTTTATGTACCTCCTCAGCCTTGCCAATCGCGTGCCGCCGCAATCCTACACCCAGCCCGAGTGTTGGGAAATACTTCAGCGATCAACAGTCCTCGACACGCTGACTGGCCGTAGCGGCAGCTTGTTGCGGCGCATCCTCAACAACCAAAATGGCATTGAGAAAAGGCATTTTGCCGTGGAGGACATCGAGCAACTTTTTTCCCGGAGCGCGGAGGAGCTCAATCGCGACTTTCAGCGTGAAGCGCCCAAGCTGGCTGGGCAGGCTTTGGTTGATGCGCTTGAGGAGGCCGGACTCGCGCCCGATGAGCTGGATGCGCTCATTGTCTGCACGTGCACGGGCTACTTGTGTCCGGGCGTGAGTAGTTACGTGGCTGAGCAACTTGGCTTGCGCAGTGACTGTTATTTGCAGGATTTGGTTGGCTTGGGCTGTGGCGCGGCGATTCCCACGCTGCGCAACGCCTCGGGCATACTGGCGGCGAATCCCGAGGCCAAGGTCGCAGTGATCGCGGTCGAAATTTGCTCAGCGGCTTTTTTCGCGAACGATGATCCGGGTGTCCTGGTCTCGATGTGCCTCTTTGGCGATGGGGCAAGTGCGAGCATTTGGACTGGTGAAAAGCCGACTGGATTGGCCTGGCGGGCGACTGGCTTTGATACGATCCATCAGCCGGAGAACCGGGAATTGCTGCGTTTTGTTAATCACGAAGGGTTCCTGCGTAATCAACTGGATCTGTCGGTGCCCGAAAAGGCCGGGCAGGCTGTGTTGGCGCTTTTTCAACGTCGGACGATGGAGGCTAAAGTCCTGGCGCATGCTGGTGGGCGTGATGTGATTGAGGCGCTTCGCATGGTGCTGCCTGGGCAAGCTTTGCGGGAAAGTGAGACGGTCTTGCGCGCCTGTGGCAATGTCAGCAGCCCGTCCGTGCTTTTCGCGCTGGCCGAGCAGCTTTCAAGCGATGATGACGCCGATGCACTGTGGCTGACCAGTTTTGGAGCGGGCTTTGCTGCGCATTCCTGTCTGGTGTTGCCCGAGGATTAATTAGGCCGTGACCTACGGTATATAACTGAGTTTTATAGGGTGAAATTTAAGCAATACTTGACAGATACACCCATATAGGGCTATGTATCTATTCAGTGTCAGAACCTGCCGCACTCCTCACTGAACCACGTCCGCTGGCTATTGCAAAGCTGATGCTGGCTGTGGCATGGGCAAATGGCAAACTTGCCCATGATGACGTGTTGAAAATACGTCATTATTTGAAGGGTGCGCTGAGGATGAATGACGAGGACACGCATTCCTTTAACCTCTATCAGGAGTATGCGATCGAGCCGATGGAGCGCCGCCGTATGGCCCGGCGTTTTGCCCATACCTACAACTCGGCGATTGATCGTAAAGATGTGACGCGCTGCCTCGAATTGTTGCTCCCGCCAGCAGGGCAAAATCTGAGTAAGACCATGGCGATTCAGGAAATTAAGGAGGCCTTGGTCGAGGACCAGATTAACCTCATCAAGAAGGTTAAGTATAAGCTCACAGGCACGCCTTTTCCGGCGAAAATCAGCGATCTTGGGCGTGAGGCTTACCTCGCTGAATACAAGGCCAATCCGCTGCTTTTCCGCCTGAAAGTGCGGTATGGCGACCACTTTAGCGCGCTTCGTCTATCCTATCGCAAAGTTGAGAAACTTTCGCTTGAGCTATCCTTGATCAGCCTCGTGGTCTATGCGGATCAGATTCTGCTTCCGGAGGAATTAACGCTGATCACCGACTACCTGAAAAAAACGGGTGAGCTGGATGACGAGCGCGCCGAAATCTTTCTGACGATGGCGTTGTGCCGTGAATGCACGGAGCAGCAAATCCCTCAATTTTGCCGCCGTTATCTGGAGCTTTCGACTTATGATGAGCGGAATTCGCTCTATCTGAACCTAGGCAAGATGGCGCAGATTGATCATGGCGTGACCAAGGGAGAGCTGGATGTGCTGGAAAGCATTGCGACTGGCCTCAATATCGCATCTGGCGTGCGCCGCAGCGTTCTCGGCGCCATCGAAGAAGAGACCGAAGTCGAGGATTAGCGCGCGCCAGATAAACTGACACGCGCAGGGCAGATCTTAACGCTGCGAGGCATTAGAGCACTTTTCATCTATATTGGCCGAGTCAGGTGGGTTAGAGATTGGATGCAGCGCAAGGCGGCTTTGATTGAGGGGGGCTGGAAGCCCGTGATTGAAATGCCAACGCCGCGAACTTCCAATCTGGCCCCAAGCCCTAAACCGAGTGCTTTTCCGCGCCAGCGTTGTTGGCTTTTCGCTCACAGGCTTCCAGCCTGCGACGCTCAAGCCGCCTTGCTGGACACGAAAAATCACTGCGGCCTGATCGGCCAATCTAGATGAACAGTGCTCTAGCCTCTGCAAGTAGGGCTCTAAATTGCTTTAACTGGCTTACTTGCCAGCCATGAACGCCTTGAGCAAAGTGGCCAGGCGATTTTTCATTTCCAGGCGAGGCACAATCTGGTCGACCAAGCCGCGCTCCAGCAGGAATTCGGATGTTTGGAAACCGGCAGGCAAGTCTTGCTGTGTGGTTTCTTTGATGACGCGTGGTCCGGCAAAGCCAATCAGCGCTTTGGGCTCGGCGAGAATGACATCTCCCAAAGAGGCGAAGCTGGCCATCACGCCAGCCATGGTTGGGTTGGTGAGCACGGCGGCGTAGGGGAGACCGGCTTCGCTATGGCGGGCGAGCGCAGCTGAAGTCTTCGCCATCTGCATGAGGCTGAGGATGCCTTCCTGCATGCGAGCTCCGCCAGAAGCGCAAACGACGATGACGGGCGTGCCAGCTTCGGTGGCGCGCTCAATGGCGCGGGCTATCTTTTCACCCACTACGGAGCCCATGCTGCCGCCGTTAAAGGAAAAGTCCATGACGGCGATGGAGACGGGCATGCCGTTGAGCTCGCCTGTGCCGCTTAGCAGCGCGTCGTTTTCACCGGTTTTGGCCTGGGCGGCTTCAATGCGCTTCGGGTAAGGCTTGTTGTCCACGAATTCCAGCGGATCAACGCTGGAGAGGGTGGCGTCGTGCTCAACGAAAGTGCCTTCGTCGATCAGCAAATCCACGCGGCGACGGGCTTTGAGTTGGAAGTGATAGCCGCTCTTGGGCACCACCATCCAGTTTTCCTCAAGCTCTTTGTTGTAGACGATTTCGCCGCTCTCGGGACACTTGGTCCAGAGCCCGGCGGGGATGTCTTTCTTTTTAACGCGAACGGTGGAGTACTGCGGTCTGCGGAAAATAGCCATGCTTAGTCAGTTTGCTCAAATGTGTATAAACGGCAATAATAGGCAGGTAAATTCGGTTTCGTCAACCATGGCCTAGCGTCACCACGTCAATCTGTTCGACGCCAGCGGCAAGGAGTGTTTTGGCGGCAGAATTCAAGGTCGCGCCGGTCGTAAAAACGTCGTCGACCAGGGTAATTCGCTGCTGGAGAGGCGCTTTTACGCCGGGTTTCAGGGCAAATGCATTGCGGAGGTTGGCTTGCCGCTGAGAGCGGTCGAGGCGCGTTTGCGTTTCGGTAAACTTAACGCGTTGCAGCATTTCGACCGTTGGACAGCCGGATGCCTGGCTCAACTGCTGGGAGATGAGCAGGCTCTGGTTGTAGCCTCGCTCACGCTCGCGCACGGCGTGCAGCGGGATGGGAACGAGGACGCTGCCTTGCAGGAATTCCAGAAAACGCGGGTTGCGTTGGAGAATCGGGGTGAGGTCTGGCGCGAGGTGTCGGCCATTGTTGTATTTTAACTCGTGGATAAATTCACGTCCAGTGTCCCGCAGGAGAAACAGCGACCGTCCGCGGGAAAATGCAGGGTTGAGCTCCCGGCAGTGCGGGCATTCGCGCAAGGCGAGCAATTCGCCAAAAAACGGAGCGCCACAGGTCGAGCAATGTGGCTCGTGAATAAAATAGATCATTTCCAGCGCTCGCCGGGAAAGAAATCGACAGGGGGAATTGCTTTCAACGGGCTCGCCGTAGACCAAGCACTCCCGCGGGTAAAGCACATCGAGCAGCTGTTGGCTCCAATGCTGGAAGTAGCGGGAGATTGGCGCCTTCATTTATTCGAATTGCACGGTTTGAAGGCCCACGCTGGTGCGTGAGGTCGTGTAAGTCGCGGGGTTGGGCGTAGAGTCGCTGAACCAGCCGGATTCGAACAACTGACCTGATGCGTCGAACTCGGAGGACTCGCCGTCATGCATCGTGCGAGTCCAGCCTGTGAGTTGTCCATTTTCGTAATGATAGTCGTCGGTCCAAGGCTTGTTGTAGATAAGCAGCATGTCGGCTTCGCCGGGCATATCCAGCGGGCTCAGGTAGCGGACCGATTGCAGCGTTCCGTGCTCGTCGTAAACGCGTTCTTCGTTGGGCGGGTAGTAGATCGAGATGAAGGCGGGGGCTGAATAATAAAAGCCATTGTCGACGAAGACGCCGATGTCGACGCGATGGGTCCTGAGATCGGGCTGATCCGGCGCAGTCACGTTGGGCTGATAGCGGATTGAGATTTCCGCCCGGGAGCCTGCGTCATTGAGTGGCGTAATGGTTATCTTCGAAGTGTCGCCACGCAGGACGCGCCAATGAAACGTGAGTGGCCGCCCATGCACGTCGAAGCTCTCCTCTGCGGATACCTGAAACGTGCGGGTTTCGGCGAGGTCCCGGGCGATACGGCCAATGGCGCAGGGCGTATCCAGCAGGTGTTCACTCGCTCCGGCGTCAAAGTTATCGACCCCGCTAACGCTGGATTGCTCGCTGACCATTTGGATCATCGCGAGGGGAGGGAGGCAGTCCGAGGTCATGGCGTGCGCCATGTTCGCCATGCCGGAACGGTCGAGCTTTTTTCCGTCAAAGGCCGTTGGGTGTGCATTGCCTGTCAGGTAGTTATCGGCGTTGCCGATGCCCTGGTAATTCCACCGCATGATCATCTGCACGGTGGGCGCGAGCAGACCGCGTTGGTGTAGACGCTCTTTGACCGCAGGGTGGAAGCTGGCCAACGTTTGCGCCACAGCGAACATGAAAGGCCTGTCCGACCCGGAAGATCCCTGGCTGATAATCAGGTAAGGCGTGTTGACGGCAAAACAGTCCGCCTGATCGTAGTCTTTGTGCTCTGGGTAGAAAATGAAATCACTGAGCCGGTAAAATGAATATAGCTGCGATGAAAATTCTGCGTTGTGCAGGATCAGCCGCGCCATACTGCGCGAGGCCGGTTTCTCCATCATGGCGAGTGAGGCGTTAATGATCGAAGGACGATCATTGGCGATGTTGACCTTGACGCCGAAATTCGCCTTCTGCTTCTTCAAGCTGCTATCGTAGGTGATGTTCGCAAATTGCTGGAAACGATGAAGTGGCAGTTTCGAGTGCCCGCCATCCCGGTTTTCATAGCAGTCCCCCACGTTGCCTGCGGCCGAGCCTTCCTCGTACCAAGCCTGAATCCTTTGTCCGACTTTGTCATTGCTCGAATCGATCAGGTTTTCGCGCAGAGCAGAGTAATCGACCTGTGGCTTGGACACCAGAATGCTGTAGCCATCGTCGAACATGCCGCGCATCACGCGATCTCCCGTGACAACGATGTCGCGGTTATCCGACGAGAGAACGGTTTGCGCCGTTAGCGTGATGGCTGACAGCAATACGATAGCGCACAATATCCCCTTAAGACTCCACATCCTCGATGCCGAAATCATTGGGTTTCGCGCAGATACCGCAATGTCAAATCTGGCAGGCCGCTAGAGCACTTTTCATCTAGATTTGCCGAGTCAGGTGGGGTATAGATTGGATGCAGCGCAAGGCGGCTTTGATTGAGCGGGCTGGAAGCCCGTGATTGAAATGCCAACGCCGCGAACTTTCAATCTGGCCCCAAGCCCTAAACCGAGTGCTTTTCCGCGCCAGCGTTGTTGGCTTTTCGCTCACAGGCTTCCAGCCTGCGACGCTCTAGCCGCCTTGCTGGACACGAAAAATCACTGCGGCCTGATCGGCCAATCTAGATGAAAAGTGCTCTAGACTTGCTGCAGGGCTTGCTCCAGGTCGCCAATGATGTCTTCCGGGTCTTCAATGCCGACTGACAAACGCACAAAGTCTTCGGTCACGCCGGATGCCGTCTGTTCCTCGGCGGAAAGCTGGCTGTGCGTGGTGCTCGCCGGGTGGATGGCCAGGCTCTTGGCGTCGCCGATATTGGCCAAGTGGCTGAATAAGTGCAGTGATTCAATGAATTTGCGACCGGCAGCCATGCCACCCTGAACGCCGAAACCGAGTAGCGCGCCGGCGCCGCCGTCGAGGTATTGCTTGGCGGCGGCGTGGCTGGGGTGATCGGGCAAGCCCGGGTAGTTGACCCAACTGACCTTATCGTGATCGCACAGGAACTCCGCTACTTTCATTGCGTTGGCGGAATGCTGTTTCATCCGTAGTTGAAGCGTTTCCACGCCGAGCAACGTCAGGAAACTGTTGTGCGGCGAAGCGCATCCGCCGGTGTCGCGAAGCAGTTGGAGGCGCATTTTCATGGCGTAGGCAATGTTCGCGCCGCCTGCCGGTTCGAAAGCCTTGAAGGCGTCCCAGTGGACCAGGCCATGGTAGCTGGGGTCGGGTTCCGTAAAGCCCGGATGACGCCCCTGGCCCCAGTCAAAGTTACCGCCATCGACGACCAGGCCCCCGATCGCTACGCCGTGTCCGCCCAGGAATTTCGTGGTCGAGTGCACCACGATGTTTGCCCCATGCTCAAGTGGTCGGCAAAGGGCAGGGGAGAGCGCTGTGTTGTCGATGATGAGGGGGAGCCCGTTTTCGGCCGCGATTTTGCCGACTTCTGCAAACGGGAAAATATTCAGCTTGGGGTTGCCGAGGCTCTCCCCGAAGATCGCTTTGGTGTTGGCCTTGATCGCGGTGCGGAAGCTTTCCGGATCTTCCGCGTCCACGAAGCTGACTTCGATGCCGAGCTTGGGCAAGGTGTAGTGAAACAGATTGTAAGTGCCGCCGTAGAGTTGGGCAACTGATACAATGTGGTCACCGGCTCCGGCCAGGTTCAAAATACTGCTGGAGATGGCTGCGGAGCCACTGGCGTGGGCAAGGCCTGCCGTGCCGCCTTCAAGCGCAGCGATGCGCTTTTCCAGCACATCGGTGGTCGGATTCATGATCCGCGTGTAGATGTTGCCAAGCTCCTTAAGCGCGAAAAGATTCGCCGCATGCTCGGTGTCGCGGAAGGTGTAGCTGGTCGTCTGGTAAATCGGGACGGCGCGAGATGACGTTTCGGAATCAGGCGTGTGGCCTGCGTGAAGGGAGAGGGTGCCAATGCCGGGAGTTTTCATAGCCTGCGGTGATACAGGCTAAAAGACTAAGCTTAAAGGTTAAAGTAGCAGTTGCGCGTACCGTAACCTTTTTGCGAAACGAAGTTTAATCGACTACAATGAGTAGACGTGTTTCTCTCTATTTAGCTTTGGCTTACTTGGCTGCGGCCGCAGTCGCTTTTTCGGCCCAAAGGCCGTCGGCCTTGATTTTAGCCGCGACTTTATCCGGGACCGCGTCTTCCCAATCACCTTCTCCATCTTGAATGCGGCGGATGATGTCGCGGGAAAAGATATTGAGGATGTCCGGATTGGCGCCGAGCACGGGCACGAGGAAATGATTTTCCAGCAGGTAGGCATACAAATGGCGCAGGTGGTTTTTCACCCGAAGATTGTCGGCTGTGATGAGCATTTTGCTTTCGAAATCGCTGTTGGTTTCGCGCAATTTGTCGCCTTGGCCCGCCAGGTAGGCATGGTAGCCACTGCCCTTCATCGGGTAAACGTAGAGCTTGACGTTTTCCTTAAATAAGCGGCCAAAGGACTCCAGAATGCCACCTTCCAGGTGCTGGTAATATTCCTCGTTGAAGATGGCTTGCAGGTGGTTGATGCCCAGAACCAAGCCGACCATGCGATCGGTGTAACGGCGGAAATATTGGCTGAGTCGGTAATACTCCTGATAATTGGAGACGAGCACTGGATAACCCAGGGTGTTGATCGTGTCCACCCGCGCGAGAAAGTCCTTGTAATCGATCTCCTGCCCGCCAGCGAGGAGGTTCTTCATCGTGATCTCAAACAGCGGCATGACGGTTTGATCCTGCATGGCGTCTTCCTGCACAAATTGGCCGCCTGCGCAGGTGATCATGTCCACATTCACATGAGTCACCGGGCGGAAAGAGCCGCGCTCGACGAGGACCGCCTTCTTGTAAAAGGCTTCCATCGGCAGCAGATACCCGCCGTCCGAGCTGAAGAGCACGGCGTTGGTCAGGCCGTTTTCGACCAGCTTCAAGCCAACGATGCGGTTTTCAATGTGTTCAAATCGCGGGCCGATGAACTCCAGCATGTCCACCTCGATGCGTTCCTCCTCGATGTGATCGAGCAGGGAGGGAATGAAGCGGTCCAGATCGTTGTGGTAGACGAGCGCAGCCCAGATGAAATTAACCCCGAAAATGCCCAGTGCTTCCTGTTGGAGCTGCGCGGTTTTATCCAGCAGACGCGCATGCACGAGGATGTCATGGGGGGGGCCGCCGGGCTCGATTTGGAACCGCATGCCGAGCCAGCCATGCCCGGGCTTTCGGTTGCTGAAACTGGCGGTGGCGACTGTGTTGGAAAAGACGAAAAAGGTGGTGTCGGCGCCCCGAGCTTCGCCAAGGCGTTCCTGGAGCAGCTTGTACTCGTGCTCCAGCATTTGCAGGAGGCGTTCCCGCGAGACGTAGCGTGCGGCCTTGCCATAAATGGAGTCGCTGAACTTCATGTCGTAAGCAGACATGCTCTTGGCGATGGTGCCTGCGGCGCCGCCAACCTTAAAGAAGTGCCGGGCGACTTCCTGCCCGGCGCCAATTTCGGCAAAAGTGCCGTAGACGTCCTGGTCCAGGTTTACCAGCAGGGCTTTGCGGTTTGTAGTCAGCTCGTTAGTAGGCAGCTCCGGGTCTTTCATGGGGCGAACCTTAGCAGGATTCGCGCCCGCCGCGCAACCGGTAATCTTATATGCCGCAGAAGCGTAACGGAAATTTTGATTCCTATCGTCTGTTGCTTCATCTTGAAACCCCGGCGCCGAACAGACTGCTCTGCCTGTGCGCTCTTTGGGGGGGGCGCTGAGGACGCCTATTTGGGCCAAAGCCAAAGTAAATAGCCTCCATAGACCGCGAGCAATACGGCGCCTTCCCAACGCTGAATGGTTAATTGCGTGCGCGCCAGAGGCAGGAGAATTAAGCTGGTCAAGAGCATCACGCCGCCATCCACGAGGCTGATGCCCGATGTTGAAATCGGGCAGACCAGCACAGTGGCCCCCAAAATGCAGAGGATGTTGAAAATATTGGATCCGACGACATTGCCCACAGCGATATCCGTTTGCTTTTTGAGCGCCGCTACAATGCTGGTTGCGAGTTCAGGCAGACTCGTGCCTGCTGCAACAATTGTTAGCCCGATTATGGCTTCGGAGATCCCCAAACGACGCGCAATGTTGATCGCTCCTTCCACAAAGAGGTTCGCGCCCCAGATCAGGAGGCCCAGGCCAACAATGAGCATCGCTACGTCCTTCCACCAGACGCCCGCAGGCTTTTCTGGCACGTCCAGCGCCTCGGCTGACTGAGCGCTTTCACGTTTGGATTCATGAATCGTGAAGTAGATGTAGCCTACCAGAAGCACCAGGAGAGCGACTCCAGCTATTCGCCCAATTTCTGAGAGGAAAAGCAGACCGAAGCCAATTGCGGATACGCCGATCATGATCGGGATGTCCCGACGCAGCAAATTGATATGGATCTCCAGGGGACGCACCAGCGCGGAAAGACCGAGGATTACGGCGATATTGAAAATGTTCGATCCAAGCACGTTACCCAGGGACACGGCGCCCATTTGCCGGGTGGCGGCAGAGATGCTCACCGTTAGTTCCGGGGCGCTGGTGCCAAAGGCTACGACGGTTAAACCGACCACCAACGGTGAAATGCCCGCCCGCAGCGCCAAGCTGGTGCTGCCGCGCACCAAGCCCTCAGCGCCAAAATAGAGTAAAATAACCCCCGCAAGTATGAATAGCATGCCGTCGCGATCAGCCTAGTTGTTTGAGAGCTTTAGGGAAAAATGCCCTGATGGTCGACGATTACTACCTAATTTGCTGCACGTTGCGATCTCAAAACACTGGCTAATATCGCAAATCGCCCTCGTAGCGCCAAATACTGGCTAGAGCAAAATTACTGACTACGCTGCCTTAGGGCCTCGAAGAGAACGATGGCGGTGGCGGTGTTCACATTTAAGCTGTCTGCGACACCGTGCATGGGAATGCGGAGTTTGAGTTCGGCGCGCTGTAGCCAGAAGTCGCTGAGCCCTGCGTGCTCTGCTCCGGCCAGAACCGCGACGGGGCCAGTCAAGTCGCAATCCCAATGGGCGAGGGAGGCGTCGGGCGTTGTTGCCGCCACTTGGACGCCCCGTTCCAACAGCCAGGCATCGAGCTCTGTCTGGGTGGTGGATACGCAAGGCAGGGAAAAGACCAGCCCGCGCGAATTACGGATCACTTGTGGGTTGCAGAAATCCGTAACCGGATCGCAGGCAATGAGCGCATTGGCGCCGACGGCTTCTGCCGAGCGGATCAAGGCGCCCAGGTTGCCAGGCTTTTCGATCTGCTCCACAATGACGATGAGCGGAGCCTCCGGCAAATGCAGTTCGCTCAGGGCCGTATTGCGCATGCTGGCCACGCCCAGGAGGCCGTCGGGGCCTTCACGCAGGGATATTTTGGCAAAGGCATCGCGCGTGACATCAAAAATCTTGGCCTGTTGTTTTTCGGCGCTGGCGATGATCGCATTTGCTGCATCGGCGTCGCGCCAAAGTTCCGGACACAAGTAGAGTTCATTCAGCGAGGTGTCGGCGCGGACGGCGCGAGTCAGCTCCAGCTCGCCCTCGACCAGGAATGCGCCCATGGCTTTGCGCTCCTTGGCGGAGCGCAGTTTCACCAGGCCTTTGATTCGTGGATTCTGGCGTGACTCGATGCGCGGAAATCGGGACATGCTGCTTGTTTAGACAACACCACCCGCGAATCAACCGGATTCGTCGTTCTGTCCGATTCCAGTTGATTCAGGCGATACGTTGTCTAGAAACCGCGTGATGACAGAAGCGCCGCGCAATTTTCTTCCTGAGCCATACCCGTATCATCACGAGCTGGAGTTGACCATCGAGACCCTGACCAATCTGGGGCACGGCTTGGCGCGCGATAACGGCTGGGTCGTGATGACCCCTTTTGCGCTGCCAGGCGAACGGGTTCGCGTGCGCATTTTCCGCAATCATAAGAATTATTCGGATGCCGACTTGGTCGAGGTGCTGGAGCCCTCTCCGCAACGGGTGGAGCCGCCCTGTCCGCTCTTTGGCGACTGCGGAGGGTGCCAATACCAGCACTTTGCGTATGAAGGGCAGAAGGAGTGGAAGCGTGGCCAGGTCAAAGAGCTGATGGAGCGTTTGGGCGGCATCGAGGATGTTGCCGTAGAGTCGACGCATGGTTCGCCCAAAGAGTACTATTATCGCTCAAAGCTGACGCCGCATCATCCTGGTCGGAAGTCACGCACGTTCGAAATCGGCTTCCAGCGTTATGGGCGTCGTAATTCACTGATCGACGTGCCGCATTGCCCGATTGCGACGGAAAATATCAACGAGGCAATGCCCATTGAGCGCAAAAAAATCTTTGCGCGGAAAGATAAGTTTAAGCGCGGCTCCACACTGCTCTTGCGCGATACGTTAGAAGGCGTCGTGACGGATCCGCGCGAGACGGTTTCCGCGAAAGTGGGCAACATCGTGTTCCAGTTTAAGGCGGGGGAATTTTTCCAGAACAATCCCTACATCCTGCCTGAGATGATCGACTACGTGTTGGCGGAAATTGGCAAGGTGAAGCTGCGCTACCTCGTTGACGCCTACTGTGGGGTGGGCGTGTTTGGCATTTCCGCCGCCCGTGAGTTCGAGCACGTGGCTGGCGTGGAGATCAACCATCAGGCCATCGAGCTGGCGCGACTGAACGCCGCAGCCAATGGGATTACGAATGCCACATTTACGATCGGCAAGTCCGAGGCAATCTTTGAGTCACTGACTTTTCCCGGTGACGAAACCGCGATGATCATCGATCCGCCCCGCGCCGGTTGTGATGAACTTTTCTTGCGCCAACTGCTCAACCTTGGCCCGAAGCGGCTGGTTTATGTGTCGTGCGATCCATCGACTCAGGCGCGCGATCTAAAGATTCTGCGCGAAGGCGGGTATCGCATTGAGCGCATCCAGCCATTCGATCTTTTTCCGCAAACACGACACATCGAGAATGTCGCCACCTTATCTCGTGTTGAATAATTATAAGATTTTCAGTCGCCCTATTGGCTATTCGTGTTCCAAAGTAGTTTAAGAATGAAACCAGATTTTCTGATCATTGCCGTGGATGGCGGTGCGGCGAGCGGTAAGTCGTCTACGTCAAGGCTTGTTGCTGAGCGACTGAACCTGATGCATGTCGACACGGGGTCGCACTATCGCGCGGTGACCTTTGCCCTGCTGCAGGCGGGAGTTTCGCCGGATGATGAAGCCGCTGTAGCGGAGAAATTGCAGGGCTTGCCTTTGGACACTCAATTGGTGGGACGCAGCGCGCGCATTGCCTTGGCTGGCAAGGTTCCTTCGGAGAATGATTTACGCAGCGACGCGGTGAACGCCACGGTCTCGCCCTACGCCGCGATACCGGCCGTGCGTCAGTTTTTATTCAACTATCAGCGCAGTCAGGCGGGCATCGCGCAGGCAGAGGGCTTTGCCGGTCTCATTATGGAGGGGCGCGACATTGGCTCGG
Organism: Cerasicoccus frondis; assembly: GCA_031296915.1. Lineage (GTDB taxonomy): Bacteria > Verrucomicrobiota > Verrucomicrobiia > Opitutales > Cerasicoccaceae > Cerasicoccus > Cerasicoccus frondis. Next base: position 63,868 of record JAVDPC010000006.1, on the reverse strand, counting down.
TGATTTTCCCGGACGCGACGCTCCGCATTTTCCTGGAAGCCGACGCCGCGACGCGCTCCCAGCGCCGCGCCGCTGAAGGGCAGACGGACTCCATTGAAGCGCGCGATAAAATTGATTCCTCACGCAAAACAGCGCCCTTGACTTGCCCGGAAGGCGCAGAGCGCATCGACAACTCCAACCTCACTTTGGAAGAAGTGGTCGATGAAATCGTAAACCGGGTATCGAATCGCGCCTAGCCATGATCACTTACCCAATGAAGCCATTTTACCGAAACTGCCGGGCGGCGCTGGCGGGATGGTTCTACACTTTTAATGGGTTGCAAGTGCATGGGGCCGCGAACGTGCCGCGCGAGGGGCCGTTCCTGCTGGCGTGTAACCACGCGAGCTTTCTTGATCCGCCCGTCTTTGCGGCCGCGTGTCCGCGCGAGCTCCATTTCTTTGCGCGTAATACACTGTGGAAGGGCGCTTTTGGCACGTTGATTACGAACCTCAACGCCATCCCGATTGACCGTGATGGCGAGCGTGATTTGCAGGCGTTTCGCCGCGTCTTTGCCGCATTCAAGGAAGATGCCGCGCTTTTGGTTTTTCCGGAGGGGACACGCACGCCTGACGGCCATTTGCACGCGGGCAAAAAGGGGATTGGGATGATCGCCTGCCGTGCGCAAGTGCCGGTGGTGCCAGCTCGCATTTTTGGCAGTTATGAGATGTGGAACCGCCATCAAAAATTACCCCGACTCTTCAAGCCGCTAGGCGTGAGCTTTGGCCCGGCAATTCCAGTGAGTGACTATGATGGCGGCAAGGCGGACAGCCAGCGATATGAAAACGCCGCCGCGAAAATTATGGATGGGATTGCTGCATTGAAGCATGCGCGCGAAGTCAATGCTCCTCCCTTTGGCCGGGCGATTTAACCACACTGGCTTGATCCCAGTCTGAAACGCGGAAAAGGGTAAAACGTTCGCCAATTGCTTAATTGCAAAGCTTTTACGCTTGGCGCAGGCGTGAAATTCGCGATCTTAGCTTCCGATGGCGAGCGAGGGTCAGTCAATGGGCTGGAGTACGCCGAAGCTGGGGCTTCGGGGCACGCTTCGCTTGTTGACGCCTTACTTTCGCGATAAATTTTTTGAGCAGGTCAAGAGCATCTGGTTCATCATCGTTTACCTGGCGGCGTTCCAGATCCTGATCCTCGGCGTTCCGCTGGTCTATGCTGGGATGATCGGCGTCGGCGTGTTTGTTGTGGCGCTGGGGTTGATGTTTTTCATGGAAGGGTTGCGCCTTGGGCTGATGCCGCTGGGAGAAATCATTGGCGCGGTTTTACCACGAAACGCCAAGCTGCCGGCGATCCTGGCTTTTGCCTTCGTGCTGGGGGGCCTGGCCACCTTTGCTGAACCGGCGATTGCGGTGTTGCGAGCTGCGGGGGCCGGTGTTCGTCCCAATGACGCGCCGTTGCTCTACAGTTTGCTGAATGACTTTTCGACGCAGCTCGTGGTCAGTGTGGCGATTGGCGTGGGCATTGCAGTGTTGCTCGGCGTCTTGCGGTTTTTCCGCGGCTGGTCGCTGAAAATGTTCATCATGCCGCTGATCGGGCTCCTGGCGGGGCTAACGGTCTATGCGCATTTTAACGACGTGCTTGCGCCAATTGTAGGCTTGGCCTGGGACTGTGGCGCGGTGACAACGGGCCCGGTGACTGTTCCGCTGGTGCTGGCGCTGGGCATTGGCGTCTGCCGCATCGTTGGCGACGAGGATTCCAGTAATGCTGGTTTTGGCATTGTGACGCTGGCTTCGCTGTTCCCGATTATTGCGGTGCTGCTGCTGGGTTTGTATCACTATGCGGCGCAGGATTATGTCGGTGCGCCAAACTACACTGGCGAGGTGGAGCAGACTGTGCTGCCGGAGTTTAACGTGGAAACTGCGGATCCGCCTCTGGCTTTACTGCAGGACGTCGAAGCTGCGCCGTTGATGGCGAAAGAACCGATTTCGGAAGGCGAGTTTCAGAATTTCCTGCTCACCGGGGATTTGCCGGAAGACGTCACCGTTCGCTTTGAAGGCGGGGAAACCCAACTCGTGAATGGACGCCTGGTGCAAAGCGGGGCCCGAGTGGTGTATGAGCGGCATGAAGACCCTTCCTTGTGGGCGCAAGATATTGAAGAGTGGGACCCACAGGCGGACTTTCCCAAAGAATTCAAGACAGCGCTGTTTGGCGCGCTGCAAGCCATTGTGCCGTTGGTTATTTTCCTGTTCGTAATCCTGAAACTCTTGGTTAAAGAGCCGATTCGCGATTTGGATCAGTTGATGGTTGGCATTGTTTTCTCCCTGGCCGGGATGGCGTTGTTCGGGCTGGGAATCACGATGGGACTCACGCCACTGGGCGAACAATTAGGGAGCAATATTCCGGCGACGTTTGCCTCAATCAGCCCTTGGGGCATTGAGGCGAGCTTTGGACCGTTGGTCAATGCCGAGCACTTTGGGAAAATAATCGCAGTGCTGTTTGGCTTCCTGCTCGGTTATGGCGCGACGTTGGCTGAGCCGGCTCTAAATGCGTTGGGCGTAACCGTGCAAAAAATCACCGCCGGCGCGTTTCGCAAGAACCTGCTGATGCAGTCGGTGGCGATCGGGGTGGGCATCGGCATTGCGACTGGGGTTTGCAAAATCGCCTATAACTTGCCGTTGGCCTGGTTGCTCATTCCGCCGTATATTTTACTGCTGTTCCTGACCTATATTTCCACGGAGGAATTCGTCAATTTCGGCTGGGATAGCGCGGGCGTGACGACGGGGCCGATTACCGTGCCGCTGGTGCTGGCGATGGGCCTCGGCATTGGCGCCAATGTCCCAGGCGTGATCGATGGCTTTGGCGTTTTGGCTTTGGCGTCCGTGGGGCCGATTATTACCGTGCTGACGGTGGGCTTAATCGTCCGACGCACTGCGGAAGCGGCTGAGCACGTGGAAGGAGGCTTGGCCGATGGATAACTGGGTCGAGCAGAAAAAAATGTCCATCGTGACGGCCGTTTTGCCACGCCGCACGAGTAACGAAGTGACGGAATTTCTGCTGGATAAACCGGCGCGTTTCCTGTTCGAGCTGGGCGCCCGGGGAACCTTGGTCAAGGACCGCTGGTATCAGTTTTTACTTCCCGTCATCAGCCCGGAGCAGGAGATTATTCAGTTTCTACTGCCGCATGATGAAGTCGACGTGATCATGGAGCAAATCGTGGCGCTCGGTCAGTTGCGCTTGGCGGGGGCAGGGGCGGTTTTTACTCACCCTTGCAGCTATTTTACGGCGACGCCCGATTTTCCGGTTTGGCAAAACGGGGAGCACACCGAGGCGGGCTTGAGCATGATCAAATTCAAGCGCAACCTGGTGGGCATTGCCGCGACGGTGCAGTCGTCGATATCCGAAACGGTGGCCCGCGCGGCGATCAAAGCGGGCGCTCATGGCCCGACGATTCACTACTGTGAAGGCCGTGGCGTGCGCGACCGCTTGGGCATTCTGCGTTTTACCCAAAATCCAGACAAGGAAATCATCCGGGTAATCGTTGATGAAATGGACTCTGAGGCCGTGTTCGAGGCAATGGCGACAGCTGGTCGTCTGACGGAGCCCGGGCGCGGGATCATCTATCAGATGGGGGTCAACCGCGGGCTGATTAAGTTGCCCGGCGTGCATGAATCTGCAAGGCACGCCGCGAGCATTCACCAGATTATTCACGCGATTGACGACCTGAAGGGGTGCGCAGATTGGCGCGCTACCAGCAACTTGATCGACGAGCAGAAAAGCAGTGGCGGCGCTTTGAGTTTTCTGGGGATTGGGAGCGCGCGTTCGCGCAAATACTTGTTCGACCTGACGCGCATCACTTGCACAACCAAGCGTAAAAATTTGGATGTCCTGGTCGCTGCAGTTTTAAAAGCTGGCGCACCTGCGGTGACTTCGGTGTTTGGCCGCTTCATGGAGAGTGAATGCAAGCTGACTGGCGCCGGTGTGCGCATTAACCGTGAGTTGGGCAGCTTACAAATGGTGCTGAGTAAGGATCAAGTGGCGCCCATCATCCAGTCGCTTCAAGCCGCCACTAATGAGCAGAAGCTGGAAACAGTCGCGATTTACACCGCGCCCATTGAAAAAGTGCTGACCTATTTGGGCTGATCTGAGTTACCGATGCTGAATGGCACGTTCAAGCAGCCTGCAATCTCTCTGCGCATTAAGGGATTCAGGATGCCCTGACTTTACTCGTGCGGGAACTCCCGCACCCAGATGCCCACATCCATGCCGTTCAGGTTGAGGCGGTGGTGGTGGCCGTCGAAACGGTTGTCAGCAATGCCTTCGTAGTGGACTTCCTCGCTGTTTGCGATGCAGCGCCAGTGCATGCCGTCGATTTCGTGTAAATTGACCGACTGTGAATCGCCGTGCGGATTGATCGCAAAGAGCAACTGGCGAGGCCCCAACGCGCAGTCTGCATTGAAGAGCAGGGCGGCGGCGCTGCGTTCGCCATTGTCGCACTTGAAGACACGGAGGTAGCCGGGGGAGGGGCGGTCCCAGAGGCGGATGAGTTCGCCCCATTCCGAGCGTCGAAAGCCGATCAGGTCCTTGAAAAATGTGTGGGTTTTGCTGTAGCGCTGAAGGCGTCCGTAGTCTAGCGCATTGATGTCGCCGCGCTGATAGGTGTTATTGATTCCCTTTTTGCTACGCAGGAAATCCTGCCCTTCGGAAAACATCGGCATGCCGACGGCGCAGAGGCCGATTGCGGCCATCAGGTGAGTCCGCTGAATGTCCAGCTGGCTCGGATTCTCCCCATTGTGGTCGCTGTTGGTCGTGATCTTATCAATCCAGCAACGATCGTCATGCGAGGCAGTGTAGTTAACGCTTTGCGCAGGCCAGGCTGCCATGTGATCGAGGCAACCTTTCATGTAATAGGCTAGTGCATCCGCATTGCTGAGGCCCTTCACGTAGTCAGCGATGGTGCTGCGGTAGCCGTCATTCCAGAAGGCAAAACTGGCCAGTCGGGTATCCCATTGAATGCTGCCGCGAAAGCTCCAGGGCTCGGCAATTACAATGATCGATTCCTTAACTGCCTTCAGCGCATCGCCAATTTCCTTGAGCGTCTCAATCGTCAATAATTCAGCCAGATCAAAGCGGAAGCCATCGACATCGTAGGCTTCCACGAAGTGGACCAGGCTATCGATCATGAGGCGCTTGGACATCGCCGACTCGGCATTGAGTGTGTTGCCGCAGCCCGACCAGTTGATGTATTCGCCCTCGTCGGTTAGGTAAAAATAATACGCCTTGTCGACGCGACCGAGGAAATTTGGCACGCCGACATGGTTGTAAACGACGTCCACAATGACGGTTAGGTCGTGGTCATGGCAGGTTTCGACCAGGTCGAGAAACTCGTCGTTCTGCGTTGCCTGGGCGGGGTTAGAGCCATACCACGCGCAGGGCGAAAAGTAGTTCGTGGTCATGTAGCCCCAATGATACTCACCCTTGGTCTGCGAATCGAACTGCTGGACCGGTTGAAACTCCAGGCAATTCGCGCCCAGCGTGCGCAGGTAGCACATGTCGTTGTGCAGGTAGTCGGTGACGCCCTTGAAGCCAAGGCGATCCTCCGCCGGAATCTTCATTGGGGCCTTGGCGGCGATGTCGCGCACGTGGCATTCCAGCACGATGAGGTCTTGCCAGGGGGGGGCGACGTGCTGACTGATTGGCTTTTTCGTCTGGCCGGTATTGATGACGATGCCCGGGCCTTCATGGGTGACGGTGGCCATTGCGTAGGGGTCGAGGATGGGGAGCTCCGGCTCAAATTCCGTCGTCACGCCATCATTTTCGCCATCCACGTAATAGTTGTAATACCAGCCGTGCAGGTTGCCTTTCAGCTCAATTTCCCAGCATAATTTATCCGCAGACAGCTCCATGTCATACTGGTTGACGAACTCGCAGTCCATGCGGTCGTAGAGTTCCAGAATGACGCCTTTGGCTCGGGGAGCGAAGAGCCGGAAGGTTGTCTTACGGTTGCGGACAGTCGAGCCAAGCAGCGCGTCGGTTTTCAGATCGTAAAAGCTGAGGCCGGGTTTGATCAGTTGCAGGTTGCGGATGGAGCCGCCATCACGCCAGCCGATGCGGCAGACTTGGTCCATGCCGCGTTTATCATCGGCGACGGTAAACTCAAAAGCGTGTTTGCCACTGTGGGTGAGGTTCAGGCGGTAATTTGCGTTGTTGGCTTTGTCGTATTCGACATTCGGCGCGCAGCGTAGCGGTGTCAGCCAATGCCAGTCTTGCGTGACGAATTTAAAAATCAACTTGCTGCTGGCCGAACCGATTTCGCCACGGGGAATGGAGGTCGCATAATAAATCTCGCCCTCTGCATCCTCTTCGGCGGTGAGGGTCCAGTGCTCGGCTTTCTCATCGCGTCCCCAATTATTGAAAGGACCGGCGACGCGAACGGGATTGTTTTCGAAATCCACATGCGGGAAACGCTTGGGGTCGAGGCAGAAGACAATGTCGCCCGCGTCTTCGTAGAAGCCAGTGAATTTGGCGAGCTCGACTGGGTCCATGCGTTGCACCAGGCCAATATCCAAGCCTTCGGCATCGAGGTAAAATTCTGGAAATGCCGTGGAGTCCCAATTGCGCTGCATGAGGACGACCCCCTTGCCAGGCGCAGTCCAGTAGGCGGCTAGAATTCGGCGAGAAGGAGAGCTCATGGTGTCGTCGGGCAGGGTTCTACTTGGCCCGAATGTAGTTGTAGATGTTCAAGTAGTGTTGGCCGGGGACATTCCATGAGTAATCGCACTTCATGGCGTTGAGCATGAGGCTGCGGAAATGGTCCGGGAACATGTAATAACAGCTGATGGCGCGGGACAAAGCACTTTCGATGCCGCCGTAGTCGTCGTTGTGGAAAACGTAACCATTTCGCTCGTCCAGCGGCTTGTCGGCGAAGTCCTTGTCGAACACGGTGTCCGCCAAACCGCCAACCGCGCGTACGAGCGGCACGGCGCCATAGCGCATGGCGATGAGCTGGGTGAGGCCGCAGGGCTCGTAACGGCTTGGGACGACCATCATATCGGCCCCGGCGTAGATCAGATGGGCGAGCTCTTCGTTGAAGCCTACTTCAATATGGCTGTCCGGGTTTTCGTTGATTTCGCCTTTTAAGCGCCAGAAATAGCTGTCGATTGACGGGTCGGGACTGCTGCCGAGCATGACGAATTGTGCGCCATGGTTAACGCAGTAGAAGAGCGCATGGCGGACCAGTTCCAGGCCTTTTTGCGGGTCCAACCGACCGACAAATGCGATGATCGGCTTTTCGTTGTCTGCCATGAGAAAGCGTTCGCGCAGCGCTCGCTTGTTTTCGTATTTGGCGTCGATGTTCTCGCGACTATAGTGGCTGGGGATGTGGCAATCCGTTTCCGGGTTCCACACATCGTTATCGATGCCGTTGAGCACGCCGCCGTACTTGCCGCCATGCACATGTAGGGCTGGCTCAAGTCCAAAGCCCTGGCCCTTGTCTTTGGCTTCACCGGCATGGGTTGGGGAGACGGTGGTGATGAAGTTCGAGTAAACGATGCCGCCTTTCATCAGGTTGACGGCGCCCGGGTGGTTGTAGTCGCCCAAGCGTTCATGCGACAGATAATAATCGTGTCGATGTAAACCAGCGGCATCGAGCAGGTTTACGCCGCAAAGTCCCTGATGCTTGAAGTTATGTATGGTGTAGCAAACGCGGCAGTCGTGCATGCCCAGTCGGTGGTAAATCTCCCATTGATACACGGGAACCAGACCGGTCTGCCAATCGTGGCAATGAATGATATTGGGCCGTTTGCCGGACTTGAGCAGGAATTCCATCGCCGCGCGTGAGAAAAACGCAAAGCGGAAAGTGTCGTCGTGATCGCCATAGAACTTGTTGCGATCAAAAAAGCAGTCGTTGGAGTGTGGCTCGATGAAGAAGCATTTGCGACCGTATACAAAGCCAAAATAAACCGAGCAATGGATGGCGCCTTCACCCCAAGGCACCCAAAGATCATCAAAACAGCGCTCCAACCCGTAGATGTGGTCGTAGCGCATGTTGTTATACTTGGGCAAGATGATCTCCACGGCGTGGCCGCGAATCTGGAGTTCCCACGTTAGGCCGAAGACAACATCGGCGAGCCCGCCGACTTTGGCGACCGGCGATAGCTCCGACGTAATGTGCACCGTGTAGAGCGATGGGATTTCGTCGTGGAGGAAAATATTGTGCAGGTCCACGCCTGCGGCCTGGGTTGGGTCCGCATTGATCGGTTCGGCCTCTTCCTGGGCGCTGAGTTTTTCCTGCACCTGTGCTGCTTCTGCGGCTTGTGCCATCTCGTCAAAATCGACAAAATCCGCACTTGATCGTTTTGCCTTTATCTCGGTGGCTTTCTTGGGCGATTTTGCCGCAGCCTTCTTCTTGGCTTTGCCGTCGCTGTCGGGCGAAGTAGCTTTTGAAGCCGTGTTTTTGGGTTGGCCGGCGGGTTGGATGGGATTGGCTTTTTGTTTCACAGCAGCTAATTGTGGGTGAGGCTCTAGTAGTGGCCTTAGTAGGAAGGTTGTGGAATTACGCCTGAAAGTAAAGATCGGGCTGGGTGTTCAGATCAGGAAATATTGGGTCAAGCTGTTCGAGCGCCGCCAGCGTTTTGTGGTCGATCTCGTTGGATTGAATTTGACGGAGCAGGAAGTGAAAACGTCCCAAATGGCGCCGCAGGCGCTCTTCCGCGTACTGCGCAGTGGCTTCAGCGCGCAGCATAAAGGGCCAGTCGGACGCCTGGGCCAGCAGCAGCTCGCGCATTAATTGTCGAATGGCGCGATCTCGCAACGGAGATTGAGAACTACCGCACCAGACGGCCTCCAGCGATTTTTCGGCCGATTGAAGCAAGGGGTAAATCCAGTCAGTTTCGTTATTAATCCAAAAAGAGTAATCGCTGCGTCGGCCCCAGGTGGATGCGATGGGCTGGGCCTCTGGGATATCATTCAGTCTCTCCAGCGCAGCGCTGGGCGCGGCGAAGTCAATTGCTGGCATGATATTGCCTTGGTTGAGCAACTGGCGCAGCCATTGCGGCCCCTCATGCCACCAATGCCCGAAGAGCTCGGCGTCGAAGGGCAGGAAAATTGTTTCGGAGTCATCCTGCTTTAGTGCAGTCAGGAATTCATCCGCATCGGCTTCTGCTTGCGCACGCGCTGTCGGTGGGCAGTACCATTCTTTGTGACTGGAGCCAGAGATGCGCCAATACTTGAGCCCCAAGGGTAGGCTGGAGCCATCGGGCAATCGGTAAAGGCCCGCTTGAGCGTGAGTTAGCTCAAAGACTGCATCGCGGTGAAACTCACGGTAGCTTGCATGGCCGGGGTAGCCGGTTTGCGCATCCCAAACTTTACGCGACAAGGCGCTGTTGCGGGCGATGGCTTGGACGCCATTTGGGCACTGGGTGACGACTGGTCCGCCCATGTTTTCGACGGCGAACCAGGCAACGCCTTCGTGGGCGAGATCTTCTTCCAAGCCTGGATAATAAGCGCATTCGGGCAGCCAGAAGCCTTTGGGCCGGCGCCCAATGCGTCGCTCAAACGTTTCCATGCCGAGTCGAATCTGCAGGCTCCGCCCGAGCGGTGATTGCTGGTAGGCGGGTAAGAACGCATGCGTCGCGGCAGTCGTCAGGAGCTCGACTTTGTCCGCTGCGGCCAACGCTCTCCATTGATTGGGCAAGGATTCACCTTGATTCAGAAAGCGATTGGCCAGCCTCTGGGATTCCAACCGAAATTGTTGCGCCAGCTTACGGCGTTCGGGGGGGAGGGATTGATTGGCTTCTTCTGCTGACAAGATGTCTGCGTAGCGCTCCAGATGCTTGGCAAATCGATCCGTGAATTGCGGATGCGCCCAGAGCTCAAGCAACGTAGGCGAGAGTGAAACTGCCAGCATTGGTGCCCTCGTCTTGGGCAGGGAGCCAATCAATTCCAGCAGCGGCAGATAGCAGTTGGCAACGGCTTCGTAGAGCCAGCATTCCTCCAGGGAAATAGCGAGCTCAGGACGCATGCCAAAGGGCAAATGCGCGTGAAGTAAAATGCTGACCGTCCGAGCTTCCGTCACGCTTCAGCGATTAAGCTCAGGCCAGGTAGCAATAGAGCGCCGTCTGGCAGTGAGCGATTGAGCTCAAAGCGACCCGCTTCGTCGGTTTTCACTTCGGGTGGCAGCAGTTTCAGGTAAGACTCATCATTGATGCGGCCTTCGATGGCAATCGATGCATGTATTTCAAGAATCGGCTGACCATTGGACGCCCCTTTGATCAATTCGAGCGCACTGGAACCTTGGTTGGGCGACTGATAGGCAGTGAGGAGGAGCGGCATGACTTCCGCAAATCCGCTCAGTTTCTGGACGACTTTAAAGGCGCCGCCAGGGAGTGGGGCAATTAATTTGTCGGCAAGGGCCAGCTTCATGCCCGGACCTAAGCGACCATTCAAAGTCAGTTCGGCGCGTAAATTAATGGGGGAAGCGCTGTCCCAGTTATCTGACCACTGGCTGGCCAATAGTTCGGAAGCGCCGACCGATTCGGGCAGTTTACTGCTTGATGGCTGAGTGGGGTGGGGGGCGTCCGCTTCCTTTTGCGGTAAAGTCAGCACTTTGCAATTGCCGCTGATGATTGCTTCGTGGACGGCGGATTCATCGAGCACGAGGTCGCCCGTGAGCGCGATGGTGTCAGCCTCAGGTATGTTTGCGGCAGTTTCGCGATTAAAAAACGCCAGTTCATCTGGCGTTTTCAGCAGCTCCTCCGGCAAATTGCATAGGCGGGGAAGTCGCGCGACAACGGAGGCTTCATCCAGTGGGTTCAGCGTGACGCTAGGCTGGGATTGTCGCGCAGTCGGCGCTATTCCGGCTGGCTCTTCTCTGGGCGTAGGCGGCGACTGAACGGCTGGTTGTGGCAGCGCGACGGAAGCAGCGCGCACCAGCGGCCTAAAATGTCCATGTCCATTTTTCAACCCAAGCACTGCGCCAGCGTGCCTGGGCTGTTGGTCCAAGTCGAAATATCCGCTGTTTTCCAAGCCTTCGACGGGAAAATCTTCAGCTGAATTTGCTTCCGCATACTGACCTGCGCCGTGGTCGAAATGATAGGCGCGCAAGACCAGCTTGGCGTCTGAATCGCCAACGCCTAAAATCTGGCGTCCCTCGCTCAGTAAGTTGGCGCTTAATTGCCAGTGCGCATGGATTCTGCCTGGGGCGACTGGCAGAAGCATCAGGTGGGGCGCGTTGGATGCCGGCATGCCAATATCTTGGCTATCAATCACATCGGCAAGACTGGATAGGGCTTCAGCAGCCATATTGACGTCTTGATCAACTCGTGATTGCGAACTGGACATTGAGTTGGTCAGGATGATTCGAGGTTTAGTTGAGTCAAGTGAATTTGCGGTTGCCGCACACAGCGTGCCAGCCTGTGCTATGTCATGTAAATTTACCAAAAAAGCCTTTAGCCTTGAACCTTGTCACGGGACTTGCTGAGGTTGGCGTCCCCACTACGTCCCTAACACATGAAAGAAGCCAGTCTTGGAACCGAAACCATGGAGCGCATGCGCTCCGTTGCCTGGAAAATCGGGCAGCAGTTCAATCCAACGCCAACCGGGCATTATCTCGCCTTTGTTCCGATAAAAGCCGGTCTTGCCTACCTTCATTGGTCGCTCGATAAGGCCGCGATCGACGCCCTGCAGGCTGAAGAAGGCGAGAAATGGAACGGCGCCCAGCAAACGCTGCGTCTTTATGACGTGTCCTGGATCGATTTCAACGGGATGAACGCGCACAGCCAGTTCGACATCAACGTCAGCGGGCTCACGGGTAATTATTACTGGAGCACCGACCGCATTGAGCGCTACTTCATCGCCGAGGCCGGTTTCCGCCTGCGTGACGGCCGTTACCGCGCGCTGGCCCGCTCGCAAACGGTCTTTATGGACCGCGCGCACCGCTCCGGCCAGTCTTCCACGCGCGGCATGTATGTCGGCGGGCGTTTTGACCGCGTGATGCCGGTGGAAAATATTTTCGACGCCCGCACCTTTGAGCGCGTCCACCACAGCTGGACCGGTTCGCTGGCTGAAGATCTAGAGATCGCCTTTTTCGCGGACGATCCGCAGCCGGACGCCGCCGAGCGCCTGACCAGTTATTTAAAGAATCTACACGCCGCCGCTGACCCGCTGGGCGTGCATTTCCATGCCGGTGATCAGGAGCTGAAAAAGAAGCCCAGCCTCATCCACGCGCACGATGTCGAATCTGTCGCCGAGGCGTCCAAATTGGCCAAAAAGCACAAGGTCCCGCTAGTGCTCACCCTCCACGCCAGCGAGCGCGAGCGCGCCGCGATGCGGGGCCGCGATATCGATGAGGCAGCGACCAAAAAAGAGGCCACTGCGCTGAAAAAGGCCGACTGGGTCATCACCGCGCACAGCGATGCGCGGAATCAGATTTTAGCCGACGGGCTTGTGAAGGAAGACCGCATTGTCATCCTGCCGGACCTCTTTCAGGGCATCGTGCCGAAGACGTTCGACCCAGGTGATGTCAAAAAACGTTACCACCTGAATCCCGCGCATCCGCTGGCGCTGTTCTCGGGGGAGATTTCCCACGCTTCCGGCGCGGACTTGCTCATGAGCGCGATGGAGCACGTTTGTGGCGCGAACCACGAGGCGCAACTGGTCTTTGCGGGCAACGGTCCGCTCCACGGCGAACTGCAGCACCGCGCACATTGCTCCGGGCATGCCGGGCGCATCAAGTTCATTGGCCACGTTGGCCGCGAGGAGTTTATGGACCTGCTCAATGCTTGCGATTTCGTGGCGATTCCCGCCCGCACCTGGCAGGATGAGGGTATGGCGCACTTGGCGATCGAAAATGGGAAATCCGTCCTCACCACCCACCAGGCGCGCATCGGCTGCGTGAACCACGGGCAGAACGGGCTCGTTGTTTACGACAACCCGGGCTCCGTCATTTGGGGCTTGCAGGAGATGTTCCACAACCCGATGCGCCGCGGCGGATTCCATCCGCAGAGCGCTAGCAGCCAACCGCAATCGCTGGACAGCCTAGCGGTCGAACTTTGCATTCTTTATAACAACATTCTGGCGACCTCCAAGAAGGGAGGCGCGAAGTAATCATGGCCAAGGGCTACCTTTCATTTGTCTTGCACGCGCACCTGCCGTTTGTGCGCCACCCGGAGTTCGAGCAGTTTCTGGAGGAGCTTTGGCTCTTCGAGGCGATCACGGAAACCTACATTCCGCTGCTGCAAAATTTCGACGCGCTGGAGCGCGATGGTGTGCCGTGGGGGTTGACGATTTCCATCTCGCCCTCGCTGCTGGCCATGCTCGAAGACGAACTGCTCCGCGCGCGCTACGCCCGCCGAATGAAGATCCTGATCGAACTCTGCGAACGCGAGCAGGAGCGGCTCAAGCACGACCCGCACTTCAGCTACCTCGCCAAGTGGTATCACGACTATTTCTCGCGCACGCTGAAATACTTCGAGGACTGCGATGGACGGATTTCCCAGCGCTTCCGCGCCTTGCACGAAAAGGGCAATCTGGAGGTCATCAGCTGCATCGGCACGCACGGTTTCATGCCGCACCTCTCGGCAAATCCCGCTACGATGGAGGGGCAATTGCTCAACGGCTTTGCCTACTTCGAGGAGGTCATGGGCTTCCAACCAAACGGCTGCTGGGTCCCCGAGTGCGCCTATTATCCGGGGCTCGACGACCGGCTGCGCGCGCACGGCATCCGCTTTTTCTGCACCGAAACCGAGGGTATCGAATATTCCAAGCCACAGCCGGTCTATGGCGTGCACGCGCCGCTTTACACGCCCTCGGGCGTGGCGGCGTTTGGCCGAGACCACGGCTGCACGAAACAAGTTTGGTCCGCCGAGGCGGGCTTCCCGGGCGACGGCAATTACCGCGAATTTTACCGCGACATCGGGCACGAGCTCGATTTCGACTACCTGCGTAAATTCCTCCCGGGCGATGTCCGTTCGGATACCGGCATCAAGTATCATCGCATCACGGGACCAGGCTCCTACAAGGCCGGATACGACCCAGAGAGCGCCCGCAAAAAGGCCGACCAGCATGCCGCGCAGTTCCTTTTCCAGCGCGTGTCGCACATCGATTACCTCGACTCGGTCATGAATACGTCACCAGTCATCGTGGCGCCGTTCGACGCCGAGCTGTTCGGCCACTGGTGGTTCGAGGGCCCGACTTGGCTCGACTACGTGCTGCGCAAGGCCGCCTACGATCAAAGCTCGTTGGAGACAATTTCTCTGGGCAAATACCTCGACCGGAATCCCGTCCACCAAACGGCTTACCCGGCGACTTCATCCTGGGGTCACAAGGGTCACTTCGAATATTGGCTCAACGGCGCCAACGACTGGATGTTCGACCAAATCACGTCCGCCGGCGACCGCATGACCCGCCTGGCGCGCGATTTCGCGGCCAAGAAAACCGTGAAAAAGCTCAACGACCGCGCCCTACAGCAATGCGCTCGTGAACTTGTGCTCGCGCAAAGCTCGGACTGGCCCTTCATCGTGAGCAACGGCACCTCCGCCCAATACGCCGAGCGCCGCGTCCGCGACCACTGCAGCCGCTTGCACTACCTAGCCAACGCCCTGGAACACGACACCGTCGACAAGAAGGAACTCGAGTCCCTCGAACTGATGGACAACATTTTCCCGAACATCAACTGGCGCGTTTACGCGGGGTAGGGGTGTCCAGTATTTTCGGCGCTGCTTGGGTGCCGGATTCATGAATTTCATGCATGCTTTTCGCCATTGATCGGTGGGGTGGAGGACTTATGTTATTCTACAAGTTTTCATGAACAACCCGCCGCCCATGCAGCAGAACCAACCCATTGGCCAGACTCAGGTGCAGACGCAAATGCATCCGCGCCCGTCGTGGTTGGCAGCGTATCAGCCGCAGCATGGTTTTTACGACGAGTGGAAATCCTCTCGCGGGGCCACGGCGGAGCACTGGAATATTCTCTTCCGCCAACTGGCGGATCATGGCGAGGCCGACTACCGCCAGCGCGAAGATCAGTTGGAGCGCATCATCGACGAGAACGGCGTTACTTACAACGTTTACTCAGACCCGGAAAACCCCAACCGCCAGTGGAAAATGGACGCCATTCCGCTGCTCTTGGGCCACGATGAATACGAGCGCATTGCGGCGGCGGAAAACCAGCGCATGCGGCTGCTCAACATGCTGCTCAAGGATATCTACGGCGAGCAGCAACTGCTGAGAGAAAACATCTACCCGGCTGGCCTCGTCTTTGGCAACCCGGCCTTTTTGCGGCCGGTGCATGGCCTGCTGCCCGAGGCGCGGCAGTTTCTCTTTACACATTCGTCGGACCTCGCGCGCTCGCCGGATGGCAATTGGTGGGTGCTCTCGGATCGCCTGGACGCGCCGTCGGGCCTTGGCTATTCGGTGGAAAACCGCGTGATCAGCAACCGCGTGATGCCCGATCTGATGCGGCCTCACGAGGTGCGGCGCGTGACGAGCTACCTGCAGACCGTTTCCGACGCGCTGAAGAACGCCTCGCCACGCGCGCTGGAAAATCCGTTCGTCGTGCTGCTGACGCCCGGCCCCTACAACGAAACGTATTTCGAGCAATCTTACCTCGCGCGGGCGTTGGGTTTCCCGTTGGTCGAGGGGGCCGATTTGACCGTTCGCGACGACACCGTCTTCTTAAAGACGATTCACGGCATGCGGCGCGTCGATGTCATTTTCCGTCGGCTTGATTCCGAGTGGTGCGACCCGCTGGAGTTCCGTGACGACTCGCTGCTCGGTGTGCCGGGCCTGCTCAACGCGGTGCGGCAGGACAAGGTGGTCGTGGTCAATGCGCCCGGCGTAGGCGTGCTGGAGACACCAGCCTTGGCGGCGTTTTTGCCCGTCATTTGCCAAAAGCTGCTCGGCGAAGATTTGCTCATGCCATCAGTGGCGACTTGGTGGTGTGGCCAGAAGCAAGAGCGCAATTACGTGCTCGATAATCTGGACCACCTCATCATCAAGCCAACCTTCCCGACGCTGGGCAAGGTGCGCGTTTACTACGGTCCCACGCTCAGCAAGCAGCAGCGGCAAGAGCTCGTGGCGGCGATCCGGGATTTCCCCGAACGCTTTACCGCGCAGGAAGCCGTGCTGCAGGCAACGACTCCGGTTTACGACGAGGACCACCTGACGCCGCGCCATTTCATGCTGCGCACGTTTCAGGTGTTCGACCATGACGACAAGGCCGTGATGATGCCCGGCGGGTTGTGCCGCGTGGCGAACTCCGCCGTCTCGCCCGACGTGTCGATGCAGCTTGGCGGCGTGAGCAAGGATGTGTGGGTCGTCGGCGGCGAAGATGCGGTCAGCGAAGAGACCACGGCCTATAACTACCTTGCAAACCAGTCGCTCTCGGCGACGGCGCAGGTTGCGCTGAGCAGTCGCATGGCGGACAGCCTGTTTTGGGCGGGGCGTTATCTGGACCGATCCGAGGGGCTTATCCGCGGGCTGTTGGTTATCATCAACGCCGCCTCGGAAAGCCGCAACGATCAGGACCTGCAAATGGTGCTGAAATTCATCCGCGGCTACGCGCCCAACTTGCCTATGCGCGCGCCCAAAGCAGCCACGGATCTCAACGAGCACATTGACGAGGCGCTGCGGAGAATTATCCAGGGTGAGAATTATCCGGACCGCCTGACCAACGTGCTGGAGCAGCTCAACCGCGTCATGTTCTCGATCAAGGAAATGATGTCCGGCGATCTGACCCGCATGATGCGGGACATGCCGGTGAGCCTCATTCCGCAGGAGGGCGCAGGCAGCATCCTTAGCAACACGCAGCTATACGACATCCTGAAGCGCCTGCTCGATTACATGGCGGCCTTTGCGGGCATCATCGCGGAAAATACCGTGCGCGGGCTCGACTGGGCGTTCCTCAATCTCGGCCGCCGCATTGAGCGCAGCATCATGTTATGCGAACTGCTCAAGGGCAGCCTTTGCCAGGTCTCGAAAAACGAAGATTTCCTCATGCTGCGCCTGTTGGAGTTTGCTGACAGCGCCATCACTTACCGCCGTCGTTACCTGAGCCGCATGCAGGTCGATGCGATTGCGCATTTGCTGATTTCCGACCCGTCCAACCCGCGCTCGTTGGCCTTCCAGGTGACGGATATTCTGGAAAATACCCGTATGCTGCCGCACTACAATGCCAGCGACATGAAGCACATCGATCGGCTGGCGCTGCGCGTTTACAGCGACGTCGTTCTAGTCGAGCCCGAGCGACTTGTCGCGTCCAGCGATGCCGGTGAACGCCCTGATTTGGAGGCGCTGCTAGACGGCACGTTGAGCAACCTGACCGAGCTATCCAACGAGCTTAGCACGTATTATTTCTCCGTCACCTCGCGATGAGAAACACCTACACGATCCGCCACCACACGATCTACCGATACGATTTCCCCGTGTCGGTGTCGCATCACGTGGCGCGGCTCAAGCCGCTGAGCAACGCTCGCCAGCAGACGCACGCCTTCGAGCTGTCCATCCTGCCGCAGCCGGAGACCGTCATCGAACGCGTGGATTTCTTTGGCAACGCGCTGCATCAGTTTTCGCTGCAAAAGAGCCATCAGGAGCTCGAACTAGAAGCCTACAGCGAAGTGACGGTGGACTCCCCCGGCGCGCCTTTGCCAGACATCGCCGCGACCTGCGCCGAGGTCCGCGCCGCGCTGACGCAGCCGCGCACGCCGGAAGCCTTCGAGGCCAAGCAGTTTACCTACGCATCGCCGCAGATCCCGATCTTGCCCGAGCTACAGGACTTGACCCGGAGCTTCCTGGCCGAGAGCGGGCACTACCTTGGCGGCGCGCTCGCGCTGGCGGAATTCATCTACGAGAATTACGAGTTCGACCCGACCGCGACTGACGTCATGACGCCGGTGCAAGAGGTCGTCAAATTGCGCCGCGGCGTGTGCCAGGATTTCGCGCATCTGGGCATTGCCTGCCTGCGGTCGATAGGTATGCCGGTGCGCTATGCCAGCGGTTATATTTTAACGAATCCGCCTCCTGGCATGCCCCGACTGGAAGGGGCCGACGCCTCGCATGCCTGGATTTCTATTTACGACCCCGACCTGGGCTGGATCGACATCGACCCGACGAACAACATCATTTGCGGGGAGCAACACATCGCCGTAGGCTACGGCCGCGATTATCAGGACGTCAGCCTCGTCCGTGGCGCGATGACTGGCGGGGGGCGTCACTCCATCGAAGTCGGCGTCACGGTCGCGCCCAAGGTGGATGCGTTGGTATAGTGGGGGGCCGTTTCTACGGATTCCTACTGCGACACAAAAAAGCGACCCGCCAGCATCCCAAGCCGAACAACCGTTGCTATGTTGGACCAACATCCGAGTAGGCTATTTAAAAGCAGCCGTAGAGGAAACGCTCAGTTGTTTCATGTTATCCCTAATGCACGGGCTCATTGATGATTTTGAAAAACACAATCACGATCACGCCGACGCCTACCGTACTGCCGCCGAGGAGCATGAGACCACTTAGGCCAATGAGGGACGTTGCCCAGCCGAGGCAGATGGAGAAGACCGTGGACAGGCAGACTGTGAAGACGAAGCTTAGACTAATGCGGCGGTGGGGGGACGGTTTGACTTCTTCCAGGATTTGAAACATCTGGTAGCACATCAGCACGTAAATGATCATCGAGAAGAAGCTGAGGTCCATTAACTCGGGCACCATCAGGAAGGCGTCGTAGAGCCCATGGGCGAATACGATGAGGCCGAACATGGTCGCGAAATAATCCAGCTCACGCCCGCGGGTCAGACAGGCGCGGTAGAGGGCGAAGCCGGTTAGCGCAGTTGCAGAGACATGCAGGAAGTTGGCGGTGAGGAAGCGAGCCGGACCGCTCATGCCGTTGGAGCTGTGGAAGTAACTCATGTTCTCCTCGATCGCAAATCCGAGGCCTACGCAGCCGGCCACAACGAGCGCGAGCAGGGAGTTTTTCTTCCGCAGGAGCAGGGGGAGCATCGGGGTGAAAAACAGCAGCTTGAGCAGCTCTTCGCGCAGTCCGATGCCGGCCACACAGTAGAGCAGGCCGCCGATGAGATCGTATTTTTCGGTGAAGCCGAGGTAGTCCTCCTGCACAATGATGGCAAACAGCGTCGCGAATGCGCTCATGGCGCCGAGCACAAGGACAAACGCGCACAGCGCCAGCGCCTTTGGCTCGCGCCAGAGATCGGCCGTATGCATGAGAAATACATACCAGGCTGCTCCAGTTAACAGCGTGATCAGCGCGATTTGCCAGACGATGGAATCATACTGCAAGACCACAGTGGTGAGGATTATCTGCGGCCAGTCACGCTCCTGAATCGCTTGAAGATGCCGGATGTATTCACGTTCCTCGACGAGCAGGTGTTGGTAATTGGGCGTGTCGAGCAGGCGAACCAAATCGTCGGTCGACTCTCGCTCCAAGTAGCAATCTACCGCGCGCTCACGGTCGTCGTTGTCTCCGGAGAGTTGAGCTTCAGCCTCGAAGGCGCGCCCGGCGTCGAGCAGAAACCCCTGCTGGCTCCAGAACTCGCCCAGTGCAAAATTAGCATATGGCGTGGGGGGGCTCTGCTCACTGAGTTGGAGCAGGGTGTTGTCCGCGTGTCCCTGGCGAAAGCTGATGAGCATCAGGCGGGCAATCTCTTTTTGCTCCTCGCTGAAGTTGGATGCATTGGCTTCGGCTATGAGCGTATCGTTGGCGTAAAACTCGGCCATGTTGGCGAGGTAGCCCAAGTAGTCGCCAAATTCCTCGGAAGTGCTCCACGCTGGATGCATGACGTTGAGCATTTCGTCGCCGTCCGGGCTGAACTCAAAGAGCGAGTTCAACTGAAGCGCGTCCATGGGGTCATCACGGTCGGACAGTTGAAATACGAGCATCCCAGCGGCAAAGCCGAGCCCGATGATCACCACCGCGACCTGCACCAGGAAGTAAGCCTGGTATGACAGCCGTGGGAGGTTGCGAAAGAGATGACGCATGCTGGATGCGAATGCTTTGCCCGTGTTGCAGCAAGGCAACGCTCAATTCCGCAAAGTGTAAACTAACTGCGGGCCTTGTTCTTTTTCGACTCGCGTTCGTCGTTGAGATTTTTGCGCTCGGCCACCAGTTGTTGCTCCAGCTTTTTGCGCTCGATGGCGTCTTTGGCCTTCGCAATGGAGTCCTTGAGGAACACTTCTCGCTCGGCAATTTTGGCGTCGTATACGCGGTCGATTTCAGCGAGTTGCTGCTTTTGGTCTGCGGTCACCTCAGTCGAAGGGGATTCCTTTTCCAACCGCTCCATGGCGAGTTCGTATGCGCTTTTCATATGGGCGTAATGTGGCGCAACTCTGTGCCAAAGACAAGCCCGAGCAGCAGCATTGTTGGCGGTACGCCCAAGCGCGCCCAAATCGGCGTTCGCTGATCGGCCAGAAGCAGGGCGGCGGCGAGCATTAACAGAGCCAGGCTGTAGCCACCCCCCGCCCAGCGCCAGCTGAGCTGCATGGAGCTGTCGGGCGCCTGGAGGAAGCCTTCCACAAGGGCGTCCATGCCAGCCACAAACACCCAGCTTGCGTGATTGGCGAAGCTCGCGACTGCCGTGAGGCCGACCGAGCCCGCGAGCGCGGCGATCAGGCTGGCGGTCATTGCCAGTGGCGCGAGGGAAACCAGCGGCACATTCAGCAGGAAGGCGCCGGGCGCCAGCACTCCGAAATATCGCACGGACAGCGGCGCGCTGTAGAGTGTGGCTGCAAACGAGATGGCGACTAAGCCAAAGGCCAGGCGAGCAGCCCACACCGTAAGCTTTTGCCAGCGGCTTTGTGAGTCCGGCATGATCAGGCGGTATGGCTTGAAGCGAGTTTGCAACCACTCCTGTAAGGGCGCTCCATAGACAATCAGCCCAGTGACCACGGTGTACGAAAGCTGGAAGCCTGCGCTCCACAGTTGGCGTGGATCGAGGAGTAATACAACGACGGCGGACGCCGCTAGCGCGGATAGGGGCTGAGGCTTTCGCAGCAACGTGTAAGCCATCCAGAAAAAGAACGCCATGATGAAGGCGCGTACCGCAGATGGCGCGGCGCCCGTTATTTGGACATAGCCCCAAAGCAAAATAAGCCCGAGCCAGGGCTGAACTTTACGGGGGATACGGAGGCCGTTGAGCACCAGTGCAATCAGCGCTGCGACGATGCCCACATGCAGGCCGCTCACGGCAAACAAATGCATGGTTCCGCTGGCGATGTAGCGTTCTTTTTGCTCGGTGGTCAGGGCAGTTTTTTCGCCCAAAAACATGGCGGTGGCAATGCCCGCCAGTTGTCGGGTTCGCGGGGTGTTGGCGCCGATTTGCAAGGTGGACTGCCAGTGCTGGTTGATGTGCTCGAACTGCTGATTTAGCCAAGAGGGCTGTTTGATAATCTCCCTTAGGCTGGCTTGCGTGAGTTTTAAGTAACAACCTTGCTGGCGCAGGTAGCCATCGAAGCCTTCAGGGGCGTTGGGGGTGGGTTCCAGCTTTCCGCGCAGGCGAATAAAGCCGCCGCGGCCGACTGGCGCATCTGGTTCGTCCTTCCAGCATTGAAAGTAGACCATCTGCCCGTGTAATTGCGGCGCAAAGGCTGGAGCAGAAACCATTTCGCCAATGCCGGCGATTCGAAGCTCCTGACTGCGCATGGCGAAGACGCGTTTGATCTCGATATCAATTTCCGCCTCACGGTTGGGTTGTGCGCTCAAGTCTGGCGGAGCAGGGATTCGGTAAGTGTAATAGCGCCAACTGGCCAAAGTAACTGTCAGCGCGAACAGTAGGCCCCATGTGATGAGCAACGCTTTGGATTGAGCGCGAAACGCGGCGAGTGTCGCCAGAATGCAGGCGACAAGAGTCGCAGAAAGCCAGCCGTTGGACAACTCGACGTGGGGCAAATAATTCGCCAGGGCATAACCTGCGATCAACGGCAGCAGCAAATAGAGCAAGGGCGTGTGCGCGCCCGACCTCAGCTTGATTGGTTTCTCCGCTAACTCCCCAGCCGTATCCATCGACAGGGCAAACCATTAGGGGCGATCATTTTGATGCGCAATTACGAAATCACTTAAACCGCTATTGCGTATCTTGAGGAAACGCCAATATGAGCCGCCAGCCTGTCGCCTCAATTCGTGTTGAGAGCACTTTGCGCCCTGCGGCCGTAAGCTGAATCAGGTTATGCGCCGATGCGGCCTTCAACACTGCCGCTGTGACTTCATTAACCCAGGCAGTCTGTGAAATGACGCCGCCTTTATCCGACGCTGTTGCTTTATCCGCATAGTAAAGCGTAGCTGCCTGATTCTTGGTATTGATGTCCAGTAATTCCTTGGCCAAAGCCGGATCACTGACGTCGATAACCAAGCCGTATTCATCTACAAGGTAGGCCACGGCGTCCGGTTCGCTAACCAAGTTCTTCAAGACGGATTCGGTCAGTTCAACGAGCGTGATGTCGCGCGACACGACGGCCACGGGTTTATCATTCACGAAAGCTGGTGTCGAAACGGTGACCATCATGCCAGCGCCGACCAGGTCAAAATAGGGAGCGCTCCAGCCTGACTTGCGGTTTTTAAAATCAGCGCAAGTGTAGAATATCTGCTCGGTTGGCGGGTAGTTATTCACCGCTTCATCGAAGGGCAGGTAAGGATAGATGAGCAATAACTCGCAGCTCGTTGTGATGTAGACCCAGGAGAAGTCAAAGCTCTCATACGCCGTGCGAACAACGGGAGCGAGGGCGCGAAGCTCATTGAGCTGATGGGCGATTGCTTCGTTGAGTGGGGCAGCGCCATAGTAGTAAAATGCAGGAACCGGCGCTTGGTATGTTGGCTCGAGTTTAGCGTCGGAGAAACGAAAACCGATCGTATCACCTTGCTGCAGACTCGCATCTTGCCAAGTTTTGAGCCCGCTGTCATCTCTCGCAGACGAGCGTCCACGGATGCGTTGATACTCGTCTGCAAGGGCAACTGTGCTTTGCGCGACATAGCCCAGGACCTCATTGATGCGCTGCGCCGAAGATTTGAGCAGCAGGTCGTATGGGTCCGTCGGGCTCTTTGCAGGGGACGAGCCGGTGGCTAAAATGAGGAGGAAGGAGAGGAGATAGCGTTGGTGCATGGCGTGCGGTTAATCGATATTCGCGAGCCGTTTTTGGACTGCAGGTTTGTCTTCAGGATAGGTGACGCCAAACCATTCACCCGTAGTGGGGAGCACTTTGCAGGTGGCTTGGCCCTTCGCAATGAGTTCATCGACCACGGTGGGGATGTAGCATTCGGATTTCAACTCCGTGCCGTGAGCTTCAAGGAACGAAATGAAATGCGACTCCAAGACCTCAAAGAATGATGGCGCAAACACCCAGAAGTTCATCGATACTGGCGCATCATTAGGAATGGTGACTTCGCAACCAGCAAGATTCTTGCCGCGGATTACGCCATCACGTTGAGCAATCTGCGTATGTTCTTCGACGGTTTTGAGCAGGTTGACGTTGAGCTGGCATACGCCACGATTGACCGTCCCATGAGGTGAAAGTGTGTTGACGATTGGGTAGCCGACCATGGCGCATTGGCTGGCGTCGAGGGACGGGGTAGCTGTGAGGAAATCAATCACGCGCCGGTAGGCGTCGCTTCCGTAGTAGTCGTCGGCGTTAATCGCAACAAAGGGATCTCCAACTACCTGGCGAGCCGCGCGGATCGCGTGTGCTGTTCCCCAAGGTTTCTCCCGACCAGCGGGAACCTTGTAGCCGCCGGGTAAATCAGTCAATTCCTGGAAGGCGTAGACGACCTCTAATTGGTCAGTATGCTTGTCGCCGACATTCGCCTTGAATGCATCTGCGAAGTCGCGCCGGATCACGAAAACGACCTTCTTAAAGCCAGCTTTAGCAGCTTGAGTGATCGAATAATCGAGCAGCGTTTCGCCGTTGGGGCCCATCGGGTCCAGCTGTTTAAGACCGCCATAACGGCTGCCCATCCCGGCAGCCAAAACTAGTAGAGTGGGTTTCATTGCTGGAAGTTACTCAAGCGGACGATTGCCTCAACGCAACGCCTTTCTGGTGAGGGATAGCTGGAGTTATTGCGTTGGAATGTAGAGCTGGCCCTTGCGCGACGCCGTATTAGATGGCGCTCTTGAACGGATGCGGCATCGCACGAGCGCGAGCCCTACATGACAAATGCGCCAAACGAAAGCGGCGTTGTCCGAAAGACAACGCCGCTTGGTAAAACTATGTTCGCCAGCTTAGGGCAGGGTGGTGACGCCCATCAGGTAGCGATCGACCTCGCGGGCGGCGCCGCGGCCTTCGTTGATCGCCCAGACGACGAGGCTCTGGCCACGACGGCAGTCACCGGCAGCGAAGACGCCTTCGACATTAGTCGTGTAAACTTCGTGGTCGGCCTTCATGTTCGAGCGTGGGTCAGTCTCCATGCCGAGCTGCTCGATAACGGTTTGCTCCGGCCCGAGGAAGCCCATGGCGAGAGTCGCCAACTGCGCCGGAATAGTGCGGCGGGTTTCTTCCTTCTTGATCGGCACAAAGCGGCCTTGGTCGTCCTTGCCCCACTCGATGTTGACGATGTTCAGGCCAGCAAGGTTGCCGTTGCCGTCGTCGACAAAGTTTTCGGTCATCACGAGATACTCGCGGGGATCTTCGCCCTGAAGCGCCTTGGCTTCTTCCTGGCCGTAGTCCATGCGGTAAATCTTGGGCCATTCCGGCCAAGGGTTGCTGGCTTCGCGCTCTTCAGGAGGGCGCGGCATGATCTCAAGCTGTACGACGCTCTTCGCGCCGTGGCGGATCGAGGTGCCCACACAGTCGGTGCCGGTGTCGCCACCGCCAATGACGACGACATCTTTGCCCTTGGCGTGGATTTCTGGCAGTGAACCGTCGAAATTGTGATCGAGCTGGTGCTTCGTGTTGCCGATCAGGAATTCCATCGCGAAATGAACGCCCTTAAACTCACGGCCAGGAATGGGCAGGTCACGCGGCTTGGTGGCGCCGGTGCAGTACAGAACGGCGTCAAACTGGTCCTGCAGTTCATTCGCAGTGATGTCTTTGCCGATTTCGGTGTTGGTCTTGAAAGTGACGCCTTCTTCGGTCATCAGCTTGACGCGGCGGAGAACGACTTCCTCCTTGTCGAGCTTCATGTTCGGAATGCCATACATGAGCAGCCCGCCAACGCGGTCGGCGCGCTCGAAGACGGTCACGTTATGGCCAGCTTGATTGAGCTGGTCTGCGGCGGCCAGGCCAGCTGGTCCGGAGCCAACGACAGCGACTGTTTTTCCGGTGCGCTCTTCCGGAGGGTTCGGGGTCATCCAGCCCTTTTCCCAACCGGTATCGATGATGGCGCACTCAATGTTTTTAATTGTTACCGGGGGCTCAATGACGCCGAGCACGCAGGAGCCTTCGCACGGAGCGGGGCATACGCGACCCGTAAATTCGGGGAAGTTGTTCGTCTTAGACAAACGCTCCAGCGCCTCCTTCCAGCGGCCGCGGTAAACGAGGTCATTCCACTCTGGAATGAGGTTGTTTACCGGGCAGCCGCTCGCCATGCCTGAGACCAGATGGCCAGTGTGGCAGAACGGGGTGCCGCAGTCCATGCAGCGAGAGCCCTGGGACTTGATTTGTGCTTCCTCCGGATGCACCTTGAACTCTTTCCAGTTCTTGATGCGCTCCGTCGGCGGGATCTCGCTCACGGTCTTACGTTCGACTTCCAGGAATCCGGTAGGTTTACCCATAATTAATACAATTCAAAATTCAAAAGGATAAATGCAAAAACAATCTATTGCTAGTAGGGTTTGGGCATTTTGAATTTATAATTTTGCCTTTCCGATTAGTTGCCGCCGACGCGGGAGAGATCGTTCATGTTTGCTTCAAATGCGGCCATCGCCGCTTCGTCGCCTGAGAGGCCTTGCTCTTCCACCTTCTTGAAGGCATTGAGCATGCGCTCGTAGTCGGCCGGTAGCACCTTGATGAACTTTGAGCGGACATCTGTCCAGTTATCGAGGATTTCCTGGCCGCGCGGCGAAGCGGTATATTCTACGTGCTTGGCGATCTCGGCGCGGACCGACTCGATTTCTGAGTCGGCGCATTCGATCAACTCGTAGACATTTACCATGCTCGTGTTCAAGTTCGTCCGGAAGCTGCCGTCGATATCGTAAACGTAAGCGACGCCGCCGGACATGCCAGCTGCGAAGTTACGGCCGGTCTTGCCGAGGCAGATCACTTGGCCACCGGTCATGTATTCGCAGCCGTGGTCGCCCACGCCTTCGACAACGGTGTGAACGCCGGAGTTGCGGACGCAGAAACGTTCGCCGGCGATGCCGTTGATGTAGGCCTTGCCCTCGGTCGCGCCGTAGAACGCGACGTTGCCGACGATGATGTTTTCCTCGGGCTTGAACTCCGAACCCTTCGGCGGGTAAACGATGATCTTCGCGCCGGAAACACCCTTGCCGATGTAGTCGTTGGCGTCGCCTTCGAGCTCAAAGGTCATGCCCTTGGGGCAGAATGCGCCGAGCGACTGACCAGCGCTGCCTTGGAAGTGCAGGTGTATGGTGTCCTCGGGGAGGCCTGCGGAACCATAGCGACGGGTCAACTCAGAGCCGGTGATGGTGCCCACCACACGATTGATATTGATGATCGGCAGGGTCAGCTTGACTTTCTCGCCCTTGTCCAGCGCTGGCTTGCAGAGCGTGAGCAGGTGCGTGTTGTCGAGCGCCTTATCCAAGCCGTGGTCCTGTTCTTTTTGGCAGTAAGTGCCCACGGAGTCATCGACGTCAGGCTTGTGGAAGATGCTGGTCAAGTCGACGCCCTTGGCCTTCCAGTGATTGATCGCCTTGGCCGTGTCCAGTGCTTCGACATGGCCGACCATCTCATTGATGGTGCGGAAGCCGAGCTCAGCCATGATTTCGCGGAGTTCCATGGCGAGGAACTTCATGAAGTTGACCACGTCTTCCGGCTTGCCGGTGAACTTCTTGCGCAGGCGCGGGTCTTGGGTGGCGACGCCGACCGGGCAGGTGTTCTTTTGACAAACACGCATCATGAGGCAGCCCATGGTGACGAGCGGAGCGGTGGCGAAACCGTATTCTTCCGCGCCGAGCAGGGTTGCGATGGCGACATCGCGACCGGTCTTGAGCTGGCCGTCGGTCTCCACGATCACGCGGCTGCGCAGGTCGTTGAGCAGAAGGATTTGGTTGGTTTCGGCCAAGCCAAGCTCCCATGGAGCGCCGGCATTGTAGATAGAAGAGGTCGGGGACGCGCCCGTGCCGCCATCGTGACCGGCGATCAGGATAACGTCCGCATGGCCCTTGGCCACACCCGAGGCAATCGTGCCGACGCCGACTTCCGCCACCAGCTTCACGTTGACGCGGGCATTGACGTTGGCGTTTTTCAGGTCGTGGACGAGTTCCGCGAGGTCCTCAATCGAGTAAATATCGTGGTGAGGGGGGGGGGAGACGAGGCCCACACCCGGAGTCGAGTGGCGAACCTTGGCTACCCAGGGGTAAACCTTGGAGCCCGGCAACTCGCCGCCTTCACCCGGCTTCGCGCCTTGTGAAACCTTGATCTGCAGCTCGTCGGAGTTGACCAGGTATTCGCTGGTCACGCCGAAGCGGCCCGAGGCAACCTGTTTGATCGCCGAGCGCTTGCTGTCGCCATTGGGCAGCGGCTTGAAGCGTTCCGGGTCTTCGCCGCCTTCACCGGTGTTGGACTTGCCGCCCACGCGGTTCATGGCGATGGCGAGGGTCTCGTGGGCTTCCTGCGAAATGGAGCCATACGACATTGCACCGGTCTTGAAGCGTTTCATGATGGCTTCGATCGGCTCAACTTCCTCGATCGGGATCGACTTGCGGTCCTTGAACTTCATCAGGCCGCGCAGCGTGGCGAGGTTCTCGCTCTGGTCGTTGACCAGGCTGGAATACTGCTTGAAGATTTCGTAGCTGCCTGTGCGGACGGCCTTTTGCAGCGTGTGAATAGTCTTCGGATTGAAGAGGTGGTATTCACCATCGCGGCGCCATTGGTAGACGCCGCCTGGATCGAGCGCGATTTCCGAGTCGTCGATGTGGCGGTCAGGGAACGCCTTATTGTGGCGAACCAACGTTTCCTGTGTGATGGCGTCGATATCCGAGCCTTCAATGCGCGTTGCGGTGCCAGTAAAGTACTTGCTGACTACGTCGCTGGTCAGGCCAATTGCCTCAAATATCTGTGCGCCGCGGTAGGATGCGACGGTCGAAATGCCCATCTTGGCCATGGTTTTGACCACACCCTTGATCGAGCCCTTCAGGTAGTTGTAAATCGCATCGTCCAGCTCCATGTCGAGCATGTCGTCCTGGATCATCTTGTGGAGCGATTCGAAGGCCATGTACGGGTTGATCGCGTTTGCGCCGTAGCCGAGGAGGGTGGCGAAGTGGTGAACTTCGCGTGCTTCGCCGGTTTCCAGAATGATGGATGCGCGCGTGCGTGTGCCCTTGCGGACCAAGTGGTGGTGCAGGCCGCCCATGACGAGCAGCGTTGGAATGGCCGCTTGATCCTTGGAGACGGCGCGGTCAGAGATGATCAGGACGTTGTTGCCATCTTTGATTGCCTGATCCGCAGCCTTACAAACGCTGGCAATTGCTCGCTCAAGGCCAACGCCGCCCTTGTCCGTGGGGAAGAGTGCGTCGATCGTGGTCGATTTGAAGCCGTCTGCCTGGATTTCCCGTAGTTGAGCAAGCACCTTGTTGTCGATCAAGGGCGACTCCAGACGGACCATGCGGCAGGACTTGGGGCCAGGTTCCAGCAAGTTGCCTTCGGAGCCGATAAAGGTATCTGTCGCGGTGACGAGCTCTTCGCGGATGCAGTCTAGCGCGGGATTGGTCACCTGGGCGAAGATCTGCTTGAAATACGAATAAAGGTGCTTCGATTTGTTGGAGAGGACGGCCAACGGCGTGTCGTTGCCCATCGAACCAATTGGCTGAACGCCTTTTTCAGCGGTTGGGCCAAGGATGAAGCGAAGGTCTTCGTAGGTATAGCCGAACGCGTGTTGACGGGTGAGGATGCCTTCGCGGTCAGAGGGCGCAGCGTCCTTTGGTTCCGGCAAATCACTAACCTGCAGGCGATTTTCCTTCAGCCACTCACCATACGGACGGGCATTGTAAACGCGCTCTTTGACTTCGTCGTCCGGGATTATGCGGCCTTCCTTCATGTCCACGAGGAACATGCGGCCCGGCTGCAAGCGGCCCTTCTTGACGACGGTCAGCGGATCGAGGTCCGGAATAACGCCCACTTCGGACGCCATGATCACAAGGTCGTCCTTGGTGACGTAGTAACGGCTCGGGCGCAGGCCGTTGCGGTCGAGCGAAGCGCCGATCTGGTAGCCATCGGAGAATGTGATCGAGGCTGGGCCATCCCACGGCTCCATCAGGCAGGCGTGGAACTCGTAGAATGCCTTCTTGGCTTCGCTCATCGACTCGTGACGCTCCCAAGGCTCGGGAATCATCATCATCATGGCGTGGGTGAGATCGTAACCACCCAAGTGCATGAATTCCAGAACGTTGTCCAAGCGCGCGGAGTCCGAACCATCTTCATTGATGACCGGGAAAACTTTCTGGATCTCCTTGAATTTAGGCGACTTGCAAAGCTTCTGGCGGGCTTTCATCCAGTTGACGTTGCCCATGACCGTGTTGATTTCGCCGTTGTGGGCGATGAAGCGGTTCGGGTGGGCGCGCGGCCAACTGGGGAAGGTGTTCGTCGAGAAACGGGTGTGCATGAGCGCCAGCGCCGATTCGAAGTCTTCGTCGTGGAAGTCTTCAAAGTATTCGGAGAGCTGGCACGGCGTGAGCATGCCCTTGTAGACCATGGTGCGGCCCGAGAGGCTGGCTACGTAAAGGTATTCGCTGCCCGGGAAAGTGCTGGACTTGGTGCCATGGACGTTGCCAAAGGATTCTGGCAACTGGTTGGAGCGAATGGCGTTCACGGCGCGGCGGCGAATCACATACAGCTTGCGCTCCCACTCAAGGTCATCGGTGATGGATTCATCGCGACCAATGAAAATCTGCTTCATGCAGGGCTCATAGCTGCCGGAAATTTTGCCAAGAATTTCGCTCTTTACGGGGACGGTGCGCCAGCCGAGGAACTTTTGGCCTTCTTCGGCGACAACGTGCTCAAAAACTTCCATCGCCGAGTCGCGCTCACTGGCGTTGGGGGACATGAAGACGATGCCCGCGCCGTATTGGCCCTCGGGGGGGAGGTCGACGCCCTTGGCGGCCATGGCTTTACGCAGAAATTTGTCCGGCATCTGGATGAAGATGCCCGCGCCATCGCCGGTATCCGGCTCCGCGCCCGCGCCGCCACGGTGATCCATGTGGGTATTCATCGTGAGCGTCTTCAGGATGATGTCGTGCGAGCGTTTGCCCTTTAGGTGGGCAATAAAGCCAACGCCGCAAGAATCATGTTCTTGCTGCGGATTCCAGAGGCCCTGTGGCTCGGGCCAACCTAGCGGTGTCTTTGGCGCGTCTGACATAAAGCGATGCGTATTATAATAGTTAAAGTTCAAGCTATCTATGAAGCAGGGCGTGTGCCCGGCGTTGTCCTGCTCGGCAACGCGATCCGACGGACGACCGTCGGTCAACCGCAGGATGTAGAGAGTTACTGAGCAGAGCGTCCCATTGGGGGAAAATCAGAAATTTGGGCGCCTTTATCCAAAATGCAAAAACTTTTTCGGTTTGAGAATTAGTCTCATGCATGGTAGGCGTCAAAATGTCGCTCTAAGCCGGTTTATGTCTTGTAAAGCGTTTGGCTTCGTCACAGAACTGGAAATGCAGTGACACTGGCTGCTTCCGGCCCGCGGAAAGGACTGAGTCCACCAGGAAATTCATACATTCATCTAGCAGATTCTCCTGAATCTTCTTTCGGCTGGATATGCGGGCGCCTGGCTAAAAAGTGAAAGAAGCATTCAATGGATAGCATTCAACTGCCGGAAAATCCGGATTTGGCCCAACTCAAGCGCCAAGCCAAGGAACTCTTGCGGGCAAATCGCGCCAATAACGCCGACGCCCGAGCCAAAATTATCGCCGTGTTGCCCGGCTTCAGCGGAAGCCTGACGCTCAGCAAGGCGCAACTCGTGATCGCGCGGCGCTACGGCTTCAAAAGCTGGTCTGTGCTGAAAGAATCAGTTCTCGCCCGTCAACCGAAGTCCAGCGAGGCTATGCTGGCGGCTCTCTTGACTGCGGCGGAAAGTGGAGATGTCAACACGCTGGCCTCGATCCTGGACGAGCAGCCGCACCTGATCGACGAACGTGGCGGCGAGGGCAAACGCACCGCATTGCACTTTGCTGCGTGGCGTGGCAACAATGACGCCGTCCAATTACTTTTGGACCGGCTCGCCGACCCCGATATCCGCTGTGAGGGCGACAATGCTTTTCCGATTCATTTCGCGGCGGAGCAGGGATTTCTGGAAATCGTGCGCCTGCTGCTCGATCACGGGGCCGACCCCAACGGCTTTGGCGACGAGCATGGCTTGGATGTGATTGGCTGGGCGACGTGCTTCCGTGTGGTTCACTTGGATGTCGCAGAGTTGCTCCTGGCTAATAGCGCCCGGCACAACATCTACTCCGCCGTGGCGTTGGGCGTGGTTGATGAGATCGAGAATCTCGTCAAAAAATACGCCGATGCGCTGGAGCGTCCGATGGCTTCCTATGAGCAGCGTCGCCTGCCGGTGCACCTTGCGGTCATCAAAGGGCAGTCCGCCTCGCTGGAAAAGCTGATCGCCCTTGGCGCCAGAGTTGACGCCACTGACGTCAACGGCCACACCGCGTTGGATTTGGCGGTAATCGAAGACAAACCTGGGATGGTTGAATTGTTGCTGGGCCACGGCGCTCAGTTGCAGACTCCCGCCAGGATCGTGTTAGGGCAAGAAGTGGATGTTTCCGCTGAGTCCGTCGACAAGTTGATGCAGTTGGCCGACCTTGCTTGCCAGTGCGGCAACTTGACGTTGCTGCGCCGCATGGCGGAATTGGGCGTCGACTTGCAGCGCCCAGTTGATTCCAACGCTTTTGGGACCAAGGGCTACACGCTCTTGCATCAGGCGGCGATCTGTAACGAGGTCGCGATTGTGAAGTTTTTGGTCGAGTTGGGCTTATCCACGAGCATTGAAGATGACACTTACCACGCGACACCCTTGAATTGGGCGCGTTATGGGAAAGCCCGGGACGCGGCCGAATATCTGGAGGCCATTGAAGTGACTGGTTAAGCACTCGGTTTTGGGCTTGGGGCCAGATTGGAAGTTCGCGGCGTTGGCATTTCAATCACGGGCTTCCAGCCCGCTCAATCAAAGCCGCCTTGCGCTGCATCCAATCTCTACCCCACCTGACTCGGCCAATCTAGATGAAAAGTGCTCTCTAGCTGCCAAAAACTGCAGCGCCCATGGCGGGCTGTCGCCTTTGGTCAAGACTCGCTGGGCCAGCTTCCCATTGCGAAATTGGGCAATGAGCCGATGTGGATGGCTTGATGTCGCCATTGTCGTAAAGGTTTATCCAGGGAAGCGTAGCAATAGCCCTTTCCAGATTCTTCATGGTTCGCGTATACGGGCCATTAATTTATCTTTCGGCACATCATGTCCGCCGGCTTGCACGCTTTGTTGGACGCGCCTGAGGGATATCTCTGGACTGTCGATCCCAACAAAGGGCGACTCATGCATCGCGGGCGATGATTTTACCCGTATGTTCGCGAATGTATGCCTGTGTGCGCGCAATGGTCTCCGGGGAATCAACCTCGGCAAGCGCATCATCAAATTCGCGGGTTAATGTCTCAAGGGCCTTCTCCTGTACTGGAAACGACAGGGCGGGTTCCATCAGTTGCCCAAGCGCAGGCCAGTGCTCGATTTGCTGTGCGGCCGAGCGGTGGAATTTGGCGGATTGGACCTTTGCCCGATTGACGAGTTCGTCACTGAGGCGGACTGATTGGCTCATGTCTTTAAACTGTGGCAAATTGCCACAAATATCAAGCGTGGCCGATTGCGACGTCACTCCAGCTCGAATAGATGATCCCAGCGTTTCAGTTGTTCGCCGTTATGGCTCTGCCAGGAATGCGAGCTGCTGGATGATTTGGTCCTGTATTCGAGCGTGTAGTTTACTCCAGTTCCGCCCTGCTGAATCCGCAGTTCGATGCTCCGGGCGTCGATTTGCGGTGCGAAGGCTTTGGTGAGGTAGGCGTCCAGCCATTGGGCTGTTTCGCCGGTGAAAGCGCGGTTTGTCTCATCAATGGTCTGGTCGCGGATGCTCAACGGCGCCGGCGGAATGTCGTATTTGACCTTATTGTCCTCCTGGGTGATCAATGTGACGTTCTCAGCCTCCCACGCCTTGAGCTCTTGGACCATGTTTTCGTTGATTTGGTCAAAGGTAGCGCGTTGGTCCTCTTCAAGATTCAGAAAGTCATACAATGCTTGGCGGGGATAGAGCTCATCGTTGTCTATAATGTCATCCAGCCTTTCGTTATTGAGAGCCCGGTCGAGCAACCAGTCGTGTAGCGTCTGGGGAACGGTTAGGCGTTCGACTTCGGCCTCAAGCGCCTCGCGCTCGACCAGCGTGCGCTCGAGTTCTGCCTGTAATGCTTTCAGATCTGGTTCGTCGGTTGTTGCAGTTGTGGCGATCAGTTCGATTTTCGGGGGGAGAGTGGTTGTTTGCGAAACGCTTGGCCGGGTGATGGTCGTCGGCGTGGAATCGCGCCCAAACTGGTAGCCGAGGCTGAAAGCGGCTGCAATGACTATGAGCGCCAACAGAGCTAGGAATGGCTTTTTCACTGCTGCATGAGATTCGTCATGCCCTGTAGGTAGGAGGCATAAAACCGAATAATCGCATAAACGATGACGCCTGCGATGCAGACAAACATGATCGCGGGGTAGAAGATGCTGGTAAAGGTCATCGCGCTGTTGGCGCTTTGTTGGTATTGCTGGCCGAGAACGACGAGATTTTTATCCAATTGGCCGGTTTTCTCGCCCGTTGTGTAGAGCGAGCGGAAGTCCTCGGGAAAGCAGTTGCGATGTTTCATGAGGTGTTCGGAAGGCGTGGCGCCGTCTTCGATCCGGTTGCGCATGGCGATGCCTACGCGTTTGAATTTCGACTGGTTGGTCACCATGCCCGCGCCAGCCCAGGCTTTGCCGATAGGGGTGCCTGCCTCCAGAAACGCGCCCAGCGCGTAGGAGAAGTCCGCCAGCGCCTGATTCCGTGCATGGCCACGGAAGCCCGGTAAAAACTTGGCCAGCAGCGGTAAGATCGGGCTATCCAGCTTGGCGAGGATGAAGAGCAGGATGATGCCGCCCCACAGTGACCCTTCGATGATGGCGACCCGGGAAAAGTATTGTGGATTGAACACATCGCTCAAGCTGCTTACGCCCGCCTCGAAATCGATGCCCAGCATGATCGGGATGACGATGCCAGCCAGCGTGAGCATGCCGACTGGGTAAAGCCCGCCGAGGATCAGTTTCAGCTTGGCTGCGCCCATGCGTTTGTGTTGATCGGCCAGCGTGCGCAACGTTTGAGGCAGGCGTCCGCTGTGCGCCGCCGCAGACCAGAAAAAACGGTCCTTCTTGGGCAACCAACTGGGCGCATGCTTGAGCATCTCGTCCACATCCATACCCGCCTGAAGGTTGTTAGACATTTGGCGGCGGCCGGTAGGCGGGGCGCCCAGGCAGGTATCCAGGGCTGCCGGTAGCGCTACGCCGCTCTCCATGGTCTGGGCCAGTTGGAGATACCAGGATGCGAGTTTTTTATGGGAGAGGGCCATGTGGGAGATCTGATGCGCTGGTGCGTGGTTATTGGCTCGTCTTGCGGCGAGGCCGCACGCGGTAGTTAATCCTTGTCTAATGTTGTTTCGGGCAGTGGCGCTTTCGTTTGTTAGTCCTTCAGTAACCGAGCAATAAGAACCTGGAGCCAAGACACCGTTATCAATCCTCGTCCGGCTCCTGAAGCTGCTGCTTCCAGCCCAGCATGCGAGCCTGCGCGCCGAAGTGTTCGGCCGTGGGCTTGTCGCCTAGTTCCATGTGAATGCGGGAGAGTGAGGTGTTGATGTGAATGTCGCCATTGTTCACGCGAAACGCCTGCTCGGCGGCTTTGAGCGCTTCGTGGAACTCCCGCATGGAGAAATAGACCTCGGTCATGGCGTGCCAGGCGTCGAAGGAATCGCGGTCCAGTTCGACGGCTTCACGGAGCTTGGCCAGTGCGGCTTCGTTGTCTCCCATGGTGTAGTCAAAGGTAGCGTCTTCGACAAGATTCGTCACGTCGGTCTTCGGCGAATTGGATTCTTCAGGCATAGGGGGAGCAAATCAGATTTCCGCTCAAGCGCAATAGGGAAGGGGCTTGCTCATTGAATCTATTATCCCGTGTTTTAGGTCCATGTTCTTACGATTTAAGGCAAAGTTTTTTATTCCTTTCTGGAACTAAGTTTGCGGTTGTGCGCCTCCCTCTGGCCCTTTGTTGGCACGGCCGATGGCAGTTTACGACGGGAAAAGAGTTTTTCGTGCAAGCACTGGTTCGATTCGCTCAAGGAGGACTCAGCGGATGAAAATTAACTGTGATCGAGGCTGGAATTTGGGGCGCATCGGAGGCAAACTGAAAGCTATGTCGGAATCGCCGCCAGGTTCGTTGTTTCCCAATCCTCGGTATGCCCCGCGCGATGCGCCACTGGCCATGGGGGGGGAGTTGACAGCGCCTATGCTTAAAGACGCCTATCGGCATGGCGTCTTTCCTTGGTATTCGCCTGGGCAGCCAATTTTATGGTGGAGCCCGGACCCGCGCTTTGTGTTGCGACCGGCTGAGCTGAAAATCCAGCGAAGCCTAGCCAAAGAGATGCGTAAGCCACACTGGAAAGTCACTTATGATCAATCCTTTGGCGAAGTGATACGTGCGTGCGCCGATGCCCCTAGGCCAGGGCAGGATGGCACTTGGATTACGGAAGAAATCATTGCTGGCTACGAGGCGCTTCACCGGGCGGGCATTGCCCACAGTGTGGAATGTTGGCGCGACGGCGCATTGGCAGGCGGCTGCTATGGCATTGCGATGGGATCAATGTTTGCCGGTGAATCGATGTTTTTCCGGCGCCCAGACGCCAGTAAGGTCGCATTTGCAACCTTGGCGCTGCGTCTGCGCGATAGCGGATTTCGCTTTATCGACTGTCAGCAGCCGACGAGCCATCTGGCGCGTTTTGGCGCGACTGAGTGGCGCCGTGATCAGTTCCTTGACGAACTTTCGATTGCGGTGCGAGAGTCCGGGTGCTGGTGATTTCGTTGAGGTTTTGATCGAACGTCCGATCACTTGACTCGCAGGCGGTCGCGGTAGTCTTTGGCGCGTTCGAGTTGATTGAGCACCTCGAAATATTGCTCATTGTGCAAGGCGCTGCGGAGGCGTTGGAGCTCCCGCTCAAAGCCATCCAGCGACCGGATGATCTCTTCTTTGTTGTGTGAGACAATGGCTTTCCACATCGCTGGGTCCCCGGAGGCGACGCGTGTGGTGTCGCGCAGTCCGCCAGCTGCGAAGTTACGCCAATTGTGGTCCTGGGTGGCGAGGTAGCTACAGAGCGTGGACGCCAGTAGGTGAGGCAGGTGGCTGATGTGCGCGACAATCTCGTCGTGCTTTTCAGGGGAAGTCGTGGCGACCTCCATGCCGAGCTCTCGCCAGAGGCGGACCGTGCGCTCAACGGCGTCGGTGGGCGTGTCGGTGAGTGGCGTTACGAAGCAGGCGCGACCTGGAAAGAGGCTAGGGGTGGCGTTGGCTAGGCCAGTTTTCTCGGAGCCGGTCATGGGGTGGGAGCCGACGAAAGTCCATTCGCCATCAAGAGCGCGCGCATCGCGACAGATCAAGCTCTTGGTGCTGCCTACATCGGTTACGAGTGCGCCGGGCATCAAGTTTGGAGCAATGTCCTGGAGCAGGGGCACGATGTATTCCACTGGTGGGCAGAGGACCACCAAGTCAGAGCCGTCGACGGCCTCTGGAGCCGTTTGATGAACGGCGTCGCACCAGGGTTGCGCCTCGCATTGAATACGCGTTTCTGCACGGCGCGCCCAGGCAACGGTTCGCTTGGCCAGGCCGCTCTCCTTGAGCGCCATGAGCAGGGAAGCTCCAAGCAGGCCCGGGGCTAAAATGGTCGCTTGTTGAAACATGGCGTCCGAGCATTTGTCGTAGATTGCGGATGGCGAGCCCGAATTGCCGCCATTTGCCGGGATTTTGCTGGCCAAGACCAGTATCCTGCCACAAATAAGAAGGTTTTTCATGTCCAGAGACCGTAGCTTTTTCTACCGATTTCGTGTCCCCTTTAAGATCATTGGCATCCTGATACTAACTGGTGCCTGTCTGACTGGCGCCTATTTTCTGACTAAACTCGGCCCGGCCCGAGTCGACCAGGGCAAACCAGTTGTTGAGTTCGACGAAGTGCAGGGGAATAAAACCCTGGAGCTCAGCAAGCAGAAAGAAGAGCGGTTTCGCGCCCTTGCGGAACAACGCGCCCCGACGGAGGAAGATTACGCCGTGCTCGATGAGGCCATTGATGGTCTTACGGAGTATATGGCTATGCGGGGAGGGCATCACACTGAAACAGCGGAGCATCGTCAGGAACTTTATAAGCTGAGGGATGACTATCGCGGGAAAACGCTTTATGAAGAAAGCGTGCAATTGGAAGAGCAGGCCTTGGCCTTTGAAGCAGATGAGCAGTTTGACAAGGCGCTGCAGTCCATGCAGCGCGCAGCTTATTTACAACAGAAGCTCAACGAAACTTATGAGTTGGCGGACCGAAATGATAAGCGTCGGTTCACCCGGCTGAACCGGAAGGTCGATCAATTGACAGCCAAGCCACTCTACGAGGAATCAGTCGCCGCCGAAGAAAAAGCCAAAGCAGCCATCGGCATCGAAGATTTCAACCAAGCAAAATTGCACTATCAGAGCGCAATTGATATTCAAGAATCACTTAATATGCGCTACCGCGGCCTACAGTTTGCCAATGTGCAGCGCGTAACGCGTCTGGAGCAGGAGCTGGCAAGTCTGGAATCCAGCGGGCTCTATGAGCGCATCAGCAACTTCCGTGCGACTGCCGAGCAGGCCGAATCGGAGGGGGACCACGCAGGCGCGGCTGAGGCCTACCAAAATGCCTACCGACTGCAGAGACAGCTCAACCAGGATTTCCCTCAAAGTCGCTTTGCTGGTGCTGTGCTGGTGGAAGAATTGCAAAGTCTGCGTGAAAATGCCCTCAGCCGTAATCTGGGCGATGGCATTTTAGTTGAAATGAAGCGCCTCGACGAAGCCTTGCGCAGTCGCACCTCATGGCGCGCTATCGAAATTATCCGTGCGCTTTATCCCAAGGTGCAGCAGTTCACTGAGCAATTTCCGCGTAGCACTATTTTGGGCGAGAATGCGTTGCTGAAAATGCAGTATCTCTCGGCGGTGGAAGACGAAATCAGCTTTCTGCAGGACCGGATTTATGGTCAGTTGCTGCCTATCGAGGGGCGCGATGATTGGCGCATGCTGCGCACTGAAGTCTCCCAGGCGCTCTATATGAGTGTTATGCTCAAGGCCAACCCGAGTCGGCACGTTGGTGATTTATTGCCAGTGGATTCAGGGAATTGGGACGACGCTCATAACTTTTGCCAGCGGGTGGCCTGGCTGCTAGGGCAGGAAGTGCGTTTGCCTACAGAGGAAGAGTTTCAGGCCGCAGTCGGCAGCCTGCGCTATGTAAATTTACGCGAATCTTCATGGAATCTGGAGAATGCCGATGGGGTCACGCATGAGATTGCGACCCTGAAGCCGAACAGCCAGGGGTTTCATGACTTGCTAGGCAATGTCGCGGAGTGGCTGGAGAGCGCCTCGCTTCCAGGGGAGGGTGAAGCCTACATTGCTGGTGGATCGGTGGAGACTGCAGTCGACCAGTTGGTCGACGTTCCCGTTGAAATAAGTAACCGGCGTATGCGAAACCGCTATGCAGGATTTCGATTTGTGGTATATTTGCCTTCATTATGAAACCAGACTCATCAGAGCAAAAGCAGGAATTTACACCAGAAGAGCTAGCCAAGGCCGAGCGCGCCACCTGGATTCTCTATGGTGTGATGGCGGTCTTTATTATCGCACCATTTGTAACAGCTTGGCTAATTAGTTAATTTTGCCGAGTCTGCTTGCCAGCGGAGTGATCAGTCATTTATTGTGATGAAAATACTGGCATGAATCAGATACCCCATATAGCTCCACTTTGAATAAAACGCTCACAGTCATTCGCGTGTTATTTTTGCTCCTTTGTCTCATCGGAGCCTATCTGCTGTGGTATACGGTAGGGGATGACGATGCCGGACGACTCGCTCTCTACCTTGTGACTGGCGGGTTGCTGGGCGTGCTAACGATCCTCGTGGATCTGTTGCTCAAGGGCTTTTCTTTGCGTGGACTGACGGCGATAACTTTTGGCATCGGTATGGGCACCCTGATTGCCTATCTCATCTCGTCCTCACCGCTCCTTGAGAAAGGAGACGTTCAGGTCATATTTCTGGTGCGGCTCAGTCTTTTCGTGGTCTGCATGTATCTGGGCTCCGTGATTGCGCTGCGTGGGCGGGATGATTTCAACCTGGTCATTCCGTATGTGCGATTTGTGCCGCAGAAGGTGGATTCGGCAATCGTGGTAGTGGATACCAGCGCCTTGATTGACGGGCGCATTATTGGCATCATACAGAGTCGTTTTTTAATCGCAGAGCTGGTTGTGCCGCGCTTCGTGTTGGATGAGTTGCAGAATATTGCCGATTCCAACGACCCCAACCGCCAAGCCAAAGGGCGTAAGGGCCTGGAGGTTCTCAATGAATTACGGAAAATACCTCACATACACTTCACGATTCATGAGAGCGAGGTCGGTCGTGGCCAGCAAGTCGACGCGAAGTTGATTTTCGTCGCCGAGTCTCTCAAGGCCAAGCTGTTGACCACAGATTACAATCTCGCGCGCCTGGCGGAATTTCAAGGTGTCGACTGGTTAAACATTACCGCGCTGGCTAAGGCTTTGAACCCGGAAGTCGATGTGGGGGAAACGCTTAGACTCTCGTTGGTCAAGGTTGGCCGAGAGTCCGGCCAGGCAGTCGGCTATTTGGGCGATGGCTCAATGGTGGTGGTCAATGAAGCAGCGCACTTGATCGGGCAGGAGACTCAGGTCGAGGTGACCAGCGTGTTGCCCTCCGCAGGCGGAAAGATGGTTTTTGCGCGATTAGCGGTTTGATTGTCTATATTTGACGTAAAAAATTCCCCCAAAGTCCCTTTCTGGCGCCAGAGGTGCTAGATATCCTTCGAAAGGGACACATTATGGGAATTACAGAAGATGCATACGGAACGCCGCAATTTCCTGGCGTTATGGGTCTGATCGAATGCGATGAGACCGGACAAGTGCTTCATGCCGAAGGAGAAGACCCAGAGGCCTTGGGGCATGTCCTGGTGTTTGTTCACCAGATTGCCGATTTGATTGGCGAATCATTCGGCCTCGAGGGGCTGGAAGAGGGCCACATCATCGGAAAAAGCATGACATCTGTCTGCGTGCCGCGCGGAGGCAGTGATCTCGGAGTGATGTTCGACAATAAAGCCGATATCGCCTCCATTCTCCCGCATTTGCTCGAGTCTTAATCCAACAACCGCATGTCAACCCGAGGACAGAGCCATGAGTGATAAATTCGTTAAAAACATACTAGATGTAGCTGGAGTAGAAGGTGTCTGCGTCTTCGATAAGGATGGTGGATTGATTGATAATCAGTTGCCCGCTTACTTCGTCGAAGATCTGTTTGATGACCTTGCTCGCCGCGTTATCTCACTGTATGAAACTGTAGATGAAAACTACATACCGTGCGACGATTACATACTGAAATACAGCGAACGTTGGATTTTTCTGAGACGTGGCAATGGTATCTTTATCCTGATTTTTGCAGAGCCGAGTGTGAATCGCGTGTCGCTCAAGATGGTGACGAACCTCGCGATCAAAAACATTAAACCTGCGAGTAAGTTGCCCGGCGCCGCCGCAGCCAGACCTGCGCCTGCGGCTGCTCCAGCGCCACAACCTCAAGCTCCTACTACACCGGCGCCTGCCGCCGATCCGGTTCCGCCAGCCGCACCAGAAGAAGAACCTGTTGCACGTAAACGCGTCGCCAAGCCGCGACCACAACGCTCGTACCGTGGTTCATCTTACTAGAATATTTCCTACTGCAATCATCCCTCCTGTCCAACTTAACACTGCTAGGAGCC
This sequence comes from Cerasicoccus frondis, assembly GCA_031296915.1. GTDB lineage: Bacteria > Verrucomicrobiota > Verrucomicrobiia > Opitutales > Cerasicoccaceae > Cerasicoccus > Cerasicoccus frondis. The sequence continues at coordinate 22,712 of JAVDPC010000006.1, read as the reverse complement.
GCCGATTGCCAATATGAACGATTCATTATTCTTAGTTTTACCTGACGGACGCTCACGTAGCCAACTTTCGCTTATACTTCGTGAGCTTGGTCGCCGGGTAGTGTCTTGCTCAGATCCGGACGACGCCATGCGTCAGGCCGTAGAGCAGAATTTTCCAGTTGCGATTATCGACCGCGACTTGCCGGGAGTCAATGGGCTCGAGTTTGTGCGCCAACTTGCCAAAAGCTGCAAAAACACTCATGTCGTGTTGCTCAGCGATGAGGCGGACGCCAAGCACACCCCCCCCCGTGCTCAGTTGGGCATTTCGGACATCATTTATCGTCCTTTTAATCCCTCGCGATTGATGTCCAAGATCGAAGGTCTCTGTAACGACGCTGGCATGAAGGCCAAGCCGATCGTTCAGCCAGGTCTGACCCGGGCGCCATTTGGCGGTGGATTGACGCCAGCCAAATCTGCCAGCAGCGCTAGCGGGAGCACCCGAGCGCCTACCCAGTCGTATCAGTCACTCAATTATAGCCCAAGCTTCATTGTCACCAAAAGCAGTGCTTCACGTCGTTTTCTGGGGAATCTATGGAATGCGCGTAAGTTCAAGAACGCGATCCTGCTCAGTGGTGAGGAAGGCTCGGAGTTCGAGTTGGCGGTTCGTGAGATTAATCAGGCTGCAGGCACGGCTGATGTTTATCCTGCTGTTTTGCAGGATCACGAAGTCAGCCTCGATGCATTGGAGTCTTTGAATGCTGCAGCGCTACTCAGTGACGGCCCGCCACGTATCGTTTACATTCCGCACATCGAAGTGCTGACCGATGAGCAGCGCAGTGGTTTGCTGAGTTTCATTTCCAAAAACAGCACCAAGACAAGTCGTCATGTTCGGATTGTTGCTGGAAGCATCATTAATTCCGATTTATCCACTCCGGTTGTTCAGAAGTTCCGTGAGGAGCTGGAGGGCTTGTGTGACGCCAAGCTGGAAATTGCGCCTTTGCGCGACCGTAAGATGGATATACCGCTCATGATTCGGAAGATCCTCTACGATCTGACTTCATTGCACTCGTTTGTCCGAGCGCGGGAAGTTGAGCCAGCTGCATTGGATTACCTTTCTCAGTATGTCTGGAAGGGAAATTACGAGCAATTAGTGACTGTATTGCGGAGTGCTATTTCGAGCTGTCCCTACCGCGCACTGTCACTCCATCAGGTCCAGTCCCTGCTCCATAACGATATTGCAGCGCTGCACCTTCTGGAGTCCGTGGCGGATGAAAATCTACTGCCGAACGATTGATTTTAACCTAAGCAAACGATGACAACTATACTCACCCTCTTGAAAATGAAACGGTGGACATGCCTGTTCGGCATTCTGGCGTTTTCATTGTTTACATTAACCGCCCAGGCGCAGGACATTTTACCAGATGACACCGCCGCCATGGCCGAAGCGGTTGAGGCCGCGGCAGAAGAGGCGCCAGCAATGCTTTCTCAGACCACAGGCGATATTTTGTGGCTGATCATTGCCGCAGTGCTTGTGTTTTTCATGCAGGCTGGATTCGCCATGGTCGAGTCTGGCCTCACACGCGCCAAGAACGCGTGTAACATCATGATGAAGAACATGCTGGACTTTAGCTTCGGCGCGATCGCGTTTCTGGCGGTCGGTTATTCCCTCATGTATGGCGCGGGTGATGGTTTCATTGGTTGGTCGCCTGAGTATTTCTTCATGGAAGCGGCCATTGTCTCTCCTGAGAATGCTTCCGCAGCTTCTGTCGAAGCGGCAGGTTGGGTTTTCCAAGTTGTGTTCGCGGCAACCGCAGCGACCATTGCTTCTGGTGCCATGGCTGAGCGCACGAAGTTCGTTGGATACGTGATGTATTCGATCATGATTTCGGCTATCCTTTACCCAATTACCGGTCACTGGATCTGGAGTGGCGATGGCTGGCTCGGCGGTATGGGGATGCGTGACTTTGCTGGCTCAACCGTGGTGCACTCCGTCGGCGCTTGGGCGGGTCTTGCTGGCGCGATGATTCTGGGTGCTCGTAAAGGCAAATACTCCGAGGACGGCAAGCCTCTACCGATTCCGGGGCACAACCTTCCGATGGCGACCCTCGGCGGTTTCATCCTTTTCTTCGGCTGGTTCGGATTCAATGCAGGCTCGACTTTGGCTGCCGTTGACGGGCTGGCTTATGTTTCGATGACCACTTTGCTTGCTGCTGCCGCTGGCACCTGCGGCGCCACCGTGGCCACATGGGCTAAGTTTGGTAAGCCAGACCTTTCGATGGCGATTAACGGCTGCCTGGCAGGTCTCGTTTCCATCACGGCTCCTTGCGCGAGTGTTTCGCCCATCTCGGCGGTTATCATTGGAGCCATCGGTGGTGTTATCGTAGTGTTCTCTGTTCTGTTCGTTGAGCGCACGCTCAAGATTGACGATCCAGTTGGCGCAGTTTCGGTTCACGGCGTCTGTGGCGCCTGGGGCACGCTCTCCATCGGTTTCTTCGGCAGCTCGGCAATCGACACGGTTTTCTGGGACGCTGAAACCTGCATCAAGGACGGCTTGTTCTACGGTGGCGGTGTTTCACAATTGGGCATCCAGCTTCTGGGTGTGGCCGCAGTCTTCGCCTTCACCTTCATCTGCTCCTACGGCATGTTCTTCGCGATCGACAAGATGGTTGGTCTGCGTGTCAGTGCTGAAGAAGAGCTGGAAGGTCTCGACCTTGGCGAGCATGGCAACGAAGCCTACGCTGACTTCCAACAGTATGCAGATGAGCCCCTTTAAGCTCGCGCCTGCAAGCTAGCATTTAGTGACGGGTTTCCTGTCACAGGTATCTGTAACAACTGCGCTATGCTTACTGACATCCAATAAGCTGATTCTGAGGCGGCGGAGGAGCAAACCTCCGCCGCCTCCTATCCCCACCACATCCTTTTTGTCATGAAGCTAGTAACTGCCATAATTAAACCATTCCGTCTGGATGACGTAAAAAACGCCTTGCAGAAAGCAGGCATCGAGGGGTTGACCCTCGCAGAAGTAAAAGGATTTGGCCGACAGAAAGGTCACACTGAAATCTATCGCGGTAATGAATACCGAGTAGACTTCCTCCCAAAGCTAATTCTCTACATTGGCGTCAATGATGACAAAGTGGAGTTAGCCATCACTGCAATTTCTGAAGCTGCCAAGACAGGTAAAATTGGGGACGGCAAAATTTTTGTTCTGCCACTGGAGTCCGCTAAGCGCATACGCACCAGCGAAGGCGGCGAAAAAGTTCTTTAGCGACTCGCATTGTGGTTAGACGCGGAGTGCTCTAGTAATTTGCGGCTAGTAATCGTCGTATGATGGCTTCCGCTTGGCTTTGGTAGCCACCGCCAAAGAGGTTAGCGTGATTGACGACGTGGTAGAGATTGTAAAGCTCTGCGCGGCGCAAATGACCGTCTGGTAGCGGCCAGGCATGTTCGTAGGCCGCATAAAAGCTGGGCGGGAAGCCGCCGAAGAGGCGAGAAAAGGCCAGATCGGTTTCGCGGTCGCCAAAATAGCTTGCTGGGTCGTAGATAATCGGTGCGCCATTGGCGTCATGCCCGGCGTTGCCACTCCACAAGTCGCCGTGGAGCAGAGATGCTTCGGGTGTGTGGCCGCTGAGTAATTGCTCAATCGCACTCAGGAGAGCGTCTGCGCCGTGGATAGGTGAACCGCGTCGTTTGGCCAATTCAAATTGAGGACGCAGGCGCTGTTCTCGATAAAAGGTCGCCCAATCATTGACCCAAGCATTTTGTTGAGGCGTGGAGCCGATGAAATTACTGCAGGGCCAGCCAAAGCGGTCGTTTACTTTGCGGTGCAAAGTCGCAAGTTGCGCGCCCATGGTTGACCAGTCTTTTGGCGACTGGCCAAACACCACCGCTTCAAGCACGAGGTAAGAGTGCTTGGGCGTTTTGCCTTGAGTAATTGGGCGTGGAGCGCGGATGGCCCCGTAGCGATGATATGCTCCAAGGCGAGTGTTTCTGCCGCGAACATTGCGCAGGATGACGCAGTGTTGACTTTCAAAAAGAATGAGCGCCCACATTGGCCCAAGAGGAGGAATGCTTCGTTAATGCATCCTCCACCGCAGGGTTGCTTACTTTGCGTGATGAACTGTTCGCCAGTCGCCTCGGTAATCGCTTCCTCGGCTGCGGTCTGCCAACATTCAGGCATCAGGACGAGTTGCGAGGAGGAGCCCAGCGCAGCCATCTTCGACCATGTCTAAAACATGCTCGAAGCCATGCGGCCCGCCATAATAGGGATCGGGCACCTCGGGGTGTTTATGCTCCGTGCAAAAGCTGGTGAAAAGCTTGATTTTGACGGATTCTGCTTCATTCGTAGCCAGTTGGCGTGCGCCAGAGAGGTTGTCCTTATCCATCGCCAGTATGAGATCGAATTCCTTCAGGTCTCGTCTGGATATTGGACGTGAGTGGCCAATGACGGGGATGTTGCGGCGACGCATGGCCTGCTGCATACGGTGGTCAGGCGGGTCGCCCTCATGATAGCCCAAGGTGCCTGCCGAATCGATGTGATAATGATCGCCCAAGCCCTCGTTGTCGACCAGGTGCTGGAACACACAGTGCGCTGCGGGTGAGCGGCAAATGTTGCCCATGCAGAGGAATAGGATGCGCTTCATTGGAGGTAAAATATTATACCTGTAAATGGGGCTCGCAAGCTATGCTTGCAGAAATTGGTCTACTGCGTCGGTACTCCATAATTCGCAGGATCGAACCCTCGGGCCTGCATGGCGGAGGCGATTTCAGCAAAATCAAGTTGTACGCCAGGATAAACTTTATGGTTTTTATACCAGCCTTGATTCATTTCGAGAACGTACTGGATTTCGTCGCTGTCGGATTTCACGCCTTTTTCGACATGGGGATACATCGGGTAAACTTCACGCAAAACGCCGTCCGTGCGTATGTAGCCGACGTCGAGCGGTATATCGACGTTCTTCATCCAAAAGCTTCGCTGTCCCGCGCTGGGAAAAATAAACAGCATGCCATCGTTTTCGGCAAGTTTTTGGCGATACATCAGACCTTCAGCCTGTTCACTGGGTAAAATGGCGAGTTGCACGCGGATTTTCTCATTGCCTAGAGTGAGGGGAAAGTAGGAGTCGGGCTTGGCGTGCGCGGTGCTGCTTGGCGCTGCATTGGCTGCTGCCTCTTCCTGATTGCAGCCAACTAAATTCAGGAGTAACAGCGCAATGATCAGCATCTGGAAAGTTTTCATGGCGGTTTCTTAATGGGGAAACCTGATGCTTGCCAATGTGAAAGTCAACTGACTGACTCGGCCTATGAAGCAAAAGGCGCTCTTTCTTGATCGCGACGGCACGCTTAACTATGACGTGCATTACCTCAGTAATCCCGACGATGTGACCCTGATCGAAGGAGCGCGGGAGGGCTTGATGCAGGCGCGTGAACTGGGCTATCGATTTTACCTTGTAACGAATCAAAGCGGGGTAAACCGTGGCTTAACGAGCATGGATGACGTTCTGGCCTGTAATGAACGACTGCTTGAAGAGCTGGACATGGGCTCTGATCTTTTTGCCGGCATATGTATTGCGCCGGAGCGACCAGATGAACCCAGTGAGTACCGGAAGCCTTCACCAAGATATTTGTTGGAGATGGTGGAGCGCGACGAACTCGACCCGATGTCCTGCTACATGATTGGTGATCGCGAAAGTGATTGGCAGTGTGGTCTCAACGCTGGAGTGAAGCCGATTGCGTTGCGAACCGGGAAGCCGATCACGGAGCAAGTCGAATTGTTTTTATCGGAGCACTCGATCCCGCTGTTCTCGTCGCTGAAGGATTTTGCAGCGACTCTTGATTAAGCCAATTCGAGCGCTTCACGACAGGCGTTGGCAATGCACTTGGTGGTGTCGCCAACATTGAGCTTGTTTTTGCAGAGGGCAAAAGCAAAACGCGTCTCAGGATCGGCAAAAGCGATTGAACCGCCGTAACCGCCATGACCAAAAGCATGAGGGTTTTCGCCGTAGATTGATCCCTCGCCGCCCAGGGCGTAACCAAGACCAAACTTGAGCGCGTTTTCCCGGTCGAGTGGCCATTGCCGCTGCGTAACGAGCGCGATGCGTGTTGGTGGAAGCAACTCGACGCCGTCTATACCCCCCGGCAGGAGCGCTGCATAATGGCGTGCGATGGCGCGGGCGCTCATGATCCCGCTGCTGGCAGGAATGCACGCGCGCTGGGCATCACGGCGGTTCATCCAGGCATATAGCGGCTGAATCCACTCTGGGACCGAACCGTTGCCAAGGTTAGCGGGCGTTTCTGCGTTTTGATCAATGAGCTGGGTTATGCAGTTGCCGAGGTGCTCCGGAATGCCGCAGTAGAGATCGGTAATGCCCAATGGCGCCTTGATTTCTTCTTCCAGGAACTGGCCAAAGGGGCGGCCATCAATGCGGTGAACGAGCTCTCCCGCTATCCAGCCGAAGGTCATGGCATGATAAATTTGAGAGGCGCCAGGTGAGTGGGTGGGGGAGGAGGCGGCAATGGCTCCGGTCATGTAGTCCCAGTTCGCCAGTTTACGATGGTCGAGGTCTGGCGGCATGATGTGGAGTCCCGCGAGGTGCCCTAACGCGTGCCTGACCTTTAAGCTTTCTTTGCCGTTCACACCAAATTCTGGCCAATAATGTGTGATCGGCGTCTCGTAGTTTAGTTGGCCTCGCTCTGCCAAGAGGTGGACGGCCGTTGAAGCGACGCCTTTGGTGACGGAAAAGACCGGGAAAAGCGTTTCACCGTTGATCGGCGCCTCCAAGTCGGGAGCGGCGGTTCCCGCCCAAGCGTCGAGGACCAGTTCGCCATCAAGATAGGCCGCAACCTGGAGGCCCAGTTCTCCTTCATACTTGATCAGACGATCCAGCAAGGGCTGGATTTGTGGGTTTAACCGGGGAACCATCTGCGGATTGTTCACCGGCTACGGGGCAATGTGAAGCCGCAAAGCTTAGGCTGGAGCGAGTTTTTTGGATTTGCGTTGTTTGATCGCCGTTTGGACGAGGTTGCGGCCAAAGTCCCACATCGGTCCAGGGAGGCGGGTGCAGTCCTGTAGCACGTCGTCCAAGCCATTGATGAAGCGATGTATTTCCGGCTCACCAATGATGAGTGGGGGGAGGGCCTTGACGATGTCCAGATTGTGCCCGGCAACGTGGGTTAAAATCCGGTGCTTGCTCATCAGCGGGGTGACAATCATTTGCGGGAACAGGCCTTTATCGACTGCGTGAATGCCCTTCCAGGCGAGTTTCATTTTGATGGATCGTGGCTCGCCAAACTCGATGGCGACCATGCAGCCCTTGACGCGAACTTCCTGGATTAACTCATGTCGCGTTTTCAGTTCGAGCAGCTTTTCTTCAATCACTTTACCGGCCCAAGCTGCGTTTTCCACGAGCTTTTCGTGCTGAAGCACGTGAATGGTCGCCAAGCCGCAGGCCATCGCAAGGTTGTTGCGGCCAAACGTTGTCGAGTGCACGACACAGCGATCCAGGCGCGAGAAGACTTTCTGGTGGATTTCGCGCCGGGTGACAAATGCCGCAGCCGGAACGTAACCTCCTGACAAAGCCTTAGCCATCGTGAGAATATCCGGCTCAAGGTTCCAATGTTCGAGGGCCCACATTTTACCCGTGCGCCCAAAACCGGTCTGGACCTCATCCATGATGAAGAGCGCTCCATAGCGACGGCAGAGCTCCTGGGCTTTGGGGAAATAGTCTTCGGCTGGCCAGTAGACGCCTTTGCCTTGCACAGGCTCAGCGATGAATGCGGCAACATCGCCCTGGCGAAGTTTGTCCTCCAACTCATTGAGGTCGCCGTAGCCGACTTGCTCGACTCCGGGGAGGAGGGGGCCAAAGCCATCCTGGAAATTGCCATTGTTGGTGACTGAGAGCGCGCCAAGCGTCAGCCCATGGTAGGCGCCAGCGAGCGATAAGATGCGCTTACGGCCGGTGGCTCCTTTGGCGAATTTCAGTGCTCCTTCGACTGCTTCGGCGCCAGAATTACAGAAAAACACGGCGTCGAGATGGGGGGGGGTGATCTCGACCACCTTTTCCGCAAGCAGGCCGCTGAGCAGCGCGCAGTCCATTTGGACCATGTTGGACATGTCCTGATCCAGCACGTCTTTGATCGTTTTGGCCACCAGTGGGTGGTTTCGTCCGATGTTGTAGACGCCATAACCACTCAGGAAGTCCAGGTAGTCATTGCCTTCGGCGTCGTACAGGTAGGAGCCTTTGGCGCTGGTGTAGACTTTATCAAAGCCAATGGTGCGCAGCACCTTCACCAGCGTGCTGTTCACGTGCTGCTCGTGAAGATTGTAATTCTCGCCCGCGCGTTCACGTATCAGGCGAGTGATGTCGAATTCGGACATAGTGCGCTAATCAAAAATGAAGATGAGGCAGCGCGCCAAATACCTGGCAGCGGATGCCAAACAAATACCGCATTCAATCTGTTTTTAGGTAGATTTTCAAGCTCTACCAGCAATCAGCCTACGATATCAGGCCGTCTGAAGCTTCTCGACGACTTCTTTAATCAAGAATTCGGGAGTTGAAGCGCCAGCGGTTACGCCCACCTTGGCATAGCACTCGGTTAGATGAGCAATGTCCAGCTCAGCCACCGTTTCAACGTGGTAGGCTGGCAGCCCGGTCTTTTCGACTAGTGCAGCGAGCTTTTTGGTGTTCGCACTGTGGCGTCCGCCAACCACTACGATTGCTTCCGCGCCATTATTCATGAGGACGTGGATGTCGCTCTGGCGTTCCTTGGTGGCGCCGCAAATGGTGTCAAACACCTTGGCCTCCGGGAAACGCTCGCGAAGAATGCCCGAAAGGCGTTCAAATTCGTCAGTGAACATCGTGGACTGCGAAACCATGCAAACCTGCGGGCCGATTGAGTCGGGCAGGGCGCGGATGTCGGCGTCATTTTTGACCACGTGACCTCGGCCTTCAGTATAGCCCATGAGGCCCATCACTTCTGGGTGCTTGGGATCGCCAAAGATCACGGTGTCAAAGCCCTTGCGGGCATGCATTTTGATCTTGCCGGCGATGATGCCCACGTCGGGGCAGGTCGCATCCTTGAAATTCATTCCCAAGCTCTTCAGATACTCGCGGCGCTCGGGAGATATGCCATGTGCGCGGACAACCAGTACGCCGCTTTCGCGGTCTTGGTCTGACACCACGAGGTCTGACTTACTTTGGTAGTCGCCAACCTCTTTGATGCCGGTCGCCTCCAGGCGTTCCATCATTTGTTTATTGTGGATCAGGGGGCCGTCTGTGTAGACGGGGCGCTTGCCCTCTGCCGCGAATTTCGCAGCAATATCAATGGCGCGCTCCACACCCCAGCAAAAGCCAGCACTATCAGCTCGAATAACTTCCATAGCAAAATCTTATCAAGCGCAGACAGTGAGTTCCAGCGCCACTTGAGGCAAGATTAATTTGGAAGCGGTGCTTTGAGAGCCGCAAAGCCCCTAATTTTAGTGGGGGATTCGGGACAAAGAATGATGCTGCACCGGTCCCGAATGTGACATAGCTTCACCCTAAATTTTGTAAACTTTGAATAAGTATACAATTAGGAACATTTTTCGCTAAATACCCTCTCACCAACATTATGCCCTCATCACCCCATGAAATTTTCGACATCGTTGATGAACAGGATACGGTCATTGGCCAGGCCCCGCGTAGCCGTGTCCATGCTCAGGGTTTGCGCCATCGCGCAGTCCACATTCTGGTTTGGAACAGCCAAAAGCAGCTATTCCTGCAGAAGCGTTCCATGAATAAGGACCAGATGCCAGGCGTTTGGACAACTTCCTGCTCTGGTCACGTCGATTCTGGAGAAGATTACAATATTGCTGCAGTTCGTGAACTAGGCGAAGAGCTGGGCATTATGATTCCTGATGCTTCCAAGCTGGAGTTGCTGTTCAAGCACCCCGCCTGCCGCTACACCGGGGAAGAATTTGTGCAGGTTTACAAACTGACTTGGGACGGCGACATGACGCTTGATCCGGAGGAAATTGACTCCGGCGCCTGGTATGCCCCAGACGAGCTTGATGCCTTTATTCGCGCCGACCGCCGCAACTACGCACCCAGTTTTAGACTGATTTGGGGCATCGTGCGGCAGAATGACGAAAACGCGTTCCTAGGCGAGTAATCTGAAATTGCTCTAGTCAGAGAGTTGTTGGCTCTGATCGGCGCTGTTTGCCAGCTTCCGATACTTGGATAGGGCATACAGCGGCCAGCTCCATTCATAGCTGTCGTACTTCAGGTAGTAAATACGGGGAAAGCCGGTGCCGGTAAATAGTCGGGTGCGCCAGGAACCGTCTTCTTTCTGGTTTTTCAGCAAATACTCGACGCCGCGCTGGATTGAGGGGCGACTAGGGTTACCGAAGGTCAGCATGCCCAGCAGCGCCCACGCAGTTTGTGAAGGTGTGGATTCGCCTTGTCCCTTGGTCGTTTCGTCGTGGTAGGTCCAGATGGATTCGCCCCAACCGCCATCTTCGTTCTGGCAGTTTTCCAACCAATTGCGTGCTCGCTGGATGTAGCCTTGGCTCATGTCCTCGCCAACAGCGTGCAAGCCGCGCAATGCATGACCGGTGCCGTAAATGTAGTTCACGCCCCAGCGGCCAAACCATGAACCATCCTCAAGCTGAGTGTCTTTAAGGAATTTAATTGCGCGCTGGACCACTTCGTCGTCGCGACCGTAGCCCATGAGCGCGAGCGTTTCAAGGGCGCGTCCGGTAATGTCCGAGCAGGGTGGGTCGAGGATCGCATTGTGGTCTGCGAAGGGCACTTCTTCCAGCCAGGCGTCGGTGATGTCTTTGTCGAATGCAGCGAAACCACCTTCCTTACACTGCATGGCGCGGCACCAGCGTATCGCGCGGTCGAGGGTGATTTGCTGGGATTTGACGTCGGTCGCCAGGAGCGGCTTGAGGCCAAGCACCACCTGGAAGGTGTCATCGACGTCCGGGTAAAAATCGTTGTTAAACTCGAAAGCCCAGCCGGTTGCTTCGGTGAAGTCGCAGTTTTCCTTCCAATCGCCGCGGAAGGAGATTTCGCGCTGAATGAGCCAGTCGGCAGCAGCCTGAAGACGTGGATCATTGGGATCGTGATCGCTTTCGGCGATGGCCATCGTGGCGATGGCGGTGTCCCAAACAGGGGAGAAGCAGGGCGCGATGCGCCATTCATCAGGGCCGTCGGTGGTGTTGCCCTGCGTCTTGCCATAGGTGGCCCAGCTGTCGCCATCGGTGGTGAGGTCGACGAAGTGCTTGAGGTTCTTTTCGAATATCCAGTGGTCCTTGGAGTAGCCGAGGCATTCGAGGGCGAGGAGCACATTCATCATGGCCGGGAAAATCGCGCCCATCCCGTCGGAGCCATGGGTGACGCGGTCGTTGATCCAGCCTTCGGCAGCCTTCAACGCACGGTTACGGAATAAGCCGCCGGGCAAGTGGTTGACGAAGCGAAAAGTCTTGTCGCAGGCGAGGAAGAAATTCTTCCAGGAAACCGGTTTTTTACTCCACTCCAGGCCCCATTCGCCCTCCATAGTGCCGCCAGGGTAGAGCTCATTGAGGTCCGGGCAACTTTCGATGATGCGCGTCGGCTTGTAGTGGTTGATCACGGCCAGCGGGACGAGCATGTTGCGGGTCCAACTGCTTACACGGTAGATGTTGATGGGGAACCACTTCGGCAGGAGCATCACCTCGACGGGGATCAGCGGACAGTCCTTCCAGGGGAAGCAGCCAATGAGTGCGAGAGTGAGCTTGTACCACGTGCAAAGTGCGGGAATGCCGCCGAGTTCTAGCGCTTGGTCTCGCGCCTTGGTCATGACTTCGGAGTTCGGGCTTTCGCCCAGCATTTTGAGTGCGTAGTAGCCTTTGACGGTGGCTCCGATTTCACTGGGGCCATCTTGGAACTGCGACCAGCCACCGTCTTCGTTTTGACGCTTTTTGATGTGCGCGAGGATTTTCTCCTTGGGCAAGCGGTCTTCGATCCGCGCCCAAAAGAAGTACAGCACGTAGTCACAGGCGACGGTGATGTCGATGGGCAGCTCACAATTCCAGTAGCCGCCTTTTTCTTGAATCGAGAAGAGGAAATCTTTAATGCGCTCAATGGACTCATCAACGCCTTCCAAGGAAGGGCCGGTGGTTGAAGAAACGGTATCCGCCATAGCTGTTTGGGATAGTGAAATTTAGTCTAAGACCAAGGAAAAAGCGCTGAGGCTACTCCAGCTCGTATTGGTCGGTGCGCTGATTGCGGGATTCTTCTATTTCCTGCTGTTGTCGTTGAATTTCTTCTTCGATCATTTGCTGGTATTCCTCGAAATACTCCCAAAGCGGACTTTCACGGAAACTTGGGCTCTGAATCGTGGCGATGCAGGCAGCGAGACCAACGAAGTACAACACCACAGCCTTGTAAGCGTTTTTAAGGTCCACGATGATATAGACCAGCGCGGCAAACGGGATGAGGAGGTAGGCTAAGCCCCAGGCCCAATGCTTGATGAACGCGCGCACAGTCAGGGCAATGCCGGCGGCAAACATCCAGAGACAACCAACGCCAATGACGATGGCGTGCCAGTAATCCCGCATGACGGCGCAAGCGATGCCGCCCAAAATCAAGGTGACGGCGAAAAATGCAGACTCAAACGACCCGAGGCCAAAGCTTTCGAAAAAGCCGACCTTTGACTGAGCGACTATGCGGGGCTCTTTGGCCTTGGCCGATTTTGCAGCTGAGACGCCCTCGGGCGTGGCGGCCAGCATTTCCGGGATTTCCATGCCCCTGCTTGGAGCGGTGTCTTGAGCGTTCACTGAGTCGAATTTGCGTCCTGCGCCAAGCTTGAGGGCTGGCGAGCTTGCGCCTGCAGTGGGGGGAGTCGGTGGGGGCGTTGATGAGTCGGCCTCACTCAACTCCGGAATTTGCGCCAACTCCACCCATTGCGCCATGCCATTCTTCCAAACAGCGGTTTCTCCGGAAATTTTGCCCGCTTGGGCAAGTTCCTTCATTTCGTCTCCCGTGTAGGGGCCAACTTGTTGGCCACTTTCAGCGTAGTACCAGATTTTCTCGTTTAGGTCAGACATTCCCTGTAGTGTGTGTCGCTTTAAATGACAGATGTTGAAGAGCTTGGCGAGCATGTATGCGCTTAAATCGATTGCGCTCCGATGGATTTGCCGCCACAACGTCGCGATGATCGGCGTCGTATTCCCCAGTCATTTTGAAGCAGCAGAGTTTGTGGTGCGCTTGAAGAATAAGGCCCCAGCCAAGCTGGAGCGTCATTTGCCTTCGTGGCGCGGGAGCATCGGTGGGCAGGAGATCGCAGTAGGCGTCATAGGCATGGGGCCGCCGCACTGTGTATCGCGCACTGAAAAGTTTCTGGATTACTATCCGGTCAAGACGCTTTATTTGGCTGGATTTGCTGGCGCGCTCGATCCTGCGCTCAAGCGGGGCGAAGTGATCGTGAACCGGGGTGATGGGAAAATCGCCACTGCAAATGAAGTCATTGCAACTGCGGCGGATAAAGCGCGATTACTTGCGCAAACCGGCGCTCCACTCGTCGATATGGAAAGTGCGCATGTGGAAGCCGTAGCTGCGAAGCATCAGACGCCTTTGGTGGTTGTCCGTGCGGTGAGTGATTTAGCTACTGAAGACGTGCCGGTGGATATCCTGGACCGCAGTTATGATCAGACCCAAGGCGTGACAACTCCCGTAAAACTCGGTCTCTACCTTGCTTGGCATTGGGGGGACATTGGTCGGCTGATGCGCTTCCTCAAACCCCTCTCGGGCGTGCGCCGTGGCCTGACGAGTGTGCTGGTCGCTGAATTGGCGAAGCAGGCGCCAGATGAGTCTTAGCCGTGCGTTTTGACTCGTCGAAGTCTGGGAGTTTGCTTCAATACTCGGCATGTCCGAAGAAAAAACTGACTACAATCAGATTGCAGCCGAGTACGTAGAAAGCAAAAAGCAGCCATGGCGCTCCATGGTCGAGGAATACTCGTTCTTGAGCTTGATTGGCGACGTGACGGGCAAGCCGGTTCTCGACTTGGCCTGTGGTTCGGGGCACTTCACCCGGAAATTGAAACAGCGCGGAGCAGGGGACTTGCTCGGGGTGGACATCTCGGAGGAAATGATACGTCTGGCTCGCGAAGAAGAGGCTGCCGCCCCGCTGGGCATTCGCTATGAAGTGGCGGATGTGTGTGCACCTGGCTCAGGCGAAGTGTTTGGGTTGGTGGTGTCGGCCTGGTTGTTGGTCTATGCGCGTAGCTTGGTGGAATTGGATGAGTTTTGTGCGGGCGTTTCCCGTCGTGTGGCGCCTGGAGGGCGTTTTGTGACGTTTACCACCGATCCCGATGTCTATTTTTATGCTGATCGCGACTACAGCAAATACGGTTTCAACATCGAGTTGGAGGACGAGCCGAGCGAAGGCGCTCTCATTCGCTGGAGCATGACTACGGGCTCCGTTAAATGCGTGGTCGATAATTACTATCTGCCCAAGGAAAGCTACCGCGAAGCCTTGTTGAAGGCTGGCTTCAGCGAAGTGCGCTATCATGGTCTACAGTTGTCGCCAACGGCTGCGGATGAAGCAGGCTATTGGGATCAATTCATTCAAAACCCGCCTGCGTTCATGATTGAGGCGATTAAGGCCTGAGTCGGCTTATCGTTTTTTTAAGGCCGGGGCTTGTCAAAGCGAGTTTCCTGCCTCTTATCTCATTCATGCACAAGCAGAAGGCAGTCGTCATTGGCAGTGGATTTGGCGGATTGGCGGCGGCCATTCGCACCCAGGCAAAGGGCTACGAGGTGACCCTGCTCGAAATGCGAGACAAGCCCGGCGGTCGCGCCTACGTCTACCACGATCAAGGGTTCACTTATGACGCTGGCCCCACAATCATCACGGTGCCGTTCGTGCTGGATGAACTAGCTGAAGCGGCAGGCAAGAAGATCGCCGACTACGTGGAAATTGTGCCCTGCGATCCGTTTTATCGAATCTATTTTAATGACGGCAAAGTCTTCGATTACCGGGGAGAGCAAGCCTCGCTCGAATCGGAAATCGCTAAATTTCAACCGGACGATGTCGCTGGGTATCGGAAATTTTTGGCCTATAGCGAGCAGATATTTGATCGCGCTTTTACGGACCTTGCGGATCATTCTTTTCATTCGTTTGCAGAAATGATCAAGGTTGCCCCAGACTTGATCCGGCTGCGCGCTGAGCAATCCGTTTACAAGCGCGTCAGTCACTTTATTAAAGATCCTCAATTGCGGCAGGTGTTTAGTTTTGAGCCTTTGTTGATTGGTGGCAATCCGCTGCGTTCATCGGCGATTTATGCCATGATTCACTACCTGGAGAAAACGTGGGGAGTGTATTTCGCCATGGGAGGAACCAATGCCCTGGTCCGTGGCCTCGTAAAGCTGTTTGAGGATATTGGCGGCAAGCTAGTTCTCAATGCGCGGGCGGAGGAGATTGTGGTGAAGAATGGCCGCGTTCAGGGGGTCCGGGCAGCATTGGGATCCCAGGAGGAAGATTTGGCCGACGACAGCCGTGAGCCGGGCTATCGCTTTTCCCGGACCGAAGAAGCATACTTTGAGGCAGACTTCGTGATCAGCAATGGCGATGTCGCCAACACATACCGTAAGCTGGTGAAGCCTGAGCATCGACGCAAGTGGACCGATACGCGCTTGGAGCGTATGCGCTATGCGATGAGCCTGTTTGTCATCTACTTTGGCACGGACCGGACCTATGAGCACTTGCCGCATCACAGCATCGTCTTGGGGCCACGATATGAGGGACTCTTGGGCGATATTTTTGATAAGCGTATTGTCGCCGAAGATTTTTCGCTCTACCTGCATGCGCCGACGCGAACGGACCCCAGTCTTGCGCCTCCCGGCTGTGAGTGCTTTTACGTGCTAAGCCCTGTGCCGAATCTGAAGGGTGGTCAAAACTGGGCAGATATCAAAGAGGCTTATGCGGACCGCATCTTGGCCTCTTTGGAGAAGGATCATTTGGTTCCCGACCTACGCAAGCACCTCAAGTCCAAGCTCATCTTTACGCCGCAGGATTTTCATGATCGGCTGGATGCTTACCAGGGAAGCGCGTTTCAATTTGAGCCATTGTTGACGCAGAGCGCCTGGTTCCGGCCGCACAATAAGAGCGAAGATGTGGATGGGCTGTTTTTTGTAGGGGCGGGGACGCACCCAGGGGCTGGTTTGCCCGGCGTCATCAGCTCTGCCAAGGTGTTGGATCGCTTTATCGAACCGATACGCTGAAAATGACGGAATCGTCTTTTTCTTTCTCCTTTTTACGCTTCTTCTCGATATCGCCGCTGCGGATCATGATTTTGCCTTCATAGACCCAGCGGTAGAGGCTTTCGCCTTCGCCTGCGCTGAATTTTACCCGCTTAAACTCGAGCTCACTGGTTGCCCGCCCAGACTTAATGCTCACGACACAGTCACTGCCTTCATAAGCAGATGGATCTGGCAGGTCTTCGATTGCGCGCTTTAATTGCTCTAGGCTGGGTAGAAATCTTCGGCTACTCATGCTGTGTTACATTTTCACGGATTGCGTTGCAGAGTCAAGGTTGCCTGAAGCAATTGCGTCAAAATAAATGAGATTCCTCAGCAATATAATCCACTGCTTGATGTATGCTCTAGTAGCTGGGGGAGTGACTGTAGACAAAGAGATAGTAATCGCTGATCTTTTGTTGGTCAGATTGATGGAGGTGCTCTTCGTTGATTATTCGGTTAAGCGCCGATTTCGCATCGTCCATGATTATGGGTAGCTTTTGATGATTCAAATTTCCCTCATTGAAGGCTGGGTTTGGGATTTTATCCCGGATGGCATTCCACTGGGCGCTGACATCTTCACGAAAGGTTGTTACCTCCTTTAAGTAGTCGATGCCAATGCGGGAAGGTGAGCGGCGGGTATCGGCCAGCACAGACAGGATGACGCCCGTGGTCGTTTCGCCACGGTTGAGATCGACTCGGTTCGGCCGGTCCTTGAAGTGGACATTGCCTTGGTCGTCAATGATGACTGATTCCTTGGGAAATATACGCCTGAGAAAATCTTCCAACTGGCTTTGGTAGTCGCGCATTAATTTCGAGTAACGCGCATAATTACGGCTTTTCCAACGAATGACGTCTTGCTCCTGTTCGATCAGGTAGTTGATGTTTTCCGGCAGGGGGTAAAAGCGTGGTTTTTGCAATTCGCGATTCAGCTCAATGATTGCTTCTTCAAAACTGATGATGTCGGCATACACGCCGAGTTTGAGCAGAAATGGGCGATTAAAGCGTTTGGCGTCGAGGTAGCCATAATACATCTTGGGCTGATCCTCCTTGAGCAGTTCCAAGTCGAACTTGTCCCAGGGAGCCAGTATGGGGCTGTCGGAGCCATAGAGAAGCAGGACCGCTCCCTCGGGATGCGCCTCGAGCACGCCAGCAGCGACAATTTCCGCACCGTTTGCGCCGCGTAGGCGAATGCCGCTTGAAACAGGATCGGAAACAGGCTGGGCTTGGCAAACTGCTGCGCACACAAGCAATGCCAAGCAACGGGTGAGTAAAAACATGCGGGGTGACATAGGCTTAGTTAAACAGGTGGGCAGCATTCATCAAAAGCAAAATACTCCCTGGAGCTGCGAGTCAAGGGCTCTACTTATCGTCTTCTTCAGAGGTAGTATGCCACACGGGGAGGCTTTGGAACTTTTCGAAGCTTTCGACATAATCTTCAAAGCGATCCTCATACAGAGCTGTGTGCATGGCGTCGACTAGCTGAATCATTTCGTCGTTTTGGGTCAGTCGAACGAGAGGCGTCATGTCATGCAGCGCCAAGCGCGCTTTCTCCACATCTTGATTGGCAATGGTTGCTTGAAGTTGCTCTCCGTATGATTGTAACGAGTCGTAAAGCTCCTTCTCCAGTTGCTTGAGTCGCACTGGATCATCCCCCGCAATGTAGGCCATGAGGGAACGTTCTTTGGGAGATTCCTTGGGCTTGTCAGTCGGTAGAGTATCCGAGCGTGACTGAATTGCCGTGATTAACTGATCTGGCGTAAAGGGTTTCGGGACGAAACTGCTGATGCCCGCGTTACGCAGTTTCTCCAAATCAAAATCTGCGACATAGGCGCTCATGGCAATGAGAGGCGTTTGCGCTTTGGCGGCGGACTCCCTCACCATCTCGGCAAACTCAATGCCGCTGGCGCCAGGCAGATTAATGTCCACAAGCACGAAGTCCCAGTTGTGCTCGACGAATACCTTTAAGGCTTCTTCGGCCGATCCGGCAATGGTGACCTTAACGGATTCGCGTTTGAGTAAGCCTTCGACCACAATTTGATTGTAAGGCTCATCCTCAATGACCAGGGCTTGCAGTCCGGCCAAGATCTGGATGGGAGCTTTCGTCGTTGGCAGCGCCTTTTCGCTCGTTGATTCGACAGTCGCTAATGACAGACTAAACACGAAGCGAGCGCCGCTGGTATAGGTCGTGTCGAGGGAGAGCGAACCGTCTAGAATTTTGGATAAACGATCAGCAATGCTCAGACCCAACCCGATGCCCTTAATCTGTGAATTGCTGTGTGACCCGCGATTGAATTGCTCGAAAATGTTTTTCTGATCTTCGAGGGGAATGCCCTTGCCAGTATCCTCGATGGCGAATTCCAGTTTTGCGCGATTCTCGTCCGCAAGCAGCTCAACTTTTGCCCGGACGGTGACACTGCCGCTATGAGTGAATTTAACTGCGTTGGTCGTTAGATTGTAGAGGATTTGTCGGAGCTTGCCTTCGTCGCCAAACAGATCCGGGCAATCCGCAAACTCCTTGATGACATACAGGTCGATGCCCTTGTCTTGAGCGAGACGCTTGTGCAGAGACTCAAGTTCATCGAGCAGGGAGGAAATTGAGAATTGGCAATTTTGCAGCTTAATTTGGCCATTTTCAATCGCGGCAAAGTCGAGCATGCCATCGAGCAAAACCTTGAGATGCTCGGCGGTGCTCAGCAGGTGAACCAAACGTTTCTGATCCGCGCTGCTGCCATCATCAATCAGGAGGTGGGCTAGCCCGACAATACCGTTCATCGGATTACGGATCTCATGGCTCACGTTGGCGAGAAAACGGTTTTTGGCGGTATTCGCCTGGGCGAGTCGCACGTTGGTCTTTTCCAGCTCAAGCGTCCGGCTGCGAACTGCTTCTTCGAGCGCTATGTTCGCCTGTTGTAGTCGCCGGGTTCGGAAATAAACGAGCAAGTAAGCGACGAGGATCGCAATGAGCAAGTAGAGCACATAGGCGCTCCAGGTTCGGCTCCATGGGGGAAGAATCTGAAATTGATAGTTGGTGATGGGGCCAGCCGGTCGATTGTCAACCAATGCCTGAACCTGAAATTCATAGTCGCCTTCACGCAGATTGGTGAATTCCTTAAAATTGCTGACTGATGCGGCGCTCCAATCGTTGCTTTGTCCAACGAGGCGGGTTCGATACGTGACTGATTCCTGGCCATAATAGGGCAGGGCGAACTCAAATTTTGCCAATTCGACAGGGAACTCGAATTCACGTTCGTGAGATGCAGGTTCTCCCGTTATGTCGACATTGGTTAGGAGTGGTGGTCGGGAGACTGGAGCTGGTGGCGGCAGGTCGAAGTTCTCTCGGATGAGCCCATTGCTTCCACCAAACCAGACAATGGACTCCTCTTCGTCGACCCAAAGGCAATGCACTTCCGGCAGCTCCTGAAGACCTTGGCTGGGAATGGTGGTGATCCGGGGGGAGGGCTCACCAGACGGCCAATCCAATTGCTGAAAGACATTGCCTTGACCTGGCAGCATGTAGGTGAGCCAGAGTCGTTGGTTTGAAGCGTTGTCGAAATTCACTGCATAGGGATCATCGTCCAATGAGTCGGGCGAGCCATTCACTTTACTCCAGGTTTCGGAGCCTTGGGATAAACTGTAAATTCCGGCGTTGCAGAGTAATATCATGCCGGCTGGCAGCTCGGTAAAATAACCCCACTGAATATTCTCGGGAAGTGAAGGGTTTTCAAGTGGTTGTAATGCTGCATGCGAGTCTGAAAGAAAGTCCTCCATTGATAGCGTGAACAAACCTTGTGAAATCGACCCTGCATAGAGTTTGTCATTAAAGTAGACCATGGTCCATAGCGGGCCCGGTGTGGAAATCGTATTGATAACGTCGAGTTGCCTTCCTTGCCAACGACACAGGTAGGCATTGCGTATCTGCAGTATGGCGATGTATTCTGCGCCTTGGTAGTTTAGCACCGTTGAGAAGATGCCATCCTGGTTGACCGCAAGCGCAGGTTGAATTTCGTTATTCTGGATCAAGCTGTAGCCCGTGCTGTCAGCGATCAGTGGTCCTTTGCTCGTTGGCGTGATCGTCCAGACAACCGAATCTTCTGCGCCAATCGTGAGCCACTCTGTGGTTAGGTTTTGCAAGGTTGGCTTGACTAAGGCCAGGCAACCAGTCGTGGTGCCAACCAAAAACTGATCTTCCCAATCACTCAGACTGAAAACGATGTTTGGCTCAAAACCGTTGGACTTATCGATCTTCGTGTAGGGAGATTGTAGGTCGACCAGACTCACGCCGATTTCATGCGTGAGCCATAGGTTGCCATCTGCGTCTTCCAAAATGTCGATAACCATGTCGCTCAATGCGCCATTTCTTTCGGAAATCTGGCCCTCGAATTTGCCATCAGCAGAAAGGAGCAGTAGGCCGTAGTTATGTGTTGCGCAGGCGATGCGGCCATCACGCAGCTTTAATGATTTATAGCAGAGAGTCTGATTGAGCAGCTCAGAAAGTTCGTTTGGCCAGCTGTGCAATGCTTCGTCTTGAATGTAGACAAATCCATTGCGATAGGTGCTAAAAACCTGCTCTCCTGATTCAGCGGTAAAGACCCCATTTACTCTGGCGGAATTTGTGGACTCTATAGGGATGATAATGGATTCGTGTTGTCCATCAATCGCGTGCAAGCCGTAATCTTTCTGGCTAATGTAAAGCGTAGAGCCGTCTATAGCGCCAGTCAGGCGATCATCATCGGGCAGATAACGGGATTTAATACGATCGCCCTCCACGGTGATTAGATGTTCTTGAGATAGAATGTATAGGCGT
Organism: Cerasicoccus frondis; assembly: GCA_031296915.1. Lineage (GTDB taxonomy): Bacteria > Verrucomicrobiota > Verrucomicrobiia > Opitutales > Cerasicoccaceae > Cerasicoccus > Cerasicoccus frondis. The sequence continues at coordinate 1,673 of JAVDPC010000006.1, read as the reverse complement.
CCGTCAGCGGGAAATATACTCCATGTTTCACCAAGCTCGCTGGATGAAATCTCAATTTGATCGACCATCGAGATGTATTCAGGATCGGAGTTTTCCTCAGCTAAAAAGTAGCCGAACTCATCGTTGCCGCATACCCAGATTTTCGACTCTGATTCGATGTAGATGTCGTGGATTGGAAACGGGAGCTTCCATAGTTCCCAGTTCACGCCGTCAAAGCGCAGCAAGCCCTCGTTGTTGGCTATGTAGATTCTGCCGGAGTCATCCTGCTTGATTGACCAGTTACTACCGCTGGCCAGGTAGTCATCGGGTGTAAATGTGCGGATAGGGGGCGATCCAATGATTCCTGCGCTCAAGTGAGCAGCGCTCAAAATTAAATTTATAATAATACACCAAAAAATGCGTGCTATCATTTCTTGGTGTTGTGCCAGTTTTCGACTTATCATGCAGCGTGATCTCAAAACGGGATTGCCTAGGCTAAATAGCACAAAACTCAGTAATCATGAAAAAAGCAATAGTATCCATACTCCAAACTGTTATCTACAACGCAGGCATTCGCGTTGGCCACACTTCAGAGAAGATTGTCGCCAAGGCTCCGCCAACTTGGCCCTGCGAAGTATAACGCATCGCATCTCTAAATGATACCACTGCTGTCGCGTGCCGTTATCCATTAGGTGGCGGCGCGCTTTCTGTTTTCTATAAACTATGAACATGAATCTTGCACCAATTAAGTATCGGGACGTCATGGCTGAGGATGGCGGACCAATACGCTCTATCGATGTTGGGGTAGAGGTGATGTTCGGGCGCGAGCAGTATTCAGCAGCAACCTTCCTGCGTGATGATCTACGCGTCGACCAGCCTTATCCTGATGGCGTTGGCTCGGCCTCTGATCCCACGACGGCTAAATTTCGCGCAGTCTCCGAAGCATTGGAGCGCTGGGCTTTCCGGCATTGTAAACTCAACCATGTAAATGAGTACGGTTTTGACTATGACCCAACCACCAATGGCATGGGCGCTTTTCCGGGACTCTTTGATAAGGGCGCGCGTCAAGCTGCGGAGCGCGAGGCCTTGGAGCGACATGTGCTAATACTCTGGTGGGAAGGGTATCTCGGCTATCATACCTTGGGCGATCCCTTTCCTGGCGTGAGGGCTATCCGCATTGACAACCCATTTAGCGATCATGCGGTTGTGCTTGTTTGGCAGTTCATGGAAGATCGTTTTTATACCTACGGATTTGGAGTCGGAGCCAATGTTAATGAAGCCAATTGGCGGGCGGCGGTTGAAATGCACCGCACCTCTGGCATCATTGGAGAGCACTATCAGAAATTTGAATCCATCGACTTAGACTATGTGAATCGCATTGAACACTTGTTCGAACGCCGCTCACTTTATTTCTCCCGTCCCGATGGATTTGTTCAGTTACTGGAGCGGATGGAAGCCCGCCCCAAACCGCTGTTGAATTCAGCTAAACCTATTAGTTTGATAGATCGCAAAGTCACGGGTCCTTGGGATCAGTATGTTACGGTGTGGCGTATTGTTTACCAGCAGCCTAATCGTGAATTCGCCAGTCAGCGTGCCGATTACTTCTTCTGGTAGAAGCCGCCTAGAGCACTTTTCATCTAGATTGGCCGATCAGGCCGCAGTGATTTTTCGTGTCCAGCAAGGCGGCTTGAGCG
>JAVDPC010000005.1 GCA_031296915.1 Cerasicoccus frondis | reverse complement strand
GCTGACTCAGCCTGCTTTTTCTTTCATACATTGCTGCTATAGTAAGAACTTTTTCAGTCCTTAGCTAGGTCAGCCCCTTAATTTTTAATTTGCTCACTTTAATCTCCGCGCCATCGGCGCGGGCAAAAAATAGCCCCGCTGCGTCACGCAAATAAGACGTCAGCGGGGCCGGGAGGGAGGAGAGTCGTTTAATTGCCAGCTGCTACTGCAGATGGGGAAGACTGGACAATGAAATTGATGTCATCGACCTGGATGCTGCGCGGGTTGTAGTCGCTGCCTTCGGTGGGGTTGAAGACGATGAAGTGCGTCAGGTCGGAAGCGCTGGCAGTTTGAAACTTGAAGACGTCTTGCTTGGCGTTGCGAAAATGGGTCAGCTCGGTGCGTTTGGTGAAATCGCCGCCTTGAATAAAGAGTTTCACTTCGTCCCGCGAGTTATCGATGGTCACCCACAGGTCGTACCAGATGTCGGGCTTGATTTCGGGCGCAAGGTCTTCGTAAGCCTTGTTCATGCGTCCGCGATTGTTGACGAGGATTTCGTCCTTGGAGCTGCCCAGCACGGCGAAAGTCGAGTTGGGGCGGGAGCCTTGTGAAGGATCGCCCAGCGTCCAGCCGACGTTGAGGTCTTCTTCGCCGTCGACGTTACGGCTGGTCATTCCAAACACGCCCCCCCAGTAACGTGAATCCGCCAAGGCGCGAAATCGCAGGTAAATAATGCCGGTTGCGCCTTCGGGGATCGCCAGGTTCTCCAGATGTTGGTTGGTGGCGATTGCTTGACCGGGGCCGATCTGGGCAACGTGATTGCCATTCTCCAGCATCACAATGTCCCCGGGCTCAAAGCCAGCCAGATTAACCCAGTTCTTACTCACGCTAACTCGCTGATCGTGGTGGTGTCCCTCGAAATCATCGATGCTTATCCAATCGCCAGCGAATGCAGTTTGTGCGAAGAATAGGCCGCCGATGAAGGCGCGCGTTGCGTTGAGTAGGTAGGTCATATTCAGGGGTAAAACAGAGTTGGAACGTGGGGGAAATTCTAACGGATAACAGGTTTTTAACAATAGGGTTTGGGGCCCAATTGCAAGGGTTATTTGCTTGAGCAGACTTTGGACTGTAGCGGCTTTCTTCGCGGGCATGTCGTTTTGTTTGTTGGATTTTTATTGGCCTTAAGCTGTTGTTTTTGAATGTCTTATGGTGAAGTTTGAAATTGATCAATCGAGTGCGAATTTAATGTTTGATCTCTGTTTTACCTAACTCGATCCACCCCTTGGCTACCGGAAATTTTTATTTAAAAATAGGGTATTTGCTTGTCGTTTCGCCATTGGTCTTTGGGTTGATGCTGAGGGCTGCCTCCTACTGGCCACTGCTGGCGTTGGCCTCGGGTTAGTCTGTCCGGGGCCTGCAGGGCGTCATCGTGAAGGTTGTGGGTTGGTGGTTTTGGCCGCGCTTGGCAGCCTGAGTGTGATGAACGGCATTCATTGGAAGGACTTAACCTTGGCACGGCCTTAGCTTGACAGATCATCAATCTGTCTATTGCATCCCGCGCTTAAAGCTTATGCCAGTTCCAGTTTCCCAAGCCGCAACCGTCGCCACCTATGTTCTCAAGCAGAAGCTTGCGGGCCGTAAGCACTACCCGCTCGTGATGATGCTCGAGCCGCTGTTCCGCTGTAATCTGGCGTGCGAGGGCTGCGGTAAGATTCAGTTTCCGGACCACATTCTGAAGAAGCGAGTCTCGGCGGAGAAGGCGCTGGCGGCAGCAGAAGAGTGTGGCGCCCCGATGGTCTCCATCGCTGGCGGCGAACCGTTGATCCACCCGGAGATTCAAGAAATCGTCGAGGGGCTGATCAAGCAGGGCAAATACATTTATTTCTGCACCAATGCGCTGCTGCTCGAGCGCGCGCTCAAGAAGTTCAAGCCCAACAAGCAGCTTTCCTTCTCGGTGCACATGGACGGCCTTAAGGAAGAGCATGACCACTCGGTTTGCCGCGATGGCACCTACGATATCGCATTGTCGGCCATCCGCAAGGCCGTCGATATGGGCTTCCGTGTGACGACTAACACCACGCTTTTCAACACCGCCAATCCCGAGCGCGTGCGCAAGTTCTTCGACGAGATGATGGAAGTCGGCGTCGAAGGCATGATGCTTTCCCCCGGCTACGCCTACGAAAAGGCGCCGAAGCAGGACATTTTCCTCGGCCGCAACATCACCAAGGCGCTCTTTAAGAAGATCCTCGGCGATTCGAAGAAGGAGTGGCGCTTCAATCACTCGGCAAGCTTCCTGGCCTTCCTCCGCGGCGACATCAACTACGAGTGCACGCCATGGGGCAACCCGACTTACAACGTCTTTGGCTGGCAGAAGCCTTGCTATCTCCTTGCTGACGGTTACGTAAAGACCTTCAAGGAGCTTATCGAAACCACCGAGTGGGAAAAGTATGGCCGTGCGGGCAAGGGCACCGACGAACGTTGCCTCAACTGCATGGTTCACTGTGGTCATGAAGCAACCGCAGTGGATGACACTTTCACGCCCATGGGCTTGGTTCGTTTCCTTAAGGCCGTGAAAAACTTTGGCCGCCCGGCAGTCTTGACGGCGGAGGAAGAAGAGATTCTTGCCAATCAGCCAGCCTATCAAGGCGCTCACTCCTGTGCTTCCAATACGTCCGACGGCGAAAAGTCCGGCCGTGACGAATTGATGGAAGCCATTGCCGCAAACCGTGGTCAACAGGAAGTGAAGACGACCGAAGAGCCGATCAGCCGCTCTTAACCCCCCCCAAGAGCGCTGGCTGCCACCCCTTTATGCCAGTTTGGAGATTGTTATTGCTGTGCCTGTGGCCTGCGGTGGTTTGGGCGAACGCACGGACTTGGACGGACCAGGAAGGGCGCAGTTTCGCGGGCGTGATGCTCGATTTTACGCCCATGATGGTGACGATTGAGCGCACTTCCGACAAGCGGTCCTTCAGTTTCGAACGCAGTAAGCTCTCCGAGGCAGACAATGCCTACCTCGACCAATTGGCGCTTCAGGCGCGGATGGAGGAATTCCTCAAGGACGTCCCAACGACTTACCGCGACGCTGACCGGCTGTCTCAGCGCAAGCGGCGCCCGGTCTACATTATTTATCGCAATCAGGAGGACGAGGCTGCGTTTGATGCCCGGGTCGACCGCTTGGTCAACACGCCTGAGTTGCGGGAGCTTCTGGCGGGCAGGGTGGTTTTGGCGGTTGTCTCCGAGCGTGATGCGGAGTTTGAGGCGGAGTTAGGCGATTGGGTCGGCCAGTGGCCACAAGCCTGCATGGTTGTTATTTACCGTGGCGATGAGAAGGCCCTGTTCAATTTCGATGACTTTGACAAGATGCGCGGGAAGACGGAAATGGAGTTTTTTCTGGCCCAAGTGAGAGAACAATTAGAGGATGTAGAACGTTTTTACGGTTTGTAACCACCCAAGGCTTCATCATGAACTCCACCATCTTCAGCATGCTCGCCCTCCTGCTCATGCCACTGTGCCTTTTGGCGCAAGTGCGGACCTGGACAGATACGCAGGGGCGGAGCTTCGAGGGCTTGTTGCTGGGCTACGATGAAAATGAGGTGCGCATCGAGCGCACCAGCGATAAGCGCCAGTTTAAGCTGCCGCGTAATAAGCTCTCGGCTGAAGACAACGCTTACCTCGATCTGCGCACGCAGGAGGCGGCCTTGGAAGAACTGCTCGCGGACGCGCCGAAGTCATTTGATGAGGCGTTTGAGAAGACCATCGATGACCGGATGCCTATGCTGGTCTTTTACCTCAATGCAGGTGGGGCGGATGAATTTAACCGCCTGCTTGCCCGCCAGTTGACTAATCCTGATTTTCAGGCGTTGATTGAAGACGAGGCCTTCATCGTGGTGATCCGCGATAAGAACGTGGATTTGGAGGGCTTGCTCTACCGCTACGGGAACAATGGCAAGCCCTGCATGGCTTTCGTTAAGGACACGCGGACCTATGGTCTTCGCAATTTTGAGGCAATGTCGTCGGACCGGTTTGTCAAGGTGGTCAAGGACATGTTCAAGGAGTATAACCAGAGCAACTATTAAACTTTTCCTGGGCGCGTGCTTGCGTCGGCGCATTGCCTGGGCTACGCATCGGGCATGAGTCATTTGCCGCCAAAGGATTGGGAGCTCATTCGCTCGACCCACCATGCCGACTGCAAGGTCTATGAAGTCGTTAAGGAGCGGTTTCGTCATCCTGGTGACGGGCGTGAGGGCGACTTCTACACCATGAAATGTCCGGACTGGGTGATGGTCCTGCCGCTGACGACCGCTGGGGAAATCGTCATGGTGCGGCAGTTCCGCTTTGGCGTTCGTCAGGGCTCCTGGGAAATGCCGGGCGGCGTGATCGACCCGCATGAGAACGACCCGATGGTCGCCGGCCCGCGTGAAATGACCGAAGAAACGGGCTACGTAGGCGATGCGCCGAAATACCTCGGCTGGTGTCACCCCAATCCCGCCTTGATGGACAATCGCGCGCACTTCGTCTTGGTTGAGAATTGCCATTTGCGCCACGAGCAGGACCTCGACCCCAATGAGGAGCTTCAGGTCAAGGTGTTCACTTTGGCGGAAACCAAGGCAATGCTCTTGCGGCAGGAAATTACCCACTCCATGGCGATCAACGCCTTGTTCTGGCTGGAGCAATATTTGGCGGGTGAGGCGGCGCCGTCGGCGTAGAGATTTTGAGCTTACCGGGTTTTTTCTTTGCATTTGGGTAAGCGGAAGTGAAATCCTTTGTGCATGGAAAAACCCTTCAAGCTCATCGGCGTTGGTTCGCCGGTCGTCGATACCCTTGCGAATGTGAATGACGCCTTTTTGGGCGCCCATGTGCCTGGAGCGAAAGGTGGCATGGAGCTCACCGACGCAACTGCGCTGGTCAAAATCATCGGCGAGTTGGAAGGGCCGCTGGTTCAGGCGCCCGGCGGTTCGGCGGGAAACACCGCAGTTGGCGTCGCCAACCTGGGACTGCCCACGACATTCCTCGGCAAGCTCGGCAACGACGCGACGGCAGCTTTTTACCGTGACAGCTTTAAGGCGATTGGCGGCGACATCGAGCGGTTTAAAACCGGCGATGTGCCCAATGGGCATTGCTTGTCACTGGTCACGCCTGATTCTCAGCGCACGATGCGCACTGACCTCGGCGCGGCGATGACGCTTAGTCCAGATGAGGTAACGCCGGAGGACTTTGCCGGTGTTCAGCATGCGCACATCGAGGGCTACCTGCTCTTTAACCGCGACTTGCTTTACCGCGTGCTCGAGTGCGCAAAGCTGGCTGGCTGCACGGTCAGCCTCGACCTGGCGTCGTTCGAGGTCGTGGGCGCCGCCAAGGATATCTTGGCCGACATCCTGCGCGACTCGGTGGACATCGTCTTTGCCAATGAAGACGAGGCGGGCGCCTTCACCGACATGGGCGAAGATTACATGGGCATGGCGGCGCATTTGGCGACCCTGTGCGACATTGCCGCCGTTAAGCTGGGCAAAAACGGCTCCCTCGTTCAGCAGGGCGATCACCTGCATCGCATTGAGCCGTTGATCGTGGACAACGCCATCGACACCACGGGCGCCGGCGACCTTTGGGCGGCTGGATTTCTCTATGGCTGGCTGACCGACAAGGACTTGCCGACCTGCGGTCGTTATGGCTCGGTGCTGGGCGCTGAAGTGGTCCAGGTGATGGGCGGAGCGATCCCGGCCGACCGCTGGGAGGTCATCCGTGGCCAACTTGCCTGAGCTTGAGCAGCGCTGGCGGGCGCTTTGCGATGCCTACGAATTGCAGGGGCAGCCCTGTAGTTGGGGTGAGGTGGCGGCGGCCTACGGTCAGCCGCATCGCGCGTATCATAACTTAGAGCACATCGAGCACTGCCTGCGGCTGCTGGACGAACATCGCTCCTTGGCGGAAAGCCCGGATGTGGTCGAACTGGCGATTTGGTTTCACGATTTCTACTACGACACGCGCGCTAAAGATAACGAAGCCCGCAGCGCCGATCTGGCGCGTGAATGTTTAGGGCAATCCGCTGGATGCCTCGCGTCGCAGGTTGCGTCATTGATCCTCGCCACGCAACACACGGGCGAGGCCCTATCCGGCGATGCCGCCTTGATGGTCGACATTGATTTGGCGATTCTGGGTTCTTCAGTCGACGCCTATAATGCCTATGTGGCCAAGATCCGGCAGGAATACAATTGGGTGGAGCCCGATGCTTATCGTGAAGGACGCTCGGGGGTGCTTCGTGGTTTCTTGAAGCGGAGCCGTATCTACCAAAGCGGCGCCTTCGATGGTGTCGAGCGACAAGCGCGGCAGAATATTGAGCGCGAGTTGGCTACTTATATGGTCCAATAAAAGCGGACAGCCCGGAGCCAGTGAGGCTCCGGACTGTGATGGCTAAGGGGCTCATGACCCCGGAAAAGTGCTCGCGTTGGGGATATTTGAAGCGGGATTAACCGTTGGATTACAATATCACTTCACGCGAACCTGTTTTGTGTGCTATTTTCCGGTGTTCAAGCGCCGTTCCCAATCGAACTCGGCGCTGGTTACGGAATGTTCCAGTCGGCGGGTGCGGCGATCCAGCTCCTCAAAGGTGCGTTGGAGTCGGCGCAGCGCCTGCTGGCGGGAGGTAGAGACGGTGGAATAAAATTCAAGCTCCTCCTCAGATTGAATCGGTGCGATGGGAGCAGGCTTCATGATGAGGCCGACAATAACGTAAACAGCCAATGGCAGCCAGACGCCCGTTAGTACTATCGCGGCGAGAATTCCCAGGCGCAGCCAGGTGACGGGTAAGCCGCGCCAGTCAGCAATGCCTTGGCAGACGCCGAGCACCCAACCATGGCGGGAACGATAGAGTGGCAGTTTGGGTGGCGTTTCGTTCATAATTCAGAATGTTTGTGGTTTCGTTCTTTGCTGATGACGATCGTCTCCAGGGCGTCAATTCGCTGTTCCAGCTTGCTCAGGCCTTGGTGGATTTCTTGCAACAGCTTGGTTTCGTCGGTGGAGAATTCCTCGTCGCCTGACTTTCCCTGGAGTATTGCGACGATTGCGATGATCGTGCCGCAGATAACCGGGATTCCGATGACGATGAATGTCGTGATGGCTGCGGATGAAAGCATGTATTTCAGTTTGTTGGAGGATGATACAATTGCGAGGCGATTACTTCTTGGCGCCGATTTTTTCCTTCAGGCCCGCCAGCTCAGCTTCGATCTCGTCGTCTTGCGCGAGTCGGGTGAACTCGTCTTCCAGGGAGGGCTTGGACTTCGGGTTGACGAGGTCGGCCTCGGCTTCCAGGCGGTCGATGCGGGTCTCGAATTGCTCGAACTTCGCGGTCGTGTTCTTGACGTTAAACTTGCGAATGTCGGTCTGCGCGCGCTTCTTGTTGGTGGCGTGTTCGTGGCGTTGCACGAGGACGCGTTGCTTGTCGCGGGCCTGCTCCAGCTTGGCTTCGAGCTCGCCAATGTCGCTTTGGTATTGGCCAACTACTTCGGCGTGGGATTCGGCTTCGGTGACGAGCTTGTCGACGCGTTCGGCATAGGCGCGTTTTTCGAGGAGCGCCTCGCGGGCCAGGTCTTCGCGGCCCTTGGAAAGGGCGAGTTCGGCCTTGGCGGACCAGTCGGCTACTTTTTGCTCGGCGTCGCCGCGAGCGCGGTCGACCTTGGCGCGTTCCGCCATGCAGCCGGCGCAAGATGCTTTGAGTTCGACCAGTGTGTCTTCCATTTCACGGATGACCTGCTTGAGCAGCTTTTCGGGATCCTCAGCCTTGTCGAGCATGGCGTTGAGGTTCGAACTGACGATGTCGCGGAATCGGGAGAATATACCCATGGTTTTTATTGGTGTTGAAGTTGTGAAGTGTTGATGTGTGGAATTTTTTGTTTCTGTGCCAGTAATATAGAACGTAGCGTGCCAACTGGAATTTTGATTTTGTAAGTGGATGATTGATAACAAAATAATGCAGTTATTGCGGGTTTCTTGAAGGAGTTGTGTATTAGCGAATTTATTTGAAAAATGGCGAAATGTGCTAAATGATTAGCGTTAATGTATGAGCTGGATGAACCGCTGGGGGAGTCGGACGCCTTTTTGGAATTTCAGGCGCAGTTAAGCCGTGCTGCGCCGGTTGAGCGCCCGGTTCTGTTGGTTGGTGAGCGGGGAACGGGGAAGGAGCTGGCTGCGCGACGCTTGCATTATTTGTCGAAGCGTTGGGATGGGCCGCTCGTTTCGCTCAACTGTGCAGCGCTGAGCCCGGGCGTGCTGGAGAGCGAGCTTTTCGGGCACGAGCAGGGCGCGTTTACTGGCGCCGCTCGGCGACGGGAAGGGCGCTTTGAGGCGGCCGATGGCGGCACGTTTTTCCTGGATGAACTCGGCCAGGCGCCGCTTGAGGTGCAGCGTAAGATCCTGCGTGTGGTCGAGTACGGCGTGTTTGAGCGCGTCGGCGGCAGTGAACCAGTGAGCGTGGATGTGCGCCTTGTCGCCGCGACAAACGCCGATCTCCCCGCGATGGCCAAAGCCGGAAAATTCCTGCCAGATTTGCTAGACCGCCTGGCTTTTGAAGTGCTGGCGCTCCCCCCCCTGCGCGTGCGGCGCGGGGATGTCAGTTTGTTGACGCGGCACTTTGCGGCGCGCATGGCCTCAGAGCTAGACCGCTACCCGCCGGACTTCTCCAGCGCGGCGCGCCGGGCGCTCGAAAACCACGACTGGCCGGGCAATATTCGCGAGCTGAAGAACGTCGTGGAGCGTGCGGTTTATCGGCTCGATTCGGACCAAGACGAAGTCGAGGCAGTGGACTTTGATCCCTTCGACACGCCTTGGGCGAGCCTCTTGGCGAGCACGGAAGGGACGCCGATTTTCAGTAATGCCCGGCCGGTTGCTGCGGAGCCAAGCGAGGCTGCGGCGGAAGCAATTTCTTTCGATCAACCGCTCACCGATGCCGTCTCAGCAATGGAAGCGCGGCATGTGGCTGAGGCATTGCGACGGACGCAGGGGCATCAGGGTAGGGCGGCGGAGTTGCTGGGCATTGGGTATCATCAGCTTCGGCGCCTGATGAAAAAGCACGAAGCGCTAATCGAGCTATAGGCGCGCAATGCGCTTGGTCAGCGAGTAAAGCTGCTTTTGAATTTCCACGGGGTCGTTCACCAGCAAGTAGATGCCCAGCCGCCGTTGATTAGTAATTCGCGAATGCCATGGAGCAACTCAAGCGTTTGCGCCTGCATGCTCCCAATGGCCTCGCCGCTCAGCAGGCCAATGATGATTCCCCCACCGGCAGGCTGGCGCTTTCGGGTGGCAACTAGAGATTTCTACCAGTTAAGTTTCAGTTTTATTTTCCCAAGCCTTTACGATCGCATGAAGGTGAGTTTCAAAACCATGGTTGTATGAAGACCAGGTTGATCGATCTACTATCGTCTCTCGCATTTCACGTGCTGACATCTCCATGTGTATAATTTCAAGTTCAAGTGCATGAATCCATTCAAGCGCTATGTCGGTGGGAATCATTACGCGATTTTTACCGTTAGTTGGCTCAAATACCATACACTGGTCATTAGCGTATTCGCATATATATGTAACTTTGTGTCCTGGCAGTGGAGTCTCAAGGAGTTTAAGTAGTTTGCTGAGTTTGGTGAAAGACATAAGTGGGATTAGTTTAAAGGCATTATATCACCTTTTCACTGTGGTTCTACGGTATTCGCTAAACTACGCTCCAGCCGAGCTGTTGGCCGGCCCACATGGGGACGACGTCGGCGTATTTTTCGGGGATGGTCATGGGGTCGTCGCGCAGGGTGATGATCTTTTCCGGCGGGGAGACGCGGTAGATACGGTGCGCGTTGTCGGAGACGAAGGCCTGGAGCTTGTCCAGCGCGTCGTGCTTGGCAAAGAGTTCCGTCATGAGCGGGAGGGTGATCGGCGCCGTGAAGACGCCGGCCGCGCAGCCGCAGCATTCCTTTTTGTGCTGAGGGTGGGGGGCACTGTCGGTGCCGAGGCTGAGCTTCGGGTGCGCGTTGAGCGCGGCGTTGAGCAGCGCATCGCGGTCTTCGGGCCGTTTCGCGATCGGCTTGCAGAACAGGTGCGGGTTGAGCATGCCGCCGGCCACGTCGTCGAGCGTGATGATCAGGTGGTGCGCGGTGACGGTCGCGTGGAGGTTCTCAAATTTGTCGAGCAGGGCCACGGCGTGGGCGGTGGTGATGTGCTCCATGACGATTTTCAGCTTGGGAAACTTCGTCGCGATCTGTTCGTAAACTGTTAAAAACTCGCGCTCGCGGTCCATGACGAAGCCGTTGGTTTCGCCGTGGACGAGCAGCGGAATGCCGAGCTCCTCCATCAGCGCCATGGTCGCCTCGGCGTCGGCCAGCTCCTTCACGCCGCCTTCGGAATTGGTTGTAATGCCCGCCGGGTAGAGCTTGATCGCGGTGATGTGCGGCATGGCCGCCTCGAGCTCTGCGCGTGTGTAGGAGCGGAAAAACAGCGTCATGAAGGGCTCGAAGGCGTCGCCTTGAGTCGCGGCCAAAATCTCGTCGCGGTAGGCGAGCAGGCGGTCGAGGTTGTCCACCGGCGGCACCAGGTTGGGCATGATGATGGCGCCCGAGAAATGCTGTGAGGTCAGCGGGGCGACGGTCTTGAGCATCTCCCCTTCGCGGAGGTGCAGGTGCATATCGAGCGGCGACTTGAGTTTGATTTCCATCACGGGCCACGCTACAACCGATCCGTGCTTTCAGAAAAGACTATTTCCCCGTTGTTGATTTTTTCCGTGCTGATCACCCTCGCGGCGGCTTCATTGCAGGCTCAGAAGTACGACGCCGACCGTGTGCAGGAATACCTCGATGCGCGGGTGGACCGGGATTTGAACCAGTCGATCATCGTGGGCGTCATCGATATTTCGGGTGAGAAATACCTGACGGCGGGTCAGGTGTCCGCTAATGACCCCCGCCCCCCGAAGCCGGAGGATGTCTTTGAAATCGGCGCGGTGAGTCAGGCTTTCACCGCAACGGCGACATCGGCGCTCGTCGTTGACCGCCAGCTGTTATGGTCGCAGCCCGTGAATGCCTTTGTGCCCAAGGAGGTCAGTGTGCCGCGCTTCATGAATATGCCGTTGCTGCTGATGCATTTGGGGACGCACACCAGCGGGCTGCCGCACAATCCGCCCAACCTTCAGCCGAAGGACGTCAATGATCCCTTTGCCGACTACTCTCAGCTCGACCTCTATATCGGCATCACCGTGCTGGGGATGACGATTCCACCTGGTCAGGAATACCAGAACTCCATGCTCGGCTACGGTTTGCTGGGGGACGTCTTGTCGCTGCGCACGAACAAGCCGTTCAGCGAAGTAATCGAAACTTATGTCTCGCGGCCTCTGGCGCTCAAAGATACCTCCGCGACCATTGATCCGGAGAAAATGATCCCCGGGCACAACGGTTTGCAAGTCGTTCCCAACTGGCATTGGGATTCGCTGGTGGGGGGCGGTGGGCTCTACTCGTCGGCGCGGGATTTATTGCGCTTTGTGGCGGCCAACCTGGGCATGGTTAAGGTGGATCAGGATGACGCCCGCGCGCTGCGCATGACGCAGAATGTCTACATTCGCACGTCGATGCCGAACACCAGCGTTTGCTACGGCTGGCACATGACGCAGAAGGGCATGCAGTCGGTTTATTGGCAGAGCGGCAAGACCGGCGGCTACGCTTGCTTCATTGGCTTTAACCCGATCACGAGAACCGGTTGCGTGATCCTCACGAATACGGCGCAGTCGTTGGACGATGTTGGATTTTATATTTTGGACCCGGAGCAATTTCCGCTACCTGCCCCCCCGCCGAGTGGCATCCTCCCCATCAAACAACTGAAGAAATACCTCGGCACCTACAAGGTCGGTCCGGATGCGGAGATCCACATTACGAATGACGGCGGCAAGCTCTATGCGCAGATCCCCGGACAGCCGAGTTACCGCGTTTATCCGGTAGGCAAAAACGAGTTTGCTTACGCCACTGGCGATGTGCGCATCAAGTTCAACGACGCTCGAGGAACGGTGGATTCCTTGACGATGGTCATCGGGCTGAAGACGATTTCTGGTCGCCGGGTGAAGTAGCCGTTTTAGTGCTCTCGCTTGAGTTCGTGCGCCTTGAGCTGATCGAGGTCGACGAATTCCAGGGCCGTGTTGTGGCAGGCTTCCAGAATCACGGGTGGCGCCACTCCGGCATTAAGCGCCTCGGCCCAACGACTCACACACAGGCACCATCGGTCGCCGGGCAAGAGGCCATCGAAGCCAAAATCCGGGTGCGGCGTGGACAGGTCATTGCCGGTGCGCTTGGAAAACTCCAGGAACTCGGCGGTCATCTCGGCGCAAACGGTGTGCAGGCCTTCGTCACCAGGACCGGTGCGGCAATAGCCATCGCGGTAAAAACCGGTCATGGGGTCCTGGCAGCAGCATTGCAGCTCCGTGCCGAGCACATTGGTTCGTTTGGGTGCAGACATCTCCTTTTAACAGACAACGGAGCGTGTGAAATGTTCAACGCGCTTCATCTGAAAAGACGATAAGACCACGTCAGCGCAGCGGCCCGCTTGTAAGCGTCGCCCTCCCTACCTCTTTCAGTTGGATAAGCCATTGTCGCAATGCGACAATCCGGATGCAACGCATCCGACGGTGCAGCGGGACGCTGCCTAGAGGGCGTATTTGAGGGCGCGCTTGCCGTGGAAAAGAGTCAGGTGATTTTGGCCGTCGGGCTTTTCGGATTTTTCCGTGTGGCCGATCTGCTGGGCGTCGAGGCCGAAGCTTTCGATTGCGGCGAGGACCTTCTTGACCTTGCTCTTCGGGACGAAGACTTCGAGGCGGTGGCCCATGTTGTAAACCTGATACATTTCCTTCCACGTGGACTTGCTGGCCTTTTGAATCGCCGTGAAAATCGGCGGCAGCGGCATGAGGCTGTCCTTCACGAAGTGGACCTTCTTACCGAAGCGCAGGCACTTGGTCTGACCGCCACCGGAGCAGTGGACGAGGCCGCGGATGTCTTCTGGAAATTCCTTGAGCAGCTTGGCGACGACGGGCGCGTAGGTGCGGGTGGGGGAGAGCAGGGCCTCGCCCACGGTCATGCCGTTTGCGTTGGGCAGCTCGTCCTCGAGCTTGTAAGGGCCGCAGTAAACGAGCTCTTTGTCGGTCGTGGCGTCGTAAGTTTCGGGATATTTTTCGCGGTAGTAGGGGCAGAGCAGGTCGTGGCGGGCGCTGGTCAGTCCGTTGCTGCCGATGCCGCTGTTGGGCGCGGACTCGTAATTGCACTGGCCGGCGGAGCTGATGCCAATGATCGCCAGGCCGGGCTTGATCTTGTCGCCGGAGATGACCTTGTCGCGGTCCATGACGGCGGTCGCACAGGAGTCGACGGTCACCGTGCCAACGAGGTCGCCGACGTCGGCCGTCTCACCGCCGCCGCTTTGGATGCCAAAGCCAAACTCGCGTAGCGTGCCGAGAAAATCTTCCGTGCCCTGAATGAGCTCCGCGAGCGCGGCGCCGGGGAAGCGGCGGGCATTGCGGTTGACGGTGCTGGAGAGCAGCACGCCGTCAGTCACGCCGACGCAGAGCAGGTCGTCCACGTTCATGACGATGCTGTCCTGTGCGATGCCGCGGAAAACGGACGCGTCGCCAGTCTCCTGAAAGTGCAGGTAGGCGACGTTGGACTTCGTGCCGCTGCCATCGCTGTGGATGACGTTGCACTTCTTCTTGTTGCTGGTCAGGTAGTCCTCGGTGATCTTGCAGAACGCGCCCGGGAAGAGCCCGCGATCGAGGTTGTCCACGGTGGCGTGAACTTCTTTCTTGCTGCTGGAAACGCCGCGCGCGGCGTAACGGCCTTGGTCTTTAGTCGTCTTGGGCATGGTTGATTGAGAAGAGTTGGGCAGGGGGCGTCGAAGGCAACTTATATTTGATCGGCGTAAGTAATGTCGACAACGAGAATTCGTTTGAGTGGGTGATCGACGCGGTAGAGCAAAACGTATTCATCGATGATCAAGCCGCAGATGGAGCCATCGCTGTCGCCTTCGGAAAAATCCGGATCGCGAAAGGGGTTTTTGCCCAATGCGCGCGTCTCGTAGAGCAATCGGGTGCCGTCCTGCTTCACTCGTGCCAGGAGAAAGTCCGTACAACGTTCGTTGATGAAAACGTCGTAATCCACGCGCTAATTATCTTTGAGGCGAGCTTCGAACTCCTCCATGGAAACCCAGGCACCGGGCCTCTTGTCGTCAATGCGCCGGGTTATTTCCGCACGGTAGGCTTCGTTCTCACGCAAGCGGCGCAGGACCAAATGCGCCATCAGGCGCTTGCGGTCAGCGGGCTCGAGGCGGTCTACCTCGTCAATGATTTGCGTGATGCTCATGGTTCTAGGCTATTCGTTTCAACCGCGCTGTCGAATCTTTCTTTGCCGCTTACTCCGCCAGCAGCTTCTGCAAGAGCGCCTTGAGCTGGTCGTGGTTGGTGCAGACGGGGAGGTCGCTGTTTTCGGCGGCGAATTGCTCGCTCGGGCAGTAGAGGATGCCTTGGTTCGCTGAGCGGAGCATGGTGAGGTCGTTGTAGGAATCGCCGGCGGCGATGATCTCGAAATTGAGGCCTTGTAGGGCGTGGACGGCTTTGCGCTTTTGGTCGTCTTGGCGCAGTTGGTAGCCGGTTACGCGGCCTTCGGGGTCGATGACGAGCTCATGGCAGAAGAGGGTCGGGTTGCCGAGTTGCGCCATGAGGGGGGCGGCGAACTGGGCGAACGTGTCGCTGAGGATGATCACGCGGGTCTCTGCCATGAGCCATTGCATGAATTCCTGGGCGCCGGGGAGGGGGGTGAGCCCGCCAATGACTTCCTGGATGAGTGGCAGGCGGATGTCGTGCTTGGCCAAGATGTCGAGCCGGTAGTTCATCAGCACGTCGTAGTCGGGCTCGTCGCGGGTGGTGCGCAGCAAGGCGTCGACCTTTGTGCGCTCGGCAACGGCCTTCCAAATTTCGGGTATCAGCACCCCTTCCAAGTCCAGGCAAACCAACTTCATGGCGTGCATCTTCGCGTGCGCGCGCGTCAGGTCAAGGGCAACGTGCCGGCAACGTGCCGTTGCATCCAATTATTTATGGAAACGTGCCGTTGCATCTAGAGAATTTTCCGGCGCAAAATTAGCGGAGAGGCAATGAGGCTAACTACTTCTTAAAGTGCGCCTTGGCGGCTTTGAAGGCCTCGTTGTATTCGCGGGTCTTTTGTTCGGCCAGCTCAACGAGCTCTTCGCCGAGGTCGGCGACGCGATCCGGGTGGTAGCGTTTGAGCGCGTCAAGGTAAGCTTTTTTCACCGCTTTGAAATCAGCGTCGACCGGAAGTTTGAAGACAGCGTGGAAATCTTGAGTCGCAGTTGCCGTCTTAGCCTTGGGGGGCGGGGGGGCGTGCTGACTCGTCCTGGTCTGCGGAGTTGGTTGCGGGTTAGGCTTTGGCTTGGAGTAGGACGGGCTGCCTGGCTCGAATAGATGATCTTTTTTAAACTGTCTTAGAAGGGTCAGGCGCGCGTTGGGGTAGATGCGGCGCATTTTCTCGTTGGCCTCCCGAATAGTTTCCGCAGGCAAAGACTCGGTGAACTCGCTGCCATCGGGCTGCACCAATTGAAACTCAAACCACGGCTGATCGCGCTGGGGAATCATCGGCGCGCAACATTAGTCACGCGTTTGCTGGTGGCAATAAAAGATGCGCCTGACGCTCGAAGCGCGTGCTTTTAGGTTGGACCTGGGCGTGCTGGACCGCTAACCCAGACTCTGCATTTAAAAATGCAAACACGCTAATCTCCTAAACTGTGTTCTTATGAAAATGATGATGACGGTGAGTCTGCCTCACCATATGTTCAACGTGGCCGCAAAAGATGGATCGGTCATGTCAAAATTCAACGCTGCAATCGAGGCCGTTAAGCCTGAGGCAACGTATTTCATGTCGCTCGACGGTAAACGCAGCATTATCCTGATTGTGGATTTGCCGGACGCATCGAAGATTCCCTGGTTGTGTGAACCGTGGTTTCTTGCCTTTGAGGCCGATGTGTCAATTCAGCCGGTGGCGACGCCGGAGGATTTCGCGCACGCGGATTTCGCAACGATCGCCAAACAGTGGGTGGTCGCTTAGCTCGCCTAAGTTTGCCTGTTTCAGAATCAATCCTAGCATTGGGCCACTTGCGGGCATTTGGTCCAATGCTTGATTGGTTGTGACTTTTGTCCGGTGGCCTAAGTTGGCCAATTTACGGATTTAATAGTGCCGTTTGGCTCTTTATTTTCTAAAAAAGCGTTAAAAAACTAGATTTAGGGCTGATTATGATGGATATTTGGATGTTTTACCTTTCCATTTCGTTATCAT
This sequence comes from Cerasicoccus frondis, assembly GCA_031296915.1. Classification (GTDB taxonomy): domain Bacteria; phylum Verrucomicrobiota; class Verrucomicrobiia; order Opitutales; family Cerasicoccaceae; genus Cerasicoccus; species Cerasicoccus frondis. The sequence goes on along the minus strand of JAVDPC010000005.1, from coordinate 255,539 downwards.
CTACGTTATATTTATTAAATCCGCCATTCGGAAGCTTCCGCCAATTCAAGATTTAAAAACGAACCTTAAATACCATAATCCTTTAACGGACCGGCATGAAGACAGTAGCCATTATTGAAGACCAGACCGCCGTGCGCGAAATGATTGCGGACATTATCCGCTCAACCCCCGGCTTTGAAGTGATCGCCGAGTCTGGCGAAGGCCAGGAAGCGCTCAATATTTGCCTGGAGCAAAAACCAGACTTCATCGTGTTGGACATTATGTTGCCTGGGCTCAATGGCGCGGAAGTCCTGCGTCGCATCGCCAAGCAACTGCGTAACTCCCGCGTATTGGTCTTCTCCGGCTATCAAAATCCTTCCCTCGTTCGTGAGCTTCTCCAAGCAGGCGCTCATGGTTTCGTCGAGAAGTCTGCTCCCCTTTCTGAGCTTCGCAAGGGCATCGATATCGTCGCAAACGGCGGTAGCTACTTTGGCCCGGAAGTCGCCCAAATGCTCCGCGAAGCCGTGCTCAACCCGAGCGCCAATGCGAAAAAGGGCGTCGAAGTCCTCACTGCCCGTGAACGCGAAATCCTCCAACTCATTGCCGAAAGCTACAGCACCAAGGAAGTCGCGCAAAAGCTCAGCATCAGCGTGAAGACTGCGGAAAACCACCGCACCAATCTGATGAAGAAGCTCGACCTCCACGATGTCGCCAGCCTGACGCGTTTCGCGATCCAGCATGGCCTCGTCGAAGGCATGGTTCGCACCCCCCAACAAACCGCCTAAGCAGCGTCCCGCTGCACCGGTGGATTTGCCCAGGGGGCAAATGCCGAGGGGCAATTGCCTTTTAGAAAACGCGTTCCGGATGGAGCGCGTTTTTTTGTCTTAAAGAAAGGTGACGCGGAACGTCCTGTTCTGCCGCTTCGTTCGGAAGTGCAGGAGGGCTTGAGCTTGTTCGACGCCGCATTCGCTCAAGTCTTCCATACGGCCACCTACTGCGGCATCAAGCAAGCTTGGCCTTGCATGGCAACCGCATTTTGCCAGCACTGCGTCAGGGCGGCTTGTCTGGAAACTGCGCCCCTGCCTGATCCAGTTGGATTGGCGTTGTGCGCCATGCACAAATCTATCGGTCCAGTCGGAGGCTGGCGTGTTCGGTCAATATTTCTTCGATCAGTGGATGATTGCCGAGTGGCTCGGTTCGAACGCAGTGCAGGCCGTCTACATCCGCTTCTGCGGCGGAGCAGATTTGGGCGATGTCGCCGCCGTCGCCCGCATGGCGTCCTGGCCCAAGAAAAAGCAAGGCGACGACAACATCGCGGGCAAAGTCGGGATTGCGCAGCGCTCGCTCAAGCAAGGGTTCATTGAAATCATACTCCGGGCCATCGCGGCGTTCCATCGAGGCAACGGTAAAGGCGCTGCAACGCTGGCCCAATAGCTGATGAACTTGCGCGCCGATCATATCGCGTGCGGCGGCGACTTTGGGTTCCGGGCTGCCGTGGTCCACGATGATCACGGCAGGCTGTTTGAGTTGATGGCGTGCAATGGTATGGTCGATCCGCTCCACGAGGGCGCGGGGCAAGCGGTCGTCAGGACAAGTTTCATCAAAGAGGGCGGGGGCGATGTCGACGCGGAGGTCCGCCCATTCCGGATTCTCGGCGCGGAGTTTTGCGATGACCTCGGGTAGGTATTGAGTCAGCGCCCGACTGGGTCCGATGAAATATGGGAGCACGCGAAAATGCCGCTGGCCTGCGTGGAGCCTGCGCCTCAGGGCGGGGGCAAAGGTTTCGGCGGGAAAGCCGTCCAGTTGTTCGGGGGGGACCTTGCTGGAGTGCAGAACAGAGACTGGTGAAACCAGTCGTCCGAGTCGTTCGGTCAGGTTGTCGGCGGTCCGCCGGAGACCGTGGATGGCCTCCGGGCGTAAAGAGCCGTTGTCAACGAGCAATAAAGCCGGTTCGGGTGCGGGTTTTTTTTCGGATACCATGAAAATGACTTGCGCCTAGTATTTGGCATGCAAAACTATGGCGGCATGTCCCGCGTTTTCAACTTCGCCTTTGTATCTTTATTTGCAGTTTTACTTTTCTCCGGTTGTTCCGACACCGAGCCTAAGCCCGAAGATACGGTGCTAGGTCAGCCCAATCGCCCCAATGGCGGTAACGGCTTCATTAACGAAGCGGACATTGCTGGCGCCGGTGGCGCTTACAGCAACAATAGCTGGAACGACGATGGCTTGTCGGATCGCAACGATTTTAATGGCGGGATGGGCGACGGCATGAACGGCCCACAAAACGTGATGGACTCCGTTTACTTTGGCTTTGACCAATACAGCATACCTGCCGCAGAGCGTTCCAAGGTGGACGCCGCTGCGGACTACCTGCGCAGCAATCCCGGGGCCCGCCTCATTGCAGAAGGCCACACCGACGCCATTGGCACCTCGGAATACAACAACGGTCTCAGCGACCGCCGCGCCAACAGCGTGAAGACCTATCTTGAGCAGTTGGGCATTGATGGCGGCCGTGTGGAAGTCCTCGCCATGGGCGAACTTCAGGCTGACCAAAGCGCCACCAAGGGCAGCGCCGCATCCAGCCAAGATCGCCGCGTAGACCTGATCACGGTTCAATAATTTGGCGCTTCCAGGCCATTAGGCTCCGCTTGAAATGGGGGTTGCGCAACTGGCTTTTTGTGTTACGTTGCTTGGTTCGTCACTATCAAAATGAGCGATCCACTTTCCAGCATCGACCCGCAGACAGCCGCTTCCAAGCCCGCGAAGCCGCAGGTGCGCTATGACCATAATTTCAAGGTGACTCCTGAGTATCGCGAGTCCCTGCCGGACATGCAGAATGCCGACAGCGCCAACATACATGGCGCGAATGTGCCGATTATGCAGGTGGGCATCAACAACTTCCGCCTGCCGCTCTTGTTCCTGACTGGTGATCAGCGCCAGATCACGCTGGAAACATCCGTCACCGGGACGGTGTCGCTGGCCGCGGACGCCAAGGGCATTAACATGAGTCGCATCATGCGCGTGTTCTACGATTTTAAAGACCGCGTATTCGACCTCGAACTGCTCGAAGAAATTCTCCTCCGCTACAAGCAGGAAATTGGCAGCAGCCGCGCGCGCCTCAAGCTGAGTTTCAGCTACCCGATCCTCAAGCCAAGCCTCCGCAGTAATTTGGAGGGCTGGCAGTATTACCAGGTAGCCTTTGAAGGTTTTCTCGACGACTTGAACCGCTTCCGCAAGGTCATCCACTTTGACTTCGTGTATTCGTCGGCTTGCCCATGCTCCTCGGAGCTGAGCGAGCACGCTCGTGATTCGCGCAACATTTACGGCATCCCGCACTCGCAGCGCAGTAAAGCGCGCGTGTCGCTGGAGGTGCGTCAGGGCGAGCTAATCAGCCTTGAAGAAGTGCAGCAGCTCTGCCTCGCCGCGCTGAAGACCGAGACCCAGGTGATGGTGAAGCGTGAGGACGAGCAGGCGTTTGCCGAGCTCAACGGGGCTTATGTGAAGTTTGTCGAAGACGCCGCTCGTCTGCTCTATGAGCAGTTTGACGCCGACCGCCGCATTCGGGATTTCCAGATCGCCTGCGCGCATTTGGAGTCGCTGCATTCGCACGACGCGGTGGCCGTGATCAACAAGGGCCGCGAAGGTGGTTTCGACGCCGATTTCAGCCACTTCAAAGACCTCGTCTGCTAACCAACCTCCGGTTGGATCGATAGATTTGCCCATCGGGCAAATGATTTTAATCCGTAGCACAGGCGTCTCGCCTGTGTTTCGTTTTATAGGGTTTCGTCCTCGGCGTCTGGCGCTTTGGGCGTCGTTTGAACAATGATCGGCGTGGAGCTTTTGAGGTGGAGGTCGCGTTGCGGGAACGGGATTTCGATGCCGGCTTCCTTGAAGCGGTCCCAAATTTCCAGCAGCACCATGCTCTGGACATTGGCGACGCCTTCGTGGGGATCGCGGATCCAGAAGCGCAGTTGCAAGTCGACTGAGCTGTCGCCGAAGCCGCGCAACAGGCAAACGGGGGGAGGGTCTTTCAGGACGCGGCTCTGTTTGAGGGCAGCCGCCTTGCAAATCTCAATCGCCTGGTGCGGGTCTTCGGAGTAGGCGATGCCTACATCGAGCTTGATGCGCACGCGGTCGTGGCTGAAGGACCAGTTGACCACACGCTGGGTGATTAGGTCTTCGTTGGGTATCAGGTGCTCGGTGCCGTCGCGGGTGATCACGGAGACATACCGTGCGCGCAGGCTGTTGATCCAGCCGTAGGTATCTTCGAGCTCGATGACGTCGCCCGGCTTGATGGAACGGTCAGACAGGAGGATGAAGCCACTGATCAGATTGGAGACGATTTTCTGGAGGCCAAAACCGAGGCCGATGCCCAAGGCTCCGCCAAAAATCGTCAATGCCGAGAGGTCGATGCCCACCGAGGTAAGCCCGATGACCATTGCCACGACAATGAATATGATGCGGATGAATTTCCCAATCAGCGCCCGGGTAGAGGGATTGATGCGGTCAATCGTTTCGACGCGACGCTCAATGAGCTGCGACAGCCCGATGCCGACCCACAGCGCGATAGCCAGCGAGATGGCGACGGTGATTAAATCCCAAAACGTGAGCGTTGTGTTGCCTGCAGTGAAAGGCAGGTTTTTGCCTTTAAGAAATTGCACGATCACGTCGTCAATTATCAGCACTTCGAACGCGCTGATCAGGAAGAGGATGATGGCGGTCGATTGTGCCCAGAAACGATCTCGGATGAAGGATGTGGCGAGACCAATAATGCTCCACAGGGTAAAGATCGTGGCGGCCACACGGAAGATCGGCGCTGGAAACCCTGCGAGGATCAGCCCGGAGGAAATAAGCACACAAGCGATGGCGAGGGCGATGAGTTCCTTATTCTCACGTAACCACAGCTTTGGGCTGTAACGGACTGGGCTTTCTTCGGCTTTGGGGCGAAAGGTCAAGTAAAGGCCGAGCCAGATGATGCTGACAGCGATGACTTGCCACCAGTATTCGGGGTTCGTCGCCTCCTTCGCGGGGTACAGCCAATCCAGCGCGTTCATTGAGTTTATGATGCACGCAAGGAAGTCTTAAGTCAAGCCAGGCAAGGGATTTACGGCCCTTCAATCACTGCCAGGGTCAGGTCGTCTTCCATGGTGATTTCATCGCCGATCTGGCGCACGCGCTCGGTGATGGAATCGGCCTGATGCTGCGGGGAAAGCTGGATGGTCGAGCGGATCAATTGCTCAAAGGAAAGTTCACCGTAGGCGTCGAGGATTTCCGGTAGACCATCGGTGAAGAGAAACATGCGGTCGCCTGTGTCGAGTTCGCCGTGGACTTCGCGGGACGAAGGTTCATCCATGAGGCCCATGGCCAGGCTTTCGCTGAACTGCATGGTTTCCAGCTTGCGCGTTTGCTTGCGGTAAATGATGGGGGGAGGGTGCCCGGCATTCGCCGCAGAGTACGTTAAGTGCCCGGAATCGGCGAGGAGGAAGTGCCCGCAGACCGCCGACATGAAGCGGTTCTTGAATTGCCCGAGCAGCAGCGTATTCAGGCTGGTCATGAATTGCTCGGGCGTGCCGTCGTATTTGCCAGCCAACTGATCAGTCAGGTGGCGCACCAGCACGGTGTACATCGCGGCGGAGAGGCCATGGCCACAGACGTCGCCGATGAAGAAAAACGTGTATTTTTTCGGAGTGACCGGGAATACAATGATGTCGCCGCCCACGGCTTCCATCGGACGATAAGACACGCCAACGGTCATGCCGTCGAAGTCTGGCACCCGGCCGGGGATCATCAACTTTTGCACTTGGCGCGCGCTTTCGAGGTCGCGCGAAAGGATGTCATTTTGGTGTTTGATGACGGCTTGGGCGCGATGCTGGTCTGTGATGTCGCGCGAGATGCCCAGGATGCCAGCGATTTTTCCCGACTCCAGGAAGAGCGGAACTTTCGTCGTCGAGACCCACGTAATGCTGCCATCGGGCCACACCTCGCGCTCTTCCTTGTTGATGACCGGTTTGCCCGAGAGGATAATGTTTCTTTCGTCTTCGAAGGCTTCGCGTGCGTGCTCTTCATTGAAGAAATCGAAATCGGTTTTGCCGATTAATTCGTCTGGGTCATTGCAGCCGTGCTTTTCAGCGAGGGCTTTGCTGACGACTAGAAAACGGCTACGGAGGTCCTTGAAGTAGACGCGGTCAGGCGTCTGCTCCATCAGCGCTTGAAACAGCTTGCGACTGCCAGGCACCATTGGACGCGTTAGCTCATCTTCTGACATACAGCCTAGGCTAGATCACACTTTGCGTAAATCAACTCATTTGCCGCCGGAATTTGGATTATCTTATCGTCACCCAACGCGTGTAGGTTTAGCCGAGGCGCGCTTGCCTGTATTCATTATTGGCAAAAAAGAAGGAGCGCCAACCTCTACAGGCTGGCGCTCCTATAAGTGCAACGAGTATTAGGAGAAAAAGTTAGCGCATTTGAAGTACTGCGTCGGGGCTGAACAGGAGCCGTCCGGAGCGGCAGTCGCTCTGCAGTAAACGAGCGTTTCAATTGCTGAATTAGCATTCGTTGTTGCAGGGAGACGATAAATCAAGGGCGAAGTTCCGTTTTATCAGCCAAATGAGAAATATTTGCTCCATTTTATGCGAAAAAACGCCGCCTAAATACTTTTCCCTAGCTGTATTAGGTAAATTACTTGGGCGCCGATAAACTACAAAGAAAAGTGATCGTTGATCGTCCTGAATAATGTTCCAAATGCATTGAGTTGCCATGAGGTTAGCTTACACGCTAGATTAGAGGAGAATTAAGATACCCATGCCCAAATCCCATCGCCCCGCTTTTACCCTCGTTGAATTGTTGACTGTGCTCGCTATCGTCGGCGTGTTGGCGTCGATCCTGATCCCGGTGGTCGGCAATATCCGCAGCAAGGCCAACCAAGTCACCTGCACCTCCAATTTGCGTCAATTGCACATGACGATCATTTCCATGACCAATGACAACAAGGGGATTCTGCCTGCCGCCCAAAATAAGAAGCCCAATCCGAAGGATAACGAATTCTGGGTCAATGCGGTTTTGGACTACGTGGATTATCCCTCGACAGAAGACTTTAAAGAGCAGTTCTCCTGCCCAAGCTGGGATGGCAATTCGAACGGGACCCACTGGTATCTCGGTTATGCCTATAACACCACGCCCGCTTACCTGGGTGACAGTTCGGGAATTACCCAGAACAGTAAGAATAACGGCAATCCCATGATTGTTCAGGCTAATGGCAATGAACATCGCTACCGATTGGTGGAAGTTGCGTTCCCCGAGCGCACCATCATGTTTCTGGATTCGTGGGATTGGCACATCAATAAAAACATGGGCACCGATCCGGCCATGGATCGCCATGAAGATTGCTGCAATGCGGTCTTCTATGACGGCCATGTGGAGGCCATGTATTCGCTCGAGGATGTGACGCATGCAATCACTGATCCTCAGACTTACACCCCCGCCCGCAATTCAGGTCAGGGGTAGTGCGGTCTAGCTAGAGCATTTCTAAAAAGCACGCCAACCGGCGTTATGTGCGGCCACGCTTTATGCGGTGGCCGCTTTAGTTATGCCGGGGTGAATCGAACCGATGTTGTCCTTGAGGACGACGTTTGCGCCGTGGTTGCCCAAGTCGACGATGAGCTCTTTCTTAAAGCCGCGGTCAAATATGTTGTCCTTGATGATGCAGTTTTCGAGTTCGCCGATGACAAGCCCATAGTCTGGCGAGGCGGCGTCGCGCGACTCCGAGTTGGGGTCGTCTGCGGAAACCTCGGCTACATTGCTCGACATCACTAGCCCACGCGCATTGCGAATGCGCACGTGAGAGGAATCGTATGGCTGGTTGCCGCAACGGGCGGGCTTGCCATTGCGATAGAAGATGTTGCCGGTCAGCGTCAGTTGTGAGGCGGGCACGCCATCGCGGTCTTTGATGTCGATGGCCGGGCCGCCGGAGCGGTCAAAAAAGTTGCCGGTGATGTTGTAATGGTCCCCCCCCTGGATCAGGAGACCAGCGCCAAAGTTCCATTCCACACGGTTGGCGGTGAAGGTGACGGAGGCATTTTCCTCGTAGGCGCCAAAGCCGGCGCGACCATTGCCGGTCAGCCAGTTATCCATGATGAAGCCATCCCAGCCGCGCAGCCATATGCCGTCTCCGCCACAATGAGATATCATGCAGTGGCGCACGCTGAAGCACCAGATGCGTTTAAAATAAAGGCCGTTGCCGGTAAAGCTGTCCACGCGGCAGCGCTCCACGCTGACGGTGGCTTCCTCGCCCCAGCCCCCATAATCGGGCTGCTCAAGCTTGATGCCGTGGATTTCGTTACCGAGTTCGCCGCCGGACAGGCTCAGGCCATTGATGTTAACGCCGCCTGCGCGGGTGACGTCGATCAGGCAGTCGGCCTTGGGATCGTTGAGTTCCAAAATGGAGCCGCCCACGTCGCGAAAGCCCCAGGCCGGGTTGCCGAAGAGGCCGGTAAATGGCCGCATGCGCAGCGCCCCGGTGCAGAAGCGTCCGTCGGGCACGTAGACGGTGCTGCGCGTTTCCCCAGCTTTATCGAGCGCTGCCTGGATGGCGCGGGTGTTGTCTGTTTGGCCGTCGCCGACGGCGCCGAAATCGAGAATGTTTAGCATATTAAAAGAGAGGCTTACGGGGCGTGTTTCCAGCCGAATCCCGCATCGAGCTGAGCGAACATGGCTTCGGCGATGGCTTGGTACGCCGGGTTGCTATATTGGTTTTTCGTTTCGCCCGGGTCGGATTGGTAGTCGTAAAGTTCGGTGAGCACGACTTGATCGTTTTGTGTTTTTTCGTCGAGGTTGTTGCCACGTTCATACCAAACCGTGAGGCGGTAGCGCTCGTTGCGCAGGGAGTGACCCATGACGTTGCGCATGGGGCTGAACTGGCTGAAGGCGAGGTTGCTCCATGGCGCATCAGGGTTGTCGATGATGCCTGCCATGCTGGAGCCTTGGAGCGCCAATTCGGCAGGCTGCTCAGGCAGTGGGATGCCGGCGAGGTCACACAAAGTCGGGTAAATATCCACAAACTCCACGACATTTTCATTCATGGCGCCGGGGTTGGGCATGCCTGGATAGCTGATGAGCAAAGGCGCGCGTGTGGCTTGTTCGAAATTGGAATGCTTGGCCCAAAAGCCGTCGTGGTCGCCCAGATGCCAGCCGTGGTCACCCCAAACGATGATGATGGTGTTGTCGGCCTGGCCCGATGCTTCGAGCTCGGTCAGCAGTTCGCCCACGAGGGCGTCCACGTAGCTGACGCAGGCGTAGTAAGCATGCGCCAGGTGCTGGGCGAATGCCGGGTCTTTGATGCCGCCCTTTGGGTAATCATCGTAAGCGCGCATTTCGACGCCTTCACCGGGAGGCGCCCAAGGCAGCGAGCCGGTGGGAACTTGCCGCGTGCCGCGGTAATCGGCGTAGCCGAAATCGGTATCGTCATAGAGCTCCCAATACTTCTCTGGCGCATTGAAGGGCAGGTGCGGACGCTGGTAACCCACTGCGAGGAAAAACGGTTTGTCGGTGTTTTCGCGGGTTTTCGAAAGTTCTTTAATCAGGCCTACGGCTTGTTGGGTCATCTTGCCGTCGGCGAGGCCATGGTCGTCGACTTTGCCGCGGTCGGTGAGTGAGGGGCGAACGTTCCAGAAAGCTTTTCCTTTGGCGAGTTGGCTATCTTCTTCTTCGGACTTGCCGGGCTCGTAGTAGCGCTTTTTGCCGCCATTGGTGTAGCGCCAGTTGCCGCCAAAAGAGATGTCGTTGTCCTGGTTTTTCGCCTGGCCGCCGTGGTAGATCTTACCAATGCCCGCGACCTGATAGCCCGAGTCGCCAAAATGCTGAGGCAGCGTAATCACCTCGGGCAAGACATCGCGCACGTCTGTTTTTAGATCCAGAACTTCGGCGGTGTCTGGGCGCAGACCCGTTAATAAGGATGCGCGGGACGGCGCGCACACTGCATATTGACAGTAAGCTTTGTCAAAAATACGGCCCTGAGACGCAATTTTATCGAGATTCGGTGTGTGTGCATACGGGTCGCCGTAGGCGCCAAGCACCGGCTTCAAGTCGTCTATGGCGATGAAGAGCACATTGGGGCGCGTGGTCTCGGCGCAGGCAGTTGAGGCGCCGACCAGGCAGGCGATAGAAAGCAATCGAGCGAAATATTTCATGGGGATTAACAACTATTTTGAATTTTATACGGGTTCAGGCAATTGACTTGCCTTGTAACATTATACATGAAATCGCGTTGTTTGTGAATAATGTTTCAATTGATGGCCCTTGCCGCTAGTATACCGTGTCATAAGTTTAGAAGCAGCTTTGCTTCATCCTATGATTACACCCCGATTATTGATAATCCTCACGATGCTCTTTGCATTCACTAACGCAACTCTGGCGCAGAACGGCGTTGAGCTGATCGAATTTAAAGAAGTGGAGGGGGAGAACTTGCAACTGCACGTTGCATACCCGAAGGGACACACCGCTTCGGACCAACGCCCGGCGGTCGTCTTTTTCTTTGGAGGCGGCTGGAAGCAGGGCAAGCCTGGGCAATTTTATCCCTACATTCGTGAATTGGCGGCTCAAGGCATCGTGGGCATTTCTGCTCAATACCGGACGAAGAGCAGCCACGGCGTTAGCCCGAAAGAATGTGTGCAGGACGGCAAGTCGGCCTTGCGCTATGTCCGCGAGCATGCGGTCGAAATGGGCATTGATCCGAATAAAATTTTAGCAGGCGGCGGTTCGGCTGGCGCCCATGTCGCGCAATGCACGGCGATCAGCGATGCGCCAGATGAACCGGGCGAAAATTCCGCGATCAGCACCAAACCGGCCGCATTGATTTTGCTGAATCCCGTCCTCAGCACAGGCCCCGATGGCTACGCGCATGGCTACGTGAAGAATGCGGTGAATGATTGGGAGACCGTTTCACCACTGCACCGCATTGCGGAATTGCCGCCGACCCTCTTGGAGATTGGCGATGACGACAACGTTTCACCGTTGCCCATGGTGCTGGAATACCAGGCCCAGATGGAAGCCGCTGGCACGCGCTGCGACCTGATCCTTTTCGAAGGCGCCACGCACGGATTTTTTAACCGCCCACAATATCAGCAGGAAACAATCGACCAGATGATCATTTTCCTGCGATCACTGGGCTACATCCAGTAATCTAAATTTTATTTTCTGCCCCTGAACAGTAGCCAACACATTACCCTGCGTGACGTCGCTAAGGAGGCGGGCGTCAGCTTGGCCACCGTTTCACGAGCGTTGCGGGACGATCCCAGCACGGCTGAGAAAACGCGTCTCCATGTGCAGGGCGTCGCCGATAAATTAGGCTATCGCCCGGACCCGGCATTACAGGTTTTGATTGAGCGCCGCTGGCGTGGACGTCGTGCTGACGAGGGGCTCAATTTATGCTTCCTTTACGATGGGGCAGGGCAGGACGCCAGCGTCGCCACTGCACAGTTTAAACGCTTTAAGGAGTCGTCCAAGGCGCTGGGTTACACCTTGATTCCGATTGACATGAGTGAGTTCGCCACGGTGCAAAAGCTCATTCACCGGCTGGAATCGCAAGGCGTGTCCGGCATTGTTTTTTCCCTGCTCTCATCAACCTCCTACGACATCACTGAGCTCTGCCAGCGGTTTGCGGCAGTGAGCATCAACGTATCGCAGGTGCAGCCAAATTGCCCGATCATCATGCATGATGAGTTCCGCAGCATCGAGAAGGTGTGGAAGCAGTTGGAGGCGTTGGGCTACCGACGATTTGGCGTCATTTTCGAAGAATATCCGGAATCGTTTTCGATGGACCAGCGATTGGGCGCCGTCTACTGCCGCCAGCGTTTTGTTCAACCAGCCAAGAACCGCATTCCTATCTTCTTTTATCCGAAAGAAGCAAAAGGGCCGAACGAGAAACTGCTCAAGTGGCTGGAGAAATATCAGCCCGATGTGCTCCTTGGCGATACGCACCACGAGGTGGAAATGCTCGATGAGATCAATGTGCGCGTGCCGGATGACTTCGCCTTTGCTTCGGTGAACATGTGGGATGCATCCAAAATCGGCGAGATTGCAGGCTACTTCCGGGATAATGTGCTTTTGTTTGAGCGAGGTCTTCAACTGCTCAACATGATGGTTCGCTCCGGCGCGACTGGCGCCAGTCAGGGGCAACTGGTGGAAATGGTCAACGGCGTCTGGAAGGACGGTCAGTCCTTGCCCGCGTTGACGTAGGCCTCCGCGTGGGTTTGCTTTTTGCCCCCGAGTTGCAACTGGACTTCCACCGGTTCGCTGTCGGCATAACCAATGCGCACGGCGCGCGCGGAGATGGCGTGTTCGCCGGCTGAAAGCTTGATCGGCTGGGTGTAAAGACGCCAGCGCTCGTGTTCGTCCTCCGCATAGCGCCAGGCAATGGAGGCGCCTTGGGTGGAGCATTCCAGCATCAGCCAGGCGGGCGTCTCATAGGTTTCGTCCGGGTGATAGGCTTCCACGCCCGGATGTTGCGCATCAATGATGATGGGCATGGGCGCTGCGGTAGTGGGTTGCTTGCCATCGGGATACCAGCGTCGCACCATTTCGAATTCACTGAGTTCGCTCAGGTCGCCGACGTCGCGCAGCCACTGGTCCGTCGCCGCGCGCATGCGTTGCAGGGTGGCGCTGTACTCGGCATCGCCAGCGAGGTTGTGCAGCTCATCGGGATCGACATGCGTGTCATAAAGCTCTTCCGGCGGGCGGTTGGGCGCAAAGAAAGCCGCCTCTTGCACTGCGTTGAGCCCGTCTTCGGTGCGCAAGCGCCAGAGCTCCTGCATAATGGGGTGCTGGTGCATGTAGGGCTGCCAGGCGGCGCGTCCCTTTTCCGGGTAATAATTACGGATGTATTTGAAGCGATCATCACGGGCGCAGCGAACGCGGTCGTAGGCGCAGTCAAAGCGATCCCGGGATGCAAAAATGTAGTCGCGTGTTTCGTTGGTTTCTTGCCCGAAGAAGACCTGGCCCTGTAGGTGGCGTGGCAGTTGGACTCCCGCTGCGGCAAGCATGGTGGGGGCGAGATCGATTGTGCTGACGAGGGCGTCGTTGAGCGTGCCCGGTTCAATCTGTCCGGGCCAACGAACGATCATAGGAACGTGAAGCCCGGAGTCGTAGAGCCAGCGTTTGCCGCGGGGCAGGGGGCCGTGGTCGCTCCAATGGCAGACGATGGTGTTTTCCGCCAAACCGTCTTCGGCCAGTTGAGCAAGCAGCTCGCCCAGGCGGCGGTCGTTGTCGACGAGATTAGAATACATGCGCGCCATGGCTTCGCGGACGCGTCGCGTATCTGGAAAATACGGCGGCAGCTTTACGTCGGCTGGATCGATGACCAAGCCGTTGCAGTTTTCCTCCCACATATTGCTTTCATGGGACTGCTCGAAGTTAAAAACCGCGAAAAATGGCTGCTCCGGATCAGGCCGGTTGCGCCAATGAGCCTCAAAACTGATCTCGTCCCAAGCGGTAATCGGCGGGGTAAATTGGTAGTCGGTTTTGATGTTGTTGGTGCAGTAGTAGCCCTCGGCGCGCAAGTATTCCGAAAAGCATTTTACATGGGCGGGAATGACAGCGGAATAGGGCGTGGGCACGCCGGGCATGCCCTCCTGCTTATGGCTGGTCCGCATGTGTTGCGCGCCAATGGAGATCGGATACATGCCAGTGATAACGCCAGCGCGCGCGGGGGCGCAAACCGGCGCGCTGGAGTAGGCGTTGGGCCAGATGCAGCCCTCTGCCGCCAGTTGATCCACGTTGGGCGTTTGGGCGACGGTATCGCCATAGCAACCGTAGCATGGGTTGCTGTCTTCAAAGGAAATCCAGAGGATGTTGGGGCGTTTGCTCATGTGCGCCGGGGAGGGGGGCTAAATTTTTCCGTTATTTTAAAATCCGCTTAAGATGGCGCAATAAACCCGCTCTGGAACCATATCCATTGGATGGGTGGCTTGAGTGAATCGTCTTTGTGTCGATAATTCACCCAGGCTTCTGAATATGGTTTCATTGCGCGGTGTTTGAACCACGGCGGGATATGCCTATTAATAGAAGCCATCAATACCTCTAACCCCTCTTAACATTATGAATAAGCTTCTTCTCATTGGTCTTACTTCCTGCTGCGCTTACAGTCTTAGCGCGGTAACCATCGTTAGCAGCGTTTCCGACCTGACTTTTGACTTCTCTGGCGGCGCCGCTGAAGTCAGCTCGGGAGCGGACACGATCAGCATCAGCACGTCAAAGAATTCTTTTGCTACGGCAAGCCTGCCGGATACCTACCAGCTTGGGCTGAACGAGACGATGTCGATTACGTTTGATCTGCAGTTGGACAACGTGCCGACCAACACTGCTTCAACCTTCAATATCAACTTCGCCAATTCCGATGGCGACTTCTATCAGGCGCGTGTGAACCCGCTCGATACCGACACGAATGGAGACTTAACTTTTGGCGAGAAAGTGGGTGGCTCCAGTGACACGAATCTCGGCAAGTATCAGTTGCTGAATTCGATGGGCATCACCGCGCATCAGATGACGCTCTTGATCGAGCGTACTGACGTCGATGAAATGTCGATTACTTACAGCAGCCCAACGCTCTCCACGCCGCGGACCGTTACGAACGACTTAACCACGATCAACAGCATTTTTGACGAGATACAATTCAACTTTGGTGGTGATGCCTGGGGCGAGGACTTCGACGGCAGTCCCATGATCGCAACCATCTCGAATTTGACGATCGACACTACAGGCTCGGTTATTCCCGAGCCGTCGACGTACGCCATGGTGCTTGGCGCCTCTGTGCTGACCTTGGGCATCATGCGTCGTCGCAAGTAATTATCTTTTCTCGATAACTAACATCTCGTTGGAACGACGCAGGCTGGGGGGCTTGCGTCGTTCTTTTTGTACGCCACGCCCAGTTATCTGCTAGCGAATTTATTATTTGAGCGACGCTGATCTTAGTTAGGTAGTGTTTTCACTGCGGCATCAGTCGTCTCTGCTTTGTTCATGATGCGCATCATGTTTCTAAAAGCACTACCCAGCAATTGGTACAAGCAAAGGGCGGAACCACTTGAGTTCCGCCCTGCTTAAATATGTTAGTTGCGTTTCTGCTTGGCATTTGCCCAATGGGCAAATTGATCGGTCCAGCCGGAGGCTGGGGGGGCTAACGGGCAGTGACGTCGGTCATCGTTAAGGTAATGGGCGACTTGTGCATGCCGATGAAGACGCGAAGCTCCTCAACTTGCTTTGGATCGAAGTTGGGCGTATTGGGGTCCAGGACAATGGACAACGTTTCGGTTTGTCCGGGGCCAATTGTTGCTTTGGCGCTGACGGCTTTTTTCGTTTGCTGAGTGTGCCCCGGGTTCGCAACAAAGGCAAACGCCTTAACCGGCTCGGCGCTGTCATTGGTCAGGGTGACGTCGACTGCGCTGTAGCTGCTGAGGTCCCAGAGGCCGCCTTCCTGCGGGAAGAATTGAACACTGGGCCACTTGGGGCTGAGTTCAAAGTCGAGTCGCGCGGATTTGCCATCAGGGTTGGGCGCGACTGTCGCAAAGCGCAGCTCGGTGTTGGCGCTGGAAATCTGGCTCATGTCCAACAATTCGCCTCCGGTCACTGCCTTGGCGGTGGCGTTGCTGGCCGCTGTGCGCGTTGGTGCGCTGCTGGGTTTCGCGGCTCCGTGGTCGCGGATATACTGTATTTTGCCCAGGCCGGTGCTGCCTTCCTTCACCATGGGATTTGCTGCGCCAGAATTGGATGCCTGCGGGGCGCTGCCACCCTGCGCCGAGCCGCCAACTGTGGTGACGCTGTTTACGCGGAGTTGGGCGGGGCCGTTGAGCTTATCGACAAAGATGCGCAGGTAGCTCACGTCGTTGGAACGGAATGCCGGGCTGTCGCTAAACTGAATGTGGATGACTTTGGTGTCGCCGGGCGCGAGCATCACGTTGCTGTTCGCACGCTTGCGGTCGGCGTTGGTGTCGTCCGGATTCGCCACATAGGACTGCGCGCGAAATTGCGTGTTGCCAAGGTTGGTAACGGAGATGTCCACACCGCTTGCATTGGACAAATTCCAACCGCCAGCCGGCGCCATGAAGTCGACGCTGGGCCACTTGGGGTTGTTCTCGAAATCGAGGATGAGCTCTCCGTTGCTGACTGTCCCACGGGAAAAGCGGGTGGGCAGCGTGATTGGGTTTACTGTCGCCGGATCGAACAACTCGCTGCCTTCGCCTGCAAGCTGGGTCGGGGCGGAAGTTGTGGCTGCGGGGCGTGCGGAGGCCTGCGGCGCAGCAGACTTGAACTGTCCACCGACTCCGGTAACGCTGTTGATGCGTAGCTTGCCGGGGGCGCTCAGCTTATCAGCAAAGATGCGCATCTGGGCAACGTTGGCAGGGTTGAATGGGCCCTGGCTGTCGGAGAAGTTAATCTTGATGGTGCGGGTGGCGCCGCCGGGTACGTATTCGCCGCCGCCTGCGCGTTTTTTGTTCGCGTTGACGTCGCCTTCGTTCGCGACGTAGGCGGTGACGCGGTATTGCTCAGGGCTCAGATTGGTCACGGAAACTTCGAGGCCGCTATTGGCGGAGAGATTCCAGGAGCCGCCCGGTGCAAAGAAGTCTACGCTGGGCCATTTTTTACTCAGCTCGAAGTCAATCATGATGCCGTCGCCATCGCGGGAAGGTTGGGCAAAACGGTTGGTGGTGGCATTGAGGTTAATCGCGGCTAGGTCAATGTTGGTCGCGCTGCCAGCGGAGGCTGCCGCGACTGGTTGAGGCGCGGTTACATAAGTTTTGAAGTAGTCGAGCATCTGGGCCTTGAGCTCGGCGGCGACGTCTGCGTAGGCGATGTTTTCCGCTTCGTTCACGGTTTCCAAGGGATCGTTTTCGTAGTCATAGAGCTCCACGAATTCGACCAGGCTTGGATCGAAAGGCATGTTTGTGCGCCAGTTTGCGCCCATCCACATGACGTAGCGGTAGCGCTCTGTGCGCAGCGCGTAGCCCATGGTGTCCTTTTGGCGGTTATATTGACTGATGGAAAAATCCTTCACCTTGGCGTTGGGGTTTTCCATGACGGGCACGAGGCTCACGCCTTCGAGCGGGTAAGGTTCCTTTAGGTCTGCCAATTGAACGAGCGTCGGGAAAATGTCGACAAACTCCGTCATGCTCTCCACGCGTCCTGGCTTGAAGCCTGGTGCATGAATGATGAGGGGGGAGCGGGTGGCTTGCTCGAAATTACTGTGCTTGCACCACATGTCATGGTCGCCGAGGTGCCAGCCATGATCGCCCCAGAGAACAATGATCGTGTTGTCGGCGAGGCCGAGTTCGTCGAGCTTGTTGAGGACGCGGCCGATCTGGGCGTCGACATAGGAGACGCAGGCGTAGTAGCCGTTGATGAGCGCGCGGGCGGTGTCGTCGTCGATGGATGTATTCCAGTCTCTGGAAATATCGGAGTATGAGCGGAGCTCGCCATACTTATGATAAACCCAGTCTGGCGTGTTTTCCGCGTGTTCACGGAATTCGGCCAAAGGCAGGTTTTTCTGGTCATACAGGTCCCAGTATTTCTTGGGCGCGACAAAAGGAAGGTGAGGCTTCATGAAGCCGACGGTCAGGAAAAATGGCTCCTTGGTTTGCGCGTAGGATTCGAGTTGATCGATGGCCCAGTTGGCGAGTGCGCCGTCGGCATAGGCATCGTCCGGGATGTCGAGTCCTTCCATGGAAGGCTGTGCGCCCTTGTCGGCCATGTAGGTCATGCGCTTGCGCCAGTCGCGAATGTTTTCGGCCTGCATTTCGGCGTAAACTTCCTGTTCGTGCTCACCTTGGTAGAACGCGTTGTCGTGAGCGGGGACAGGGAAGCCTTCGGCGTAGGGCAGGTCTTTTTTCGATGTGAAGGGGACGGACCAGGACTCTGGGTGCTCGTTGCGGGCGCCGTGCATGACTTTGCCCGAAGCGGCAGTGGTGTAGCCATTTTCCTTAAAGAGCTGCTGCATCGTGACTGCCTCCGGGTTGGAGTCCTGAATGTTGGTGCGCAGATCCCAGACTTTGGTTGAGTCCGGGCGCAGCCCGGTGAACATGCTCATGCGCGATGGCGCGCAAACGGCTTGTTGGCAGTAGTTATTGAGCATGACGGAGCTGTCGTCCGCCAGACGGTCGATGTTTGGCGTGATGGCCAGGCTGTCGCCGTAGGCGCCCATGCTGGGCTTCAAGTCGTCGAC
This sequence comes from Cerasicoccus frondis, assembly GCA_031296915.1. Classification (GTDB taxonomy): domain Bacteria; phylum Verrucomicrobiota; class Verrucomicrobiia; order Opitutales; family Cerasicoccaceae; genus Cerasicoccus; species Cerasicoccus frondis. The sequence goes on along the minus strand of JAVDPC010000005.1, from coordinate 237,355 downwards.
CGACAGGAAAAGCACATTGGGGCGTTCGGCGGCGCGGGCGGACAATACGCCGCATAGCAAGGCACAAGCGAGCGCCGCACGGGAGAGGGATATTCGGAATTTCATAGGGAAAACAATCGCTGAATTACTTTACCCGATAGCCTGTGATGTGCAAGGCGCGCTGACAATGTCTCCCCAGTGGAACATTATACATGTTTTTTTGAGGCAGAAGGGAGATGGGAGAAGGCAGAAGGGGCGAGATGGATTGAAAGTCTCAGCGAAGAAATACTCGCAGATTGAGGTAGATTTGTGCGGGTCGCGATTAGCCCAGCTATTCCCTTCTGCCTTCTCCCATCTCCCTTCTGCCTAACCCAAAAACTACCTCACCGGGTTGGGGGCGCGGCGGAGGGCGGCTTCGAGTTCCTGAGGCTTCAAGGGTTTGTTGAGGAAGTCGTTCATACCCGCAGCGTAGGCTGCTTCCTGATCTTCCTTCATGGCGGCGGCGGAAAGTCCAATGATCCAGGGAGATTCGCCGTCGCGGCTGAGTTGACGGATCTCACGCGTGGCGGCCAGGCCATCCAACTCTGGCATTTGCACATCCATGAGGATGAGGTCGTAAGCTTCTTTTTGATAGCATTCGACGGCTTCGCGGCCATTGGCGGCGTTGTCCACCAGGCAGCCGAGGCGGTTGAGGACGAATTGCACGACCTTGCGGTTGATGGGGTTGTCTTCAGCCAGCAAAATGCGGCCTGGGTAATCAACGCGGCCAAGCGACGCATCGCATTTGCCGCTTAGCTTGGAGGGATCGGTGACGGTTGCGCTGAGGGTGAAGTGGAAAATTGTGCCCAGCAGGCGGGAACTCTCGCACCAGATTTCCCCGCCCATCAGCTCGACGAGACGTCGGCTGATCGCTAGCCCGAGACCCGTCCCACCATGGCGACGGGTGATGGAGGCGTCCGCCTGGACGAAGGGTTCGAAGAGCGCATCCGCCTGTTCTTTGCTGAAGCCAATGCCAGTATCGGACACCGAAAAGTGTAATTGCACGGCGTCATCTGCGATGCGAGTGCAGGAAACCTTAACGGTTATCCGGCCGCGGTCAGTGAACTTGATGGCGTTGCTGACGAGGTTAACCAGCACCTGCCGAATGCGCATTTCGTCGCCAATGATGGCTTCGGGCACATCATCATTGATGCGGTGAATGAGCTCGAGTTTTTTCTCTCCGGCATGGGTGGCGTAGAGGCTGAGTGCGCTGTTGATGATGGAGGCGACGTTGATGGGGCGGAGATCCAGCACGAGGCGCCCTGCCTCGACTTTGGAGTAGTCGAGAATGTCGTCGATAATGGTCATCAGTGAGCCGCTGCTGGTCTCGATGATGCCAAGATAATCCTCCTGCTCGTCGTTGAGGGGGGAGTCCTTGAGGGCTTGAATCATGCCGATGACGCCATTCATCGGCGTGCGAATTTCGTGGCTCATCATGGCCAGGAATGCGCTTTTGGCGCGGTTGGCGTCTTCTGCGGTTTCCTTGGCGGCAATGGCGTCCTGCTCGGCGCGTTTTTGCTCAGTGATGTCCCAACTGCTGCCAATGATGCGCACGGGGTTCTGGTTTTCATCCAGTTGGACCAGTGCGTTACCTGTGATGTAGCGAATGTCGCCTTCGGGCCAGACGATACGGAAATTCAGCCGGTAATTGCCCCCGCGTTCGATGGCGCATTTGATCGTGCTTTGAAAGGGTGGGTAGTCATCGGGGATGATGACCCGCGCCCAGCTATCCATCGCCCCGCTGAAGCGTTCGATCGGCAGGCGATAGATTTCGTGCATGATGTTGTCCCATTCCAGCTTTTCCGCTGCGAAGTCGTACTCCCAGATGCCGATGCGGGCGGAGTTGGTGGCGAGTTGAAAGCGCTGGTAGAGTTTGGAAAGATCTTCCTCCGCTTGCTTGCGCTGGGTGATGTCCATCGCGGCCCCGCGATAACCAGTGAGCGTGCCGTTGCGGTCATACATCGGCACGCCGCTAATGCTCAACCAGACAATGCTGCCGTCTTTGCTCACGTTGGGCACTTCGAAGCCGGTGAAGGTTTCGACATTGGCGAAGTGCTGCGACATTTGCTTGTGCAGAAATTCCTCAAAGCCAGGGGCCACGATTTCCTTGGGGTGGCGGCCAATGAATTCTCCAGGCGAATAACCAGTTACATCCTTAACCCGGTCGGAGGCGTAGGTGAAGTAACCATTGATGTCGTGCTCCCAGATAAACTCACCTGCCGCGTTGCTGATGTCGCGGAAGCGGCGCTCGCTCTCCTCGATGCGCTCGCGGTCCAGACGACGTGTGGTGATGTCGTTGGTGATGGCGATGAAGTTAACGAGCTTGCCGTTGATGTCGTGGATGGGCGTGGCCTCCACTTCCACCCAAAAAGGAACGCCCGACTTGCGGTAGTTTAAAATTTCGACGTGAAACCCCTGACCGCTGCGCACGCAGTCGCGCATTTGTTTATCGATTATTTTATCCGACGCGGCGCCTTGCAGGACGGAGCCAGGCGTTCTGCTGATTACCTCCTCCATGAAATAGCCGGTCATTTTCTCGAAGGCTTTATTCACCCAGGTCAGGCGGCCTTTGGAATCTGTGATGACGACCCCGGTTGTCGTCTTACTGGCCACCAGAGACAGGCGCTTGAACGCCTCTTCCTGCTTTTTGCGCTCGGTGATGTCGGTGTGCGTGCCGAGCATGCGGGTCGGTTTGCCATCGTGGTCAAAGACAGCCTTGCCACGGGAAAGAATCCAGCACCAGCCACCGTCTTTGGTGCGCAGGCGAAATTCGAGCTCCAGCTTGGAAACTTTGCCGTCCATGTATTCCTGAATGAGTTCCATGGACTTTGGCTTATCGTCTGGGTGCACCAGCTTTTTCCAGGAGTCAAAGTGGTTCTCGATCTCGTCGGGCGCGTAGCCAAGCATGGACTTCCACCGGTCAGAAAAGATGATGACGTCGGTGGTCAAATCCCAGTCCCACACGCCATCGTCGCTGCCTTCCAAGGCAAGCTGCCAGCGCTCTTCGGTTGCCTGGATGACGCGCTCGGCTTCGGCAAGTTCTTCAATGTCCTGAGCAATGCCGTAGCGGATTAATTTATCCCCGAACGGCTTTCCCATGCACACGGTCAGGCGCAGGTAGCGTGTTTGCCCATTCGGTTTGCGAATCCGAATGCGCGCAGAGCGTGACTGACCTTCCGGCAATGGTTCCGCGTAAATGCTGCGTGCAGATTTCTGATGCTCTGGAACGACCACAGCATAGATGTCTTCCAGCTTGGGTTGATAATCTGGGGCGACATTGAACAGCTCCCTTAACTCGGGTGAAATGGTCAGCTTATTGGTTTCGGGGTCGATCTCCCAACTACCCATATTGCCGAGCAAATGTGTTTTCGCGTAGAAGGACTTTTGTTTTTCCAACTGCTCGATGCGCGCTTCGTGGGCGCGCAGAAGCTCACGCAAGCGCTGGATTTCTGCATTTGCGTTGATCGATAGGGCAGCCTCAGGGGCGGCAGACGATCGGCTGTCGTCCATAGGGAATTATATCCAACAAAAATCGCGCCCGAATTGCCACTCAGAAATCAACAAACTTGTAACGCGCGGAATCCGCAGTTTTTTGTTTATCCATTGGCTCAATCCTGCGTAGTCTACGCGTTTATGGCTACCGTGTTGGAAAAAATCAAGCAAGCTGGCGCTGATGGTAAGTTGTTGGCGACTTCCGTGGAAAACCTCGAAGCCTTCGTTACTGGCGGCTTCTTGCCAGACTGGGCGTCGTCCGCGATCGAAGAATTGGTCGACGCAGGTGAATGGGAAGAGCTCAACGACCGCTTTTTTCAGCAAATGAAATTCGGCACCGGCGGCATGCGTGGGCGCACCATCGGCCGCGTATCCGCGAAGTCGGAAACTGGAACGCCTGACGAAAAAGACAGCCCCGAACACGCGGCGGTCGGCACCAACATCATCAACGATTTCAATATCGCACGCGCCACGATCGGCCTCTTCCGCTACTGCAAGCAGTACCTGGAGGAAGAGGAAATCTACGATACGCCCAAGATCGTTATCGCCCACGATGTGCGTTATTTCTCGCGACATTTCTGCGAACTGGCGGCGAGCATTTGGACCAAGCTCGGCGGCTTGGCGCTTATTTTTGACGGTCCGCGCTCCACGCCTGCGCTGAGCTTTGCAGTGCGCAACCTCAATTGCACGGCGGGCGTCGTCATCACCGCGAGCCACAATCCGCCGCATGACAACGGCTTCAAGGCTTATTTTGCTGACGGCGCTCAAGTGGTGTCTCCGCACGCCGAAGGCATTATCGACCTCGTGCGCGCAGTCGAATGGTCTGAGCTGCCGGAATACCTGGACATCGATATTTCCAAGGTCGTCACGCTCCCCGAGACGCAGGACGAAGCCTACCTCGATGTTTTGGAAGACAATGTTTTGGATCCGGACATCCTCGAAGAAATTCACCCCAAGGCAGTCTTTACGCCGATTCATGGCACCGGCGGCGTAGCCTCCGTGCCGCTGCTGAAGGAGTTTGGCATCGAAGTGGTCGATGTGCCCGAGCAGTGGATCATGGACCCGCGTTTTCCGACGGTTAAGTCGCCCAATCCTGAGAACGCCGAGGCGCTCAGCATGGCGGTCGCCAAAGCCAAGGAAGTTGGCGCGGACCTCGTGCTCGCCACGGACCCGGATGATGACCGTATGGCGTTGGCTGCGCCGGATAAAAATGGCGAATGGACCCTTTTTACCGGTAATATGACTGGTTCCATGCTGGCCGAGTATCGTGTGAAGACTTTGCAGGAAATCGGCATCTTGCCAACGGAAGGCACCGAGCATGCCGCGCTCATCAAGACCTTCGTGACCACTCCTTTGCAGGAGGAAATCGCCAAGGCAAATGGCCTGAAGTGCATCAATACGCTGACCGGTTTTAAGTGGATCGGCGAGAAGCTTGGCATCTACCAGAGTGAGCTGGAGGAAAAAATGTTTGAGGAGGAAGGCATCGCGCTGGATTACGACGAGACCGACCTTTCCACCCGCGCCCAGCTGCTGCTGGAATACAGCACGTTCTACGTCTTTGGCGGAGAGGAATCTTACGGTTATCTGGCCAGCGACCGTGTCCGTGATAAGGACGCCAACGCCGCTTGCCTCATGATCTGTGAGCTCGCCGCCTATCTCAAGAAACTCGGCAAAACATTCCAGGAATACTTGGACGAAATTCACCTGAAATACGGCTACCACCTCGAGTCTCTGGTCAATATTTACTTCGAAGGCGCGACAGGGGCATCGGCCATCCAGAACATCATTGCGAGCTTCCGCAACGACCCTCCCAAGGAGATCGGAGGCGTTGGCGTCAAGGAGATGATCGACTTTGGTAAGGACGATTTAAAGGACGCGGACGGCAAGAAGATCCCGAAGGAAAACTTCTACTTCTTCACCTTGGATAATGGCTACAAGATCGCGGCCCGCGGTTCTGGCACTGAGCCTAAAATCAAGTTCTATTGCTTTGGCAAGGAAGACGTCGAATCCGCCGAGGAGCTGGCAAAGGTTCAGGCAGAGACCAAGGTCAAACTCAAGGCCATGGAAGAGGCGATTGAAGCCGAGGCCCGCAAGCGCGCCGAAGGTTAAGAAGCGTTTCGCTCCAACCAAAACCTTGGCGCACTGTGCAAAGGCACCCATAATAGTAGCGCGATCCCTGTTTCGAGGAATCGCGCTACCCTATGGATGTTACTGCTACTACTGTACTGCGCTAGATGAAAATTCGCACGCCCTGCCAGAGTAGTAGGCCAAAACCCGTGAGTGCGCCAAGAGCTGGTATTGTTGGCGTATCTTGATTTCTTTTCACTGGCTGGGGATAGGTAAGATCCTGAACCTGTTCAGTGGATAGCTGAGAGTCAGGAGTTAAAAGGCTACTGTTCTCGTCGACTAAATCGATCAGGATTCCAGTCGTTGATTCTGATGTGGCTGTGTAGGGAAACATCGGAGAATCGACTTTCATGAACTGAGGCGATTCCTGATGGTTCTCCTGATGCACGATAAGCGCCGACTCTGGAGCTTCAGGTACGGACATGATTGCGCCAAAGCACGATGTGATTGCCGATGATAGTGTGATGAATGGAATGAGTAGTCGTCGATTCATGGATGACTTTCTGGTGTGGAGGGCGTGATTCTATCATCTCATTAATTAAAAGCGTATTAATCGGGAAAAGCTGATTCACCCCAGATGAATACAGGCATTCCGCCCATGTGTATGCGTCCTTGACCTCAAGCCCATAGACTGGGCAAGATGTCTACATGCCCGCGCCACTCCTGGTTTCGATGTGTTTACTTTGCAATGCAAAGTATGTTTCTGCTGATTCATGAATGCTGCTGAACAAATACGTGAAGCCAGTATCCTACGGTTTCGAGAACAACTACCGGCGGCGATTGAGCGACTTCGTTGGTCGCGTGCGCAGCTATTGGCCAACCAGGAATTGCGCTTGCGTGAGATCCTTGCTTTCGCGAAAGCGCATTCGCCATTCTACGGAGAACGGTTGCGCGGCGTGAACCCCGAGACATTCACCCTGGCGGATTTGCCGGGCATCGAGCCCATTACCAAAGCCGACGTCATGGCGAACTGGGATCGCCTGGTAACCGACCCGGCATTAACGCTCGAACGCGCCAACGCCCACCTTGCCGCTTTGCGCGATGGCGTGAAATCGAACTACTATTTGGATGATCGATTTTACCTCTCCGCGACGGGTGGCTCATCGGGAACTCGCGGTCTCTACGTTTGGGACGAAGACTTATTTCTAGCGACGCTGGCGACCACGAACCGGATTGAGGCGTTGCATGATGCGACCAAACCGCCCCGCGACCCCCGTCGCACTGCGGTTATCTGTGCAGGGAGTTATTTGCACGGTAGCCGGATGTTGTTTCCGGTGGCGGCAGACCCAGGGCGAGATGTGCGCGTGTTTCCGGCAAACACGTCAATTCGCGATTTAGTGGATCAGCTTAACGACTACCAACCAGATCGCCTCGTGGGGTATTCATCTTTGGTGGAAGAGCTATGCGTCGAGGCCTTGGAAGGACGGTTGAAAATTCCGCTGCTGCGCATTTCAGTTAATTCTGAACCACTGACCGATGAGGCGAGGGATAATGCCCGGCGCGCTTGGGGCATTGGCATTCACAATGGCTGGGGTTCGGTGGAATTTGGCGTTACTGGCGTCGAAGGCGATGCGTTTGATGGAATCCTTTTGGCGGAAGACGTGTGCATTTTTGAAGCCATAAGCGAACACGGCGCTCCGATAGAAACTGGTGAGGCGGACCACTTGGTCATGACGCGTTTTTACGGCCGGGCAATGCCGCTCATTCGCTACGTCATGACGGATTCGCCGGTGGTCGCTGCGCCGTCAGGGCAGGGGGAGGCTCCCGCCTATCGGCGCATTACGGAAATCCGCGGTCGCGCTGATGTGTGGTTTACTTATGGTGGATTGAAGATCCACCCGATGGTATTCCGTGGCGTGTTGGGCCAGCAGGCGGCGATCATAGAATATCAGGTGCGCCAGACGCCGCTGGGCGCTGACGTGTTCTTGATTGCTCACGAGACGCCTGACCTAGCGGAATTGGCGCGTGACATCGGCGCAGAGCTGTCGCAGGCCGGTTTAGCAAACCCACAAGTGAGGGTTTCCGTGGTGGATCAGCTCGAACGGCACCCCGAAACCAACAAGCTCACGCGTTTCATCGCCCTGAAGTAAACCACCGAATCCGCCTGACTTACACGCTTGACGGTTGAGCCCTTTCGGTGACAATCGAACACGCTATGCGTATGCCACTGATTTTCTCTTCCTGCCTGACATTGGGCGTATTTCTTTTTGCTGGTTGCGGCGATGAGCCAGAGAAAGACATCGAAGCCACTCCGGTTGGCTCGGTTCTAACCGGTGAAACGACGACGACTGAAGGCTACTTGAAAAAAGTCGAAGCAGGCAACAAGGCGCGCCAGCACGAACAATCCTACGAATCGCCTTTTGATCGCGAAGAGCCTGGCCAGACTGGCCTTCAGGGCGACCGCTATTAAATATAGCTCGCTTACTTGACCGTAAGCACTTGGCCTGGCGCTCCATTGGGCAAGGAAAAGTCATTGCCGCTGCTCAGGCCGAGTAAACGATGAGCCAGCGGGGAGTCCGCCGTGATGACGGTGATTTCCGTCTCATCGACATGCAGCGTTTCGCCGCCGCCACTGGGGGCAAAGAAAAACCATTCCGTTGTGCGCCCTAGCTTGCAGTTAAACAAGGCGCCTCTCTGGATGGAGGTGCAGGGGCGCGCCAGTTCGGAGGCCTGCCCCTTGATCATGCCCAGAGCGCTTGCGAGCTGCTTCGCTTGGCCAGCCTGCCCAGCGGCGAGGTAGGAAGCTTCGAGGCCCTGGGTGTCCCACTTGCTTTCGGCCCGGGATTCCTCGCTGGTTGCGTAGGCAGCGGCGTCGCGCGAGGCATGGTCGGCGGCGGTGAGTTCGGCTTCCAGTTTTTCGATGAGCGCAGAAACGACCCGGGCTTTTTCTAACATAGCGTAGCGTTTAATGGCTCGTCTTGGCCTTGCCAAGTCAAAGCGAAGTAGCTGGGATGGAGTCATGGAGATCTACACACCACGACCTGCTACGTATCACATTGCCCAGTTGGGGGAGGGGCCCTTCTGGCACGAGGGAAAATTGCACTATGTCGACATCGACCGCAAACAGCTTCGTCGGCTGGAAGGCGAGGAGTCTGTGCTCGTGCATCAGTTTCCCACGCCGATTGGCGTGGCGGCCCCAGCCGTGCAGGGAGGGTTTATTTGCGGATTGGAAAATGGTTTGCATCACCTGACCGTCGGCGGCGAGTTGATCCTGATTGTTGACCCAGAAGCAGGCAGCGACGCCAATCGCTTTAACGATGGCAAATGCGATCCGATAGGTCGCTTTGTGGCGGGCACGATTTCTTATGCGCGCGATCCAGTTGGCGCCTCGCTCTATTCGCTCTCTGCGAGTGGTGATAGTTGCCAGAAAATCCTGGGCGAGGTCTGTAACTCCAACGGACTGGCGTGGACCAAGGATGCGCACACCTTCTACTACATCAACACGCCTTCGCGCCAAGTGTGGAAGTTTGACTACGATTTGCACAACGGCCACCTCAGCAATAAGGAAGTCGTGATCGAGATCCCGCCCGAAGATGGCAAGCCGGACGGCATGTGCATCGACTCGGACGATAATTTGTGGATCGGCCATTGGGCGGGCTGGCAAATTGCGCATTATGATCCGCGCACTGGCAAAAAGCTCGGTAAGGTCGAGATGCCGGCGGCAAATTGCACGAGTTGCTGCTTTGGTGGCGAGCATTACGACAAGCTCTATATTACGACTGCGATCAATGGCCTGTCCGATGAGGATCGAGGCAAGCAGCCCGATGCTGGCAAAGTGTTTGTTGCGGACGTCAAGGCGACTGGCTATCCAACGAAGGCATGGGGATAGGGAGTGCTTGAATTATATACAGAGGTTTGAGGCTGTTGGGTTAATTGCTTTAGGCCTTATCTCTTTAGATTGACCTTCTTTGTTGGGTGCCTATTTTAGTCCCTATATGATTAAATCAACCTTGCTGCTAGTTGGTCTAACCGTGTCCGCTGCGAATGCGTTTGGCACACTTAATTTTCAGTTTAATGTTTCGAGCCCGACGACTCTTGAGTATTCGTTCGAAGGGACTATCGATGCGCCGACGCTTCCAGAAAACGAAGGCTACATTTTGCTGGTGGATATTTCCGGGCCGGTTCAGGCCTCATTTAGCAGCATCTCGGGAGGTGGCCGTATTGGTTTTGGTTCCAATTACCTCGATCAAGTCTACGTAGGTTATAATTCGTTGGCGTATGACGAGCCTCTGCAGTTGCGCTTCGTCAATTACATTCAAGATGGTCAAGTGGCCAATGGTTCGGGTGAGATTACTTTTAACGTGCCGCATCAGTTGACGAATTCAATGTTCATGGATGGTGTAACCGGCATTTATCTGGGCTCGGATGGGACTTTTCCGGATGTCGTCAAGGGACCACTGCAGGGCTACGCTTCTGCTGTGCCAGAGCCGTCTACCTATGCCGCTGTTTTGGGACTTGGCGTACTGACTTTCGCTTGGCTGCGTCGCCGCAAGTAGCAGGCGTTGCTGAGAATTGCTTAATTGTTTGGGAGGATGCATTCCCGGCAATTATCTGCTCCGCTGGTTTAGGCGTTTACCTTGGTGCGAGCTTGGGTAGCCTGAGTTTATGTCTGAAAAAAAACACATCCTCGTCACCAATGATGACGGAATCGATTCGTTTTTCCTGCGTGTGCTGGTGGATGCGCTGGTTCAGGATTTTCGCGTAACCGTCGCCGCACCGATGGGCGAAAAGAGTTGGATTGGCCGCGCGATGAGCCGCCAGGGGCAAGTGCACCTTGCTGAGTATGAGAACTTCCCATGCCGGGCTTTTGCGCTCGATGGCACGCCCAGCGACTGTGTGAACATCGCTCTCGGGCATCTGCTTTCGGATGACATGCCCGATGGCGTTTGCTCTGGCATTAACTTGGGCTTTAACTGCATGGCGCCGCTTATTTTCTCGTCAGGCACGGTGGCGGGCGCATTGGAAGGCGCAGCTTGGGGCCTGCCGTCGTTGGCATTTTCTCATCAGGTGCCTGATACCGCCTATGAGCATTTGCGGCAGAACCATGGCATGGCCGAGGGCGAGCTGGTGACGAGCCTACAGTCGGCGGGAGAATGGGCCTCCAACTTTGCATTGCAAAGGTTACGCGAAGGACAAGATGGGCTGGTGGTGCACAATTATAATTTTCCCTCAATGACCACTGCTGCGTCTGAAGTTGAGGAAACCGCGCTGTCACCGTTTAATATCAAGTGCCTGTTTAAGCGCTCTGGTCCGGCGTCGTTTGACTTCCAATACGCCGATGGCGAGCCGCCAACCGATGGGCCATATGACTGGGCTTGTCTGTTGCGCGGCAATATCAGCTATACGCGCCTCGACTTTGGTCGTGTCTCGCGGATCTAATCCTATTTTACTTTGTCCTGCAAAGTATCTGGCTTTGCTTTGCGTCGCAAAGTAATGATTGCTGCGCCGGCGATGATCATGAAGAGCGAGTAAAATGCGCCGCGCGACATGCCGAGGATGAGTGAGGCGTCGGGCTCGCGGAAGACTTCCCCCGCGATGCGGAGCAGGGCGTAGCCGATGAGAAATTCGCCGGTTAGCTGACCGAGCGAGCGTTTGTTCGGGTCGCTGAGCCAAAAACGCGCTTGCATGTAGATGGTCAATACAAGTCCCTCCATCGCCGCTTGATAGAGCTGTGATGGGTGCACTGGTTGAGTCCAGAACCACTCATTGTAGCCGGTGAGGGGATTGTAGCGGTAGTCCAGAAAATGCATGCCCCAGGCGGAGTCGGTAGGCCGTCCATAGAGTTCGCCATTGATGAAGTTTGCGATGCGGCCAAACAAGACTCCGGGTGGTCCCAGTGTGCAGGTGATGTCGGCCACCCGCCAGAACGAGGTCTTGGTTTTACGGGCAAACCACAGCATACCGAGCACTATGCCGATCATGCCGCCATGGCTCGCCATGCCGCCCTCCCACACGCGTAGAATTAGCAACGGATTTTGCAGCAGTTCGTCGAAGCGATAGAGCAGGAAATAACCCAGCCGCCCGCCAATTAACGTGCCCAGAATAATGGCGAACAGAAAATCCGCCTGTTGGTCGGGATTGTATGGTGAGCGCCCGCGCTTGTAATAGAGCCGGAGCAGGAAAAAGGCGACGGCGAACCCGGCCACGTAGGCGAGACCATACCAGCGCAGGCCGTCAATCGGCCAACCTTCAGGAAAGCGGATGATGAACGGATCCAAGTCATGGACCCAATGCCCGGTTTCCGGTTTGGGCGGCAGCTGTGCTAACGTGATCACGGGCCCATGGAGTCAGCCAGAAGCAAGTCAGTCAATCCAACGCTGTTGACAGGACAAAAATCGGATGACCGCCTGGGCGGCTCGACCCCTCGGAAAGAGGCCGGGCCCAGGCAGCATTCGCCACAGTAGGCTGGCTGGCAGAGTAGGTTGGCTATCGGCGGCCGTCCTCAATGAGGTGCTTGAGGTCGTCGACGCGGAGTACGCCATGTGAGACCTGCCGTAGGCGGCGGGCGCGGTCTTGAAAGCGCTCGGGTGGATTTTCCCGAGTCAGGCCGAGGTTCAGACAGTGCAGGATCTCATTTTCCAGTGTCCGTTTATCCCGCTTGGCGCGGAATTTGAGCCGTTTTAACAGCTCGGGGGGTAAATCAAAGCCGGTTGGGGTTGGCATAAGCTAACCGTATAGCCTCTATTAGCGAAATGCAAGCATTTTGCACGAATTACCGCTTGATCATCGATCAAGAGCGTCAACGTGCCCATTGCCGCCTCTGCGAGCAGGTTCAGGAGCGCCGCTACATGGTTTTGCCGTGCTGACCTATCGTTAGCTCGGCGGACTGGTCGTTTCAACAATCGCCGAGAAGGCGGCCAAGCATTCGGGCCAAAGTGGAGCAACTTGCGCGCAGTCAGTCATGTATAAAAGACTGATGATGTGTTCCCTTGGTTTTTAATTAAAACATAATAATATTATCAGAAGCTCCTAGGCGGTATCTGGATTGTCCTGCCGATACCAGGCGTAGAAGCACCAGCCGAGCAGCGTCAGTGAGACGCCCATGTTAGTGACTTTCATGATCAGTCCGCCGAGTATCTGGTCTTGCAGTGGAGACAGGTGCGTAATGCGCGGCGCCCATTCATAAGTGGGGTAGAGGACTGTGTCAGAGAGGGTCAGGAACCCAAACACCGGCAGTTGACCGACCATCAATAAGAATAGGTAAATCATGCGTGGCCCGTAGTTGATCGGCGGCACGAGTTTACTCGGGCTGATGATTGGCCACCACATCATGAGGGCTGGGATAAACATGCACCAATGCTCCAGGATGTGGGCGGTCTTATCCTGCAGGGCCAGTTCGTAGAGCGCCGGTCTGTGCCAAATCGTGTAGAGCGCCGTGAAAATTAGCCACGCCACAAACGGGTGAACCAGGATCTTCACCGGCGCGCGGATCACCTTCGTCGCCAGCAACCAATCAGCGAGCCAGGTCGGCAAACCGCGGATCAACAGCGGCGGTACGAGGTAAACCAGCAGCATGTGCTGCACCATGTGCGCGGAAAACAGGAAGTCCTCGCCCCACTGGTCAAGTGGCGAGCCCACTGTCAAATACGCCGCAATCAGGCCCAGGTAGAAGCTGACGGCCTTGAGCGCGTCAAATCGTTCGCCGGAGGCCAGTTTGTCACGCAGTGGCCCTGTCGCCAGGGCGTAGAGCCAACCAGCGCCAATCAACAGCAGGAGCAACAGCGGCTCCGTGTGCCAATGTAGGGGAATGGGCATGAAGAGATTAAAGTGAGCAGATTAAAAATTAAAGGCAACTCGGGGAGTACTCAATCTCTCAGAGGGCGTCTAAAATTTTCAGTGACCTGCACCGAGGGGCCCGGGGAGGGGGGGGGTAAAGCCGCCACAAATTAATATCAAAGAACATTGCCCCACCCGCCCGCTCGCCGTGACGAGGCGCAGGTGGGGCGCAGGCGGCTCAGGGGCCGCCGGCTGGAGCGACGGATCACTCCGCCACTCACACGTCGACGCGGCGCTGACCAGGCTGGCATAGGGCGTCGTGCAGTGAGTGGGTCGGGCAGAGCTGGGCGTCGCGAGGCTGATTGCTGTCACCAAGTCAGTTCGCGAATGAGCCTGTTTGCCCGGCACCCAATGCACGCGGCCCGAATGGCCTCGCATGGCGTCGACTGGGATACCTTCGCGGTGTTCACTATGGCGGATGGTAGGGGGAGGGGAGGTTCATGGGTTTGGAGGTTCGAAAGTTTGAAAGTTTGAAAGTTTGAAGGTTGGGATGTTGGTAAGGTGGGTAAGGTTGGATGAGTTATGAGTTTGAGTGGCGCGGTTAAGTAGCATAGGCGTCCCGCCTGTGCCTCGACTCCACCTAACCGAAACAGCACAGGCGGGACGCTTATCCTACGGCAGCGCAATGATGTGTATGGTGATCAATAAAACACTAAACTTACCGCGCTCGATCACAAACAAAAAGTGAACGCCCGAGCATTTTATTAGTGAGTGGCTTTCACTATTAAATCACGCTGATAATCAACGGCTTACATACGCAAATTTCAGCGCCGAACATGCGTTTCCAGGCACTGCCTAGTCCTTCTTTCGTTTCCGTTCTTAGTTAAACAGCCGTGTTTCCAGTGGAAATGCAAACGAGTAAAGCAGGTAGGCGGCCATGGCCATGGATAGCAGCGTGCCGCCCCAGAACATGCCGCGGCGAATCCAAAAACAGTCACGCCCACGGTGCGTCAGGAAGCACTCCATTGCCGGGCCCAGCAGGTAAAGCACGTTTGCCACCAGCGCCAGAACCAGCAGGTTTAGCTCGAAAAACTCGCGGCCCAAGCGCCCCCACAAATTTAGCTGCGCACAAAGCGTCACCGTCACCGCGATCAGCAACCCATTGTAAACCAGGCGGCGTTTCTCCCAACCCAGGAGGATGATCACGTAGTCTTCTTTCACGATTTTTGCGACAAAGGCGTTGGCGGTTTGTTCAGCGTCTCTTATATCCAATATCACTATGGAGGAAATTACGCGCATTCTGGACTTCATTGTTGAGGTTGAGAAACTGAAAAACGTCCACCGCAAGACCAAGCCCACGGGGCTGGACCGCTATGAAAACTCGGCTGAGCACAGCTGGCACGTATGTCTGCTCGCCCTAACCCTCCGTGAGCACGCCAACGAGCCGATCAACATCGACCGCGTCATCCGCATGCTCATTATCCACGATCTGGGGGAGATCGACGTGGGCGACACCATTATCTACTCCAGTGAAGCGCCCGAGCTGAAGGCCGAGGAAGCCGAGGGCGTCAAACGCCTCCTGGCCTACCTGCCCGCCGATCAGGCCGAGGAATACCTCGCGCTCTGGTATGAGTTTGAGGCCGGCGAAACGGCGGACTCCCGCTACGCGCGCGGCATCGACCGCATTCCGCCCATCCTGCAAAACATCAACAGTGACGGCCACAGCTGGAAAACGCACAACATCCCAGCCGAGAGCGTTTACGCGGTCAACAGCCGCATTGCCAAAGGCAGCGAGGCGGTCTGGGCCGTGGTCAAGGGCAAGCTGGACCAAGCCGTGGCCGATGGGTTGCTGAAATAATTCATCATCAGTCATTTGCAGATACGCGCCCTCAAAAGCCGCATTTCCCCCCTTCAATCTTTTTCCTTTTTCCTTTAATCTTACTTGCCCCCGCGCAAGTAGGCGCCAAAACTCCGCGAAATTTTGCCCAAATCTAGAACCCGACCATGCCCAAGCGCACCGACATTGAAACCATCCTGATCATTGGCTCTGGCCCGATTATTATCGGCCAGGCTTGCGAATTTGACTACTCCGGCGCACAAGCCTGTAAGGCGCTTAAAGAAGAGGGCTACCGCGTAGTGCTCGTCAATTCGAACCCGGCCACGATCATGACCGACCCGGACTTTGCCGACGCGACTTACGTCGAGCCGCTGACCCCGGAGATCGTTGAAAAGATCATCCAGCGCGAGAAGCCCAACGCCCTCTTGCCGACCCTCGGCGGACAGACCGGCCTCAACCTTTCGCTCAAGCTGGACGAGCTGGGCATCCTCGAGAAATACAATGTGGAGCTGATCGGCGCGAAGAAGGACGCCATCGAGCGCGGCGAAGACCGCGAGAAGTTCCGCCAGATCATGCTCGAAATCGGCCTCGACATTCCGATGAGCAAGACGGTCCACACGCTCGAAGGCGCGCGTGAAGCCGCCTTGGAGATTGGCCAGTACCCGCTCATCATCCGCCCGAGCTACACCCTCGGCGGCACCGGCGGCGGCATTGCCTACAACAAGGAAGAATTCGACAAGATGATCGCCTACGGCCTGGACGCATCTCCGGTCAACGAAGTGCTCGTCGAAGAATGTCTCCTGGGTTGGAAAGAATACGAAATGGAGGTCATGCGTGACCACAAGGACCAGTGCGTGGTCATTTGCTCCATTGAAAACTTTGACCCGATGGGCGTCCACACGGGCGACTCCATCACCATCGCTCCAGCGATGACGCTTTCCGACAAGGAATACCAGCTTATGCGCGACGCGTCGTTCGCCGTCATCCGCGCGATTGGCGTTGAGACTGGCGGCTCGAACATCCAGTTCGCCGTCAATCCCGAGAACGGCCGCATGATCGTCATCGAGATGAACCCCCGCGTATCGCGCTCCTCGGCGCTGGCCTCCAAGGCCACGGGCTTCCCGATCGCCAAGATCGCGGCCAAGCTCGCCGTTGGCTACTCGATGGACGAGCTGAAGAACGACATCACACGCGAGACCCCAGCCTCCTTCGAGCCGACCATCGACTACGTGGTCACGAAGATGCCGCGCTTCACGTTTGAGAAGTTCCTCGGCGCCGACGTCACCCTGACCTCGTCGATGAAGTCCGTTGGTGAAGCCATGGCCATTGGCCGCACCTTTAAGGAATCTTTCCAGAAGGCGCTGCGCTCGCTCGAAATCGGCGCCCGCGGCTTCGGTGGCGGCGGCAAATACGGCGACGACGACCTGCCCGACAAGACCGCCATCCGCGCCGGTCTCGCCAAGCCCACCATGGAGCGCGTTTTTTATATACGCTACGCGTTGCTGGCAGGCATGTCGCTCGACGAGGTATTTGAATTTACCAAGATCGACCGCTGGTTCCTCGTTCAACTGCAGGAAATCGTCGAGCTGGAAAAGAAGCTGCGCGACGCCCGTATTTCGGGGCTGACTCCCGAGCTGTTGCGCATGGCCAAGGAGAGCGGCTTCAGCGACGTGCAGCTCAGCCACATCGTCAACACCAAGATCCGCAACATCAAGAAGCTGCGCGACGAATACGGCATCAACACGGTTTACCGCCTGGTCGACACCTGTGCGGCGGAGTTTGAGGCCTACACGCCGTATTACTACTCCACCTATGGTTTGGAAAATGAGATCATCAAGACCGACACCAAGAAGGTCATGATCATCGGCGGCGGCCCGAACCGCATCGGGCAGGGGATTGAGTTCGACTACTGCTGCGTCCACGCCAGCTACGCCCTGCGCGCCGCTGGCTACGAGACCGTCATGGTCAACTCCAACCCGGAAACCGTCTCCACGGACTACGACACTTCCGACCGCCTTTACTTCGAGCCGCTCACGCTTGAAGACGTGCTCGAAATTTACAACCAGGAAGGTTGCTGCGGCGCCATCGTGCAGTTCGGCGGGCAAACCCCGCTCAACCTCGCCACGCAGCTCAAGGAAAACGGCGTAAACATCATCGGCACCTCGCCCGAAATGATCGACGCCGCCGAAGACCGCGAACTCTTTAAGCAGATCCTCGACCGCATCGGCCTCAAGCAGCCACGCAACGCCACGGCCCTGGCGCCGGAGCAGGCTTACGAGTTGGCGGGTGAGATTGGCTTCCCGATCCTCCTGCGCCCGAGCTTTGTTCTCGGTGGTCGCGGCATGTTCATCGTGTATGACACCGAGGAGCTGAAGCGCGTCATTCGCCAGGCCTTTGATGTCGCTCCTGGTCATCCGGTCCTCATTGACAAGTTCCTCGAAGACGCCATCGAGCTCGACGTGGACGCCATCAGTGACGGCAAGACGGTTGTCATCGGCGGCATGCTGGAGCACATCGAATACGCCGGCGTTCACTCGGGTGACGCAGCGATGGTCATGCCCCCGCACACCCTTTCCAAGGAGATGCTCGACACGGTTCGCGAGGCCACCTATGCTCTGGCCCGCGAGCTGGAAGTGGTGGGCCTGATGAACGTCCAATACGCGATCAAAGACGACGAACTTTACATCCTCGAAGTCAACCCGCGCGCCTCGCGCACCGCGCCGTTTATCTCCAAGGCAATCGGCACGCCGCTGGCCAAATACGCCGCTCGCGTCATGGCTGGCGAGACGCTGCAGCAAATCGGTTTCACCGAGGAAGTGACGCCGCATTACTGGGCCGTTAAGGAGGCCGTGTTCCCGTTCGTCCGTTTCCCGGGCGCGCCGATCACGCTGTCGCCGGAAATGCGCTCGACGGGTGAAGTCATGGGCCTCGACTACGACCTCGGCCTGGCGATCGCCAAGAGCCAGATGGCCGCTCAACCTGCCTTGCCGACCGAAGGCAACGTCTTCCTGTCCGTCCGTGATCGCGATAAGCCACGCGCTGTGGAACTGGCCCGTGAGCTGGATAAGCTCGGCTTTAAGATTCATTCCACTTCCGGCACAGCGACCGTTCTCGAAGAAGCGGGCATCCCGGTTCAGCGTCTGTTCAAGCTCAGTGAGGGCGCCCGCCCGAACGTGCTGGACATGCTCAAGAACGGCCAGATGCAGCTCATCATCAACACGCCCAGCGGCCAGACTCCGCGCATCGACGAAAACCAGATCCGCGAAGAAGCCGTGCTGCGCAAGGTGTGCATCATGACGACGCTCAGCTTCGCCGAAGGCGCGCTCAACGGCATCAAGGCCCTCAAGGAAAGCCCGCTCGAAGTGCGTTCCCTGCAGGAGTTCGCCCGGGAGCTTTAGCCGCGCCGCTGGCGCGGAGATTAAAGATTAAAGGAGTAAGATTAAAGTTCGGCTTGATGGATTGAAGTCCAGCGAGCCGAATTTTTTTGTGCCCAGCTAGCATTAGCCAAGGTGGCGGCTTGCGTTTCAGGCGAGGTTCGAGTCTGCTGGCGGAATGATCGTTGACCACATTTCCAACTGGCAGACTTACACGCTTGGCGAGGCGTGGGAGCGGGCCTTTGCGTTCTTGAACAGCATCGGCCCCGACACGCCGGATGGCGAATACCCGATCGATGGCGATACGCTTTTTGCCCGCGTGATGACCTACGACACCAAGGCGGCCGACGCCCCCGACGCCGTTCTCGAATCGCACCGAAAATTTGCCGATATCCAAATGTCCCTCGTGGAAGCCGAGCGAATCGCGGTCTATCCCACGCATACGCTTTCGGTCAAGACGCCTTACTCTGTAGACAAGGATGTAGAGTTTTATCAATACGAGTCGCCCGCCAAGCTCCAGCTAACCATGGAGCCCGGAACCTTTGCCCTGCTCCTGCCGCAGGATGCCCACATGCCCGCGCTCAATCCTGGCGATGCATCCGTGAGCGTGAAAAAAGTCGTCGTGAAAATCGGCCTCAGTCGCCTGAAGCTTTAGGCGAGGCTTTTGACCGTCTGCAAGGCCTGCTCCACTGGCAGGTAATCGCCAAGCCGCGCCTCGCGGTGGAGCAGCGCAACCTTGCCCTCACCATCGACGATCAGCACACCGCCCTGTTGAGTCGGGTCGCCTTCGACGGATGTTTGCAGGTTGCCGCGAGCCACTGCGCGCAGGGCGTTGAACATGGCGCCCGGGCTTAGCACGGAGGCCACAGAATTCTCCAATCCCAGCGCCGCGTAGACCACTTGCTCGGGATCGGTCAGCACATCGGCGGGCTCATTGGCTAAGCCTGCCTTTTCGATGAAGCCACGTAGATGATCGACGTCGCCATTGCCCACGAAATTCACACGAACGCCGAGTTCCGCAAACGTCGCCAAATGCGGCTTCCACAAGCCCACATGCTCGCGACACGCCAGGCAACCGAAGTGGCGGAGGAACACCAGCACCAGCGCCGGCTGGGCGATCAACGACTCGACGGACACAGACTCGCCATCGCCGCGAAGCAGGGGCAGGGCGCGGATAGAGTTAGGCAGCGGTTGGCCAATTTCGACAGCGGACATAAGGCCACGATAATTGATGCTATGTATTGCGCAAACCCCAAGCGCGATGTGGGCGAAATATCCGGAACAGCCCATACACCGTGGCGATCTAATTGAACTTTTCGCCGTCGGCAGGGTATATATCTATCCATGAAACGTTCGCTTCGCACCCTTCTGCCCGCCGCGCTAATCCCCTGCGCCGCCCTTGCCGCAGGCCAACCCACGCACGACGACCTGCGCTACAGTGACGCTTATTCGCGCAGCACAATGGACCTCTGGCTCCCCGAAAGCGATAAACCAACGCCACTCGTGGTCGTGTTTCACGGAGGTGGCTTCAAGGGTGGGAGCAAGGATAAGAACATGCCGTTTCGCCACCAGTTGCTGCCGCTGGTCGATCAGGGTATTGCGGTCGCCAGCATTGGCTATCCGTTGCTCAAGGACGTCCCCGATGGCCAAACGGCAAACCCTTTCACGCAAGCCGAGCCTTACTTCGCCTGTATGCGCGAAGCCGCGAACTCCATTCGCTTTCTTCAGGAACACGCCGAAGACTACAACCTGGACCCCGAGCGCTTCGTGGTCGGCGGTTCGTCGGCAGGCGCCGTCATTGCGGAATACATCACCTACACTGAGAAGCTGGGCGTCTCCTTTTGTTTGGCAATCCAGCAGCCCTACGCAGTTGAAATCGTGACCCCGCACATCAAGCAAGGTGACCCGCCGCTGATGCTCTTCACCAAGTCCGGCGCCAACGACATGACCCATCATCCGAACTACGCTGTAGCGGTTAAAAAACACTGCGACGAAGTCGGCGTCACCTGTTGGCTTTACGGCACGAACAACAACGCGCTCCCCGAATTGCCGGGAGGCCAAGATAACTTCATCCCCCACGCAATGGAGATCATCCGTGCTGTTTGGGCGGGCGAGGTCGAGTAAACGGCAACGGTCGTTCAACAACTTCCCGATGTCGCTCTTGAAATGCTGAAGCTCAGCCGCGATAAATGCGGCGAACATGAAGCGCTTCATCTCCAGCTTGGTGAACCCTGTTACCGCGAAGGGCAATGAATCGCCAGCGCCAACACACGCGGACTTGCGCTACAACGACGCCTTTGCCCGCTGCACGCTGGACCTCTGGTTGCCGCAAAGCGATGCGCCCACGCCGCTCATTGTCATGTATCACGGCGGCGCCTTTCTCAGCGGCAACAAGGCGCGGATGCCTTACCGCGACGAGCTTCTTAACTTGCTGAACGACGGCTTCGCAATCGCCAGTGTCGGCTACCCGTTGCTGCGCGACATCGGCGCCAAGCGCACCGCTGGTCAGGAGGAATATTTAAAGCTCATTCGCGCCGCCACGACTGCGGTGCACCTGCTTAAAGAACGCGCCAACGAATACAACTTCGACCCAACGCGGGTCGTGGTCGGCGGCAGTTCCGCTGGCGCGATCATTGCCGAGTGGGCCACTTACGCCGAGCCGCTGGGCGTCTCGTTCTGCCTGGCGCTGGAGCAGCCATACGGCGTCCACCAAGTGCTGCCTTACATTACCGCAGGCTCCGCGCCGATCTTCCTGCACACGCGCTCCAGCCGCCTCGACTTAATCCACCACCCCCGCAACGCCCGCGCCGTCCAGGCCCGCTGCGCCGAAGTCGGCGTGCGATGCTGGTTGTATGGGACTGGGCGTAATGGACTGCCAGCTTTGCCGGATGGACTAACAGTCATCGAACGAGCAATGGAAGTCATTTGTTAGTAAAAGGCTCAGTAGATACGCAATATATCTCACGCCCGCTCACTTTGTTCGCTCAAGACGCAAAGACGCTGAGGCGATAAACAGTGAAATTGAATCACCTGCCAAATGATGAAAAATGTCATCCATACCTTTAGGCATATTCAGCGATCTCGCGTTTATCGAAGCTTGCCGACTGTTTCGCGTGAAGCAACTGCATGCGATTGGGTCCGTGCTGAGAAAACCACTGGAGCAAGTTCAGGACATTGATCTAACAGTTGAGTTTGAGCGTGAAGGTTTTGAGGGAGCTTTTGAGCAATTCATGGGCTTCAAGCTGCGCTTGGAGAAAATTCTTAAACGCCCCGTGGACTTGATGACACAAAATCAGTTTCGCAACCCGCTGTTTCAAGCCGAAGTCGAACAGACCAAGGAAACGGTCTATGCCGCATAGCTCACGTAAACTGCTGTTGGACATCAGCGATCGCATGTCGCGAAATCCAAGGATTTTCAGCAGGTAGGAGCTATTAATAACTTCGAAGTCTAAGCATAGCAAAAAGCCCCGCCAGCGAACTGACGGGGCTTTGTATTGCAAAGTTACTTTGTGTTGCAGAGAAAACTCTCGGGTCCAGCAGGATGCTGGCTTATAAGGACTTCGCGGCGGCGATGACGTCTTCGGCGGTCATGCCGAGTTCCTTCATCACGGTGTCGCCGGGGGCGGAGATGCCGAAGCGGTCGATGCCGAGGATCTTGCCCTTGCTGGAGCAGACGTATTTGTGCCATGGCATGGTGATGCCGGCTTCGATCGAAACGCGCTTCTGGCAGGACGAGGGTAGGATGGACTCCTTGTATTCGTCGCTTTGGGCGTCGAAGAGGTTCATCGACGGCATGGAAACGACGCGGACGCCGTCACCGAGCTCCTTGGCGGCGGCGATGCAGTGCTGCACTTCGGAGCCAGTGCCGATGAGGATCGTGTCGAGCTCGCCGGTTTCCTTCTTGGCGACGTAGGCGCCCTTGAGCGTGCCTTGGCGGCGCTCTTCGATGCTCAGCTCGCCCATGCCCGGCAGGTTTTGGCGGGACAGGATGAGGGCCGTCGGACCGTCGTCGCGCTCGATGGCGTGCGCCCAGGCAGCGGCGGTTTCCTCACCATCGGCGGGGCGGAGCACGTCGAGGTTCGGAATGGCGCGGACTGCGGTCAGGGTTTCCACGGGCTCGTGAGTTGGGCCGTCTTCGCCGACGCCCACGCTGTCGTGCGTCCAGATGTAAACGCAGGGCAGCTTGGCCAGCGCTGCGAGGCGAACGCTCGGGCGCATGTAGTCGGAGAAGGTGAAGAAGGTTGCGCCAGACACCTTGAACACGCCGTCGTAGGCGATGCCGTTCATGATGGCGCCCATGCCGTGCTCGCGAATGCCGAAGTGGAAATTGCGGCCAGCAAAGTTGTCGGTGTCGAAGTCGCCTGCGCCGTCGATGTAGTTCTTCGTTGAGCCGTGGAGGTCGGCGGAGCCAGAAATAACGAGCGGGCTGTGCTTGGCGATTTCGTTGAGAATCTTGCCGCCAGTGGCGCGGGTTGCGGCTGGCTTTTCGTCGCCGAGCGCGGGAATCTTCGCGAGCAGTTCCTCGGCAGTGAGGTGCTCGTGGCAGAGGCCCTTGGCGAGGAGCGCAGCCTTTTCGGGATTGGCGGATTCCCAAGCGGCAAACTTGCTCTTCCAGTCTGCGTAAGCAGCTTCGCGCTCAGCGGTGAGGGAGGCAAAGTAGGCCTTGGTGTCCTCGGACACGAAGAACTTTTCTTCCGGCAGGCCGAGGGCGGCGCGGGCGGCGTCGATGAACTTCACGCCAGCTTCGCCGTGGGCCTTTTGCGTGCCGGCGACTTCGGGGATGCCACGACCGATTTCGGTCTTCAGGATGATCATCTTCGGCTTGCCGTTGTCGTCAGCCTTGGCCTTCTCGTAGGCGGCGGCGATGGCGGCAATGTCGTTGCCGTCGGTGAGCGTGACGACGTCCCAGCCGTAGGACTCGTAGCGCATGGCGGTGTCCTCGTTCTGAGTTTTGTCGGCCATGGCGTCGAGGGTGACGTCGTTGCTGTCGTAGAACAGGATCAGGTTATCGAGGCCGAAGCGACCGGCGTAGGCGCTGGCTTCGCAGGAAACGCCTTCCTGGAGGCAGCCGTCGCCCGCGAGGCAGACGATGTGGTAATCGAGGATCGGCGCATCGGCGGTGTTAAAGAGCGCTTGCTGCATTTTGGCGGACACCGCATAGCCCACGGCGTTGCCGACACCCTGGCCAAGTGGGCCGGTGGTGCACTCGACCCCGTCAGTTTCACCGAACTCCGGGTGACCGGGCGTAATGCTGTGCAACTGGCGGAAATTAGCGACGTCCTCCTTGGAAACAGCGTAGCCGGACAGGTGCAGCCAGGAATAGAGGAACATCGAGCCGTGGCCGGCGGAGAGGATGAAGCGGTCGCGGTTGATCCACTTCGGTTCCTTGGGATTGCATTGCAGCGCGGAGCCGAACAGCACAGCGCCAACTTCGGTTGCGCCGAGTGGCAGGCCCAGGTGGCCGGAATTAGCGGCAGCAACGGCGTCCATGGAAAGACCGCGCGCTTCGGTTGCGGCGCGGGATAGAGCTTCTGTATTGAGTGACATGGTAGGAATAGGGGTTTATCGGTTTCTGAGCCGATGGAAAGAAAAAGTTATCCCACACGTGTAAGTTACAGTCAAGTAACGTCCCGTGAGGTTCCCATTGTCGCAGGATCATCGGTGAGATTGATGAGGATGATGAATATTTTTCACACGAGGCCTGTGGGACCAAAGACCAGGAATATGCCCACGAAGATGGCGACGGTCAGCACCCACGCCAGGGTCACTCCAAACATGGCTGCGACCAGGAAAAGCATGGTCTTCCAAACGGGCAGCTTCAGGAATATGGAGTGGATTTTTAGCGCCACGGTAAATCCCAGTAAGTACAGGCTCAGGAAGAGCAGGGGCGCCTTGGGATTTGTCTGCGCTAATGTTGGCAGATCTTCTGGGTCCCATGTCACGCCGAGATAAGGCAGCAGGGCGGCGCATGCGAAAGTGACGCCCGAGATCAGCAATAGCGTCAGCAGCCAATGCAGCATTTGCCAAATGATTGACCGAAACACTGACCAGCGGGCGATGTCAAAGAATTTACCCACCAGGTAAACGAGCAGCACATCCCACAGGATGAAAATGGCTACGGCGATCAAGCCCAGGAGTGCGAATTTGCGAGTGCGCTCGATGAGCAGATCAACATTTTCTCCGGAAAACTGTTTTTTCAGTTCGTCAGCATAATACTCGGCATCCTCGGAATTATTATCAGTCAGCGAGCGGAGCGCTTCCTGAATGCGCGCCAGGCGCTCCTGTGGATCATCGGAGAGTTGGGCATCGGTCGCTGGGTCCGCGCTTTGTTCGGTTCGTTCTGTTTCAAAGTCCTTGAAATCAGCGAAGGGGTTTACGGATGGCTTTGGCGCCGTTTTTTCACGCAGAAATTCCTGGTCTGCCTCGGAGAGGATCGTGGTGGAAATGGTAAACTCGCGGTTGTCGGCATACCGAAGGATCGTCACGTTCTCTCCGTTGATGCGGACGAACTCCCCCTCAAACGTGCGCCCATCCTGATTCGTCCACGTGCGGGCATCCAGCGCGCCGAGGGTCAAGCTCAGCGCGAGGCACAGAATCCAGATGCGGACAAGCGGCGAAATCATGGGCAATCACCATTCAGCACAATGCAACCAGGTCAATGGCGATTTGGCTCAGGTTGCGGTATTAGAATTCAAAGTTTGAGATATCACCCCCCAGCAATCATGACGGCTAGCAAGCTGATGACCACTAAAGCTGCGAATCCGAGCCCAACTATCAAGCTACAGCAAAGGATAAAGAAAAAGGTGCGGATCATCCCAATCCTCAGGAAGATCGCATTAAGGTAGAGGCTGATAAGGTAGATAATAATCGATAAAAAGATGAAGAATGGGTGATAGGCATTTTGAAGTAGCGAATCGATTGATGTCCCATTCGCCTGCTCAATTGAAGCGTAAATGAAGAAGCAGATTCCTCCCAAAACGTTGCCCACCACATTAATGAATGCGTAATATATTTGCCATAGGACAGAGCGTCCGAAAGTCCAGGAATCCAGCCTGAACAGCTTGCCCGCGTAATACACTAATGCTAATTCCAGAGGAATTAATAGTGCGATTAAGAGCAGAAAGGGCAGATCGGATTTTACAAAGTCTGCGAAGAAGTGCGATGTAGCAGAGTTCTCTATATAGTCCTGATCCTCTGACGAGAGAACTTCCATCTTCACGCGGAACACCTGCTGGTCTAAGTCCCGTTGAATTACGGCGACATCGCCTTCGACCCGTAATAAATCCCCCTCAAACGTGCGTCCATCCTGATGTGTCCAGGTCCGCGCATTCAGGAGCCCCGCCCCGAATGAGCAGACAAGCAGGGTGAGCAAAGCAAACTGGCGTACGTTTTGAATCATGGCCTATCACTTTTTGAGCAAATCCGGGCGCGTCAATGGAGTTTTGAAATGAATTCAGCACTACCTAACGCGTGATGTTTTCGCTTGACCGAAGTCCATGTTGGGGCAACTTTTAAAGGTCCCCAAGTGGGGATACATCCTTTGATTATGCTTTTTTCGGAATCTACAGCCTCAACGCCTAACGTGATCGGCCAGTGTGATGCAGCCGCAGTCATGGCCGTGCTGCGCGCAATCTCGCTGGGCAATGGCGCTGACTCAGCACTCCTGTGGCAAGCAGGCGAAATCCGTTGGGAAGGCGTGGCGACTGATCGTGTCTACAATGCCTGGTCGTGCACGAAATCCTTCACTTCGCTTTGTGTTGGGCTGATGGTGGATGCGGGCAAGCTGGACATCGATGCGCCGGCGATACGCTGGCTGCCTGAGCTCGAAACGCATTACCCGACTGTCACGCTGAGGCATTTGCTCACGTTTACATCGGGCATCCAGACGAGGGCCAGCAAAGCTGATCCGAGCTCGCCGCTCAATCCGTTTGACGTGGTTGAGCCGCGTTTTCCCATGGGGCGCTGCTTGCACTATTCGCCGGAATCAGAGTGGCTTGCGCTGGCGGTTAAGCGCGCCTGCGGTTTGCCGATGGGGGATCTGTTTCGTCAAAGAATAGGCGAGAAAGTCGGCATTGACTACGATTACTTTCGCTGGGGCGCATTGGATACCCCCGATGGGAAAAACAACGGCGGCAGCGGCGCTTTGCAGGCTGGTGTTCATTTGAGTCCACGTAACCTGCTGCTGGTTGGCCGCCTATTGCTTCAGCGGGGCGAGTGGGATGGCGAACAGCTTGTTAGCCGCTCCTGGATTGAGGAGGCGACCAGCTCGCAAAAGCTCACGGCGGTCCCCCCGTGGGACGCGCAGGATGGCTGGTATCGCGCCTGGCTGCCCGGCGCTTATGGGCTGCACAATTGGGTGAATGGCGTCAAGTTGAACGGTCAGCGTCTCTGGCCTGCGGGGTCCGAGCGGGTATTCGCCGCACAGGGCAACTTGAACCAAATCTGCCTCGTTGTGCCCGAGTGCGACGCGATCATTGTTCGCATGGGCGATGACGGCGTTATCAACATGGCCAACTACGATCTGGTCATCCAGCGGCTGAAGGAGGCGCTATGAAGATTTTAATCACCGGAGGCGGCGGTTTCTTGAGCCGTGGCATGATTGAACCCATCGTGGCGGCGGGGCATGAGCTGCGGTTGATGGACGTCTTCGATCTGAACCTGCCCCCCTACGAATGCCTGAAAGGCGACGTGTCGGATCTCAATGATGTGCGTCGTGCTGTGGATGGCGTTGACGGCATCATTATCAATCACATGGCGCCGCGTAGCCCCAATGCCTACGAGACGCCGGACTTATGCTTTGAGATCAACGTCACCGGCACGGCCAATGTGTTGCATGTCGCAGTGGAGCAGGGGATTCGGCGTGTGGTCATTTTATCGACAACGGGCGTGATTCCGCCGACCGATTATCGCCAGTGGGTGCGCACCATTCCTCAGGATACGGCGCGTGGTCTGTATGGGGCCACGAAGGTTTGTCAGGAAGCTTTGGGGCAGCAGTTTGCCCGTGAGCATGGCATGGCAATTTCCATTTTGCGCATTGGCTACATCGTGGATGCGGACGCGATGCTCGACAAATACGGACGGAAAATCGGGGAGCGCGCGCCGCTGGACTGTGATCGTCGCGATGTCGGGGAAGTTGCCCGTCTCGCGTTGGAGCGTGAAGACGCTGCGCTCGACGTTTTCCCGGTGATGAGCACGCACGAAGCGCATGAGCTCTGGGGCTCCCAGCACACCATCGACCGGCTCGGCTGGACGCCACGCTATGACTTTGACCAACTGCCTGGGCCGTCCCACGCGGGCGCTTAACCTGTGGTATGAAAATCGGCCTTTGCACCATCGCCTACCGTAACCTCGACGTGTGCGCGGTCATCCCGCATGCCGCGCGCATTGGCTTTGAGGAAATCGAAATCATCGGCAAGCAGGTGGAGGACAAGTCCGACGCCGAGCTCGACACGATTCGCGATTGTGCGGTGGATCATGGCGTCGAAATTGCCGGCGTCGCGCCCTATTTTTGGTTCACGCAGGACGAGAAGCTTTGGCGCGAGTCCATGGACATCGCCGAGCGATTCACCCACATTGCATGCCGATTAGGTGCGCGGATGGTGCGCACCTTCACCGACTCAGGCCCAACGGGAATCGGTAGTCATGCGGCCACCGAAGCGCAGTGGGCCACTGCGGTGCAGTCGCTGCAGACCATCACAGCGCGCGCGCCGGACCTTATTTTTTCAGTCGAAACGCACGAAAAGACGCTGGCCGATACGCCTGCTGCCTGTTTGCGGTTAAGGAAGTGCGTGGGCGCAGAAAACCTTCTTTTCACCTACCAGGCTTTCAAGGGCGGCGAGATCATTGGTGATTACGAGGCGATCAAACCCAGCGTGCGTCAGGTTCACCTGAATCCACACCTTGGCGACCATCCGCATGGAGACCTTGGTGATTGCGGAGTCGACTACGCGGCGCTGCTTCAGCATCTGGCGGCCACTGGCTATGCGCACAGCGTTGCTGTGGAATTCTGTAAAGAAGGCGAGGCAAGCTGGGAGCGCCTTGAGCGGAATCATCACTGGCTCCGTGAACAGATTTTGGCGCCAGGATAGGGAGTGCTGGGAATTGATAATGTTGATGGCGGATAGGATTTTATTGTACAGCCACATTGTCATAAACCTCGCTTGCTTTCTGTAGGTTGGGCCGTTTGAATTCCGTGGCATGACCGGGCGTAACGCCGTCGCCAGTTTGCCCCATTGCCTGCTTCTTTCAGCCTTACTGATTGCAGCGCTTTTCTTGGGCGGGTGTGTTGACGAGGCGCAGCAGGACGGCCGCATCCGGATCGAATACTGGGAAGTGTGGAGCGGCTTCGAACGCGACGCCATGCAATTGCTGGTCGATGAGTTTAACGCCTCTCAGGACCGCATCTATGTCAATTTCCTCTCGGTCAGCCAGATGGAGCGTAAACTGCTGCTCGCGACCGCCAGTGGGAACCCGCCCGATGTGGCGGGCATTCGCTCCGCCGATGTGCCAGTGTTTGCCGAGAATGGCGCATTGACGCCGCTTAATCGCTACGCGGAGCTTTATGGTGTCGAGGAGGCGGATTACCTGCCCGTCGTGTGGGACTTGCACACGCTGCATGGGTGGATCTGGGGGCTGCCTACTACGCCAGGGAACACGGCTCTGCATTGGAACAAGCAGCTGTTCCGCGAAGCCGGACTTGATCCAGAAAAACCGCCAGTGACCATTGCGGAGCTCGAAGCCTTCAACGACCAGTTGACCCGCTACAATGAGCGCGGAGAAATCGAAGTCCTCGGGCATCTGCCATCCGATCCCGGTTGGTGGCAGGACGCCTGGTGCTACTGGTTTGGCGGTCAATATTGGGATGGCGAGCAGATTACTGCTGACGCCGCTGGCAATGTTCGCGCGCTGGAGTGGATCGGTTCCTATCCTGAACGCTTCGGGTATGCGCAGCTCCTTGCCTTTAGAGACCTGAGCGGTAATTTCGCCTCGCCGCAGAATCCGTTTTTCCAAGGGCGCATTGCGATGCAAATTCAGGGGCCGTGGATGTATAATTTCATCAATAACTTTGCTCCGGACGATTTTGAGTGGGGGGTGGC
Source organism: Cerasicoccus frondis (assembly GCA_031296915.1). Classification (GTDB taxonomy): domain Bacteria; phylum Verrucomicrobiota; class Verrucomicrobiia; order Opitutales; family Cerasicoccaceae; genus Cerasicoccus; species Cerasicoccus frondis. The sequence continues at coordinate 207,695 of JAVDPC010000005.1, read as the reverse complement.
GCCATTTCCCACCGAGAGCCCAGAGGACTATGGCGTGAATGTCGTTGAGACGAACCTGTTGGTGATTCCTCGGGGCGCGAGGCATCCCGATGAGGCGTTTGCATTCATTGCGTGGATGCAGCGGCCTGAAAATATCGAGCGGCTATGCCTGCTGCAGCGCAAGTTCTCGCCATTGTCCGAGGTCAGCGAAACGTTCTATGCGGAGCACCCGAATCCGTTTATCAAAATCTACCGTGATCTGGCCGCCGATCCCCGAGCCACCGCCCGGCCGCCGCTGACCACCATGCACGAATATCAGGCGGACATGATTAACGCCAACGACAGCGTCAGCCGTGGGGACGCCACGCCGGAGCAAGCGCTGGCTGAGGTGGAGCAGCGCCAACAAAAGCTGTTCGACCGCATGCAACGGCGCTGGAACAAAGTGCAGGAATCACGTCAGCAGGAATGGACCGCGCTCAACGAGGAGGCGGCGAAATGACCCGACGTGAGCGCACCAATCTCAGCCTGGGGCTCTTGTTCATCAGCCCGTGGATCATTGGCTTTCTGCTAATGTCGTTTTATCCGTTGGTGAGTTCGTTTGCGTTGTCCTTCACCGATTATTCCACGCTTTCCAAACCAGTTTTTATCGGGGTGGAAAATTACACGGATATGGCCGTCGACAAGTTGTTCTGGCAGTCGATTTGGAACACGGCTTACTTCGCTGCCTTAAGCATTCCGCTCAATCTCGGCATTGCGCTGTTTCTCGCCATTTTGCTCAACTTCGATCTGCCGGGGAAAAAGATTTTCCGGACAATTTATTTCCTGCCCTCGCTCGTGCCGATGGTTTGCCTGGCGGTGCTTTGGCAATGGATGCTCAACGGGCGCATTGGGCTCGTAAATTCCGCCCTGCGGCCCGTGACGGAATTGCTCAATGGCGCCTTGGGGACGAGCTTCATGCCGCCCAATTGGCTGGCTGATCCGGCCTTCGCCAAGCTCGGTTTGATTTTGGCTGGAGCGTGGGGCGTGGGCAACATGGTGGTCATTTTCCTGGCAGGCCTGCAGGATGTGCCACGCACGCTTTACGAGGCAGCCGACCTCGACGGGGCCAACTTTTGGCAGAAGACGCGTCACGTCACGCTGCCGATTATCTCGCCGGTCATTTACTTTAACGGCATCATGTCGCTGATTGGTTCTTTCCAAGTCTTTGCGGTGCCTTATGTGATGATGCAAGGGGGGGAGGGGCCTGGGCGGTCGATGCTGTTTGCGGCGACTTACATTTTCAATAAAACCTTTCGTAGCCTGAGTATGGGCTATGCCTGCGCGATTTCGCTGGTGCTGTTTATCATTATCCTCGGGCTCACCCTGGCGGCGACCAAGCTTTCCGCGCGCCACATCCACTACGAAGGCAAATGACGTCCGAAGCCGCCAGAAAAACGCAAATGATCTGCCTCTATGCATTGCTCGTGCTGGGGGCAATTGCCTTCCTGGCGCCGTTTCTGTGGATGGTGTCCACGTCGCTCAAGCCGCTCAACGAAACCATGTCCATCCCCCCCCGATGGCTCCCGCGCGAGTTCCTATGGTCAAACTACCCGGAGGCCATCGACGAGATGCGCTTCTTTTGGCGCTATTTGGGCAATACGATTTTCCTGTGCGTGTTGACCGTCATCGGCACGGTGCTGAGCAGCTCGATAGCGGCCTATGGCTTTTCGCGGATTGAATGGCGTGGCCGTGACCAGGTGTTTATTCTCGTGCTGGCGACGATGATGATTCCGTTCCCGGTCGTCATGGTTCCGATCTACACCTTGTTCAAAGTCATTGGCTGGACCGGCACCTTTAAGCCGTTGTGGGTTCCGACCTTCTTCGCCGGCGCCTTCAATGTCTTCCTCCTGCGACAGTTCTTCCTGACGCTTCCCAAAGATCTCTCTGAGGCCGCGCGTATCGATGGCTGTAATGAGTTTCAGATTTTCTGGCACGTCATCCTGCCCTTGGCCAAGCCCGCGATGATCGTCGTGGCGTTGTTTCAATTCATGGCGACCTGGAATGACTTTATCGGGCCGCTGATTTACCTGAACGATCAAAAGGACATGACGCTCGCCCTTGGCTTGCAGGCTTATCAATCGCAGGGTGGAGGCACGAGCTGGAATTACCTGATGGCTGCCTCGACGCTGATTGTGCTCCCGGTGATCGTGCTTTATTTCTTCTGCCAGCGCTACTTCGTCGAAGGCATCGCCACCACCGGCGGCAAAGGGTGAGTTTTTCTGAGGCGTTTTCTGGCCCTCACCTATAATTCAGATGCAAATTGCTTTACCATGCAATCTGCGTGATTGGCAGCGGTGAGCGGCTCGCGTTCTGCATGATTACGTGGATTTGATCGCGCATCGTTAAGTTTGTTGTTGCTGATCTTCAGTGAGTTATGGATTTGGTGTCGGGTTTGGCAGGGGGCGTGCAAATTATCAAGCACAAACCAAATAACACATCATGAAAAACATCACTGTATTGACCATTGCTTTCGCCCTGACCTCTGCCTTGGCCTTTTCTGGCTGTGATGGCGAAGTGGGTGATCACTTGGAAGACGCTGGCGACTCGATTTCTGATGCCGCTGAAACTGCCGCCGACAACACGCAGGATGCAGTTGAAAATGCTGGCGAGCATGTAGGCGACGCTTTCGAAGAGGCTGGAGACAATATCAAGGACGCCACGAACTAGCGTGAAGCGATTTCTAAATTTAACCTGAAAGGCCCCACCATGAAGAAGCCATTATCCATTTTTATCGCTGCAAGCGCCGTTACTTTACTGGGTGTTGGATGCGATGCTGACCAAGCCAAGGCAGTCGAGCAGGTTGACGTCGCTGTCGGCATGGAAAAGAAAGCCAGTGAGTCGCCCGTTAATGGCGCCACTGTATCGAACGCGAAAACTGAAGCGCGCACTTACGCCACGACTGTTAATCGGCCTGCTGGTCAGGATGACGACGCCGAACTTTCGCATTACCCGATCATCGCCAAAGTCGACGTAGATGAGCCCGGTTACGACCTGGAAATCAAAAAGGTGGTCGAGCTCTACGGCAAAATCGCCGTCATCTCAGAGCTGAAAAAGGCAACAAGCGGCAATAGCGCCAAGACGGTTGTCCAAGACAGCGTGCACCTCGACCATGAGCCTCAGGGAGACATCGTTCACTACGTGATTACGGATTTGGACAATCTCGAAGGTCAGAACGGTGAATACCATTTCGGGGCCTCGCTCGCAGCGTTTGGCCTCAGCCCAGATGAAGGACGCGTTATTTACGTTAGCTCAGCTTACTAAGTCAACGCGGCCGATCATTTAACCCTCATATTGAACCTTAACCCACACACACCATGTTAAGCTGGACCCTCACATTTTTAGTCATCGCAATCATTGCCGCCGTTTTTGGCTTCACCGGCATCGCCGGGGCAGCGGCTGGCATCGCCAAGATCTTATTCTTTGTCTTTCTGGTTTTGCTGATCGTATCCGCCATCGCTGGCGCTCTGCGCGGCAACAAACCGATGTAACCTCTTTCCTGAAATAGAGTACAGGAGTCATCACAGTAGCGAAACAGATAAAAAGCCCCCGGCCAGGAGTGACCGGGGGCTTTTGCATTAAACTGTAACCGTCTCCTCTGTGCTTGCCTCGCCGTGCGACCCAAACTTTGGACGCTGCGATGCGCAGCATCGAGGTGCTTGCGACGCCTAAGCGACGCGTTCGACGATGAGCTCGGGCGGATTAGGGCGCTTCGGCGCGAGGCGATAGGCGCTGCGCAAGTATTCAAGTGCGCTGTCCAGCTTGGACTCGTCGTTGTAGTGGATCATCATGAGCGGCTCACCCTGCTTGACCTGGGTGCCGACCTTCTTGATTTCCGATACGCCGACGGCTGGATCGTACTTGCCGTTCTTGCGCTGACCGAGGATCTGCACGCCGCGGGCAATCTGGCCAGCGTTGATCGTGTGGACGTAACCACGCTTCGGGGCTGGCAGTTTGCGGACATACTTGGCGGCGGGCATTTTCTCCGGATCGTCGATCCAGTTGGTTTCGCCGCCCTGGGCTTCGATCATTTCCTTAAATTTGTCGAGCGCCGAGCCATCCTTGAGGTGCTTTTGCACAGTCTGCTTGGCCGACAGGGTCGAGCCAGCCACGCCTGCGAGGCGGACGATCTCCATGCCGAGCTTGAGCACGAGCTCCTGCAGGTCTTCCGGGCCTTCGCCCTTGAGCAGCTTTACGGCTTCGAGCAGTTCCAGACCGGTGCCGACAGTGTCGCCAAGGGGCTGGTTCATATCCGTGACGAGGGCTACGCAACGACGCTTCATGCTGCGACCAACGCGGGTGATGCTGCGGGCGAGCTGCTTGGCCTGCTCAACGTCTTTGATGTAGGAGCCATTGCCCCACTTGACGTCGACCACGAGGCCTTCGGCGCCTTCGGACAGCTTCTTGGACAGGACGCTGCCGGTGATGAGCTGAAGGCTCGGGATGGTGGCCGTGCTCTGGCGCAGGTTGTAAAGGATGCCGTCGACCGGAGCAATTTCCGGATGCTGGGAGACGATTGCGCAACCAACGTCGTCCAGCTGCTTGATGAAGTCCTTCAGCTCCATGTTGGGCTTGAACTTCGGAATTGCGTTCAGCTTATCGAGATTGCTGATGACGAAATTTTCGTCCACGCCATTCATCGCGGGCATGATCACGCCACAAGCGGCGGCCAAAGGCGCGAGCACCAGAGTTGTTTTGTCGCCAACGCCGCCAGTGGAATACTTGGCGATCTTGGGACGCGTTAATTTAGAAAGGTCGATAACCTCGCCGGAGAGCATCATCTCTTCCGCTAGAACGGCCGTTTCCTGAGCGGACATTCCTTGGAAGTAGATGGCCATGGCCAATGCGGCCATTTGGAATTCGGGCATTTCCTTGTCGAGAATCGAGTCGACAATAAAGCGAATTTCCTCATCCGTGAATTCACCCCCGTCGCGCTTTTTCTCGATGAGATACGAGAAAGAGGGTTTGATGAACTTGCGAGAAGCCAATAACGATTTCTGCGCCATTGATATATTTGATAGCTTGTGAGTTGATTGTGCGCTACTGCGCGTAAACCTTCTAAAGAGAAGGAAAAGCGCCTTCTTGTCGAGCTTTTTCTAACTAAACGTCCGTTTTATCGGGTCATTTTGTCGCCAATGCCTCGATTTCGAGAGAAATGCCGCTGCGATTTGCCAAATTCGAAACCTTCGGCGAGAATGAATGTCCTTCTAGCAGGCATGCATTCATCGCGGATATCCATTTTCGCCCTGATAACGCTGTTAGCCGTTACCTCGGCTTCTGCGGGCATCGTTGGTTGGTTGACTGAGGAGCGGGCTGACTGGGATTTCATCCAGAAAACCGGTGGCGTGCGCGTTGAAAGCGTCGCGCCGACCGAAGGTGGTTGGTTGCTGACGATCCGCTACGATGTAACGGGCCTGACCAAGGTGACCCGCGAACCGGAGCAAATGAACTCAGGCATGATGGTGCACCGCGTAACTGCGAAACCGACGGTGAGCGACTACATCGACCTGGAAATCCGCACTTCCGCCATCGAGGCGGGGGCCAGCCCCAGCACCCTCCACACCTGCAAGCTCCCCCAACTGCGCTCCGGCCATTACCGGGTCTACTATGGAGATCCGAAACTCCAGCAATTGGTGGGAACCATCACTATTCCCGAGCCCAGTGAATAATTTTCTTAAATCAACATCATGAATCGTTCCCTCCAACTCTCCCTCGCATTCTCGATAACAGCAGCGTCGGCGATTGTGGCCGGGTTTGCTGGCAATAAACTCCTTGCCGACAACGACTTGCCCGCAGCCAAGCTCCAGCGCGACACCACGCCGCTTGAGCGGAATGGTCCGCGCATTGTCAGCTTTGCTGATGTCTTGGACGGCGTCACGCCCGCCGTGGTCAGCGTCCACACCTCCAGCTACGCCGAGCTCAGTCGGCAGGAGCGCATGCTGCGCCGCTATTATGGCATGGAGGATAATCCCACCGTTCAAGGGGTTGGCTCGGGCTTCGTGGTGACTGCCGACGGCTATGTGCTGACCAATAACCATGTTGTTGCCGGTGGTCCGGGGCGAGGCGAAGCCGACGAGATCATCGTGCAGCTCAATGATGGGCGCGAGTTTGAAGCCACGGTGATCGGCGCTGATCCGTCGTCCGATGTGGCGGTGATCAAGATCGACACCGAAGGCGAATCACTGCCATTTCTGCCGCTCGGCGACAGTTCGCAACTGCGCGTGGGCGACATCGTTTTCGCCGCTGGCAATCCCCTGGGGATCGGGTTAACCGTCACCCAGGGCATCGTTTCCGCCCTGGAGCGGACCGATCTTGGCATCTTAAACACGCGGAACAGTCCAGGCGTCGAAAGCTTCATTCAAACCGACGCCGCCATCAACCGGGGCAACTCCGGGGGCCCGCTGGTGGACGCCCAAGGCCGCGTGGTGGGGATCAATTCCGCCATCGCCAGCCCGACGGGGGGCAGCATCGGCATCGGCTTCGCCATCCCAATTAATTTTGCAGCTCAGATCATGGACAGCCTGGTGAACGACGGGGAGGTCCGCCGCGGCTTCATTGGCGTGCAACTGGACCCGCTTAGTCGGCAGCTCGCGCTCGCTTTCGGGCTCAACAGCACCCGCGGCGCACTGGTCGTGCGAGTTACTCCGGGCATGCCTGGCGATCAGGCTGGTTTGCAGCACGGCGATGTGGTGACGGCGGTTGACGGGCAAGGCGTCGACTCCGTGCAGGAGTTGATCTACCTGATTTCCAGTCGTGCGCCCGGCAGTGAGGTCGATTTGGCGGTGGTCCGCAATGGCGAGCCGCTGAACATCGATGTCACCCTCGGCGACCGCGAAAAATTGCTCAATGGGCCGACTCCGGCGCCCACCAGGCCCGCGCCTGAACCGGTTGTCCAACCTGTTGTGCTGACCAAAGGACTCAGCGTGACCCCGATTACGCCGCGTGACCGCATGGAGCACGAGATCCCTGGCAACGTGCATGGCTTGCTGGTGTCCGGCGTCGGCGAGAAATACAGTGAGCTTCTGGAACCCGGCATGGTGATCGAGTCCATCAACAACGCACCCGTCCACAATGCAGACGAGGCCAAAGCAGCGCTCAACCCAGACGGCTTGAACCGACTGTATGTCTACTATGATGGCGGCTATCGCTACGTGCCTCTGATCATGCCGAAAGAGAAGTCTTAAGGTGTGTTCGAAAAGGTGGAGCCCGGTGTCCCTACCGGGCTTGGTATTGCCTCTCCGTTAACCCGCTGGATGAAACAAGCCCGGTAGGGACACCGGGCTCCACCTTTTGTGAATGTATAGAACTTCACTGACACCACACTGGAGGGCGTCTCTAGCATGCGGATGACTTGGCCGAGGGGGCCGGGGGGGGGGTAAATCCGCCTCAAATGGATATCAAAGAACATTGCTCGACCCGCCCGCTCGCCGGAAACGAGGCGCAGGTGGGGCGCAGGCGACTCAGGGGTCGCCGGCCGGAGCGACGGATGACTCCGTCGCCCACACGTCGACGCGGCGCTGACCAGGCTGGCATAAGGCGTCGGGCAAAGAGTGGGTCGGGCAAAACTGGGCGTCGCGGACTGGTTGCTGTCACCAAGTCAGCCCGCGAATAAGCCCGTTTACCCGTCACGCAATGCACGCGGCCTGAATGGTCCCGCATGGCGTCGACTGGGATACCTTCGCGGTGGTCGCTAAGGCGGGTGTTGGGGGGAGGGGAGGTTCATGGGTTTGAAGGTTTGGAAGTTCGAAGGTTCGAAGGTTGGGATGTGGGTAATGTGGGTAGGGTGGGTAAGGTTGGACGAGTTGGGAGTTTGAGTGGCGCGGTTAATGTAGCATAGGCGTCCGGCCTGTGCCCTGACTTCCAACTGTCTGAATACACGGGCGGGACACCGGTACTACGGTGATGCGTCTGTGTGAATTAGATGGGGTAGAGCACAGGCGGGACGCCTATGCTACGGCCGGGAGGCAACGCAGGAAGGCGCTTTGAGTGATCAATAAGACACTAATCTATGGGAGCCTGATTACAAACAAAAAGTGAACGCGCGAGCATTTTATTAGTGAGTGGCTTTCACTATTAACTCACGCTGATAATCAACGGCTTACATACGCAAGTTTGAGGGCCGAACATACATTTTAGGCCCTCCCTAGTGGCTGAGGGGAGAGTTTGTTGAGGGTTCCCTCAGAATATACGGGTCGCCAATCCGGAAAACGTGGGCGGTGGGTTGAAAATCGGCCGTTTTTGCCAACCTTGGTTAACCTGAGACACTCCTAAGTCCGCTATGCTCAAAGAATTAAGCCACGGCGTGTATTACCTGATTGGGGCCATCGCCACCGCAATCGTTGGCTGCTTACTCCCTTGGCCTTTGCTGATTCTCTTCCTGTGGATCGCCCTCGGGGCGGCCTGGTTTGGAGTTGCCTACTTAACCAGCCGTGGCGGGCTGCTCTTTAAAACCGAAGAGGGGCGTTTGCCTGGCTTCATCAAGGCTTTGCTGTTTCCCATTTTGGTCGGGGTGACGGTCTATAACATCATTGCCCGTACCCGCGATGGGCAGCCTGCGATGCAAAAGCTTCGCCATGGGGTCTGGCTGGGCCGCCGCCTCCTGCCTACCGACCGGGCCATCATCGACGAAAGCGCGATTAACGCCATCCTCGACGTGACGGCGGAGTTTGACACCCTGCCGCGCAAGATGCTGCCGAGCGACGTGGCCTACCTCAATGTGCCCGTCATGGACCACGAGCCCCTCAGCCTCGCCCAGCTCAAGCGCGCCGTCAGTTGGGTGCACGAGCAGCGCCGCGCAGGCCGCCAAGTGCTCATCCACTGCGCCTTGGGCAAGGGCCGCTCGGTCATGGCGGTGCTGGCCTATTTTAAGGCGTTGGAGCCTGAGCGTAGCTACGAAAGCCTGTTGCAGGAAATTAAGGATATCCGCCCGATTGCCCGCCCCAACGCTTTACAAATGAAGCTGCTGGAGCGCTTTGCCCAAGAAGAGCACCAGATCGAGAAACCACGCACTTGCCTGATTTACAACCCTGCGTCTGGCAAAGATGGCGTCCCCAGCGAAGAAACCAAGGCGCACATCCTTGAGTTGCTTGGACCGTTCATGGACATCGATGTTGTCGAGACGACGCCGGACATCAATGGCGCTGATCGCGCGCGGGAAGTGCTGCCGCAGGGCTACGCGCAGATTCTCGCCTATGGCGGCGATGGCACCGTGGGAGAAGTCGCTGGCGAGTTGATGGGCACGGATACGCCCTTGGGGATTCTGCCAGGCGGCACGGCCAATTCGCTCGCCACCTGCCTTTACGGAACCGCTGTGCAGGCCGACCCCATCCGCCACGCTTGCCACTGCATTCTACAGGGGCACATCGCCGAGATTGACGGCGCTCAATCTAACCGGGGGACGTTTTTCTTGCTGGCGGGCATCGGGCTCGAAGCTGGCATGGTCGAAAAGGCGGATCGCGGCGCCAAGGACAAGAGCGGCGTAATGGCCTACCTGATGGGCGGGCTCGAGCACATCGCGGAGCAGGAAGCCTTTGACGCCACGGTCGAGATCGACGGCGAAACCCACACTTACCAAACTGGCAGCATTGTCATCGCCAACGCAGCGCCGCCAACTTCGGTGTTTGCGGGCGGACTGAAGTTTGCTGATTTCAGCGATGGGCTGCTCGAAGTCACCATCATTTTAGCCTCAGAAGATCGCGACCCGCTGAGCGCTGCGTCAGTCGCCGATCTGGTCTTCCCCAGTGACGAGGACGCCGACGAAAACAGCTCCATCGTCCGCCTCAAAGGACGTAAAGTGAAAGTCACGACCAAGCCCGAGCAGAGCATCATCATCGACGGCGAAACCGGCTTCAATACTCCCATCGAGGCAGAGTGCGTCCCTGCCTCACTGAAGGTTTTTCGTCAGCCGGAAGAGGAGGAATAAAGCATTTTGGGGCCAGAAAATTGAAAGCAGAGCCTAAGGCCAACGGACATTCAAAATAGCAATTCGTCCAGGAGTAGAATTATCATAAGTCCCTGAAGATAAGCACCAAAGGTGCGATTTCATTCTAGCCTAGGGTCAACGTAAGTCGCAGCGCGACTGAAGTGCAGCCCTAGGAATCAGGACACAAACAAACCTCTAAGCCCTGAAGGGGCGGCTTCATGAGGCCGTGCTTTCAGCACTCCAAAGAAACATTGTTGATTATTCCTAGGGCTGCGCTTCGTCGCTTCGCTCCTTGCTGACCCTAGGCTAGAATGAGACCGCGCCTTTGGCGCTCAGAATGAATGTCCGTTGGCCCTAAGGAGTGTTCGAAAATGCAAAAAAGCTATTTCAAAAGGTGGAGCCCGGTGTCCCTACCGGGCTTGTTCCATCCAGCGGGTTGACGGAGAGGCAATAGCAAGCCCGGTAGGGACACCGGGCTCCACCTTTTCGAACAGAACCTAGTCAGACAGCGGTAGCGCGACGGCGGCGAATCAAGGCCACTGAGCCTAGACTGAGGAGGCCGGCCGCCAATGCGTAGGCGCTTGGTTCCGGCACGACCCCGGTCACGGCGAAATTGCCGAACGTATCGATGCTGAAACTCACCCAGCCGTCGAGGTATTCGCCGAGTTCGGGATCGTAGGCAGCCCATGAGCTGGAATCGTCAAGCTGGTAGTAGATATTGATCGACTCGATATCCTCGCCCACGTCGAACGAAAGTAAGCCCAGGAAGTCGCTGGAGATGGAAGAATCGATCGCATAAGCCCCCAGCACCGTCTCGCCAGCGATCGCCCCAACCGAGATTTCCGCAACGGTGATGTCGATGACGCCGATCGGCTCGCCAAAGCTGATGATGAAATCGCTTTCGCCCGGCGTTTGCTGGATGGCAAGGCGTTGGGCCCCGGCGTCAAAGTCCGTCAAGCTGGCGGATTTGGTCTCCGAATCCAGGAGCAAGCCAGTGTAATCACTCACCAGAAAGCCGCCTTGCGCGCTGCTCCACCTGCCGCCGACGCCAATGAATTCTGAGCCCGTGATGCCGGAGCTCGCCTTGATGGGCGTCGCCAGCCCGGCGGGCATCAACGGACCCGCCGCCAAGGTGATGCCGCCATTATTGATGACGCTGCCTGTTCCGTCGGCGCCGGCTTCCAGCATATCATTGCCGGACACGATGATGTTTACGCGGCCTGTGGATTCGATGTGGATGTCGTCCGCCGTCATGACGCCGCCGCCGTTGGAGATGTTCACCGTGCCCGAAGCGCTAACGTTGAGCGATTGGCTGCCCAGAAAGCCGGTCACTGCGAGCTTTGCTTCGCTCCCGGCGCCCCCGACCGTGCTGGCGCCCGAGTATTGATTGACGCCGCTCAAGGCCAGTTTGCCCGCCTGCACATCAATACCGGCAAAAGTGTTGCTTCCCGACAGGTGCAGCTCGCCGGTCCCTTGTTTGATCAATTTACCAGGGCCGGAGATGTCGTTGTTCCAGAGGTCCTTGGCGTGAAAACCGCCCTGTGACGCGTCCATGACGACAGTCGTGTCGCCATCCAGTGATCCGTAGCCGCCAGCAGCGTCGAAGAGATTGAGCCGGAACCAGCCCGCATAGTCGGGATCTGTGTTGTCGAGTGGCGCGCCTGACTCGATCATAGTCGAGCTGAGGACATCCAGGCGTTGCTGAGTCGTCAGGTAGGGAAAACGAGTCGCCAAGAGCACCTGCGAAGCCTCGGGGGCGACAGCTTCAAGGTCCGTGCTGTGGGTGGGGGTGAGGTCGTAGGTCATGCGGTAGCGATATAATTCCCGCGCCTCATTCAGCTCTGCGCCCGACATGCCTTGGTTGAAGATATCCGTGCCGTCGCCCGCGCCGATGATCTCCCGGAAATCAACTGCGCCATCCATCAGCGCGTTGTAGTTATCCTCATCCTGAAGGTATTGGGCGATGGTGTACATCGCGTTGGTGCGGCCGCCCATGACATCGAGCGTGTAATGGTGGCCCATGACGATGCGCCCATTGCCAAACTCGGAGGCGCGGAGCATCATGTCCTGGAATTTTTCGGGGACCATGATGGCGAACAAGAGACCGCTGCTGAAGGCGAAGTTCGTGTGGCCACTGGCGAAGGACGCGCTGTCAGCCAAATTGGTCTCTTCGCCCACGTTGCTGATGTCGGACCCGACTGGCGGCGGCGTACCGCCGGAAACCGGAATGGCAAACTGCGGGCCGCTAAACTCGACGATGCTTTTGCCCACGTAGGGCGCCACTTGAAACGGACGCGGGTCGCCGCTCGAATTGGGATCAGGCGATACGGATGGGATGTAGGCCAGCTGATAAATATTTGCCTGACCGCCAGAAGGAAAATCGATGGTCAGGTTTGAGCTGTCTCCGGAGCCGAAGAATTGTTTGCTCAGATCGAGACCCGACCAGGTGTATTCCATGCTGTTGTAGAGGGCGTCGTAGATGCTGCCCCCACTCAAGGTGGTGATATCCCCTGCGTAGATCGCGGCAAAATAGCGGTTACTGTAAGTGCTGCCCAATCCAGTCGCCATCGTCGTAGCCAGCTCGGAGTCGATATTGTAGTCATGAATAGCCTGCTGTTGCTCGGCGGCGGTGGCGTTGTTTTGAATGTAGAATGAGGTGTCCAAGTTGTCCTGCAGCGCCTGAACGCCCTCTGGCGTGCTGAGGAGTTGGCTGAAGGGCATGAGCAGTTCCACTGAATCTGCGGCATAGTCTGGGTAGGTGTCATCTGCGTTGGCGACATCTGAGGAGAAGCCCAGAAGGAGTAGGCTCCCTAAGGAGCATTGAACGACAGTAGGCAGTTGCATGGCAATATGTAAGGTCATTTGCTCCCAATTTGCAATGGGGCATTTGCCGATTGCCCATGACTTTTTTGTAACAAAAAAAGCGCCAACCAACCGGCTGACGCTTTTCAAAGAACTCTGTGTGACGCTTAAGCGCGGCCGAGGTAGCTGCCGTCTTCGGTGCGGATCTTGAGGATTTCGCCAGGCTTGATGAACAGCGGCACCTGGACCACCAAGCCGGTGGACATGGTGGCGGGCTTTTGCACGTTGGAGGCGGTGTCGCCCTTGACGCCTTCAGCGGACTCGGTGACTTCCATCTCCACGGCGGCCGGGAGGTTCACGGAGACGGGGCTGTCGTCCACGAAAAGGATTTCGTAGGTGTTGTTTTCGACGAGGTACATCTTGGCGTCGTCGCAGACTTCGGCCGGAAGTACGTGGTCTTCAAAGCTTTCCGGGTCCATGAAGTGGTAGCCCATCTCGTCGATGTAGGAGTATTCGAGCTTCACGTTGGACGTGTGGCAGAAGTCGACGCTATCGGTGGAGCGGAATTTGGCGTTGGTGGAAACGCCGTTGTTAAGGTTGCGCATGGTTACCTGCACAAAGCCAGCCTGACGGCCCTGCGTGCGGTGCTGCATATCGAGCACGAGGTGCGGGGCGTTCTGAAAGTTCATTACGCGGCCTTTGCGGATTTCGGTGGGTGACGCCATTGGGATTCCTTTTGGAGATTGTCGTTGCTGAAAAAACGATGACTTGTGTGGGATTGCGGGCCCGGTGTCAAGATTTGGAAAGAGGCAGAAGGGAGATGGGGGGAGGATAGGCAGAAGGGAGATGGCAGAAGGCAGAAGGCGTCGAGATGGAATGGAGGCCTGCTTGGGAGAATCTGACCAGTTATCAAATTCTGGCAGCGTGGCATCTACTCCATCAATTCCCTTCTGCCTTCTCCCTTCTGCCTTCTGCCTCTCCCCCCAACCCCTTCTGCCTTCTTTATAAACACAATCCACGCTTTACACAGCGGCGTTGGGCCCTACTTTCATTGCTTTTTGGAAACGATTCTGCCCAACACATGAAGCAACGGACCATTTTGCGCGAAGCCTCGGTAAAGGGGAAAGCCCTCCACACCGGAGAGGAAGTTACGCTGACCCTGAAACCCGCGCCGGAAAACCACGGCATCGTCTTTCGGCGCATCGACCTCTACGGCAAGCCCGAGCTTAAGCCCGATGTTTCACTCGTCTCAGACCTGGTGCGGAGCACGACGATTTCCAATGGTCACGCCAAGGTGCACACCATCGAGCACGTGCTCAGCGCCCTCCACGGCTGCGCGGTCGATAATTGTGTTGTCGAAATGGACGCCAGCGAACCGCCGATTCTCGACGGCTCCGCCAAGCACTACGTAAACCTCATTCAGGAAGCGGAGCCCGTCGAGCAGGACGCCCCCCGCGAATACGTCGAGCTCGATGCGCCGATCAGCGTGACCAAGGGCGCCAGCTCCATCATCGCCCTGCCCAGCGACAAGCTCAAGGTCACTTGCACGAGCGCGGACGACCGCGGCATTCACACTCAGCATTATTCGTTGGAGATCGACCCCGAGTCCTATCCGGCGCAAATTGCCCCCGCCCGCACGTTCACCATTTACGAAGATATCGAGGAGTTGCTCAAGTTGGGCAAGATTCAGGGCGGCAGCCTCGACAGCGCAATCGTCATCAAGGGCGACAAAATCCTCTCCAAGGAGCCCCTCCGTTTTAAGGAGGAATTCGCGCGCCACAAGATCCTCGACATCATTGGCGACCTGATGCTGCTCGGCAAGCCGCTCAAGGCGCACATCGTCGCCGTGCGCCCAGGCCACGCGCTCAACGCCGACCTTTGCCAGGCCATCGTCGACTCCAAGAAAAAGGCCGCCAAGCGCGAAAAGAAAAAGACAGTGCAGCAAATCATGGCGCACGAAACTGCGCTCGACATTCGCCGCATCCTCGACACCTTGCCGCACCGCTACCCGTTTGTGATGATTGACCGCGTCATCGACATCCCCAATCAGGATGAGCTGACCGCGATCAAGAACGTCACCATCAACGAACCGTATTTCCAGGGCCACTTTCCGGGGCACCCAGTGATGCCGGGCGTGTTGCAGATCGAAGCCATGGCGCAGGCTGCGGGCATCCTCATGCTGCGCCGCATCAGTTCCGAAAACAAAATCGCGTTCTTCATGAGCTGCGACAAGGTAAAGTTCCGTCAAGCGGTGATCCCGGGCGACACCGTGGAAATTCACGTCAAGCTCACCAAAAATCGCGGCAACAAGATCGGCGTTGCGGAAGGCACCTGCAAGGTCAACGGCAAGATCGCGTCTTCGGCCGAGTTGATGTTCACCATCACCGACGCACCGAGCGACACCTGATAAGTTTTCATGCCCGACATCCACCCGACCGCAATCATCGAATCCGGCGCCCAGCTCGCTGAAGGGGTCCAGGTCGGCGCGTATGCCTACATCGGCGCTGAGGTGACGATTGGCGCGGGCTCGGTGATCCACCATCACGCCACAGTCGAAGGCTGGACCAGCATGGGCGAAGACAACGAGGTTTGGCCCTACGCCATGGTCGGCGGCAAAACGCATGACCTCAAATATGATGGCGGGCGCCCGGGCTTGAAGATCGGCAGCCGTAACGTTTTTCGCGAGTATTCCACCGTTCACTGCGGCACCAAGGACGGCGAGTTTACGACGCTCGGTGACGATAATAACATCCTCGCCTACAGCCACATTGCGCACGACTGCCAGGTCGGCAATCACCTGATCATGAGCAGCCACGCCGCGCTCGGTGGCCATGTCATCACGGGAGATCGCGTCGTCGTGGGTTGGAACGCGGGCACTCACCAGTTTTGCCGTATCGGCAGCTATGCGATGATCGGCGCCTGCGCCAAAGCGGTGCAGGACATCCCGCCTTTCATGATCGCTGACGGCAATCCCGCCGAAGTCCGCACCATTAATAAGGTCGGCCTCGAACGCAATGGCTACACCGCTGAGGAAATCTCCGTAGCCCGCGCGATCTACAAACTTTTTTACCGCGAAAATCTCAATAAAACCCAAGCGCTTGAAAAGCTTCGGGAACACCCTGAGGTCAATTCGCGTATCGCCCAAATGATTCTAGACTTCGCCGCAGGCGGGGACCGGGGCTGGGCCTAGCCAAGGCAAGCCTTGATGCTCTCCATGGGGCATCTAGATGAAAAGTGCTCTAGGCCGCAATTATCCCTCGCCAGCGGCTTTTTGCTCTGCGGCTTCGTGGCGGGCGCGGACGTGCTCGGGGGAGGATTTGCTGCCTTTCCAACTCGTGCGGATCGGCACGCTGTTGCTGGTGATGACGCGGCGCACGCTTTGGATCGCCGGGAAAATTTCGTGGTTCCAGTCTTCGCCCTGAGCGTCGAAGGCGGCTTGCTCAAGCTCGCAGATCCACTTGTCTTCGCTGAAAATACCGTTGGTGAACCAGACGACGGCTGGCCAGAAAACATCGAGCAGGAAGCCGACTTTTTCCGGGCGCTGAATGCACATGAGGCCGTAGGTTTGGTTGATGCGCTGTTCGCGGTCGACGGGATAATAGAGATTCCACAAATCGAGCGCGGGCTCCTTGCTGCCAGCGGTCCAGAACTTGAGGCGCTGGTAGGGATACTCGGTGCGAATCGTCATGATGTCGCGCGTCTTGATGCCCTCGGCTTCTGCTTTGGCTTTAGCGTCGGCTTCCTTGATCTCTTTGGCGCCGCCGCTGCGTTGGATCATGATCTTTTCGCCGAGTGATTGTTTGCCGCCTTTGCGGTAGAAGCAGTAGTCGACTTCGACCCAGTTGTCGCCCTCGCGTTTGCCGAGGAAGCGGGTCTGGATCTTGCCCATGAGTTTGCGGTGCAGAAACTGGTGGTTCATGTCCATCAGGTTCTCGTGCATGAACGACCAATGGCATTCGATGCGGCGGTCGAGCGTGCGCACTTTATAGCGCGGGTTTTCGGCGGCGGGCGTCTCGGGGAAGGGAACGGAGTCGGCCTTGGACACGTCTCCGGGAAATACGAAAATGAGGCCGTAGCGCTCTTTGCACGGGTAGGACTTGATGCTGTTCGGGTGGAGCGTGCACTTGTCTAAATACGGGACGCTGGTGCAACTGCCGGTGCAGTCAAATTTCCAGCCGTGGTAGCCACACTTAATGCCGCCATCTTCCACGACGCCGACGCTGAGCGGCACCTGGCGGTGGGCGCAGCGGTCCTCCACGGCGAACAGCCCGGCCTCCTTACTGCGGACGAGCGCAATAGGCTCGCCGGCGAACGACACGGCGTGCGCCTTGCCGGGCTTGACGTCCTGACTGCGGGCGAGCGGGTACCAGAAGTCCGGATCGAGGCCGGCTTTGCGGATGTCGGGGATGTTTCCGCGTTCTTCGTAGGGTGGAACCGGCGTCGGCTCGTTGATGTGGAGAATTTTGTGGCTCATACGCGCGGGGTCACCTTAGCAGCGTTATTGCTGCTGGCAATCACGAATGCTGATGAGCAAGTCGCGTTCCGAATGCGTCAGGTTCTCTCGTTTCTGAGGTCGAGCAGCCCGGCATTTTCCTGTGAATGCCGTAAAAACCCCATTAGCCAGGACTTAATTGAAGTGGTTGCCTTGGGGTCGCCTTGGATGCGAACTTCCAGGATGTAGCCCATTGGATGGACGCAGATGTTATCGTGAATCATCACTTGCTCGGTGACTTTGCCATTGGGGTCGATCTTTTCGGCGATGAGGTCGTACAGGTATTGGTCTGCGACCCGGAGTGGCTTCACGCGGCCGCGCTTGAGCACTTCGACATATTCGCCGTTGGCCATTTGAAATTTGCGCGTGGGGAGGGTGGCCGTGAAGTCGTCTTCTTCCGTGATGACTGTGAAGCGGTTGAAGCCCTGTTTCGTCAGGAGGAAGGCTTGTTGATTGATCTTACTCTGGATGAGTTTGGGCGTAATCTCTGGCCACGAATCTTTCTCATAGCAATCGAAGGTAAATTCGATGTCCTCGACGAGGGTGTGCTTGACGACCATTGAGTGAGAGCGATCACTTTTGTCGACGATCCAATCTTCCATCGGGGGTGTTTCGATCGTGAAATCCGGCGATGTCATGAGGTAAAAATTGAGCGGTTGCCCAGTTATTTCATCGCGAACAGTGACCGTTTCGGAATCAAAGAACAGGTCGGGATTCTTGGGTGGCATGAACGTGGATGCCTCCGGGTAGGGCAGTTCCACTTTTGGCTGTGCTTGAAGAGTCGGCGCGATCAAGCACACCGCCAGCATGAATGTCGTCAGCTGTGTCATGAGCATTTGGTCGGCTTAGTTTATTGAGAAGCCAACACCTTTAAGCTCCTGACTGTCCGAAGAATCCGCAAGATGCATCACGTCATACTCGCGTAGGTCGTAGAAGCGTGCAGTGGGGGTGCCGGGGGGGAAGCGGCCATCGGCCAGAAACTGGTGGAAGCGTGGCGTAGTGAACGCGTAAGCGGCAAATTCGTTCCAGTATTTGTCCACTGGCTTGGTCTTGTCGCGGCCATAAACGCTTTTCATGAGCGGGATTTCCGCATCCCAGAATGAGACGAGCGAACCCTTCACGACGATTGGGTTCTTATGGTCGAGCCCGCCGACGTCCGAGTGGTTGAGCAAGTGATTCCAGTTTTCCAATGAGCGGACGAAGAACTCATAGACCGCGTAGTCAGCCGAGGCGATGCAGGCTGAGACTTCGAGCGGCTCTTTGGCCTTGCGGGTGATGGACTGGCCGCCATAGCCCATGTGACTATACTGACGATTGTCTTTCCAGTTGCCGCTGAGCAGGGTGACAGAGTCGGCCATGAGCGCTGCTGGCACTTCACCATGGTTTTTATCTGCAGTGGCATTGCTCCCGTCGCCCTCGACGAGTCCGGTGCCGGTGCGGAAATTACCATCTGCGTTATAGTGATCCACCACATACATGGAAGTGTTGGTTGCCAGGGTGAAGCCTTCGTTTTGACCAACGCTGGGGAGCTTTGAGCCATTGATGACCTGCAAGCCCATGCCGGTATCCGACGTATCCAGCGTGCGAAACTCTTCTGCAATGGGCACGATGTTATCGGTTCGGTCCTTCGGCGTGTGTTTCCAACTGGCGGTGCCGTATTGGCTGGCGAGCTCAGGAATGTCTTTTTCCGCACTGCCATAGACGAATGGTTTGCTGTCGATATCCGTCGTGTTTTTGGAGGCTCCGGAATCTACGGTGAGCGATGTGGGGAGCTCGACGTAAACGATGCCATTCCAGTCACTGGAGGTGCTGAAGTTGTCGCGAAAGGATTTACCCGTAGAATCCAAGCTGTTGTAGTCTGTCTCAAGGACTTCTTTCAGGCGGGAAACATCCATGGTAATGAGGTCCATGCTGCGCCCAGAGCGGGTGTCTTCCAAACCGCCAGTAATTTTGCTGTCGTAATACTTGCCCTCCCGGTAACCCGTTGAGCTGGTTTCCGTAAACTTCTCGGGATAGGGTTGGCCGGAGTTGACTGCACTGATGTTGGAGTTGGAGGAGCCAATCAGACGGTCGGGGAGGGGGACGGACTTCAGTTGAGGCGTTCCATCCTCAATCCGGGTTGAGTATTTGTAACCCTTGACGACGAAGTATTCGTTGTCGTTCACAATTTTATTGGGATTGCTGGTGTAGTTGCCGTATCGGTCTTTGGGCGTCCACTCCTGATTGGCTTCCACGCGGAGAAGCAGGCCTGCTTTGGCGGCCATCTTGCCTTCACGGACAGCAGAGTTCTTTGCGGCGGCATGAGTGGAAGGCAGCAGCGGCTCTATCAGCGCGTAACCGCTGTTGTTCATTTCATTAACGTCTTTGGTGTAGATGTTATCCTTCCGGGCGTCTTCTGCGCCAACTGGCTTAAACATCGGGATTCCATAGGAGCTGTCCATCAGCGATCCGTTGAAGTTTTCCTGGGAGTATTCGAGCCAATTGCTCATTCGTGAATCGACGCCCTTTTCCACGAGTTCGCCGTTCGAGTAAACGGTGCCTCCAGAGTTGTAATACATGTTGTCGAGGTCCAGTTTGCCATCCGCTTTGACGAGGTTGTCGCCATTGGAAAGGCGGTTGCCCATATTGTAGGAGTCGACGGTGGTCAGGCGGTAGACGTCACCCACGGCAGTGGTCATGACGCCGAGTTTGAGCGGGTCGTCGCCGTTGTGCGTATCCAGCTCCAGGTCGCCATTGGTGTGAACATCGCCGACGATGTCGAAGTTACGGTGAAAGAGCAGGTCGTCGTTGAAAAAGATGGCGTGTGAAAAGAGCGGCGCGTCCCGGATAGCCATGGTTTTGGCAAGGAACACTTCGACTTCTTCGCCCCCTCTGGACGCAGTCACTTGCGCGTAGAGGTTGATATTCGTCTCGATCACAAATTTATTTTTCAGCGGGTCGTCGTCATTGGCGGGGTCATCTCCATCAATGAAGCGGCGCACTGGCAGTGGAACGAATTCCGAGCGTATCTCCACGTTGGTAATGTTGTTGCGGACCACCATGGATTGGCCACGGGACGAGAGCGTGATTTTCTGTTTTGGGCTGGTGACTGCTGATGCGTAGAGGCCTGAGTTGGTTTCCACGTCGTTGACGTACTCGGCGAAAGCGAGCTCCAAGGCGACTTCGGCCGCCCTTAAGGCTTCTGACCGCAGGAAATTGCGCTGATTGACGCGCTTCTCGGTGATGCTCGAGCTCAGCACGCTGCCGGCGATGACCGCAATGGCGGTCGAGAGGATTAACACTACCAAAATGGCGGATCCCCTGTGTGAAGAACTGGTCGAAGATGACATGATGATTTAGGAGCGGACGTTTATGGTGGTGTGAAGGATTTTGGAAGGTTGAGCCTGTTCGGGAAAGCGCACGCGGATGCCGTGGAAGGAGAAGACATTACCGCTGTCCACATTGATGAACATGCCTTCCTCTCCAATGCGCTTTATTTGCGCGAACACCACGCGATCGGTGGCCTTGTTGACTGCCTCGCTCACGAGGCTTTCCAGAGACTTGGTTTTGTTGGCCTCTGGCACTTCATACTCGAAGACCAGGATATCGAAATATTCGTCGGTTGTGCGTTTCGTGGCGTAGTAGCCAATGAGGCGCAGGTACTCCGTCTCCAGAGTGCCAATTTCTGTTTCGGCGAGAACCAGAAAATCTCCAGATTGACCACTGGCGACGCGGTTTTTCTTCTGATTTTTGTCTGAGTAGCTCGGATAGACGACGAAAGAATCCGCCTCCATGCCGTCTTGAGACAGAAAGTCGAGGAAGGATCTGGAAGAGCGGTTGGCTTCCAAAGCCGTTTGGCTCTTGTAGAGCGTCTTGTAGGAGTCGACGAAAAAGGAGCTGGAAATGGCGATGACTACCGAAAAGATCGCCACCGCAATCATGACTTCGGAGAGAGTGAACCCCTGTGCGGTTCTCGCTGTAGATAGATTTTGCTTCATGCTAAAAGGTGCTTAGGGGGATTCATCCGCCATGTAGGCAATCGCTTCGTTAGTCTTCATCTCGTCACTGTTGGCCCAAGGGAATTTCCAACTGTAGTGGATGATTACTTCGATGCCGTTGGTGTTTTCGCTGCTCAAGTTGTTGTGGTCATTTAACTCAATGCGCAGGCCGACCGGCACGGTGGCGGAATCGCCATCCATCGTGGTGGTTTCGATGTCGACGGTGGTCCACTGTGACGAAATTTCCTTTTCGTCGATGATCGCGACCGGGCAGTTGACGATTTCAACGGCCCCGGTGCTATCGAGGCCAGGCAGCGTTAGATCAAACCCTGCACTAGGCTCTTTGTAAGTGTTTCGGATGCGCTCAAAGCCAATGCCGCGGATTTCCTCGACGAAATTCTGGATGGAACGGTTTACCTGATCCTCGAAAATTATGCCTTCTGAAATGCGGCGGCTTTGCAGCGTAAGACTGGCCAGACCAGCCGCCATCAGGCCAAACAACGCTAATGCGATGAGAAGCTCAACCAAGGAGAAACCTCGTCTCTTGGGAGAAATGTTCATGGTACACGGAAAGGCTAGCAGAGCGTTTTGAACACCCTTACATTTAGTAGGAAATGCCTTGTACTCTACTTTAATAGGGCTGCTTGGGTCAATTTAAATCAGGTCAAGCGTTGGTAAAGTTTTTGCTAAAACGGTATGACAGCAAATGATATCTGCACGGTTGTTCTGCTCGGCGGCATTGATTCAGCTGAGTTAAATTAACGGTCCATGGAACTCGGAGCTTCCTCTTGCGCAAAGGAATCTGTAGCCTGTCGCTGAAATTTGATTTCAATCATGAGCACCATTACTACGTTTTCATCAATCACTGCCACTGATTGTCCAGAATACATTGAGGCGTTGGCGGACACGCGCCGGGCGCCGGAGGTCACGCTGTCCTTCACTGCCGACGGGGCAGTGCCTTTTCCACAGATAATCCTGCGTGGTCCTGCGGGTGAAATCGTCTTCAACGGCGAGGAACTACACGGAGACGACATCAAGGGAGTTTACTCGGTGGACATTCCGGCGGGCAAGTTGGGCGTGGGGCGCTATGAGGTGCAGTTTGAGGGCTGTCGCAAAGTCAAGTGGCGCAAGGCTGGCGGCGATGATTGGGTCAAGGCCTTTGCCAGCTTTGAAGTCAAGCCAGCTCCGCGTCCTCGTGCTACGACAAGCGACGCGAACGCCGTTAAGATTTACTACGGCATTCACAAGCACATGCATCAGCCGTATTACGATGCCGCGAACCCCGACTATTGGGATGGCGAAAAGGGCGAAATCTTCGGCACGCGCCGTGGGGCTTATTCGAGTTTCATTCCAACGGCAGTTTGGCATTATGCGAACGGTGGGCTTCCCCACGGCGGCCTCTCCACGAGTTGGAGTGGTTCGTTGATTGAGCAGCTTAATGGCAAAGGCGGTTTCCCGGGTTGGGCGGATCAGCTACGTGAAGTGGCGAAGCAAAAGACGACGCTCGGCAACCCACGTTGTGACTTCACGGCCTTTGGTTTCTTTCATCCTTTGATGGCGCTGACGCCGGGCCGCAACATCGTCAAACAGATCGAGTGGCATCGTGGGCTCATCGAGTCGACATTTGGCCAACCCGCCAGTGATGTGCTCTTCCCGCCCGAAACGGCGTTTCATGTGCGCATGATTCCGGCGCTCAACGAAGCCGGCGTCAAGGCAGTCATTTACGACAGCATCCACCGCTTTCGCGCCTGTCAGGAGTATCCTTATGCAGGGTTTGAGGAAGGCATGTTGCCGCCCAATCAAAGTGAGCAGGTCAACCCGCCGGTCGATGACTGGCAGCAGCTCAATAACATTTGGGCGGCGAGCAAGATCAGCGCTTCCCTGCTGCGTCCCGAATACATCGTCTACACTGATCCAGACGGCAAGGAGCATAAGATCATTGGCGTTCCGGCAGAGCGCTACATCGGCAACGAGGACGCGCGCGGTGGTTTTGGCGCGCTGCAATATCCGTCGATCCTGGGACAGTTGCACGACCACATGATTGAGATGGGCACGTTCGATCCGAAGCATCCGCCTTTCTTCCTGCTCCATAGCGATGGCGACAACTATGGTGGCGGCACCGACAGCTACTACGGGCATAACACCCAGCGCATGGTTGAGTGGCTGCAGAACGATCCGCGTTTCGAGCTGTGCACGGTTAAGGACTACCTCGATCAATTCCCGCCCGATCCGAAGAACGCCGTTCATGTCGAGCCCGGCAGTTGGGCTGGCGCGGACAACGGCGACCCGCAATTCATGAAGTGGTTCAGCCGTTATGATCAGGCTTACTCACCTGACCTCAATAGCTGGGCTGTGCTGACCGCGCTGCAAAACTGCGTGCATACTTTGGAGGATGCGCAGCCGGACAATGGAAAACTCGGCGATGCGCAGCGACTCATGCTGACCGCTGAGACCAGTTGCTACTGGTATTGGACTGGCCAGCAAAACTGGGATCAGCAAGTGACCAACGCTGCGAACAAGGCGCTCCACCTGATCGGCGGCGACCTGGACTCTGCATTGCAAAGTGACCAGACTGGCCCGACCATTTTCGCGCCATGGGTCATGCCGGAAAATCCAGGCGGCAAGACATGGGGCAACCATTGCCTGCAGGACGCGCCGCGTGAAGCCACGGTGCATACCTTCGTGTATGACATTTCCGGGTTGAAAGATGTTTACCTTACTTTGCGTTGCAAAGGTAAGAAGGCCAAGAAGATCAAGCCGAGCTTGCAGGAGCCGTATCCTTCGCAGACTGGACCATCGCGCACGGCGGATCACCTGACGTTTGAGTTGCCGGTTGGGGCAGGCGATTGCCGTTACTTCATCACGGCGATTGACCAGAAAGGCAACGTTAGCCAATCCGCGTTGGAGCGTGTGTTCCTGGGCTGATGTTGCCAGCGTTGATCATTGGTGGCGTCTGTTTGACGGGCAAAACCTCCCTGGCGCGCGCGATTGAGCGGAAGGCGGATTTTCGGGTGCAGGTGCTCGAAGGCGATGAAATGCATACCTCGGTCGCCATTGCCAAGATGCGCGCCGGTGAGCCATTGGACGAAAACGACCGCAATGTCTGGCGTGAACGCATCGGCGTGCGCATTGCGCAGCGCCCATCGGATCGGCTACGCGTCATCACCTGCTCGGCTTTGACGAAGCATACGCGGGATACCTTGCGGAGTTATGGCAGCTGTGAATTCATTTTCCTCAGCATCCCGCGCGCTCTTGCGGAGCTGCGTGCCGCCCGCCGCCTCATGGAAGACGGCGATCACTTTTTCCAGCCCGCGAAATACCCCGCATTGCTCGATGGGCAATATCGGGATTTGGAAATGCCAACCGCGCAGGAAAAGGACTGCCGTGTCATTGATGCCGAGACTCTGGACAGGGAGCAGTTTGCGGCAGAGTTGGTTGGCTCCTATAGCTTGGCTTGATTCGCAGGTCTCACTTTTTGAAGCGCCAGTGCCAGGGCTCGTAAGTGATGCCATACGGGTTGTTTCGTGGGTATGACAGGTAAAATGAGAATTCCCGAGCCCGCTTCATCAACCATTGGAAGGCATCGGTTTCTTCGAATGACTCTTCAAGCGTTTGGCAGTCGTCAGCGCCAAGGTCAATGGCCAGTCCACTGTGGTGCTCGCTGAATCCAGGTTGGGCGTTGACGCGAAAAATTTCCTGATCGCTGATGCCTTTGGCGCGCTTGGCGTCGATGATCGCCTGTTGCCTTGCGATGCTTCTGAATGCGGAAATCAGGATGAGGTTTACGCCGTCGGATGCCGCTTGCGCCTGCATGGCATTCCAGGCGGCGAAGGCCTCGGAGTGAAGCTGGTGGACGCGTCCACGGTCCGTGAACTCCACCAGGTTCGTCTCCTCAATCACGGCTGGCAGCGGCATGGGCGTCATTGGTCCAGCTTCGGAAAGTCGGGTTGGCCCAAGCTCGAGTCTACCTAGAACTCTTTCTCGTACTTTACTCCCTGGGAGTCCTGAAAATAAAGTAAGCCGAGCGCTTTGTCTTCGCCGATCCAACGGATGCCCAGTGATTGGTTGACGACAGCGCCGGTTGAGTAGGTCTGTCCGTTGAGGATCATTTTGCCGCGACCCACCTGAATGCCGCCCAAGTCTTCAATCCAATCGAGCACGTCTGGATTCTGCTGGCCATAGGTGACTGCGCGTGGTCCTTCTTCGACGGGAACTGGTGCGGGCGCCGGCGTTTCCGCCACTTCAGCGGATGGCTCAGGCTTCTCTTCCTCAGCTGGAGCCGCTACTGGCTCGTCGCTGCCCAGGATTTCGTCGGTGCTGGCTTTCGCGTTGACCTGATCCACGGCAGCCTTGGCCTTGTCGATGGACTCCTTGGGAATGTCGGCAATGCGGGTCAGCTCGTTGGCGGGCTTGTCGACTTTTTGCTGCGCGGTTTCGATGGCTTCTTTGCTGTCACCACTGAAAATCAAGTAGCCCACGGCGCCAATGGCGACCAGTAGAAATAGCAGAATGCCGACCGCCATGATGATGTGCTTGGCGTGTCCGGATTTCTTTTCGAGCTCTTGACCGACTAAATCTTCCTTGGGCGCACTGCCGGGGCGGGGTGGCGGCGCCTTAGCCCCGGTTGGTGGTGGGGGTGGCATGCCTGCGCCGGGAGGCGGTGGTGGCGCCGCGGCTCCTGGTGGTGGTGGCGGGGCTCCTGCTCCCGGGATGGGGGGCGGACCGCCTGCGGTTGGAGGCGGCGGAGGCCCGGCATTGCCGGTGGGCGGTGCGCCAGGGGGGGGCGGTGGCGCGCCAACTGGCGGTGGCGGTGGTGGTCCTCCGGCAGGAGGCGGCATTGGGCCTGCGCCTGGTGGTGGGGGCGCGGCAAGGCCTTGCGGTCCAGCGGCTGGCGGAGGGGGAGCCTGGTTAAAGATATCGGCTTCTTGCTCGGTTTCGGAGAGCCCCCAACTCATGTCTCCCTTAGGCTCGCTGCTGGAAGAGTCCTCTTCTGGGGTGACGCCTCGCTTCAGGCCCAGCTTTACCTTTTTCTTCGGTTGCTCGGCAACTGGTTCTGGGGTGGAAGGCTGGGGCGCGGCAGGCGGCGGAGGGGGAGGAGGCGCGGCAGATTGAGGCTCGTCGGGTTCGGTTGTTTCCGATTCCCGTTTTAGGCCAAGCCTTACCTTTGGTGGTTGTGGCGCAGTCAGCTCCACATCGTCCGATTCCTCCACGGGGGTCGGCTCTTGCTCAGCGGGTTCTTCATGCGAGCGCTTGAAGCTCATGCGAATGGGCTTCTTCTCCGCAGGCTGTTCGGCGGGTGAATCTGCGGGTGGCTCGGGGGGGGCGGACTCGCCCTTTTTGCGCAGAATCAACTTCCGCTTACCGCTGGAATTGCTTCCGGTATTCGACTCCTGACTCATCGACGAACTGAATTTCGTTAGGTTTAATAGCAGTGATAGTGAGCTGGTTGCTCGCTTCAACGATCGATCCAACTTTGAACACTTGATTGTTCATGAGGACCCGACTTTTGTTACCCGCAACCTTAATGCCTGTTATGCGGGAAGCTTGCAGGAACGCAATGATTTTCGGATTTGCTTCCTGGGCAACTGGTTCTGGCGCAGGCGCGGCTTCGGGCTCAGCATCGGTGGACACGGGCTGTTGCGGCATCGGGGCGATGGCTGGTTCTGGCGCAGGTGGCGTATCCGCAACCGCGATCATCATCGGCTCATTGGGAATGACGACTGGCGCGGGCTTGGGCTGGGCGTTGGTGGCAGGCGTTGGCGTGGAAGAAGGAGTCGGCTCAACGGGGGGGGCTGTTGGGGCAGGAGTCGTGGGCGCCGGGCTGGCCGCCGCCACGACAGGCTCGGGGATTGGTTGAACGCTTGGCGCTGGCTCCGGCGTTGAAGCTGGCTGAACAGGAACTGGCTCAGGCGTTGGCGTAGACGCCACCGGTGTTGGCACGGGTTGAGGCGCTGGCGTTGGGGTCGGTTCGGCGACTGGCCTTGGCTTGGCTTCTGGCGCTGGAGCGGGGGTTGGCTTCGCCACAACTGGAGCGGGCGTCGGGGCAACCGGGGCCGCAGGCTGGCTTGGTTGGGCGCTGGCCGGTTCTGCGACTGGCGTTGGCTCCTTGACCGCGACACGGGTGCTTGGTGGCGGGACGACAGGGGCTTCGATCAGCGGCTTGACCGGCTTGGGCGCCGATTCCATGCGATCAGCGGTGCGCGGGATGGCGGTGGTGGGTTGGGCTGGCGTGGCGGGCGCGGGCGCAACTGACGGCGCAGTGTCGTTTAGGGGTTTAATCGTCACTGGCACTTCTGTGATGGCGGGCTCCGCTGTGGCGGGCTCTTTCTTCAGCGCATTGATTAAGATGCCCAATGCGGCGATGAATACCGCGAGCACCATGGCGCCGACGACCAGTGCGCGCATCAGCTTGAAGCTGGTTTTATCGGCTGGGTTGCCACTGCGCCTCGGGTGTGCGCCTCCCACGCTGGGGATGTCTTGTTTGGCTGGTTTGCTGCCGCCCTCGCGCTCGCGCTGGGCCTTTTTCAATGCATCGTTGATGAGGGACATAACAGAATTAGCCGAGGCGTTTTAGGTCTTTGATGGCGCGTGAAATATCGCCATGGGAAATTTCTTCGGAATCGCGAATATAGGCGGCGAGCAGCGCTTTGTCACACAGATTGTTAATGAGGCGCGGCGTGCCTTTCGTCCAATGGTGGATGCGCCATTGCGCCCAAAAAGTGAAGCGTGGCCGTCCGTTGCCGCCAGCGGTCGTCAAGCGATGCTGGATGTAGTCCTGCGTTTCCGCACGGGTCAGGTGGTTGAGGTCGTAGTAAACCAGCACGCGCTGGCGGAATTGCCGGAGCCGCTTTTCGCGGAGCTTGTCGTTGAGCTCCGGTTGGCCCATGAGGATGATTTGGAGCAGCTTTTGGTCGTGGGTTTCGAGGTTGGACAAGAGCCGCAACTGCTCCATGACCTCAAACGACAAATTTTGCGCCTCGTCGATGATCATGACGATTTCCTTGCCGCTTAAGATGCGCTGGAGGAGCGCTTCATTCAGGCGGGCAGTCAGGTCGACATTGCTGCTTTCGGGGATCTTCTCGCCGAGCTCGTGCAGGATGTTGAACAACAGTTGCTGCTCCGAAATGCGCGGGTTGAGAATCAGGATGGTTTCGACCTCGGGCTTTTCATCGAGCTCGCCCAACAGCGTGCGGCAAAGGGTGGTTTTGCCACAGCCAACCTCGCCTGTGAGCACAATGAAGCCCTTTTTCTCCTGAATCCCGTAGCGCAGGTGGGCAAGCGCGTCTTGGTGAGTGGGACTCAAATAGAGAAACTTCGGGTCTGGCGTCACATTGAACGGCATTTCGCTGAGTCCGAAAAATTCCTGATACATAGTGTGGGCTTAACTTCAGTTGGCGGGCTTGGCTGTCGCCAAGTGGTGGCTTAACTTACGGCCTTTAAAGCGGAAGTTATCGCCGAGCACAATAGCGCGTAATTTTTTTCCAAAATTTTCAATATTCGACGTGTCGGCGCACATTGGCGCGCCCAACCGCTTCTAACGGGCCAGTCGCAGCAGCCATGCGCCTTGCTGGTCATTAGACCTAGTCATGAGAATTATAATGGCGAGGGTTTTTTCCTTGGCAATGGGAGCTTTGTTTTGCAAAGTCTGTGCGTCGTAACCTGCTCGCCCATGAACGAAATGCGTAAATATCAAATCATCCTGCCGACCTTCGCTGTCGCGCTTGCCTGCGCCTGCGCGGTGTTTGGGGTGGTGTTGATGCAGAGTTGGCGCGAGCATCAGGCGTTTAACCAGCGTTACGAGCAGGCGCAGTCCCGCTTGATCGCGCTCAAGGAAACCAATGCCGCCCAGCAAGCTTACCTCGCTGAGCTGCAGACGAATCCCGCCCTCGTTGAACGCGCCGTGCGTGAGCGCTTGGGCTATTCCCGCGACAACGAACTCATCTTCAAGTTCGACCGCTAGCTGCGTGCGGCTGCTCCCATCGATTTGCGCAGTGCGCAAATGTAGCGAGGCAATGTTGGGTGCTCTAATTCTTTGCATGCTGCGGCTGTCAGCAAATTGTAAAAAAGCGTATTCTTATCACAGTGGGATTGCTGGGCGTTGCTGGATTGGGTAGTTTACCCGGTATTATGTTGCGTGAATTCAAATACGTGAAGCAGGAGCCTGGCGCCGGTAAACGGCGTTGGTGGGGCGGCGACGGTTTGGAGTTCACCGCATGGTATGATGACCAAGGCGCACTGACGGGATTTCAGCTTTGCTACGGCGATCGCGCGTTTACCTGGAAAACGTCTGGCTACTGGACCCATGTTACGGTGGGCACGGGCATCAACGAGCGTCAGTCGCGGGGCTACTCTTCGCCAATCTTACAAATGAACGGAGCGCCGACTTATCCGCCGTTCAAATTGCTCAGTCAATTCGAGCATGCTTCGGAGAAATCCGTTGCCGAGCAACTGCGCGATGTGGTGGTGAAGACGCTGCAAAGCCTGGTGCGGTCTTAAGTATTGGCGCGCCAGGGGCACAAGCGCAACTGTTCGACCTGATCAGGTATGCTGCAAACTTTGGGATAAGTAAAACTGAACTTTATGGTTCCGTGAATAAGTTTATGTTTCTCTCTTGTTATGCGAAAACAGGAGAGAGGGAAGGCCCTGTTGCTCGCGCTGATGGGGATGTTTGGCGCGTGCAGTTTATGGGCGGGTGAGAGTGCGGACGAGCTGGCAGAGCTGCGCGCCATGTTGGAGGCGCAGCAGAAAGTCATCGGCGAATTAACGCAGGAGGTGAAGTCGCTCAAAGGTGAGCTGGCGACCGTGCGGGAGGGTTATGTCTCGGTGGAGCCGCCGACGAACCCAAGCGCTGTGGTTGCCGCCAATGAGCAATTGGCTCCCCCCCCGGTTAAGCCGCTCGATCCCGACTTGAGCTTCACCCACCATGACTGGCGTTTCGAGGTTTATGGCTTCGTCAAGTTCGACATCGCCTACGACACACACAGCGTGTTCAATGGCGACTTCGTACGCTACGTATACCCGGAAGGGCCGCGCAGCGACAGCCAGTTGAGCCTCACCGCCCGCGAAACCCGACTGGGCCTCAAAATCAATGGTCCACAATGGGATGGTTGGCGGACGGGCGCCCGGATCGAAACCGATTTTTACGGCAACTACAGCAGCTCCACGCCAGCCCTGCGCATGCGCCTGGCCTATGCCGAGATGGAGAAGGGCAACTGGCTGTTTCGCGCCGGGCAGGATTGGGATGCGGTCACCGTTGCCCTTCCACGCAACGTCAATTGCGGTTCCTTCGCCTATCAAGGCGCCATTTGGTCCCGGCGCCCGTTGCTCAAGGCGCAGTGGCAGGATGAGGTTGGCCCCGGTAACCTGAAAATCACTGGCGCGCTTGCTTCTGCGGTCAGCGGCGACATCGATGGCGGCGGCACGCCCGACGGCATGGACTCCGGAGTGCCCAACACTGAGTTGGCCATTGCCTACGACATCGACCTTGCCGAAGACTGGACCCTCACGACTGCCGTCAGCGGCATGTATGGGCAGGAAGCCTTCGACACCCTGGGCGGCGGCGAGACGGATTACGATCAATACGTCGGCATGTTCACCGGCGTGCTCAATTGGAAAAACCACGCTAAGCTCTTGGGCGCCGTTTGGTCTGGCACGGATTTGGGCAGCTTCAATGGCGGCGTCGGCCAGACGGTCAATCTCGCCAAGGGCACGTCCATTGACTCCTGGGGCGGTTGGGTTCAGTTACAAACGTTTCCTTGGGAGGACATCAATTGGAACATTGGCGCCGGCATCGACAACCCGCGTGACGCGGACCTCAGCCCTGGCATGCGGAAGTTTAACACCACCGCCACGACCTCGATTTTCTATAAATTGACGCCTTACCTGACCATTGCGGGTGAATACAGCTACCTGACCACGGGCTACGTTGGACTGCCGACTGCGGACAGCCAGCGTTTCCAAGGTTCGGTCATCGTTGAGTTTTAAGCACGGTTTGACATCGGCGATTCGTTTCAGAGCATGACGTCATGTCCGCCAAGTTAAGCGTTCTAGCGTCGCCGAAAGCATCCCGCAGTGAAGTGGTGGGTTGGCAGGAGGGCGCGCTGAAGGTGCGGATTGCCGCCCCGCCGGTCGATGGCAAAGCCAATGCGGAGTTGGTCAAGTTTCTCGCGAAATACCTCGGCGTCGCCAAGCGTGAGATCACGCTGGTGAGCGGGGAGGGGAGTCGGCACAAGGTGTTGGCGGTCGAAGGGATGACGGATGCCGAGCTGCTCGCGCTGCTGCCGAAGCGTTAAGTTTTGGCGGCCTGGCGTTTATCCATTTCCGGCCAGTGCTCTTCGCAGTAGCCTTCGCCGTCGAGGTAGGCGAATTCCATGTCGGGGTGGCTCTGATCTGTCTTGCCGCAAATAACGCATTTGTGGAACGGTTCTTTTTCTTCCACGGCGCGCTGGGCTTTGTATTCCATGCGACGCTTGCCAGCCTTGGCTTGGACGAAAATCTCTCGGCCAAAGAACATCCAGTAATTCAGGGTGGCCGCAAGGACCATCAGCTTGCCCATCCAGCCGCCAGCAATGAATATGATGCCGTAGAATATCCAAGTGATCAGCGCCAGCCACTTGATCTTAACCGGCAGGATGAAGAACAGCAGCAGCTCGAAGTTCGGGTAGAGCCGGGCAAAGGCCAGGAACACCGAGCCCATGAGGAAGCCATTGGTGCCGACTCCGTCAGGGGCGAGGAAGGAAAACGCGGCCGTGGCGGCCGCACCGCAGAGGAAGAACATGTTGTAGCGAAACTCGCCCCATTCTTTCTCTAGCGTGCTGCCCATCAGCCAGAACAGATACCACTCAAACGCGAGGAATATCATCATGCCCGTCGTGATCGGTGGCAGACTTGTCGGGACGACAATGAATGTCGCCAAGCGCCAAACTTGGCCTTGGAGCACTTCGCTTGGCTGGAGCATCAGCAGGGTGACGTCGAAACGAGTAAAGGCGTCGAACGCGAAGATCGCGATCTGGGTAACCATTACCCAGAAAGTGAGGTCTGGTATCGCCCAGCGGCCAAAACGCTTTTCCAGCTTGTCAAGGAGTGTCGCCATAAAAACCTCCCAGCAAACCCGCATTTGGCAGCGGTTCAAACTAAAACGGTATTTTGCCGAGCACGCGTTGGAATGATTTAGCTGCGGATTGAACGCGGATGCTGGTGGGGCGTGCATGTTTCTCACTGAGGCACGGAGAACACGAGGGCAAGGTATGCATTATCATCAAGTAGAAGGAGTGCGTGGGATACGATTATCCAAGAATCGAAAATGGCGCCTCAGCGCCCAACTTGGACAACTAACCTGCCTCACCGAATCTGCGTTCAATCCGCGTTCATCTGCGGCTAAAACTCACGTATTGTTCGGATCGAGTTACCCCAGGCAGGCGATGGCCAAGTCGCGCATGACGGCGTCCTGGTCCTGCGGTTTGCGCATCAGGTCTTCGAAGGCCTTGGTGAACGACACTTGGAAATCCACGAGCTGCTTGAGTTTTAATTGACGGCAGGGGGGGGCGACTTTGTTGCCGAGATACCAGAGGTTCTGCGTGAAGACGTTGAAGTTGCTCTTGTCGTCAAAGCCGCCGAAGTGCTGGGCGTATTTGCGCTGCGCGGCTTCAAAGGTTGGCTTGGAGAAGCCGCGTGGGCCGAGGGTGATTTCGCCGGAGTCCATCAGGACGCGTAGTTGGATCATCAGGCGGTTGCGGCCCTGTAGGTTCACGATGAGTGGACGCGCCTCTTTGTGAATGAAGAAGTAGCGGCGCAGCGCGTCGAGGGTCCAGTTGAGGTCCAGCGAGAAAAACGCTTCCACCGGCTCGAAGAAATCGCCCTCGCCAAAGTGCGGCACCATCTGGATGACGATTTCGTCAGTGACTTCACCGCCTTCGCCGACGTAGGTCGCCAGCTTGCGCGTTTCTTCAAGCACCAGCCGGGTATTCCCGCCTACGAGGCCGATGAGAGATTGTGAGGCGCCGTGGGTAAAGGTGGTTTTCAGACGCTTGCCCTCGGTGGCGATCATATCGAGCAGGAAGTCGTCGTTGGTGCCGGACTTGAGGTCGTTGTAGTCGGAGTTGCTCGCGAACCACTTGAACTCCTTGCGGCGACGGTCGACGGGGTGTGCGGTGATCAGCACATCGACGGCGCTGGGGTCGAGCTTGGCCAGCTCCTCCTGCCATTCGGTGACGAGTTTTTTCGTGCCCTCGGCGCGGCCCGTGACGCTGTCGGCAAAGAATGACACGTCCTTGAGCCAGACGACTTTCTTGTCGCCAAACATGGAGAGCGTCTGGGTGGCGGCGCGGAACTGGTTGAGCGCTGTTTCGACCTCGCCCATGTTTTGCGCAGCGCCATCGATAGTCTCCTTGGAGAAATCGTCCGTGATGTCCTTGGCCTTTTCGGCAAAGACGGCTTGGCCTTCCCGGGTCACCAGGAAGTCGTCGTCGCCACAGATAAAGGTGAAAGGTTTCATGGAGGTTACGCTTTAGGGACTGTCTGAGAATTTCGCTGCGGTGGCAAAGCGAAAAACTACGCGATGAAGGCAGAGTAGATGCTGGCCAGCAGCAGGAAGGTCACCACAACCACGATAATCGTCGCCACGCGGGAAATCAGGGCGATGGAAAATGCGGTGGCGAACTCCTTCACGTCGGTCATCAACAGGATCAAGCCGGTGAGCGCAAAGAGGTTGAGCGGAACTTTGATCATCCAGCCGTTCATGCCAATCAAGTCCAGGATGACCTCCAACGTGATCGCAAAGATGGACATGAGCAAGCTGAGCAGGATGAGCTGACCAAAGAGAATCGGGAAGCCCTTCATTTCAAAGCTCAGTTTGAGGATGATAATGGTCAGGCCGAACTCGACGAAAAACAGCACGATGTAGCTGACGACCATGAAGAGGGTTGAAGGCTCTTCCTCCACCTCTTCATCAGGGTAGCCCTCGCCGTTGAGGAACATCTCGAGATCTTCGCTGATGTAGTCCTCGTAGGAGTCGGTTGGGATGTCCTCCATGTCCATGGCAAACTCTTGGATGGTTGGTTGCGCCTCGGGCATGGGGGGGAGGGGTTCCTCGTCCTCGCTTGGGGTAGCGGGGGGCAGGCTCGGAGTGGGCGTGGGTTCCGCTTCGTTGTCCTCAACTGAGGGCGAAGCAGTGCCGCTCGTTTGCGGCGTTTGGGGACCAAATGATGGCTCTGGCGTGAAGCGGAATTGGCTGTCGATGAAGTTGCCGTTGAGTGTCCAGCCCCGGCCAGTAATAAAGGAGAATTGGGACGTTCCATCTGGCGCCATGTAGTCCATCGCAAAACCGTCGGCGCTGTAGAGTCGGCCAGAGCGGAGTTCGAGCGAGCCGCCGGGGTAGTTCATGACGCGCTTGGCGGCGCGTCCCATTTCCGATTCGGGTGGCCCCATTGCCTCGATCACTTCCTGCTCGGTCATGCCTCGAAATAAATTCGCGGCATGCACAGAGCTGGTCATGCTCACAGCAAGGCACAGGAGCAGCATCTGTAGCCATTGGCGGTGTATCATTGGCGGCTACTCTTAGTGATTGAATCCCAGCGCGCAACCTGTCTTTTTACTAACTTCATGCCCCTGGAAGACGAGACAGATGAATCTTTTATGCGCCACGCCATTGCCGTGGCCAAACGCGCTTGGGGCGACACGCATCCCAACCCCATGGTCGGCGCCATCATCGTCGAGCGTGGTCGCGTGGTGGCCGAGGGCTGGCATGAGCGGGCCGGTGGGGACCATGCGGAAGTCGCGGCCATCAAAGCCCTGGGGCACCGTCCGCGCTATGATGCGACGCTGTATGTGACGCTTGAGCCTTGCTCGACTCATGGCCGCACTGGACCTTGCACCGAGGCGATTATCCAGCGTGGCTTTGCCCGGGTGGTGATTGGCGCGCGGGACCCAAATCCTGCGCATGCGGGGCGTGGCATCGAGATCCTGCGGGAGGCGGAGATTGAGGTCATCGAGGGCGTACTGGCGGATGAATGCATGGACCTGAACCTGATTTTTAATCACTACATCGTCGAGCAAACGCCCTTCATTTCGGCAAAAATCGCCATGACGCTCGATGGCAAAATCGCGACGCGCACCCGGCATTCCCGTTGGGTTACGGGTGAGGAGTCACGGGCGGATGTTCATCAGTGGCGGCGTTTATTCCCGGCCATCGCCGTGGGCGCAGGCACGGTGATCGAGGACGATCCGGCGTTGACTTCGCGACGTGCAGGGGAAGCGGTTTATTGCCCGGTGCGTTTTATTTTTGACCGCCATTTGCTGACGGCGGATTACCTGGACTATCAGGTCTTTGCCGATGAGTTTCGTGCGCGCACTATCGTGGTGACCAAGACGGAAGCGGATCGCAATCGCCTCAGCCGGATCCAGGCTACAGGTGTGCAGGTGTGGGAAATCCCCTTGGAGCCGCCGCATATTTTCTACAAAATCTTTCAGAAAAAGTGCCTCAACGAGAACCTGACCGGCATCCTCGTGGAGGGGGGGAGTGGCCTTTTGAGCGATATGCTTTCGGAGTGTCTGATCAATTACCTGCTCTGCTATCGCGCGCCCAAGTTGCTGGCTGATGACCAGGCGGTGCCCGCGTTTCGCGGCCTGAACACCAGCGAAATGATGGACGCCATCGTGCTGCGCGATGCGAAAAATGTGCTCTTCGGCCAAGATGTGTTTACCCGCGGTCACTTGGAGTATCCCTTCGAATGAGCCAGCCCCGCATCATCGTCGCCACGGGCAACGCCCATAAGACAGGAGAGATCGCCGCCGCGCTTGAGCGGGCGGGCGTCCGCATCGAAGTGGTTAGCGCCAAGGCGGTCGGCGGCATGCCAGAGGTCGAAGAAAACGCCGTGACTTTTGCGGGCAATGCACGGTTGAAGGCTGAGGCGCTGCTAACTCAAGTCACCAAGCAGGGACTAGATGCTGCCACAAACTGGGTGCTCGCCGATGACAGCGGTTTGGAGGTGGATGCGCTGGATGGCGCGCCGGGTATTTACTCTGCGCGTTACGCCGGGCCGGGCGCGACGGACGCCGACAACAACGCCAAGCTTTTAAACGCGCTGGCAGGCAAACCGCCGCCCGAGCGTGGCGCTCGCTTTACCTGCACCTTGGTCCTGTTGGGCGATGGCGTGGACGAGACGTTTGCCGGCCATTGCCCAGGCCAGATTTTGGATGCGCCGAGCGGTGACGCGGGCTTTGGTTATGATCCGCTGTTTGCGCCCGATGGTTATGAAGAAACCTTCGCCCAGCTTGGTGGCGCGGTGAAAGACCGCATCAGCCACCGGGCGCATGCTTGCCAACTATTGGCCAAGTGGCTGATGCGTAAGGTTTAGCCGCGGATGGACGCGGATTAAACGCGGATGCTTTAAAGGCGAGGGATACTTGACGCCAGCATGGCGGTTTTCGTCTCTCGCGAAGGCGCGAAGATTAAGGACTGGAGGAATTAAAAGTTAGTATATGTTCATTCCTGATACTCCTGTTTGATCATTCGCTGGTCTTTGCGGCTTCGCGCCTCCGCGAGAGAATATCACGCATCCTGGCATCCGTGTTTCATCCGCGTCCATCCGCAGCTAAAATATTTATGTTTCACACTTTTCGCCAAGTGCGGCATCTGTTTGTTTAGCGGCATGAAATCTCGTCCGATACCTGGTTCGACTGGCGAAGTGCTGACCGAGCTGCCGTCCCCCTATTTGCCGCATCCGGCGACAGGTCTGCTGCATTTGCCGCGCTTCATCGCCAAGATTCGCTACACGCAACAGCATGGCGAGTTGCCCAAGAGCTATCGCAAGAATTACAAGCGCGGCTTTGACCGATTTCTGTGCATGCACCTGGGTGTAGAGCCAAGCGACGTGGAAACCATCGTCTGCGAAAGCGCGGATGACGCTGAGATGGATCAGCGGCTGCTCGAACTATTCCCCGACGACGTGCAGGCCGCCAAGTGGAATCGCGAAGTTGTCCAAAAAGGCATGACCGAGGCGGGCCGTGAATTCATCCGCGAGTCTTTGGAAAAGATGGGCTGCCTGGATTGGGAGACCGAGGTGAAATCTGTCGCGGACATGATTGAGCTCGATGAGGGGCGCTTGGGATAGTCGAGGTATTACGATATGGTCGTGATAGTTTAAGGGAACTTATAAGGGATGGCACTGTCGTTTACCTGATGCCTCGACGCGCCGCTGCTGACCCCTTGCCGCTGTGGATTAAAACAATTGCCCTGGTGCTACCCATCTCTCTGGTGGGCGGTTACGTGGGCTACCAGCAGCATTTGGCGCAAGCTCAGGAGGAGGAGAGCCAGCAACTGCGGATGAAAGACGCCCCAGAGCAGTTTGTTCGGGACGAGGCGGTTGCGGCTACGGGGCTGCGAAGCTTGGCTGCCGACTCAGGCAATATTGGCAGCCAAGGCTATTATGAAGAGCAGCTTGTCGATTTGAAGGCGTCAGAAAAAAGTCTGCTGGAGCAGGGGGAGGCCGCGTCGGGCTCTCTCCTGGACAGTGGGGAGATTAAACTGCTGCCGAAATCTGAGATCGGCTCTGGCTTACAGACGGGCGACAGTTTTCGATTCCAGCCTGCTTCTCAGGCGGATTTCCGTCCCGCGACCTCCAGCGATGCGGCGAACTGAGCTGAAGTTGGGCCAAAGAAAAACCGCCCCGGCAATCGGGACGGTTTGACCAAACTTGATGCAATGGCTGCTTACGAAGCCTTTTCCACGGTATACATGTGGACGTCGCGCTGCGGGTAGGGGATCGTGATGCCCTCTTCGTCCAAGCGGAGCTTGATGGTTTCCTGCAGGCGGAAAAAGACGTCCCAGTAGTCTGCACGATTGACCCATGGGCGGACGGCGAAGTTGACCGAGCTGTCGGCCATTTCGAGCAGACCGATGGTGGGGGCGGGATCGTCGAGCGTGCCGGGGTCGTTTTTGACGATTTCGGTGAGGATCTCCTTCACCTTGCGGATATCGTCGTCGTAGCTGACGCCCACTACGAGGTCCATGCGGCGGGTGTCCTTGGCGGAGAAGTTGGTGATCGGGCCGCCGATGATCTGGCCGTTGGGAACAACGATGCCTTTGTTGTCCGGGGTGCGCATCTTGGTGTCGAAGATGTTGATTTCTTCGACGATGCCTGCGACGCCGCCTGCGTCGATGAAGTCGCCCACGCGGAAATGGCGGAAGGAAATAAGCATGACTCCAGCGGCGAAATTAGCCAGAGAACCCTGCAGGGCGAGGCCGATGGCGAGGGTCGCGGCGCCGAGCACTGCGATGACGCTGGTGGTGTCGAAGCCCATGCGGTCAGCAGCCATGAGCACCACAATCACCAAGAGCAGCGCGTAGGCTACGTTGCTAAGGAATTTCACAATTGTCTCATCGAGCTTCTTGGCCTCCATCGCTTTGCGGAAGAGCGTTACGACGAGTTTTGACAGCCATTTGCCGACAAAGAAGATGATTAGCGCGAAAATAACGTTTTCGGTATAATCCAGCAACTTGGAGATGATGTAATTGTAATCTGTGTCCATAGCAGGTGTTGGTTTTAGTGTTTGAATTATTCGTCAAAGGGCTAGATTCTTGTCTGCTTACTTGCGAGCTTTTTTCAAAGCGCCGCTCTACTGTCACGTATGAGAACTTCCAGTATTTCCCTCCGAGTCGCTGACTTCCTTAAGGGACATCCTCCATTTGACCTGATTTCGGAGGACGACCTGTTGTTGCTGGCTGGCGCCGGTCGGGTGAAATTCCATGAAGGCGGCGAAATTGTCTACGAAGAGGGCGATGATCGCGGACGCTACGCGTTCATTGTGCAAAAGGGCACCGTTAATCTGTTTCGCAAGTCCTCCCGCGGTGAAGACTTGATCGATGTCCGGGTGGAAGGCGATCTGCTTGGGTTTCTTTTTGATGAGCCTGGCACGCCTTACCGTTGCACGGTCAGGACCGCCAGTGACACGATTATTTATGCGATTCCCCAGGAGCTCCTGCGGGAGATGGGCGAAAAGTATGTCGAGGTGGGCGACTATTTTCGGGAATACTTTGGGGAAGGCTTTAAGCCGCGCCGACACAATGCGAACACCCCGGAAAATGCACGCGGCATCGATGAGCGGCCTGCGCATTGGCTTCAGAAATCCGGCCCGGTCAATGAGCGGGCGTCCAACCGCTTGCTCACCTATAAGCTGGATGAGCCAATTCAAACCGTGGCCCGTAGATTGGCGCCCGGCTTGCAGGAAGCAATTGTGGCCGTTGATCACAACTTGCATCCGCTGGGCATCATTACCGAGTCTGACTTATCGGCTCGGGTGGCGACTGGATTGACGCCAGTGGATGCGCCTGCCCGGGAGATTACGTCGACCAAGTTGATTACGGTCCGCCCAGGCATGAGCGCAGGCCAATTGATTTTGGAAATGCTGCATCACCGGCTGCATCACCTGATCGTCACGGAAGATGGCACGGTGAACTCGCCGGTCCTGGGAATCATCAGCGACCGTTCCATTCAAATGCTTCACGGAAGCATCCCGACTTTTTTGGCCAAGGAAATCTCGGTTGCCGAAGACGCGCACTCGCTGGCGATCCTGCGTGACCGCGCCGATGAGCTTTTGCTGCACTACATCGAGGGAGATGCGCAGGTATTTTGGTTGGCTGACTTCATTGCGGAGGTGGATGGGGCCGTGTTGCAGCGGGCGATTGAGCTCTCGCGACGCCACCTGAAAGAGCAGGGCTATGTGGAGCCGAGCGTTCGCTGGTGCTGGCTGGGGATGCACAGTGAGGGGCGCAAGGAGCGGCTGCTGCGCTCATCTCAGCGGACCGCCATGCTCTACGACGAGTTGCCCGATGGCCCCGATGGATCGGACGCAGAAATCTGGTTTAAGAGCCTGGCGAACGAAGTCACTTCCATGCTGGCGCCGTGTGGCTTCACGCTGGACCCGGATGGCCGCATGGCCACGAACTATGATTGGCGCGGTTCCCTCAGCGTCTGGAAAGCCCGTTATCAGGACTGGATTGCGCGGCCGGTGGAGAGCGACATTCTCAAGAAGACGCCGTATTTTGACGCCCGTTGCATCTACGGCTCGCAGTCGCTATTAGACGAGTTGCGAATCCACATTCAGGAGTGCATTCACGATAATCCGAACTTCATTCCACTGCTGGCCAATGATGCGATGGACAACTTGCCGCCGATCACGATTTTCCGCGATTCGGTGATGGACCAGTCCGGCACTTTGTGGACCAGCATTGACACCAAAATGCACGCCATGCTGCCGTTGGTGGACATTGCCCGGGTCTTCGCGCTCAGCCTCAACCTTGACGATACGACGTTTACGCCGATTCGTTTCAAGCGCGTGGCGCGGCATTTAGTCGAGCAGCGTGAGTTGTTTGAGGAAGCTGCCGAGGCCTTTAGCCACGCCATTCGCCTGCAGACCAAACTCGGGTTGCGGCGTGGCGATGATGGCCAATACGTCAAGCCGGAGGACTTGCCGCGCACTGAAGTCCAGCGATGCAAGGCAATCTTCAAGACCGTGGTGCGGCTCATGGAGTTCGCGTCACAGTATTTTGAACTCGAAGGAAAGTCGCTTTCATGAACTTGTTTGGTGAGGATGACGTCATCTCAGTCTACCGTGACTCGTTTGAGAATACCTGGAGTGATGATGCGCCGGTCAGCAGCATCCGTTTTATTTCACTAGACTGCGAAACCACCGGGCTTGACCCGAAGAAAGACGCGATCATCACCATGGGCGCGGTGACCGTGCAGGATGGGGTGATCATGCTCGACGATCAATACGAGGCCCTGGTCAAATTTTCCTACAACACCTCCTCGGTCGTGGTTCATGGCATCACGGCGGAGGAAGCCGCCGAAAATGGTCAGGACGAGGCCGAGGCGCTGGCCGGGCTGCTGGGTTACTTGCGGGATGGCTTCATCGTCGGGCACCACATTGGCTTTGACGTGGAAGTCATTAAGAACGCCTGCCAGCGTCGTTTCGGCCTGGAGTTTAAAAACCGTTGGCTCGACACCATGGACCTGACGCTTCACCTGGAGCGCGACAATATGTTTGAGGACATGGATTCACCGGCCCCTTTTCAGCGGTCTCCGGGATCTTCGCCGGACTTCGCGCGTTCGCGGGATTTCTCCCTCGACGGACTGTGCCGCCGCTTTGGCGTTGATCCGCATGATCGCCATACCGCCGCTGGCGACGCCTTCATCACCGCGCAAATATTCATCAAATTACTCCGCATCGCCAAACGCGCTGGCCGCACGACCCTGGGCTCCATCAGCCAGCGTTACGTGGAGGATGCGGAAGGCTAAGGCGCAGCATCGACTTAAATTTTGCTGCAATCAAGGTGCTAAGCACGGGTTGACAAATCAGTTTGGCTTCTTCAACTTATCTCCTTTACGCATGCTCGGGTGGCGGAATTGGCAGACGCGCTGGGTTTAGGTTCCAGTGTCTTACGACGTGCAGGTTCGACCCCTGTCCCGAGTACCAGTAATCATGCGGTTTTCCGCGCTTTCAATGACTTATCGTTGACTTATTCCTCCGTTATTGGGGTAATTTGCAACTATGGCGAACGTAAGCGCACCCAAGAGGACACAAAGGCGGCGAGCCAAAGGAACTGGCAAGGTTATTTGCCAAGCTTCGGGAAATTACGCCTTTCAATACCTCGATAGCAATGGGAAGCGAAAGACCCAATCCCTGAGGACTAAAAACCTTAAGGAGGCAAATGCGAAAGCTGACGATCTGGCGCGAGTATTGAATTCGGACAGCGAAATCGAGGTGCGCATGGAGATTGCACGCGCACGGAAGCTGATCAAGACCAAGGCTCTGCCTCTTAATGAGGTTTGGAGCGAGTTCGAGGCGAGCGGGCCAACTGGGAGTGCCGGTACGCTTAAGGTGTATCGTCGCGCCCTACAGGACTTCCTTGAGTGGGTAGGAGAACGATACCCGTCCATCACCTCCTGGGAAATGGTTTCGCCCGATGTGGCGAACGAATTTCTAGACCACCTCTGGGGGCAGGGGTTATCGGCGAGCACATTCAATGATAAGCGTGGATCATTGTTGCACATCACCAAAAAAGTAGGCCGTAGGTTTGGTATTGAGAATCCTTGGCTGGAAACGGAACCTCGAAGTGGAGTCCAACAGAAGCGACTACCTCTATTTCCCGACCAAGTTTCTGCGCTAGTTGGGCTGTCGGAGGAACGAGACCCAGAGCAAAAATGTGTGCTATATCTGGGGCTGTTCGCAGGTATGCGGATGGCGGATGCTGTAATGCTACGTTGGAAAGACGTGAACCTCACTTCCAGGCGTATTACATATACACCTATCAAGACTGCTCGCACATCCGGCGCGACTGCGCAGGTTCCAATACTCGATCCGTTGCTAAAGGCGATTGGTGAGCTTGAGAAATCAGATAACTACCTTACGCCCAGCCTAGTTGAGAAATACAATGTTCGGCGAGGTAATGTCAGCGACCGCTTAGTTGCAGTCATTAAAAAAGCTGCGGGAGAAGGTGCCCAAGACACGGTAGCGCAGCACCAAATAAAGCGGTCGCTCTATGGATTTCATTCCTTGCGCCACACGTTTGCTTCGGAGTCAGCTAAAGCCGATGTCCCAGTTGCGTATTTGCAGCTCATGACGGGTGACACAATTCAGACTTTGCAAAAGTATTACGTCAAAGTTGGTCTCCAAGAGATCGCTGCTCCCGGCTTTGAGGCTTTGAAGGAGTTGGTGACTGGCCGACAGGAGGGCGATAGGTCTGAGCTGAAACGACTTGCTGAAGTATTGTCTTTGGAATCCGTGAAAGAGCTCATTGAGCATGCCCGGGGGTTGGGCCTTACTTGACGGGTTGATCATCGGGATTATACCACCCACACATCTGGGGCTCGTCCCCTTCGGTTAGCACGATTTCCGGATACTTTGGATTGATGGACTCTAGCACCTTGACACGGGGAGCGCCGCCACGTGGTGAAGTGTAGCTTTTGCCTTCTTCGATTTCCTCTTGGGTTGCCGGGCGCGTATTGTAGCGCTTGAGTGTTCGTTCATCGTTCAGCACGAAGCAATAAATTAGACCCTTCTTTGGCATCGGGTTCTTGAGCGCTTTAGCCTGCTTTACGACCACAATGGAACCATCTTCAATCATTGGCTCCATGGAGTCACCACAAACTTCAAGGGCAATATAATCTTTGCCATAATCTTTCTTGAATTGGGCTTCGGTTTCATCGCTTGGGGTCGGAGAGCCCGCAGCCACACCAAAGCATGGGAGCGTGAACCATTCCACGTCTGTATTCTGTGGGAATGGGGTGACTTTGGACTGACGAGACTTCTTCGGCTTCGATTCGCTCTCTTGGTTTCGGACGAGGTCCGCGAAGAATGAGATCATTTGGCGAAGATCAACGTCACCAGGGGCCGCTTTAGCAATTATGCGCAAGTCTTCATGGAGGGAACGGGCTTCGGCGTCATCTCCCTTGATGGTGATGCTGATTTCGTCCGTGGCGCGACCAGTTTTGATCAGTTCGTCAAGTAGCCATGCTTTGGCAATTTCCAGCCCCGTTTCGCGGTCGGGCCATACTGGTTTTGCGGGTGGCTTTTCCCCGATTGGCCAACCTCCGCAAAACTTAGCCAGCAAATCCTTGTCAGGGGCACGGTCACGCTTGAGGACAAATGTTATCCTCGATGGGTCAACCTGACAGGCTTCAGCAAACTCAGCCTGGCTTTTGTAGTGGATGTTAATCGCGCTACGCAGCGCTTCTTGGGTGTGTTGCATAATTCTCAAGCTAAAAAAAATTTACACATCGTCAATTTTTTTTCTTGAAGGTATTTACTAAATGAAAATTATTTACGAGATGACAACGATCGATCAAGCAAACGACGAAGCAATCAATAAAGTCAGGAGAGGCGTTGATGGTGTTCTCAAGATGCTATCCCGCAAATGCAAACATGGAGACGAGGACGTAAGACGCGCTGCCGAGAGCGCGAAGTCGCATTTTGATAAATGGAATCCCTCGCAAGGAAATAGCGCCAATGAGCCAGCCTGACCCTCCGTGGGTGGGAATGCATCCATACGACTACGAGGAATCATTGCTGAGACCCAAATCTGACCCTGACGAAGCCTATGAGCGCTGGCGAGAAATGCGTGCCGAAGAATTTCAACAACAACATCAAACACACACAACACATGGCAGTATCACTGAAAAACATCACTAAGGGGGCCACAATCAGAGCCCCGAGAATTATCATCCTAGGAGTTGAGAAGATTGGTAAGACAACCTTCGCTTGTGGTTCCCGATTTGAAAATGGACAAATTGCGGAGACTGGCATTAATGCTCCCATCGTCATCCCCACTAAGGGTGAGGAAGGCGCAGACTCCCTCGACGTGGCAAGCTTCCCCACGATGATGAATTACAATTCAGTAATGGAAGCTATTGGTTCTCTCTATACTGAAGAACATGAGTATCGTACGGCTGTTCTCGATTCA
The DNA here is from genome assembly GCA_031296915.1 of Cerasicoccus frondis. Lineage (GTDB taxonomy): Bacteria > Verrucomicrobiota > Verrucomicrobiia > Opitutales > Cerasicoccaceae > Cerasicoccus > Cerasicoccus frondis. The sequence goes on along the minus strand of JAVDPC010000005.1, from coordinate 163,029 downwards.
GCTAGCGCTTTGGAGCCGCTTATTTGGGATGCCGTTTGCAGTGCTAATAATGTCAACGGCATTGAGGACGTTGGCGGGGGATACGGAAAGGGTTACACCGAAGCTCTCGGGCTTTGGCGCCAGCTACTTGAGGGCTTGGACGCCTTGCGCGCTGCAAAAAACATGGCTAGCGTTATCATTGGTCATGTGAAGGTGAAGCGCTTCGATGATCCGGCAGGCGACTCTTACGATCAGTACACTTTCGACATCAATGACAAGGCGGCGAACCTGCTGTTTCGTTGGGCGGATGTCATCCTTTTTTGCAACACGAAGGTGGTGGTTAAAAAAGAGGACAAGGGCTTTGGTCAAAAGAAGGCCCAGGGCATTGATCTGACCGGGGGTGCCCGATTCCTCTTTACGCAGAAGCGCCCAGCACACCCCGGCGGTGGTCGAGGGGCCTATGGTCAATTGCCCTATGAGCTTCCGCTTGATTGGGCAGAATTTGAACAAGCTGTAGCCAGCGTAGCGCAGTAAACAATTTCCCTCCCAAAACTCAGGCTAAATTAAATGCAGTGTAGCGTATTGAGTGAGAGTTCAGCCGGATGTTGTGAGGGAGGGAATTCAATTTCCAAGCAGAAGTAAAACTATGCAGGTATCGTCTGCAACCGTAGAGCTAATTGCCCAGATCACCGGTCCACTCGTTTCGGCGGGCGCCTTGGTCGAGAGTGAGCGCAAGAATGCTGTGGCAATATTACGAGGTCACACTCCTGGCAAGACTCTCCAAAAGACTACTGATCAATGGGTGACGGTGGCCAAAGCCGCAAAGCAACTGGGCGTTTGTAGCGCCACGGTTCGGCGAATGCGTATCGGAGGTAAGATTCAAGGGCGATACCTCAATGATTCCAAACGTAGTCTCCGCATTTCACAAGCGTCCATCGACGCACTTTCAAATCAATAACACAAAATAAAATATATTATGAGTAACATCGCATCAGCAATGGGCGGGGCCTTCAACCCCTACGAACACGAAGCGGCTCAAGGTTATGAGCCCCTTAAGCCGGGATGGTATCCCGTTGAAATCAAAGACGCGGAAATTAAGGCGACCAAGGCAGGCACAGGTAGCTACCTCAAGATTGAGTTCGATGTGCTAGACTCTGCAAATATGGGCCGTAAGCTATTCGTCCAAATCAACCTCCAGAACCCGAGTGCTAAGGCCGTCGAAATCGGCATGCGCGAACTGGCCAGTCTGGGGCAAGCGTGTCAGCTTCAGGCGATCACCGATACCTCGGAGCTGCTTGGCAAACGCATCGAAGCCCGTGTAAAGATCGGTAAGGCCAATGAAGGTTACGAGCCCGACAACGAAGTAACGGCCTACAGGCCACTTGGTCAGCAGACAGCTCCCGCACACCATCAACCAAGCGGGCAGCCTGCGACTCAGCATGCTCAGCAACCGGCTCAGCAACAAGCCGCTCCCGTTCAGCAACCCGCACCACAACAGCCCGCACCTGCTGTAGGTGGCGGCGGTAAAATGCCCTGGGAACGCTAATCGATTTTGGCGGGGCATAAAGTCGGTGGATGACGCCGGATGGGGAACAGTAGGCCCAGGTTGAACACCCGTCATTACTTTTACTTTAAATGATGAAATTTATGAAATCACTTAGCGAATTATCACGAAAATTGTTTGAGGCCAAACAGGCTGAAAACACAGCAAAGGCCAAGCGCGTAGAGGTCGAAGAGCAAATCGCTTCGCAGGTCGAGACTTCCGCGAACGGAAGCAAGACCGTGGACAGTGGCGATGGTCTCAGGGTAACAGTCAAACGTGCCTTGGGTTATAAGGTCAACGTCGAGGCAATGCGCGAATCCGGGTTGCCCGATGAAATGCTACCTCTCAAGCAAACTGATCCGGTTCCCGCTGGATACGTCTTCGACCAGAAGGCTTACGAGCGAATCATCGCAGACCCGACGGCGGCGACAAAGCTTGCTGAGTTCGTGGAGGTCACTCCACGCAAGCCAACCGTCACGATCAAGGTGGCATAGTATGGACAACAAGACACACGACTTTGACGAGTGGTTTGAAACCCTGTCCATGCTTCTAGCCGATGAGGGCGGAATCTACTTCACCAATAAGGACTCAGCACGTGAAGACTACTACTCTGGTCGCGATGTCTTCGATGTCCGAGACGAGATCGCTGCTGAATATCAAGATTAAACAGTGACAGCCATAGTGGCTGACTGGCCCGGTAACGGGTTACTCGCAACAACACCAACACCGATCACAACATTACCAATCATGGGGAATCTGTCGCAATTCATGCCCGAGGAAACGGAGACAATCCGCCGTATCTTTGACTGGCACAAAGAGCAAGGCGTTGCTGAGCCGCCGCGAGGCTACCTTGGCGCTTCAATCATCGGGCATGATTGCGACCGATACCTTTGGTATTGTTTCCGCCAAGCATTGAAGCCTGAGTTTTCCGGACGCCTGTATCGTCTGTTTGAAACCGGTGACTTGGAGGAAATCCGATTTGTTAAAGAACTACGTGCCATTGGCTGTGAAGTTCATGAGGTGGACCCTAAGACTGGCGAGCAGTTTGAAGTCAACGCCATCAATGGTCACTTCTCTGGACACATGGATGGCTGCGCCTCTGGGATTCCTGAGGCACCTAAGACATGGCATGTGCTAGAGTTCAAAACCCACAATGCCAAGAGCTTTGAGAAGTTGCGCAAGACCGGTGTGAAGGCGTCGAAGCCTCAGCACTATGCGCAGATGATGAGCTACATGGGCCTGACCGGCATGAGCCGAGCCCTCTACCTGGCCCGCAACAAAGACAACGATGATCTTTACGGCGAGCGTATTCGCTACAATGCCGAGGAGTTCAAGGGGCTCATGGCACGAGCTGAGCGGATTATCAAGGCGAACGAAGCCCCCGAACGTTGCGCTTCACGTCCCGATGATTTTCGCTGCCGATTCTGTGACGCCAAAACACTTTGCTGGGGAGGCGAGTCCGAAGTCGCAGTTCCCTTACCGGATGTATCCTGTCGGACATGTTGCCATGCCACCGCCGAGCTTACCGGAGCCCCCTGTCGCTGGAGTTGCGCACGGATGAAATATGACATTCCGGAGAATGTTCCATGTGATGACCATTTGCTCTTACCGAGCTTGATTCACTTCGCCGATCCAGTGGACGCAGGCGAGGATCACATTGAGTTTAAAAACAAGTCAGATGGGGCGGTTTGGCAGCACGGACCTCATCCTGGCCAATATAGCACCAAGGCACTCATCAATAGCCTTGGGCCGTTGGCTCCTGGTAGTGGCGAACCATCCAATCCCCCCGTTATCGTGGCAGGTTATGAAGACGCTTACTGCCGATGGGTAGGTTCGCCTGAAGGGATTACCGCCGCAATGGATGAGCTTGGATTTGGGGCATTGATGGAGCACCAGCCTAACCACACTGACGACAGTGGAGCCATGCGCTACTTTGAATACGGCAACGTCCTAGTTGTCGTAAATCAGGAAGCCAATGAAGCTACCATATTGGAGGGGAAGCAGTGAAGAACCTCCCTGAAACCAACGCCCCCTCCAAGGTAACACGCCATCATATCGGGCAACGTATTCTCTACCGACTCCCTAACCAAGCCGTGGTCAGTGAAGGCGAGATTATGGAGATTTCTCCAGAGGGGAATTTTTTCAAAGCCGGTCGCTCATGGCTGGCCAATGAGTCGGGCGCGGTCCTGTCCGTGCTGTCCGGCTCAATCAAGATCAAGAAACGCAAAACACCTTACGATCAATGAACACAGTAAAAGAACCGATACCTACTCGCGAGGACAACCCAGATGGGTATCATCAGAAGTATATCATCAGCAAGGCGGATGGTTCGCCTGTTGATCCAGGGGCGGAATATTTTGTTCTACGCCTGACTTCAGGGGGCGATCAAGACCATCATAAAGCGAGTCTTCGAGCGCTTAGTGCTTACGTTGATTCCATTGAGGGCAAATTACCAAAGTTGGCTTCCGATCTTCGTGAGCGTTATTCGCTGTTGTCCGCTTTTGCTTTGGCTTGGATTTCACTGTCGATGGATGCTTATAAAACCGCTTACAATAATGGTTTCTACGAGCACAACGGGACGCATCCTAGTGATGGCGATATTGGAATTTGGATAATGAATATCGTATCAGAGCTTGCGGAAGCATGGCAGGGGCATCGCGATAACATGAAGGATACTCACCTGCCAGATCGAGACGCTTTGGAAGTGGAGCTTGCAGATGTCATTCTTCGGACGATGAGCACAGCCGAGGCTCTCGGGTTTAAACTAGAGTCTGCGATACTCGAAAAACATGCCTACAACAAAACTCGCCCATATCGGCATGGCGGAAAGAGGTTTTAAGCCATGACACCCGAAGAATTCATTATTAGTGGAGCTAGTAGCCCTGACGATTTAATTGGTATGGCCGGTAAGGTCTCCAGGGTTCAAGTAAGAAAGGCATCCAAGAACACGGCTGGCACTCCAATTAAGTTATTACTCTACGGTGAGCCCGGTTGTGGAAAAAGTGAAACTGCTAAATGCATATCGGAGGCTCTATCTCCGGTCGGTCAACGCAACCGCCTAAGTGGTCAACATCTCACTGCGGATGACATTCGTAGCTGGATTGAGGACACGAAATATAGTCAACAGAGTTGGATCATTTGGGTTATTGAGGAAGTCGATTCGCTTAGCAAAGCAGCCCAAACACTGATATTACAATACATGGATCAGATGGGGCCATTTCATGCCCTGATCTGCACAAGCAATTGCGATTTGGATCATCTCTCTGACCGATTTCAAAGTCGCTTTCAAACTATCGAGGTCAAGCGCCCACAAGCTGAAGAAGTTGCTAACTTTATTTCAGGACGGTGGGCGATTGACTACGACATGGCATTCGAAATTGCCGAGGCCAACTACTGCGACGTTCGTGCTTCTCTCAATGATGCGCAGATGGAGTTGGACATGCAGGAATACGGGGAGGCGTCGGCATGATCATGGTTAGTCAGAGGATACCAGTAAGACTGACAAGCGACGAGTATGCGTTGCTTGACGGATTGAAGGACTCCTATCGCCTTTCGACGCGCACCGATGCAATGAAGAAGGCAATCCGTGTAGCGATGGCCTACCAGTTTGAAGATCCAGAAGCTATCCTCGGTCTGGAGTTTCGGACCCGCAGCACTCGTCCCTTTGTTTTTCGCGTCAATGCACTAGAGCTTAAAAGTCTCAATCTTCTTTGGCGACGATTCGCAGTTGAGCACAGCTACAAGCTTCGTTGCGCACTGCATCTCAGCGCCATGAGGAAGGGCATAGTGTATGACAAGAGCACTCAACCAGTATAATTTATGAACTGTTACACCCAAGAGACACCCACAGAACCCGGTTACTACTGGTGGTGGAACGGCAACAAAGATGATGCGCCCGGTCTGCTGCTCATCATGGGAAACGAAAATCACCTATGGGTATGTATCCATTATGATCCTCAAGCACGCCCTCCGTCACATGAAGTTTGGCGCGGGTGGTGGTCGAGGATTAGTGAACCTGCGTTGCCTTCAGATGATGTGCCAGAACCCGCCTATATTGAATCCAAGCAATGAGCTACCTGTTTCAACCTCCCCCGGTCGAAGCTGGGCCGATACAGCCTCGCCCCTATCAGGGTGAGTCCCTGGACTCCTTAGACGACCACTTGCGCACTAAGGTTAGTAATCCTTGTGTGGTAATTCCAACGGGCGGGGGGAAGTCGATTATAATGGCGTGGGCGATACAAAGATGGAAAGCGCAATACGCGCCGTTTCGCTGCTGCATCCTCGCACACCGTAAAGAGCTTGTTCAACAGAATGCTGAGGAGCTTATGGGCGTATGGCCAGAGGGAGACATCGGTCAGTATTCCGCAGGGCTTCGGCGCCGGGATGTAGATTGCTCGATCACTTATGCTAGCATTGATTCCATCTTTGATAAGTGGGGGGAGTTTCCGCCGTTTGATTGCCTGGTGATCGATGAGGCGCACCGCATCCCTGCCGCTGGTGAGGGTAAGTATCGTCAGTTCATTGAGGGGTGCAAAAAGCTCTCTCCACATCTTCGTGTAGTTGGCTTTACTGCCACACCTTACCGCATGGGCTGCGGTCCTATTTGCCACAAGGATCATATCCTAAATGAAATTTGCTACGAGGCGAACGTTGGTGATCTGATTCGCGATGGCTTCCTTTGTCCTTTGCGATCCAAAGTTGGCGATGTGCAGCCAGAGTTGGATAAAGTCCGGCGGAATTCTGGCGGTGACTACATCGTCAAAAGTTTGGCGGAAGCGGTCGAAGCCGATGGAGTCGTTTGTAAGGCGGTGCAATCTGCGATGGAGCACATTATTCGCGAGAACCGCCAAAGCATCGTTTTCTTTTGCGTGGATGTGGAACATTGTAAGCAGGTATCCGCCGAGTTGAGAAAGTATGGAATCGACGCACCTTGTGTGACCGGCAAGACGCCCCAGGCTCAACGAGACCGCATTGCCGAAGAATTTAAACAGGGTCGCTACCGCGCCATCTGTAATGTCAATGTTTACACGGAGGGCTTTAACGCCAAACGCGTTGATTGTGTGGTATTGCTTCGCCCGACATTGTCCAAGGGGCTGTATGTTCAAATGGTGGGCCGTGGCCTGCGCCTGCATCCATCGAAGACTGATTGCCTTGTTCTCGATTATGCGCACTGCATTGACGAGCACGGCCCGATTGACTGTATCGATGCAGGAGAGGTCAAGCTGGCCACCTGTGGCGGATGTGGCGATGTGTTCTCACGCCATGCCCGAGTCTGCCCCAACTGTGGTTGGGAAATTCCACCACAAGAGATTGAACGGATGGAAGCCGAGGAGCGTGAAAAGCGTATGCATGAGGCTGAGGCTTCGCGACGTGCGATTCTGGGAAGTGAACCAGAGACGTTGACTGTCGATAGCGTGTCCGTGCATCGCCATCGCAAGGAAGGTAAGCCGGACTCGATTCGCGTGCAATACCGATGTGGTCTGTCCACCTTTAAGGAATGGGTTTGCCTCGATCATGACGGCTTCGCTGGGCAGAAAGCCCGCGCATGGTGGACGGTTCGTTTTGGCCGTGAAGAAGCCGCAAGCACCTGTGTTGATGATGCCCTGAGCGATCTATTCCTGGCTCAGCGCATCCATGGCGTAACTAAGACAATCACGATTATCCGTCGCGGAAAGCATACCGAAATTACCGATTGCGAACTAGCAACAGCTAAGACCGAAACCGTTTACCATTAATGTCCACCTTCTTAGATCATGCCCTTAACTATTCAGACCGCAACTGGCCGGTGTTTCCCCTTACTCCGGGGGGAAAGGAGCCGCTCATTCCCAAAGCAAAAGGGGGCAACGGGTGCCTGGACGCCACCACGGATACGATGGTTATTCGGCGTTGGTGGAACAATGAGCCGCAAGCAAACATTGGACTGGCATGCGGCAAGGTATCGGGGTTCTTTGTGCTCGATGTTGATGGTGAACAGGGTTCGCGTTCCTTAACTGCGCTGGAATCCGAAATCGGCCCACTGCCAGAAACGCTGGAGCAAACTACCGGGACCGGCGGGCGCCATCTACTCTTCAAATACCCAGAAGGGCGCAAGGTCGGGAACCGGATTGGCTTTCGTCCCAAGTTGGACATTCGTGCGGATGGCGGCTACATCGTCATGGCGCCATCGATCCACCCAGACACCAAGCAAGCTTATCGTTGGCCTTACGGGGAGAATACGCCATTGGCTGAGGCTCCCGTAAAGCTGCTGGACATCATTGCCCCCAAACCCAAGCGCATTGCGCCCTGGGAACAGCCTCCTAAGCCCAAGCGCTCGGATTTCACACCATCGGGCGATAAGATCAAGGATCGCGCCCGCCTTTACCTTCAAGAGTGCGAGCCCGCAGTTCAGGGGCAAGGAGGACATGATAAACTGCTCTGGGCAGCGAGATCGCTCGTTATTGGCTTTGAGTTGGATGATGGGACTGCGCTTACGTTGCTCTGGGGGGAATATAATCCACGTTGTGTACCGGCGTGGGACCGAAGCGACCCCAAGGATGTTCGCGATTTTGAGCGAAAGGTTATTCAGGCGCGGGAAACGGGCTGTCTGAAACCTCGTGGATGGTTACTTGATGAGTATGACTTACGAGACGGCGATGCGGCCCTCGCAGCTCTTGGCCGTCAGAGTGCGGAGAATCTGTTGCAGGCTGCTTACACTATTCAAGACGAGTCCGTAGCGCCTACTTCTGAAGAGGGGGAATTCAATTTTGAATATCAGCCGTTTCCGATTGAGCTGTTACCTGACCCGATTCACCAGTATGCAGTCGAGTTGGCAAAGAGCATGGTGGTGGATGTGTCGGCCATTGGTTTGCCGCTTCTATGTGTCGCTGGTGGCGCGATGGGTAACGCTTGGGCCATTCAACTTAAGAAGGGGTGGATCGAGCGTCCTTGCATTTGGGTGGGGCTTGTGGCTCCGTCCGGTTCCAACAAGTCAGCGCCTTTGCGTGAACTGCTAGCGCCACTGGAGGAGGCCGTTCCCTTGGGTGACATCGATAAGCCGATGCTCAACCCGCAAAATCCGATGGTCGTGCGTGACGCGACGATGGAGGCTGTGGTTCAACGTCTACAAGAGAGCAAGCGAGGGTTGTTCTCGTTTCGTGACGAACTGGCCGGTTGGTTGGGAAGCTTCAACCAATATAAGAAAGGCGGGGGAGATGAGGCGGCATGGCTGGAGTTTTGGGGTGGTGGCACTTATCGGGTGGATCGCAAGACTCAGGATCAACCCACGATTATTCACAACGCCCTTGTATCCGTGTTGGGGGGCATTCAGCCAAAGGTTATGGCGCGCCTGCTAACTCCTGAGCAATTCGATTCCGGCTTTGTCCCGCGCACCCTTGTCGCCTGTCCGCCGACCAGACGCAGCTATTGGAGCGAGGATGAGGTGAGTGAGGAATCAAAGCTGGTTTGGAGGGATACGGTGCAATGGCTCAAGTCTCGTCCCTTTGCCCAGCTCGATACTAATACGGGAATCTACTCGCCCAACGTGATCGAGTTGAAGGGTAACGCCAAGCAGGCGTTCATTGCCTACGTGAATGAAAACGGTGAAGAGATGGAGAGCGCCAAGGATACTCCTCGCGCCTTCATGTCGAAGTCCACGACGGCGGCGGCTCGCCTAGCTCTGATTCACTGCGGTCTGTCGGCGAACTTTTCGGGCAAGCAAATGCCCAGTGAAATCCCGCTGGAGTCGATGCAAGCCGGGGTGGCTTGGGCGCGTTGGTCACTGCGGGAACAGCTTCGCGTGTTCGGATTCGCTAAGACTCAGACCAAGGATGATATGATTAACGACATCCTTCAGGCAGTCGAGAGCTACGGCGGCAAGGTGACATCCCGAAAGCTTCAACAGAATGGATTCCCGCGCAAGTTTGGGATGCCAGTGGATGCGAAGCACTGCAAGCAGCTCATGGGAATGCTCGTATCAGCGGGCAAGGCTCAGTGGAACAGCAAGACGGAGATTCAGCTAATATGAAAATCTTCAATCAATCTCGTGGCAACCATCCCTTCTCATTTCGCGCGGGAATAGGGAGACCGTTTCTTTCAAGTGCTGCTAACAGTTTCTCCTCATGCATCGGATGCCATCCGTCAGCATTGCTATCCCAGCAGGTGCGGCAGACCATAATTCCGTATAGGTCTGCTTTCTTACCCATATAACGATGAGGACCATGTACATAATCTGCCTCACATAAGTCGCATTGCTGAATAATCTCTTTCACGGATGGGACACTATGGGATGAGCAAACCATTTATCGACAATAAATTTCAGATGAAAAAAAACACCCTAGAGACCGCAACCATCGTCCTCCCACTGCCACCTGCTTGCCTGTCACCAAATAATCCGCCGGGCTCGCGGGGTGGCCGAATGAAGAAAGCCGCTGCTGTTAAGAAGTATCGGCGCCAAGCGAAAGAAGCCACTGCGGCCCTGGAGATTGAAGGTGGTTGGGAGCTGGCGACCGTGAAGGCAACTTTCTACCATAAGCAGAAGCGCCGCCGGGATGATGTGAATCACCTTGCTATGCTCAAGCCTGCCTACGACGGAATTGTAGATGCTGGCCTGCTGGTCGATGATGACTCGGATCACCTAAAGACTTTGCCGCCTATTTTTGAGATCGACCGACGATGTCCGAGGGTGGAGCTGCTAGTGACCTATGGCGAGCCAGATGCATAAGCGCCTGGCTCTTTTTCTACTGACTAGAACGAATTGGCTCGTGTGTGAGTTTGTGTGTTTTTTGCTCTTGACAAAAAGGCAATTGCTCTTATGATAAGGTGCATACTTAAAGAAATGCTACCAGAATTACACAGTTTGTTTCTTAAGCTTCAAAACCAAATAAAACAAAAAGAAGCCGAACTGCAGAAGCTTAAAGGATCCCTTGCTTCTGTTCGCGATGTCATGGAATTGCTCGGAGAAGTAGAGGGGATCGATTTTGAAATCATCATTGATGAAGATAAGTCGGATGAGGATAACTTGAGGCGCGCTCTAGCTGCTGCTTCCATGACCTTAGCTGAGAAAGTAGATGCCTCGGTGGTTGAAATGCCCCAAGATTTCTCGACCAGTGAGATTTGTGACTACATGGAGATGTTGTATGGAGGAATCAACCGGGCCAATGTCAGCACCATACTTGCTGGGATGGTTGATGAGGGCAAGCTCTCTGTGTTGCGTAAAGGCCAGGGGCGTGCTCCGACAATTTTCCATCGAATCCATCAAGATGAACTCGATGGGCTATGATTTTACAACCAACTAAAAGTTATGAAAAGAAGAGTAGAAAGCGCCTTTTAATGGTCTAGGCGCGATGACACAAATAATCCCCCGACCGAGCGAACCGTGGAAAGCGAGCTTGAGAGGGGGGACTATTTTCGAGGGGGTGGTGTGGACACGTAGCGGGCCTTCTAATCCATGCTACAGGGGTTCGAATCCCCTCACCTCCACTTCTTTATTTAGATTACAATAGCTCTCTCACCAACTAGATGTCAATGACTTTCTAGTGACTAGAAAACCACTATCAGCTATACCTTGTCTTTAAACTTTAGGTGTAGCTGGTAGTGGTCTTTTATTTTTAGCTTTTGCTATTACTTTTCTATGATCTCTTTAATATGCGTCCAACTGTTGCATGTCGCCATGTCCCAGAGCGGGAAGCTTGGGCGTGTGTTTCGTTCAGTTGCTTGGCAATGGCGTTGAGGCTTAGCCTTTCCGAGTGTAGTCGCTGAATTTCGGAGATGGCTGCTTGTTCTACCTCATCCTGAACCATATGCCCTGGACGTTCGGGGTCATCACGAAATCCGTAGGGGCAGTTGCTCGACATCTTCCGCCCATTCGCCTGATGGTGATGCATGGCGTGCTGTGTGCGGAGGGAGATCAGCTTGCGCTCGTATTCGGCAATACTGGCCAGTATCTGGCGCACCATTTCGTGCTCGGGGCCGTCGCCTTCGATGTCTCCAGATACGGCGGCGATACTGGCGTCCTTAGCTTTGACTGCACGGTTGATCTGTTCGGATAGGTAGACGTTACGTGCGAGGCGGTCTCGCTTATAGACGAGCAAGGTTTCCCCAATTTCCAAGCCCTCGATCGCTTCCCATAACTTGAGCCGGTATTCGTCGGCTCCACTGGCGTCGGGATCGTAGATGACTCGTGAGACTTCCCAGCCTTGTGCCTCCGCATGCTTACGGCAAAGCGCCTCTTGGGTCTCGCAGCTCTCGCTCTCGTCAGCTTTGCGACGAGGCGAGAACCGGGTATAGATGGTGCATTTGGGCATGGTTAGAAGAGCTTCGACCGGCGGGCTGTTTTAGTGCGTCGGCGCTTAGGTCGGTTGGCGTCGGTGTGGCGTTTTACTGCGATTCGATACACTGCGTCAATCGGCAGAGTGAAAGACGTTCTGCGGCCTGATTCGCGCAGATGCAGAACGTCTCCCTCTCCAATAGTGACTACTACCTTGTTGACGAATCCCCCAAAGCGGTAAGAGCTACGTGTGCGACGGGTGACAGGCTTATTTGTTTCGGTCATTGCTGCCCTTTCGCTTTGGCGATGGCGTTAGCAACCTTTGACCAAATTGGATTATTCATTTCACCAGCAACTCTCATTGCGGCAAAATCCTGAAGCGATTCAAGAGCCTCCAGTAGCTCAGGAGCAGCAGCAATCAGACGGGCGTTTGTTTCAATCTCGTCCAGATTTCGTAGTGGGAACCCATCGACTTTTGCGATATACTTACCCCCTTTTTGGTGAATTACAGCGATCTGCTTGGCTCCTCCAAATGTCGTGGTCCACGGTCCTGGAGTATGTTGTATTTCTGTTTTCATATAATGCTATATTTGATGGTTAAAATAGAGCCTTGGCGCTCTATGGGCGGGCCGGGTAAGCAGCCCGCCGGTAGAACGTCAGGATTCGGACGTGATGCGGTCTAGAGCCGTCGCAATGAAATTGCTCCGGTTGCGGTTTTCGGTCGCGGCTAGCTTGTCGATTTTCTTCACAAGGTCTTGTGGCAAGCTAATGCTGATTTGTGTTTTTCCGGGTGCCCGGTTGGTCTTGGTGTTTTTCTTCTTAGACATGATGTGTTGTTGATTTCTGGTTTATTTGGTTAGGGTTAAAAATACTGTTTCCACATTGGTTCCTTCGGCTTTGAAGCTGCACGCTGGCAGTGGTTGCCAAGTCGTAGCGATACCCTCAAAGGCTTCGCGACGGTGCTTGGTGTTCATGCATATTGCAGCCAGCATTCCGCTTGGAGACAGAAATTGCAGAGCGTGGTTGATGTGCCGAATGTCTGCCCGCATGTGAAAGGGCGGATTCATGAGCACTATATCAAACAACCCGAGTTCGTTTGGTGACTGAGTGAGGAAGTCACGCTGTAGAAGAGTGACGCCCTTGCGTTCCTGTTGGAACAGTTCGGCGGCTAGCTGTGGCGCTTCTTCAATCGCTGTAATTTCAGCGGATGGAAAGCGAGCCCTTGCTGCGTCGATCAATCGAGCTAGCCCAGCGGAGGGCTCAAGAATGCGCGGGGGCTGACCTGCAAAAGGTATGAAGCGTAAAGCATCAACCATCATTGCGGCTATACTCGGCGGCGTTTGGAAAAGCTGATAGGCTGACACGGCGCGGGGGGCGGTCCCGTTCTCATGGCGTTGCCGCAAGCCCTCGAAGAGAGGGCGAGCGGCGTCCATGTCGGCACGTCGTTGATCGTTTTGCACGCGAAGCGATTGCAGACGGTGGAGGGTTTCCGGGTTCATGCGGTTGCCTTTTGGTAAGTTCCAGCCTCGCGGAAAAGCATGTCTAACTCGTCGGAGATTTCAGCATGACGCCACATGCGCGACTCTGCCCACTTGGCGCGGTTGAGTTGGTTCCATGCATTCAGTGTTTCGTCGGTAAGCTCGGACTCGTTGCGCTTGGCGATGACTGCTAAGTGGCATAGCTCAAGGTTTTCTTTGCACCATGCGCGGGCTTCGGCTTTGGGATTGGTGAACACTTCCGGGGGAAGTGGCTTTTGCGGCTTGTCGGTCAAAATGATCACATGGCGATGATGACAGCGGACTTTGCAAAGATTGCGGTATGGGCTGGGGCGGAGTGCGCGGCCTGTGTCTTTCTGCCCGCCTTCTTCGATGCAAACGGATTCACAAGCGGCATATGTTCCTTTGCTTTGTGCGGAATATTCGGCCTGTGTCATACGGTGGACCTCAGCGGGCTTGTCTCGTTTGTAGAACGGATCAGTATTCCAAACTGCTTGCAGGCGCTCGGCGTCGGCGTCGGTCGGATTGATGAGTTGCAAAGCCTTTGGACCTTTCGCCTTGGCGGCTTTGATGGCTTTTTTGACCTTGGCCAGCTCGGCTTTACTTTCGTCAGTCGGGGCCTTGTAGGCAGCAGGGTCTAGGCGCTGGGTGTCAATTTGGTATTCTGCCCACTCAGTGCCTTTGATGTTCCGGGCCTTATAGGTGTAGCCTTCGACCTTGGGACCGATCACAGCAACGGAAGTTACGCGCTTGGTGGCGTTGCTTCTGTTGACTCGCAAAATGAGCTTACCGCCAAGTTTACCGCCGGGCTCAATGTCGGATTGCTCCAGGCGTCCGCCTTGGGCTTTCAACATTTGGTTTTCATAGGCAATGCGGTTTTGCAAATGACGATGCCGGCGGGCGGTTCTGGTGTCGTGCCATTCGTCGGCGTCTGGGTTGTGGTGGCGGGCTTGGTAGATTGCTACAGCTTCGGCGGGTGTGATCGGTTTGCCGTAGCCGTCCTTATCCATCGTTAGCAGGCTGTAGAGGTTTGAACCGTTTTCACGAATGTAAGAATTCGTCACTTCTTCTGGGCGTGGGTGTAGGTAGCGAGCTAGGCCGTTGCCAATGCTGGATGCTTTCAACGCGGCTTGCATATCGTCGCCCACCTTTGCCCATGCTTGCCAACGCTGGCGGCATTCAATAATCGTGCGCTCTACGTCGCGCAGTTCGCTTTCTAGGCGCTTGATTCTCCCCATGCGAACGCCGGGGGAGGAGATATAGAGCGCATGGCGAATTACTCCGGCGGTACGGTGCTGCCAATATTCGGCCTTGTCCCATGCATTGACGGCGTGGTCTGCTAGGCGGTCGTGTCTTCTGGCGGCGCGTTGGGCTTTGGCTTCGTTCTGGAAGCCGTGGGCGAGTGGCTGGCCAGCATAGGCGCCTGCATGGTTGTGAGCCTCGGCAAGCCGCTTATCGCAGTAACCTCCGAAACGCTCGGCGCGATCTGCGGCGCGTTCTGCGGGCTCTTGGTCCTCGTCTCCGATTACTCCCTCGCCATAGGCTAAGGCGGTGTCTTCGCGTCTGGTGGACCATGTCGCAACGAAATCGCTCTCTTGCTTAGGTGTGGAAGTCCACCCCTCATCTTTAAGCGCAATGTATTCTTCGCGTGGGACTCTACCAACGTAGAGCCTTAGCTTGTTATCCTCCGGGCAATAAGTTGCTTCCCCGGTTTGGATTTCTGATTGATCTAGTTTCATTTTATGGTGTCGTTTCGGTTAGGGGCCAGCGTTGCCGCGCTGCGGCTCGTCGGTGTCGGCGAGCCATGCCCCGTAAATTTAGTACCCCAGCCAGATAAGAACGTCGGCGGACGAGTAGCTTTGACGGTCGCCGACTTCGCTTAGAAATTCCTCAATGCTGGCATTGTGCTTGCGGATTTCGGCAATGGCGCTCTCGCGGCTCATGGTCACGGGGGCGGTAACGGCTTCGTCGTAGGTCATAAATCCGTAGCTCATGGGTTAGCCTTCGCTTTGGATTGCTGCCAATGCCTCAAGCGCCTCAACGGCCAGCTCGGCTTCCACTACGCGCTTGTAGGGGGCTCCCCATGGTGCGCCATCACGGCCAAAGTCGATACAGCCGAGTGCAACCAAGATTCTGCCCTGTGCATCGCGGCATGTGCAAACCCACTGCTCCCATGCCGGGGCTTCGTCGCTCCATTCGCTGGAGTCGCAAACATCCTGAGTCCAATTGAAATCAAGCTCATGCTCTAAGGCTGCGTTCTCAGCGTTGGCCAACTCATGGGCGTGACGGAGTTTGCCTTGTTCCTCAGTCTCTTGGGCGGGTGCATAGCCGAACCCTGCGTGCTTGTAAAAGAAAGCCTCTGCTTTCGGTAGGTCAGGTGTGGTTTGAGTGTTCATTGTGCTGCCATAGTTGCACATAGGCTGCCTTGTGTCAACGTAAATAATTTACGATTCGTAAATTTTCAACGCATCGACAATTTTTCAATCTCTTGTCTATTCCCTTCGTGGATTGCTTCGGCACTCATTATGTATTCAAATGAATACTATGCAAAAGTTTATTATTCAAACGTCTAAGGGCTGGTATCACGGGGGGAAGTCGCGGCGAGATCGATGGCTAGCTTCTGTTTGTAATTCCTGGGGATTCAACCAAGAGCGATTTTACTCTGTGTGTGATCCTCAGGACGCTCAGCGTTTCGACTCTCCGGATGATGCATGGCGCTTCATTGATCAGAATCGCGGATGGTTTGATACTCGTCATGGCTTAGATGTCCTACCAGTGACTGAGGATGGCTATTGGCTCCCAGAGGGCTAGGGTTCAATTATTTTTGAATTTTTGTTAGTTTTGTTGGCATGTATGTACTGTAGTAGCTAATTAGAACACCCTAGGATTGCAGAGATACCCCAGAGGTTAGGTAAGTATATATACTTATATTACTAACATATACTAACATATTACTACTATACTACTTTTACTAACTTTCCTAACGTTTCAGTGCGCCATTATGGCTCAGCCGGTTCTCGACCATAGTCCAGCCGCTTTTCTCCTCTACTTATGCGTTGGTGCAACCTCAGCGATTATCTCTCTCACTCATCAGCACTTTTGCACTGCTCATCGATCTCGGCGGGGGCAGCTTGAGGCGAAATAATTTTGAAATTCTGATGATGTATCTTAGGTTGCTATTGTGATATGTTGTGATCGCTTTGGCTCATAGGGTTCCCTATGTGCAAGGGTTGAATCCTCCTTGCGCTTGTATTTGCCTCTGTGGACACGCGTATTTGCACACCGTGTATTGTGCGGGATCAGTGCACCCAAGGGCTTGAGGGAGCGCTGGTAGGCCCTGAGGGCATGGGGGAGGTAAAGGAAACGGGACTCCCAGGCATGGCCGGAATCTTTACCAAGCCCCCCGGTCAATCTGCTCACCAGAAGTTAAGTTACCCCCCGCCCGACGTGTGCCTACTTTTCGGTGGCGTCTGTTGCAATGCAGAGGGCGTCAAAAAGTCATGAAATGGCAATTGACGAATGGTAAATTATTTGCACAACGTAAATGCGCAATGGGTCGTAAAGGCAAAGTAGATACCAATGATACCGATGACAAGAGTCAGGAATCGGCGGGTGCTGCTACTGACCTTGATCACTTCGACACGTCGTGCCTTTCGGGGCGTACTGCCTCTGAGCCTGAGATCATCCGCTGGGTAGCAAACAACATCGATAATCCGTTGGCATGCCCAGAGAACTGCCCCTCTCCATTTGCATGGACGCTGCTTAAGGATTGCCGCGTGAGCATGGAGACCCGCTTTTTCTTCATGGAAAAGCTCTGGGCTAAATTGATCCCGGCACGTTCAACGTTCAACGAGGACGATGACAAGCGCGAGGAAGACGGCGCCGAGATCGTGGGCGTTATCGACCGCATCCGTGCGGCTCGCGACAGCGCTATTGATGCAGTGATAGATCGGAGGCAAAACTAATGAGGCTTCCTGACTGGATCGTTGCTATCGTGATTACCCTGTTTGGCTTCCGTAAGGTCGAGCGTCTGTTCGTCAAAAACCGGAGGGCACGCAAGTGAAGTGCCCCCATTACGGACTGGTCCCGAAGTCGATGGACGCGAATTTGCTGTTCCGCCGCGATCTTTTGATGATGGCCAGCACGGACCCGTCAGCGGCGAAACAGATCAAACAGATGTGCGCTGAGGATCTGCTGTTCTACGTCAATGCCTTCTGCTGGACCTATGACCCGCGATGCCCAGTAAGCCGGATGCCATTCATCACGTATCCTGAATTTCAGGATGATGCGATGTTGAGTATCGTTGAGTGCGTGGAGCGTGGGGAGGACTTCTCCATGCCCAAAAGCCGTGACATGGGCGCGAGCTGGATTGGCCTTACGGTATTTGAGTGGTTCTGGCACTTCCGTGAAAATCTCAGCTTCTTGCTGATCAGCCGAAATGAGGACTACGTGGATAAGCGTGGAAATCCTAAGTCCCTTTTCTGGAAGATCGATTTCCTTCACGAGAATCAACCGCGTTGGCTGTTGCCCGATGGGCGTTGGCAGGGGTGGAAAGACCCGAATCGCAAGATGCTTCACTTGGCGAACGCTGAGAATAAGAGCGTGATCGACGGTGAATCCACTACTGGCGATGCAGGTCGAGGCGACCGCCGGACAGCCATGTTCATTGACGAGCATGCAGCATTTGAACTGAACGATGGTTTCCGTGTTTTGCGGGCAACGCGTGAT
The DNA here is from genome assembly GCA_031296915.1 of Cerasicoccus frondis. Lineage (GTDB taxonomy): Bacteria > Verrucomicrobiota > Verrucomicrobiia > Opitutales > Cerasicoccaceae > Cerasicoccus > Cerasicoccus frondis. The sequence goes on along the minus strand of JAVDPC010000005.1, from coordinate 145,040 downwards.
ACAACCAAGTGTCGTGGGTTCAACTCGACCCCCCAGGGCGCCAATAATGGATTCTACGAAGTAGTCCACAAGACTGCCGCTCGTCAGATTCGCCTGCACTGGTCAAAGCACCCCGAGAAAAACAAGGGACTCTACACGACTGACGAGCAAGGGAACCTTAAGCTCCTGGACAACTTCCGTGGACGTGTAGAGGTCGCCATCAAGGGCGAAGTTGGTAAGCGCACTTACAACTATCCCGAGGATTATCCTTTCCGTCTGGATAAGAAGCTCCGCTCGCCGTGGTATGACAACGAGTGCGCCCGTTGTGTATCGGAGATGGAAATCGCCCAGGAACTGGACATCGACTTTCTAGGCTCCGACTATCAGTTTTTTGATAACGAGTTTATTGAGCTCTACATCAAGCGTCATTGCGAGAGCCCAGTTTTAAAGGGACGCCTGGAGTATGATGACGAGACTTTGGAGCCAAAGCGTTTTGTTGAGGATGAACGCGGAGACCTGTGGCTTTGGAACACTTTGAGTAGCGAGGGCCGTCCACCCAAAGACCGCGAATACGTTATGGGAACTGACGTTTCCGCTGGGACCGGCGCATCTAATTCCGTTTCCTGTGTTGTTGATCGAAATACCGGGGAGAAGGTTGCGGTGCTCAGGACACCGCACCTTCGACCCAACCCCTTTGCAGGCTACTCGATAGCTTTGGGGAAATTCTTCAACAAGGCATTCAAGACCTGGGACGCCAGCGGGCCAACTGGGAAGGTTTACACACAGCGAGTCATCAAGAATGGCTACGGCAATGTTTACTACCGTCGTGCAGAAACCAAGGTTACTCAGGACATTACGAGCGAGCCCGGATACTACCTGAACCCCAAGGCGCGTGAAGCCGTTCTTGAAGACTACCGCGAGGCTCTTTCCAAGTTCAGCTATATCAATCGCTCAGAGATGGGGATGCGTGAGTGTATGCAGTTCATTCGCAAACCGGATGGCACCATTGAGCATAGCGCCTCTGCGAATTCGCAAGACCCCTCTGGCGCTCGAACAGCCCACGGCGACGAAGTGATTGCCGATGCACTGGCCTGCTTGGGCTTGGAAGCTCGTGGCCACTACACACCAGATGCACAGGAACAAGAAATTCCAGTCGGGTCACTCGCCTGGCGTATGAAGCAAAAGGCCGACAAAGAAGCGGCTAAGAAACAAGACCAACTAGGAGCAGGATGGTGAAAGACCTTGGCATTAACTTTGAGCAGCTAAAGACGGCAGTCGATTGGAGTGTTAGCCAATTGGATAAGCCGCGTCGTAATCGAGTGGAGGCGATCCGCGAATATGTGGGGATGCACTATGCCGAGAACGGCTCCGAGAAGCGTGTGCCAACAAACTTTCTTGAGTTGGCAGTGACGATCTATACCCGCCAACTTATTGCCCGGTCTCCACGCGTGATGGTGTCTGCGGCCAACCGCCAGTTGCGCCCGCAAGCACGCTCCATGCAAGTTGCGCTGAATCAGGTGCCCAAGGAAATCGGACTCGATGCTACTTTGCGCCGCGCCGTGGTGGAAGCCATGTTCTCTTTCGCAGTGGTCAAGGTCGGCATTGCTTCCAGTGGCACAGCGATCCTGGGGCATGATCATGGTGAGCCCTATGTCGATCTCGTGTCGATCGATGACTACTTTTGCGACATGACCGCTAAGTCGCCGGGAGCCATCCAGTTTGAAGGAAACGACTACTGGCTCCCGGTTGATGAGGTGGAAGGCATCTTTGGAAAGAAGCTGGAGCATGACTCTTTCACCGTCCAAGGCAGCGAAGGCGAACCTCGTGCCGAAGGCATTTCCTCGGATGAGGGAGCCGATCTCTACAAGGAAAAGGTTTGGCTCCGCGACGTGTGGATTCCATCGACCGGCCAGCTTGTCACCTATACCGTCAAGACTGGCAAGCTACTCCGCGTGATCGACTGGGATGGCCCTGAATGCGGACCCTATATCACTCTCGGTTTTTCGGAGGTTCCTGGAAATCTTCTACCGCTTCCGCCGGTTGCACTATGGCGTGATTTACATGAGCTTGGTAATTCACTGTTCCGTAAGTTGGGCCGTCAGGCTGACAGCAAGAAATCGGTGGCCGCATTTCAGGGTGGCAACGATGATGATGTCAACGCCCTCAAGAGAGCCGATGACGGTGATGGCATTCGCTACAACGGCCAGAAACCAGAGCAGATTCAAGTTGGTGGCATTGATGCGCCAACGCTGGCTTTCTACCTGCAAGTACGTGATCTCTTTAACTACTTCGGGGGCAACCTGGACAGTCTAGGCGGACTGGCGGCGTCATCGGAAACCGTTGGTCAGGATCGGCTACTTTCCGAGGCGTCGGGCGCCCGTCTTTCCTTCATGAAGGAACAGGTCATCGACTTCGTGAAGAAGATTTTTGAAGCGCTGGCGTGGTATGAATGGACCGATCCAGTACGCGAGCGTATCATCGAAAAAGACGTTCCTGGAACAAGCATCAAGGTAGTCAGCAAGTGGAGCGCCGACACCCGCGAAGGTGACTTCGTTCAATACAACTTCGATATCGACGTGCATTCGATGCAGGACGATTCGCCGACTACGAAGCTCCGTAAAGTGGCAGAGGCATTGCAGAATTATATTCTGCCACTCATGCCTTACATTCAACAGCAGGGCGGTCAGATCAACATGCAATCCCTAGTGGAAATGGTGAGTCGCTTGGGGAATATACCAGAGCTGGACGATATCGTTGTCTTTCAAAATGTGACAACTGGAGACCCCGTTCAGGGCAACCCTCAGCCCCAGGTCTCTCCAGCACAAACAAAACGCACCTACGAGCGTATCAGCCGATCTGGCGCTACTCGACACGGCAAGGATGACGTGATGAGCCGCTTACTTATGGGAGGTAACGTTCAAAAGGCTGAGGGGGCCACAATCGGAAGTATTTAATCATGCCAGTATATTGCTACAGAGACCCGGATGGGATCATTCACGAACGCGTCTATCACATGGGCGAGGCTCCGCAGGTCATCGACACGGACGCAGGCCCAGCTAAGCGCGACTTTGGCGCTGAGGGAGTGGGCGTTCCCCCGACAAAGGGATGGCCGCTCGAATGCGTGGCCAGCGGAGTGAATTCCGAGCAGGCCGGGGAGTTGCGTAGCGAACTGGCTCGCAAGGGAGTCCCCACGGAAGTTACTGGCGATGGCAACCCTATCTACCGTGATGCGAATCATCGGAAGAAAGCGCTTAAGGTGCGTGGGCTTCATGACCGCTCATCCTTTTCTTAACTCAACACACATCATAACATGGCAGAAAAAAACGAAGAAACCGACACGAAGGTAGAGCCCGAACTCGCCAACGAAATTAATGCGGCAGTGGAGGACTCCCTGAAGGTTGAGCCCGCTGAGGACAAGGGCGGCGATAAGCCGAAGTCCGAGGAAGAAATTTTAACCCCCGATGACGACGTTCCGGGTGGTGATAACCAGGAGGAGGATTCCCCTGGAGAAGAGAATAACGACGAGGGCGAAGGCAAACCCAAGACCGACACCAAAGACGAGCCTGACGGCAAGAAGGTGGAGGAATCGGATATTACCGACGCCCACGTTGAGCGCGCTATTAAGGCAGGCATGTCTATCTCTGAGGCGCGTTCATTCAAGGATGCTAAGTCCCTTGAGCGTATCGTTGGACTGTTGGAGGCCCGACAGAAGGACGTAAATCAGGGTGCGGACAAACCCAAGGAGGAAGAAGCAAGCGAGAGTGATCCGCTGGCGGACATCCCCGACCTTGATCCCGAGGAATATGATGAAGGAATCATCAAGGGATTTAATGCGATGAAATCCATTATCGCATCCCAGCAAAAAACCATCCGTGAACAAAGTGAGTCCATCAAGGCAATTCAGGGCAGTGGTCAGCAGTCGTGGTTCGATTCCCAAGTTTCAGCACTCGAAGTGCCAGACTCGGATAAGACCGCAAAACGTGACGACCTGAAAACCAAGTTCGATGTGTTGTCTGCCGGTTACAAAGCTGCCGGTCAAGACGTTAGCCAGGACACCATCTTTGAAGAAGCAGTTGGCATGGTGTTGGGTGATTCCGTCCGCGAATCCAAGGAGCAAAAGAAGGCAGACGCGCTCAAGAAGCGCAACGGCCAACACACGCAACGCCCCACAGGGGCGAAGCCCAAACCCTCCTCCGATGTCGAATCGGAGACAGCAAAGCAACTTGACCGTAAATTCTTTGGTCAAAGTTAATCATAATAAATCACCATAGAAAGGAACGTTTGTAATGAATTACAGCGACATCGATGACGCGGTTCTGCTGACGCAGAGCAACTTCATCAAAAAGGGCGCCTTCGTGGATATGCAGACCGATCTGCAAGACCATGTCGCCGTCCGTGAAATGTGGAAAGACCGAAAGAAGGTCTTTAGTGGTGGTCTCAACTGGCGCTTCGACGTGCAGATGGATCACAACCACTCCGCACGCACCGTTGGCCTCTATGAGAACGACGGCTCCAGTGTGAGCGACACCATGAAGAAGGGCGAAGTCCCGGTTCGTCATGTCAACGCTCACTACATCTACGACCAGCGCGAACCCGATTTCCAGCGCGGCGGCGCGGCCATTGTTGATTTGGTCAAGACCCGCTACACTGCGATGATCGTCAGCGTCTATGAACTGTTGGAAGAACTCCTGTGGGGCAAGCCTACGGATTCCAGCGACGACAAGACCCCGTTCGGTATCGCTTACTGGATCACCAAGCACGCAACCGAGGGCTTCAACGGAGGCAACCCGGCAGGATTCTCCGATGGTCGCGCAGGCATCAGCACCGTGGACTACCCGCGTTGGGCCAACTGGACCGCGCAGTATGCAGACGTTAGCAAGGAAGACTTGCTTCGCAAGATGCGCCGCGCCCACCGCAAGACCAAGTTCCGCTCCCCGGTTTCCCATGCTACCCATGATTTGGGCTCCATGAAGAACGGCATCTACACCAACGACACTGTCATTGGTTTGCTGGAGGAAATCCTGGAAGCCCAGAATATGAACCTTGGCAACGATCTGGCCAGCAAGGACGGCAAGGCGGTGTTCAAGTCCACTCCGGTGCAGTATGCTCCGTATCTGGACGAGGACGCGACGGACCCGATCTACATGCTAGATTGGAAGTGGCTGGTCTGTGGCGCCATGGCTGGCTGGGAAAACAATGTGGGTGCCCCCTACATGGTTCCCAATAAGCACCTGGTTCGCCGCGTGGACCTCGACGCTTCGTTGAACATGATCTGCACCGACCTTCGTCGTCAGGCAGTCATCTCGAAGTAAACTCAAACACGGAAAGGAAATCATTGATATGAACGCAAGTTCCAATGCCTATCAAAAGGCTCCGAAGCCGGTGGTTGATTTTGTCTGGTATGAAGGCACCGATGCACTCAAGAAGGGTGAAGCGGTTTGTTTTAATACCGACTATGGCACCGCAACCGCCGTCGATGGTCGCCGCGCCCAGCGCGTTGAGCGTCCCTCGACCTCCAACAACAACGCCTTCGCTGGCGTTGCCGCTCGTGACTACTCGGCGCAAACGGGTGGTCAGCTCATCGAAATCTACATTCCGGGTAGCCGTGGTGTTGAAGTCGCTCTTGGCGCCGATGTGGTCATTGGTGTGGGCATGTTGACCTTCACGGTTGGAAGCTCGACCGAGGCAGGTCGATTCGTCAAAGCGGGTTTCCCTGGTCGCGGCTCCATTGTCCCGCGCCAGACTGTTTCTGCTGTGCTGGAAGCAAGCATGGCGGGCGGCTGGTCGCTGGCCACTGACGGCGTAACGCTGACGGTCTCGGATACTACGGGCATTTCTGCGGGTGATACCGTGGTTCTGCTTGGTGGAGAGGACGAAGGTGATAGCAAGGCCATCGTGCCCGGCAAATACACCGTTTCCTCGATCACCAGTGGCACTGTGCTCGTGCTCTCCAGTTCGGCAGTTGGCGATGAGCCTGCTGCTGCCTTGACCTGCACTGGCTATGCCTATACGGGTAATCCGACCTGTCAGGCCGATTTGCTGGAAGGCCCCGAATCAGGTGGCGTTCAGTTCATCAGCCTGCCGAACGCTGGTGGAGACAACCAAGCCTACATTACGGGTGGCATCACCTACGTATGCGGAGGTTTGACGCTCGCGGCTGACGCAGAGTGCGAACTGGCCGATGGCGCCAGCTATGGTGAGCGCAAGGGATTCGTCCTTTTGGGCGCTTTAACGACCAGTGATTTCGTGGTTGATCTGGTGACGGCTGGCCTCCAGTTGGACGGCTCGGCCCTTGCTGAAGTCAACGCGATTGATGCTGCCGCGGATGCGGTGTTCCTTGAGTGGCAGGGCATCTGGCGAACGATTGGCCTGATTGGCGGAGCCACACAGGCTTAACCCGATAAATCAGATACTACACAAATGCCGGGGGCGATTTTTATTTGCCTCCGGCATTTTTATATTGTAAATAATTGTCGATTCGTAAATCTATTTATCATGTCGTCTAAATCTTCAACCAAACCTGAACCCAAGCCACAACCGGAAACACGCCTTGATGAAAACGCCATCAATGTTTACCGGCACCTCGGCTATACTGGGGAGCGATTGCCCGACTCACTGGTCAAGACACACCGAGAGTTCATGCAGCGCAAAAGTCGCCTGGCTCCGTCCCGTCCTACCGCAGGGGAGTTTGTTATGATCTCCATGCTTGCGGATATGGCAGACGGTCAGTTCACCCTTAGCGAAGGCGAGTAAGATATGACTGTCTCTGCCTGGAAAATCACCTGCTCAGACGGCACAGAGATGCACGTCTGCAATCGTGGTTCTCCAAGCGAGTCGGAGGCACGCAAGATCGCCAATAGTCGCATCAAGAAACGTGGACTTGGTTCCAAAATAAAGGATGTGGAATACGCCCCCATTAAATTCGATTAACCATGAGTGAGTCCGCGTTATCGATTACATTTGTTGACCTCCAAAAAGAAGTGGGGGCATTCCTGGGCTACGGGGTGGATGATGGAGATTGGACTTCCGCACAAGTCGCTGAGCTTGATCGCTACATTCAATCAGGAATTCGACAGTTCTATTACCCGCCCGAGGTTAATCATGAGTGGTCATTCTTGAAACCAACAACAACGTTGGACACCACGGCGGAACAGGCGATTGACGATCTTCCAGATAACTTTGGATTCATTGCTGGAAACTTTTATTTTGAGCCCAACGTAACCCGACGCCCAGTGGTGATTGTGAGTGAGGCTCGCATTTATGCCCTGGGGCAGCTCAACACTGATTCTGGCCCTCCGCAATATGCCTGCATTCGTCGTAAGGCCGAGGCAGATGGTTCCGATGGGCAGCGCTTTGAAGTGGTTTGGTATCCAACGCCAGATAAAGCTTACACGCTTACTTATACTTATGAAGCATACAATGGCAAGCTGACCACTGATAAGCCCTACCCATTGGGAGGCATGAAGTTCTCAGAGCTGATTGTTGAGTCATGTCTATCGGTCGCCGAGCAACGGGCTAATGACGAAGTGGGTATTCATACGACTGCCTTTAAACGACTTCTAGCTTCCGCCATCAGCCAAGATCAGCGTCAAGGCGCTCGAAACTATGGTCACATGGGGGGAAGCATCGATTTTAACGAACCCTGCCGAATGAGAAGCGGAGAGGTTACTTACAAAGGGTCAACTTGGTAATGAGCGACTTGGAAATAATCAAACGAGATGTGAGTGAATTGCGCCACACTGTTTACGGCAATGGATCACCTGGCATCAAAACCCGTGTGGAGCGTATTGAGACCCGCTTGGATACCGGGATTAAAATTCTGTGGGGGCTTCTGATCTTAGCTGTCCCATCCGCACTCACTATCGTGGGGATGGGACTTTCGTTCTTTATTAAATAGTATCATGAAAACAAAAATTCTAATTGGCCTAAGTGTGGGCCTCGCCGCCCTCGCTGTAGGGTGTGCTCAGCAGGGGAGGACCATCGATTGGACCAACCCTACTGCTCCTCAGACGGGAGGTGCTTCAACCTCTACCCACTTCACTCTTCAAACCAATGAAGGTCGTGTGACCGACTTTACCAAACCATGAGTCCTTTTCTATCTCCTGAGATTCTAGCTGGAGCTTTCTCAACACTTTTTGGAGCAGCCATAACTATGTGGGGCAACAGCCTCAAGGATCGTCATGAGTTGGACATGGCTCATGCAAACCAGCACAAGGCGACGGTCGAAGCCACTCAAGCTGCTAGAAACTACGAAGCTAAGTGGAATGGTTTCTATTGGGTTCGTAGTGCTATCGCCTTGATCGTAATTTGTGCTTACTTCCTTTGGCCAATGCTCCCCGTAATTATCGCGGCTTTCAAGGGGCTGCCAGTGCAGATCGCTGTTGGTTACTACGACACAGTTGGAGCAACCTGGCCTTGGCAAGTCAGTATGGAGCAAATCCATTGGATCAAGGTCGGCAGCTCTGATCCAAATGCCGTTGTGTCTGTTTTGGACCCGGTTCGGAACATCGCGATGATTTCTATCATTGGTTTCTACTTTAGTAACCAGGCTGCGCGACGAGCGTAAAAATGATCTCCACTAACAACTATCAATAATCATGAAAAAGCTAATCATTATTGTATCAACTGCGATGGGGCTATTTGCTGCATCCATTCACGCGGATTCGACTATTGAGTCTTGTCCTGCCGAGCAAGCATCTACGCTTGATTCGACTCTCGATAATTGGACTGAACCTCAGTTGGGTGTTGATTATCTTATCGTTGAAAACTTGGACAGCTTCGAAGTCCAATACAACACGGGGATCAATGGTTTGGATTCCGAGGCCAAAGATTTTGTGTCCCGCCCAATTGGTGTTCCCGACCGTGAATCCATAAACCGAACGGTTGCGACCTATGCTTCTGAATTTGGGGAGAACTGGCGATGTTGGCCTAAGGCAGCATACATCGAAGTGGCCTCGATGATATACGTCTACCTGCATCATCCCAATGGTGTTGAGCATCACGCAATGAGGTAACGCCTATTGCTCAATTTCTCCTCCCCACTGGCAAGCAGATGCTGCCAGTGGGAAATAATGTTAATTAAGAGATTTACGAAAATGAGAACTGTCAACTTACACACTTCCGATGGAGTGATTACCCGCGCACCTGGCGTTGGCATCTTGGACGCCTATGGCGCCACGGTCCCAGCTGATGGCTCGGAGGGCTATGCGACTGGCTGCATCTTCCGCCACACTGACGGCGGAGACGGTACGGCGCTCTACGTCAACGAAGGCTCTAAAACGAGCTGCGACTTTAACGCGATCACGGTAGCTTAATCGAAGTGCGGACGGCTGAAAAAACGCTTTCGTTTCCGTTTGGCGGTGTTGCTCGAAAGGGGGCATACCGCAAACAGACTCGCCCCTATTCAAGCCCCGGCGCCACGAATGTCCGGGGATATGGGCTGTTGGAGTCTCGGGAACGTGGTGGCAGTCGTCCGGGCTTGGTTGAACTCGATACCGTATCAACCGCCAACGAGGCAGTCTGGCAATGGCCCAACGGAGAAGCGATCCAATGGCCCAATGGCGAAGATATGACCTATGCATTGTCTTCACCTGAATTGACATTGCCAAGTGGGACAAAGGTGGTTCGACATGACGCCGAAATCACTGCCATCTCTGGGATTGGGACCGCTCCGACTGGCTACACAGTGAGTTGCATTTACCGTGATCGACTTATCTTGGTTCAGGGCAATTTGTGGTGGGCATCTCGCATGGGAGATCACTCTGACTGGAGTATTGCGGATGATATGGATGATGCGGCCCGAGCTGTCGCAGGCGCGGTCGGACTGGCGGGTAATGGCAGCGAACCCATCATCGCAGCCATCCCGTTTCGTGATGCTGCTTTGGTTTTCGCTACCCGCAATTCACTGTGGGTGCTCAAGGGCGATCCGGCTACGGGAAGTATGGATGAGCTTTCAGGTGAGGTGGGCATAACTTCGCCATTTGGCTGGGCTTTAAATGACCATGAGGGATTGCTCATATTCCTAAGCAATGACGGTGTCTATTATGGTGGGCCTACGAGTAAGCCTAAGCGATTCAGCGAAGATCGCCTACCGGATTCACTTCGCAATATTGACCCAGAGTCTAATACAATAACGATGGCCTATGACCCAACAGGGCGTGGCTATCACTTGTTCATTACGCCTGAAACCGGAACCGGTAGCCATTACTGGCTGGAGGTCGATGAAGACACACGCGCCATCTGGCCGGTTTCTTTCGCGGACGGCGGACATCAGCCAATTGCAACGGGACGCATTAAGCATGACGGACTACAAGAGGTCGCCGTTCTTGGTCGTGATGATACTTGGCGCAAGTTCAGCGAGTCGGCCAGTGATGATGACGGCGAGGATTTGACCAGTCGGGTGATCATCGGCCCCTTCCGTCTTGCTTCGGGCGATGCTAAGAACGCCATGCTCGCCGAGATGCATGGCATGCTGGCGGATAATTCAGGTGATGTTATCTGGTCAATTGCGGTGGGAGAAACCGCAGAAGAGGCAACGGATAACGCGGTAGCCAACACAGTTGTCGCAACAGGCACATGGAGCGAACTGCGTAACCGAGTTGTGCGACCCCGAGTGCGTGGGGCATGGGCTGCGGTTATTTTAGAATCAACGAATCAATGGGCGTTTGAGGCAATTGCTATCACAGCCCGGCAACTTGGGAGAATTCGATAATGTCACTACAGATCGATAACAGCGATAATGATGCAAGCGTAACTGGGGCGGAGTTAATCCCGGTATCAGATAGTGGATCGCCCAAGCATGTAACCATTACCCAGGTCAGGAATTTCACCATTGATGAGATCGAGGCTATCACTGCGGCGCTTGCCGTGTCTGGCGCCGACAGTGTGTTCATTATGCAAGGCGGATCCCTTAAGCCTGTTGATATCGATCTGGTGGCTCAGCACGCTATCGATACCGTTTGGGGAAAGACCGCCGAAACTGATCCTGACAGTGCGGATGTTATTCCACTCAAAGACGGCGGAACCACGGAAAAGACCATTACGCTGGCTTACCTGGCGACTTACGTTAAGGGCGCCATAGAAGCAGCTATTTTGGACATCTCCGATTTAGATGCGGTTGCTTCTCTTAATGACACAGACGAGCTACTTGTCACCCAAGGAACGACCGCGAAGAAGGTAGATTTCTCTGAAATCATCAGCTCGATTTATGAGAGTTTGGCGACCCACGTAACGGGCAAGGACGCAGTCACGACTCCAACTGACTCAGACGTGTTCTATGTCATTCAAGGCGGTGCTGCTAAAAAGATCACGTTGGAGCAAATTGCGGATCATATTGAAGGCGGAATTGGCGGAACGGGCACTGCGGACGCACTTGCTCAGTGGGTGGATGAGGACACTTTGAAAGCTGGTCCAGCGATTGCAGAGTCGTTTGATGCTGGGTCGAACTCTGCCATACCAACGACCAAAGCAGTCCGTGATGAGATGGACGTTCTTATCGATGATTCCACGGACATCGGTGCAGCGTTAGACGACGCCGATGAGCTATTGGTGTATGACAATAGCGCCGACTCCCAGAGGAAGAGCGCTCTAACTCGCGTTTGGACCTACATCACTACGAAGCTTGCCGCAGTCACAGACATTTCAACCTACGGCTGGTTTGTCGATGAGGATGACATGTCCTCAGATGACGCCACCAAGGCTCCCAGTCAGCAGAGTGTCAAAGCATATGTCGATGCGAATTCTGGTTGGGATGGTGATGCTTCTGATATTGATTTGGATGGCGCCACAGACATTGGTGCAGCTTTGGCAGACGCGGACTTGATATTGGTAGATGATGGAGCCAGCGGAACGAATCGTAAAAGCGCATTGTCCCGAGTTTGGACCTATGTCTTAGGGAAGATTTCAAGTAATGGACTTGATGCGACTGTAGTTGATCTGGACGGGGCTACAGACATCGGCGCCGATCTAGAAGATTCGGACTTAATCTTAGTTGATGATGGCGCCGGAGGAACGAACCGGAAAAGTGCTTTATCTCGCATTTGGACTTACATTCTCGCCAAGATAACAGCCGTTACGGACGTTTCCGGTTACTCGTTTGTTTTGGATGAAGATACACTGTCCTCAGATGACGCTACCAAGGTTCCCACTCAACAGAGCGTGAAAGCTTACGTTGATGCGGTGGCCGGTGTGTTGAATAACTTCACGGCCACGTCTGATCCGACAGCAGGGGATGACTCTGGAGACGGATACTCAGTCGGATCACTCTGGGTGAATACGACTTCGGATACAGGGTTTGTTTGTCTGGATAATTCCGCTAGTGCAGCAATATGGCAGTCTATCACCGAATCGGCAGCGGGTTGGGATGGCGACATTACTGATACTGACATTGCTGGGGGGACAGACATTGGAGCTGATCTGGAGGATGGCGACTTAATTGTAGTGGACGACGGCGCTGGAGGCACTATCCGCAAGTCGGCCATGAGTCGCGTGAAGACTTACTCCAATAAGCTCAACACCGCTTCTTACTCCGCAAACCAGACGCTTACGGTAGCCGAATGCAATGGCTATGTTATCTATGTGACCGCTGCTTGCACGATTACGCTTCCTGCCATCGCATCAGGTATGAGTGTAACGGTCATCACGATAGGCGACGTAGAAGTGAGCATCGATCCCAATGCCTCCGATTTGATAATGTTGGATGGGACTGCATTGGATGATGGCGATAAAATCACGAATGGAAGCGCGTCAGGGGACATTGCAGTTTTGACATACTACACCGGCGATGGATGGCATGCCGCCACTAATGGATGGACTGACGGAGGCGCATAAAATGATACACCATTTTTTAGCATCGGTGGCACGGAAAAAGGCAAGTGGAGGCGGGGAACCCGTGACCGCAAAGTCTGTGGTGTTCGATATTGCGGATAGCTGGGGCGCATCCCCTGTCCAGGTAAGAGCTATTGAATTTTGGTATCAAGGATCTCGGATCGATCTACTTGAGGCCGACTTTACAGCTTATGCTACTTCAAAAATTTCCACAAATGGCTGGTACAACCCCGAGCACGCATTTGACACTTCGAAAACTAAAACTGGAGGTTGGAACACTTCCGATTCTCCTGAGTGGGCAGCAAATTCTACATCAACAAACCAGCGTTTGATTGTTGTTTTTGATATCGCGCAGACTTTTGACGAAATCGTAATTAATAATTCTCATCTTATCGGTGGCTCCACAACTCGTGGTGCCAGAAACGTCAAGATAACCTACTCCCCTGATTCTATATATGACACTACTTACGACGCTTCAGTGAGCAATGGCGTAGAGTTAAATAATACTGAGTGGCCGGAGCACATTGCCTCTGATTCAGCCGACGATCAAACCGTGTGGGAGGGTATTAGCACTGGCCTCTTGGCTACCGGGGGAACCATTACTTCCTATGAGGATGGAGGAGTTACTTATAACGTGCATACCTTTACATCAAGTGGGACTTTCAATGTGCTTTCAGGTGAAGGTGATATTGATTACCTAATTGTCGGCGGTGGTGGCGGCGGCGGCGGTGGTGGTGGCTCATATGCGTCTGGCGGCGGCGGCGGTGGTGGCGGCTTTGTAGAAGGTAGCACTAGTGTAATTGCAACATCCTATTCAATTGTCGTTGGTTCAGGGGGCGCTGCGAACACTGCCGGAGATGATTCAAGTGCATTTGGGGATACCGCAGTTGGTGGTGGTTATGGTGGTAATTCTACAAATCCAACGGGAGGCGACGGTGGATCAGGCGGCGGCGGATTTGTTACCGATTATGACGGTATAGACTATACTGGAGGGGCGGGAACGTCTAGCCAAGGTTATGATGGCGGAGCTGGATGGCAGCGAGATGGAAGTAGTTCTAACCTTGACCAATCTTATGCGGGGGGCGGCGGTGGTGCTGGAGAGGCAGGTTCCAATGGTAATACGTATGGTTCTCTTGGTGGGGATGGGCTGTCGTCATCTATCACAGGCACCGAAGTCTATTACGCAGGTGGCGGTGGGGGCGCACGTTACAACAGGGCAGGAACCGCGTCACAATCATCAGGAGGCGCAGGCGGCGGCGGCAATGGAAACGGACAATCTGCCAGTGATACGCCCTATGTAGGGACAGATGGTCGTGGTGGTGGTGGTGGTGGAAACCGAGGCGGAAACACCGGCTACGCGGGTGGCTCTGGAGTGGTGATAATTCGATACGCAACCTAGAGAAAGATATGGATAAAATTAACCCATCAGAACATATTACGGAAAATGATCCGGTCAGTCAGGCCGCGCACTTGGCGTCGAACTGGTATGAGACAGAATACCTTACGGTTGACGATGATAGCCAGATGGGCTGGCTCCAGGCGCAAGGGTGGGAAATCTACAAGACCTACCAGACCGGAAGCGGTGAAGCTTATCGCTGGGGCTTGAAGCGGCGGACTATCAAAGGGGAAAAAATCCTTAATGATTTGCTGGCTGATTTTACCTCGGCTTACAACGAAGGTCGGACCCTGAATGATCAGCGTTACGATGACATTGTATCGATCCATGCGGCGATCACCGACAAGACCCAGGACAGCCTCATTGCTCTGGAAGCTGAGGGCACTGATTACGACGCCTTGGTTGATTCATTGGTTGCCGGTATTGAGGCAGACTTCACAACGCATAGCACGGACATTGGCGGAGACCTGGATGACTATGGCGATAGTCAGCGCACGAGGATCAACACACAGTTCAATGCTAAGGTGTCACAGGCTCGCAGTAGCCTAGTTTCTCGGGGCATGTTCAACTCGACCTTATGGAACTCCGTAGAGTCGGGAATTGAGCGTGAGCGGGCTGTCGCACTCACTGACCTTGAGGATAAGATTCTTCTGACTCAGACCAACCTCAAAGAACGTCTCTACGCTGCGAAGTCTACCATGCGTTCCAAAGTGCTTGCTGCCCGAGACCGGATGTATGGTAGCTCTCATTCGCATGGGCTTGCCCGCGAAGAACTGCGCACTCGCGTCATTCAGGCTCTTACGAATTTCATGGAACGTAGAACCGACTCTTACCCCGACCTGGCCAGCATTGCTCAAATCGCATCAGAGCTGGGCGCAGGAACCGTTCAAGGATCGCAACCCTAATGAGATCACGCCTAAAAAAGAATCGTCCCTTTGGGATGCCCAACACTCCGTTCGATCCGCGAACGGGAAAGTATCTGACTCTAGGGCCGGATAACGGTGAGTCGCTTCTGGTTTCCGTGGGCGCCAAGCAGTCGGATTCGACAGGACTTCTTTATACCTGTTATGTGGTGAACGAATCAGGTGCGGTGACGACGAGCACCGTAGATGTCTATCACTTGACAACTAATATCGAAGGAGAATTGGCAATTGGATCTCTTACAATTGCTCACCGAATAGATGGGAAATGGTGGATGCAGGTTGGAGACTCAACATCTGGAGATGTTCGATTTGGAGTGGTCCATGAGGACACGTCCTCGTCTTCGGAAGTTTATTATGTTGATGTCTATGGTTCTGATTTTGAAAGCCTTTATGAAGACCCCATATCTCAGGGGGTTATAGCCGTTCATGATGATGGTAATTACCATTATGGAAAAGGTGAATTGATAGCCTTGGCTTCAAGAAACGGAGAATACATCGTTCAAAAACTTCATTCATCATCTTTAAAGAATGACATCCCTAGTGGAGCGGTTGGAGTTGCTATTCGCGGAATTCAACTTAGCTCACAATTTCATCCACTAGGCCCATTCATAGATTACGTGGATTTCTTAAGCCATGGAATCGATGCTTTTAGTAGTCAAAAACTCCTAGAGGTTTCAATAGGAGAAGGGGCTGTTCTTGAAATCCAGGGGTCCGCTAATTATCAGGTTATGTCTTTCCCAAATCTGAATAATGAACTCAGTGGCGTCTTTGGATATTACTCAGATTTAATCGAAAGTTCGGACCTGTTGAAGCACCCCGATCATGAGGGTTTCGATGATGGGTTTGGCGATTTTGGTCCTATTTATCCATCTCTTGGAGGAAGTATTCGTTACTGCTATTTTGTTACCGGGCATCTACCTGGAGTTGATGTGTATTATTGGAATGACCGAAATAATTGGAACCTAACCAAACCAGATTTATCTGATTAATGAAACTATGGCAATCGAAGTAAAATCAGGAATGCGACCAGGGGCCGTGGTGACGGCGGCTCATGCCTCGGGCCAGGGACGCGCTCGTAGCCGGATTGGGCAACAGCAGCAAGTGACCGAAGCAAATCGTCGCTCCCAGGCGCGCGCTCATGAGTTATCTCAGGCTCGTGATGAAGCTAGTTTTGACCGGCAACTATATATGGGCGACATTAGTCATCAGCGCAGTCTTGATCGCATCGCTCACAATGCCGATGTGCAGACCCAGCTTGCGGATGAAGCGCAGGATCGTCGGCACGAAGACTATACCTACGAGCTTACTGAAAGTCAGCGAGCTAAGATCAATCAGCTTGAGGAATCCTACGAGAATGCTGTTACGTCGGGTAACTATACGCCCGAAGAACTGGCCGACATTCGCAATCAGATAGATGCTGAGCAGTCGGGGATTCAGCCGGTGCGCCGCGCCAAAGAACCAACACTGGAGCTTGGTGGTCGAAAGGTTGGCGAGATTTTTTCCCAAGGAGGATTTCTTTACACTCCTGAACCGGATGGAAAGGGGGGCGTGGCCTTCAAGAAGCTTGGCGAGGATCGCGATTACATCACCAACAAGGATCGCCTGGAGGCCAACAAGCTTGCCCGTGATATGTTGACTCGGGAGGAAGTTGTTCAAGGTAGCGCCGAAAACGGATTCAAGGAATCTACGCGCAAAATTATGCCCACACAGCGGGAAGTTATGGCATTAGCAAACGAGTTACTTGGCAATACGCCTCAAAGTCCACAGCAAGATCCACAATCCGAAGAATCTAATGAGTTGGGGTATTGGGGCGATGACCCCTATCGGTGGGCGATTGCTGAACCGGAATTGGCCGCAAAATTAATAGCTAAGAAGTCACCTTCGCGTAAGGACTTTGAAGCGGCTGGGCTTCCTCGGATGTCGGCTAAAGAGCGACAGGAATACGCGGATAAGGTTCGTGAAGTTAGCGGAGCGAGACAGGCGCCCGATGGGAACTGGTATGTCGAGCGAGATGGAAAATATTACTTAGTGCAGCAATGAAATTAGTTGAAGTAGATTACAATCCCTTTGATCCAAAGACTTCCCAGGCTTCGCGATTGGTGCCGGTGAATCGTGATCCTTTTGCCAGCCCGACAGGTGGTGTTGTAGGCGACGTTGTGCAGGAGGCTGCATTGGGCGGTAGTGGCGCTGCGTGGTCGGCTGCTGAGGGCGCAGCGGGATTCGTTGAGGAGGGCGCCCGTGCTCCTAAGACTCGTAACATTGGGCAAGAACTCCGTGAGTTAGGTCGTAGCCCAACAAGTGAGATTCGTTTTCTACAAAATCAGTTATCGAAACCCTTGGGACGTGAATTCTCTGAGTACGAGCGAACCCAAGCATATCAGCACAATCAAGAGTTCTTCAAGGAGCTGGGATTTGATAGTTTGCATGATTTTAATGGCGCTCGACCGATCCAAGCGGAGGCAGCAATGAGAATGCTCTATGAGCGCCGACTTAAAGGTGCGGCTTCTGATCCGGAGCGTCAACGTATTCATCGCGAAGTGACGGAAGCAAATCCAACTCAGGGTATGGTCGAAGTGGCAGGTGCATTCCGCGAAACCGCTGGCGAGTTTAAGGAATACAACGAACAGTATTATACTGATCGAATCGAC
This sequence comes from Cerasicoccus frondis, assembly GCA_031296915.1. Lineage (GTDB taxonomy): Bacteria > Verrucomicrobiota > Verrucomicrobiia > Opitutales > Cerasicoccaceae > Cerasicoccus > Cerasicoccus frondis. Next base: position 127,269 of record JAVDPC010000005.1, on the reverse strand, counting down.
TCTGAGTTTCACCAAAGCATGACCGGCAAGGTGGTTAACGGAATTGGTCAGTTGGGGTTCTATATTCCGGCGGGTATGACTGGCGCGGGTGGCATTGGTGCAATGGGCGCCAGTAGTTACCAAGAGGCTGTTGACGATTACTTTGACGCAATGGGAATCGACAAGACCAAGGCGACCGAAGATCAACGGCGAGCTGCGGCAACGGTGGGAATCACCTATGCCATGCCTGCGATGGCCTTGGAGCGTGCCGGTCTTGGTCCAGTGTTGAGTCGTGTATTCAAGGGCTCGGCTGGAAAGCTTACGATGCGTGAAGCGATCAAGCGCCTGGGACTGGCCAGCGCCGAGGGCTTTCTCGCAGAAGGCACTACGGAGGCTAGCCAGCAAATCCTACTCAACACTATTTCTAAGCTCTCCGAGTATGACCCGGATCGCGAGATCACCGAAGGCGCCTTGGAATCTTTTATAGTAGGAGGTCTGGTGGGCCAAGTTGGCACAGTCTCTACACAGACCGTCAACGAGGTTCAACAGCTTGCCGAACATCGGCTAACCAAGGGAAACAATGACAACACTCTTAACGAACGACAAGGAACTGATGATAGTAACCCTGACGCCGGAAAGACCGAGTCCGAGAGTTCAGGCAGTACAGATGGCACTACCAATGCATCTGGGGAAAAGACCGTGGTTAATAACGGACCTACTGGGAGAGCTGGCGACTCAAATACTGGGGAGGAACTAAACAGCAATCACGAGGCGCAGGATACTGGATCAGCAAAAGCCGAAAGTGATCCACAGACTGATTCATCTTCCACGAACGATTCACAAACTGACACTCTGGAATCCCTAATGGAACTGGGAAAGCCCGAACTGGTCGAGCGGGCAAAGTCGATGGGCATGAAAGTTGGCGGACTCAAAAAGGAGACCATCGTTAAGCGAATTCTGGACTCAGGGGATGAAGCCCGAAGGGCGAAAGAGGACGCAATGAATGGCTATGATTCCAGTTTGCCTACGCCCCGAGTCACCAACCAGGGAAAGAAAGCGCATTTCACCCCGCGTCCCAGCACTCATGGCCTGAAAAATCGTGATGGCAAATTAGCAGAAGCTATTGGTGGAAAGTGGTCAGGTGGAAAGTATGTGATGTCAAAGACTCAGGGGGAAGTCCTGTCTCGTGCGCTTGAAGAAAATTGGAACGCCGAAATGACAGTCGCAGAAGGTGTAGCGAATCGAGGCAAGTTGATCGACCGCGATGGAAATAAGCTTACCTACCCAGAGGCTAAGAAGGTTTTACTGAACAATCCAAAACCTGCGTCTGAAGCGAGTGAATCCGATTCCGATGTTCATTATGGATCGTCAGCATTTGGGACCGCTTCTGCTTTTCCAAATAATACTCCCGACTGGGTGAAGAAAGGTGGAGAAACCAGAGAAGGTCGGAATCTGTTGGTAAAGTTCTCCAAGGACCGAGACGGCGCAAAGGTGGGTCCTGGTGATGTTGTGTCATACCTTAATAAGTTGATCCGGGTGCAAATGCGTCGTAGCACTTCGCAGACATCTAAAAAGCACCCAGCAAATTATCGTCAGCGTGGACACCTAGCAATGACCCGCGATGAATCTGGAGAGTTAAATTATCATGAAGCGGGTCATGGTCTGGAATATCTGATACGTTCAAAGGAAGATAAGTTTTTCAAGGCGCACAAAAGTGAGTTAATGGGACTTGTCACCCGCCATGGCTCCCGAGCCAGTGCTAAGAATACTCACGAGGGTATTGCGGAATGGTTGCGACTACGAGTGGTCAATCCCTCGTCGGTTGAAAGTATGGCCGTAACTCAGGCCATCGACAGTATGTTGGAAAAGAACTTTCCAGGGATTGCCCAAGGTATCCGTGATGCTACCCGGCTTCAAGCCGCGCAATTCTCCCGTAGTCGCACTGCACAATGGCGCTCAGCAAACCTAGCTCCCAAGTCCAGTGCCATTACTTCCAGTGACTTCCTTACGGGGAAAATCCCTGCATGGTTTTCGGAGGCAGCACCGCTTCGAACGATTGAACGCAGGCTGTTTCGGGTGGTCCGTAGAAATGCCCAGATAGAAGGCAGGTCCCGCGAAGAAGCACTCGACCTGGCCCGCCAAGCATCGAAGCCAGGTCAGACCCTACAAGCGATCTATAATAGCATTCTAGGCATAACCAGTGATGTGAGGCAGGCGCTTGAAGGGACAGAGGCAGGTCGAAAGGGTATCCGTATTAAGCCTCGGGGTGGAGACTATATCACAGTTACCGATAAGACATTCCGTGAGATTGTGGATAACGTCGGGGCTAAGCATTGGAAGTTGTTTGAAGAAGCTGGTTGGGCTCGAACCGTTTTGGAACGCTTGAAGCATGGGCAGCGTGATTACCCCGGTAGAGAGGCAGGAATTTCGACGCAGGACTTGCGTGAAATCGTTTCTGACGCGGAACAGGCGATGGGAAAGACCGAGTTTAATGAACGCTACAAAGATGTTGAGCGGTGGTTCAATGACCTGTTGGCCGTAGAGTTTCTGGGCGGACTGAAGTCGCAGGATGAAATGCTCAAGATTTCGTTAGCCTACCGAGATTATTGGCCGCTCCCTCGCATCATGGAGGATCGTGGGATTACCGGCGGTCCTACCGCTCGGGCGGACATTGAGAGTAGTATCAAATCGGCACACGGTAGCGCCCTGCCTATTCAAAATTTGGTGGACGTTGCCGAGGATCGCGCTCGGGCTGCTTTCCGCGCTTTCTACTGGAACGATCTGGCAAATGTTTTGGTGGGAAAGATGAGTGAATTGTCCAAAGACAAAGACCTGCCATTTGATGCTCGGGCTGCTGCTGGTCGCATCGCAGTTCCACTTCGGATGAAAACAACGGTCGCGGCCACCATCAGCGAGGAAGAGGTGAACAAGCTGATTGTCACTGCTATCCGGGAGCAACGTGCTGCCGATGAAGGGGTTGATGTCAGTGAAATAGAATTCAACGAGGATGATCTGGTTGTGTCGATGGGACCGCAACAGCTATGGCGCCCAACGCGCCCCAATGATGTCCAAGTGCTGGGCTATTTGGAGAATGGTCAGCGCAAGTTTGTGCAGCTCAACTCGCCGGAGTTGTTTCAGCTATTCATGGGCCGTCGAACTCTGGGCTCGGACTCTAATCTGAAAGAGGTCTATAGGGTGGTTTCTCACTATTCCAAACTGTTTCAACAGGCGATCACGGAGAGCTTGCCCTTTGCGGTGCGCAACCCCCCGCGTGACGTTTTCAGTAGCATGATTTTTGGAAAGGATAAGTTCGGTTGGATCCCTGGCGCAGTTCAGTTCCGGGGCATGGTCGAGAAGTTCCAAAAGAAGCATCCGCAGATTCAGGATGACGGCTTACTGCTTTCTCGATTGGAGCCCTCACATAGTGAGCTAGTGCGCGAACTAACACAGAGCCCGATAGTAAAATTCTTCTCGGATAACCTATATCGCAGTCATCATCCTGATCCCCGCATACGTGGTTTTCTTAATTTCGTGGTGAATGTTCCGTCGGTCATGCTCTATAAGCCGATTGAAGTCTTAAATGTTATTACTGGTGGACGCGCTCTTGCTCGCTTGGGTGAAACGGTGACACGCGAGGGGGCTGCGGCTCAGGCAAAGGATAGTGGGGCAACCGACTCTGAGGCAAAGCTTCGCTATTGGCAGAGTGCCGGGCAGTTCAACGAGCGTGGGAATTGGTTTGTCAGCGGAGTGTCTGGCTTGATCCCCTTTGCGAATCCGATGGTTCAGAGCGTCCGTCAGCAGGCAGAGTTGCTTTCCCATCCTGATCCGGCTGTCCGCAATCAGGCGTGGCTTAAAATGCCTTGGATCACTGCGCAATTTACCGCTGCCGCCATCGTCACCTACCTGATGATGGATGACGATGACCGGGCAGAGGAAAAGGAGCGATCCTTGGGACTGCGCATGAGTAGCTACGGGGTTGGACCTTTTCGTCTCTCATTCCCCTATGGACTGGAGGGAGCTGCTGCGTCGATGGCGTACAATGCGGTGATGGATGATTTGCTAGAACGTGATCCTGGGGATGATACAAAGCGCCGCAAGATGCTGATCGAGCGTGTTGTAAGCTATGGCGACCTTTTGGACCTCAACAACCTCAAGGGGCCGTTTATGGCGGCTTTGGGTGAGGCTGAGGCTAATTACAATCCGTTCTACGAATCCGAGATTGTTCCTCCGTGGTTGGCGACTCTGCCCAATCAAGAGCAAGTCCGTGATGACACTCCTCGACTATATCGTGAGATGGGGCGGATGTTCGACTTGAGCCCCATTAAAATTGAGTATGTTGTTCGTGAGGGTATTGCCCGGCAGGCAGATGAAGTGATTCAGGTGATTGACCGCATTGAGCAAGGGAAGCCAATCAGTACTCAAAAAGCAGAATGGCCCATAGTTGGCCAGTTGTTCTACAAAGACCCGATAGGTTGGAGTTCAGCGAGCGTTCAAAGCGTCGATGAGATAGACAACCAACTGGAAAGCATAGAGAGGAGACTCGACTCTGCGGGCGTGCGTATTGCGGCGCTTGATAGTGGAGTCCCAACCGATGAATTAAGTAAGGATGCCCGGCAACTTCGCGTCCAATTGGATCAATTGTCGCATTTGGCAGAAGCGGAGAATGACATTGCTAGCCTAGGCCGACGTAAACGGAAGTTAGTCAAAGCCCGCGAGCGTTCGGACATTTCGCCAGTGCAGATCGCCCAACTGGATGATCAGATTAAGCAACTGGAATCAATGCAGGTTGTCGTTGCTCAGCGGGCGCTCTTAGGGGATCAGGATTACCGTCAGCGAATCCGAGAAATGATGGATGAGATGAACGATATCGAGCGGGGGCTTTGAATTTCAGCTTTGAAAATATCTTTGAGTTTTCTGCTGATATAGCATTTACAAAAAATTGCCTCCTAAGACTTCGCCGGATTTTGCATCAACAAATATTATTAAACTAGAAGTTGCAGAGGTTCCATATTGTAGATCGCCTTCTTCCTGACCTCGGGAAGCTGCTTTAGTGTGAAATTCCAAAATCCAACACAATCGACTTCTGTCTGGAAGTTCCTTCCTTATCCAAATTGCTCTCTCAGAATCATTCAACCAGTTCGGAACGATAATTTTTAGGTCTATTCCAGTTAGTTCATTCGTCGTATACTTACCCGGGTTAGAATTTTTAAAATATGGCGAATTCAAGAATGAAGGGATTGAATTTGCGCCTGCTAGCAAAGCTTCATCTCGACTGATGTCTACTTTTAGCTCTAGTGGATGGGGAGCAAAATGTTTTAATCCAAAAAGTAATAGGCCGTGCTCCTCGCTGAAGGCTATTAATAGCCCTTCCTCTATGGCTCTATTGGGCTCGTAGTATTCATACCCTTCAAAGTAGTGTGAGTATCTTAACTCCCAGCAATTGTGAAAATATTTACTGTAGTTAATTGACGATAATTCATAGCCATTTGGAATGTGTAAGTCGTATTTTTTAAGCAACTCCAAAGCATTCTTTGAAACATCGCCTATTGAGATGCTGCTGGCAACATCTGGAGAGCTCTCCAAATACTTATTTAGGCTTTTATTGAATACCTGATAGATGATTCCGGTATCTCTCCCAAAAATGCATTGTGTCATCTCATTGTTATAAGTGACAATGTTTGTGATCCTTGATAACTGAAATTCCTCTTCGATATGTAAGGTTCCAGGTTTTTCATTTTTTTTGTATGAAGAAGAGTTCGATCTAATGACAGAGTCTATGTGATTGAATCTCTCTATATAGTCGACGTTATTGGAGCTATTTGCTCTGGCTATAGGGCTCGAAAATAAAACGAGCACTATTATTGTTAAACAAAAATTGTCCATAAAGTACTAGTTTAGATCGATGATTTGATTGCTGTTACCGAAGAGTTTTAATAAGCGAGCTGCTGGTGCCGCAGCATTGTCGGTGAGGAACTTCTCATGGGCCTCTTTGACGGTTTTTTTTCCGTTCAGGTTATTTACAAATTCTGAGGACCATACTTGTGCAGCGTTTGGGCCCATTGTCCAACCCCAGCCTAAGTAGGCCGCATTACTCCCGAATGACTGTGCGAAGTCACTTGATCCCGTGAGAAGGGTGTTTTTAAGGATTGCATCATCCTCTGACACTTTTGAGGTTTGCGCGCTCATACAACCATCTACTATTACCAAGTTATAATCGAGTTGTAATTGGGTAAGTTTTGTCGATGAAATTAAATCATCGGCTCTAGTCTCGGCATCCTTAAATGCAAGTCCAATAAAGTCAGTTTTGGTCGTTCCATCGTCTGTAACGCCATGAGACATTGAATACCAGATTTTTTTGCCCTTAATATAATCTGAGATTGTATCTTCTGTGCCTGCGTTGAAGTCTCGAAGTACTGTATAGCCCAAGTTTTCAATTGGCTCTGCAATCCTGTCTTCGGGATCGAGGCCTTGTCCAAATTTTGAAATAAAATCGAGTGATTGTAATACAACTGCGTTTGGCTCAACTTTTATCTTATTTCCGAAAAGATTTTCAAACGATCCAAGTAGCACGAAAGGGCCCGTTGCCGTGATATCCATATTTGACCCATAATACAGAGAAGATGTAGAAACTTTTACTGGAGTATACGAACTATCAAGAAAATTGCTATCGCTCTGTTCATCGATAACAACATATGTAGCAGTAGAATCGTAAATGTTCGGCATTTGCTTCTGGAAATCAACCTGAATTGTTCGATTTTCCTCATCGGATGCATTCGTTAAGAGTTTGATTCCTGCGGAGGCGATGTCCTCAATGTTTGCATGGATTCGCACCTTCCACGCAGCAAATTCGGGAACATCAATTTGTTCATGGCTTAGGTTTGTGTTTGTGGATTCTGCTATGTTACTGAATGTGATTGAGTCATATGTATATAATGAAATCAACGAATTGCTAATGCCTGAATTGAAGTCACTAAGATTGATGAGTATATGGTTATCGATTGAACTGCTCAGGATTTCAATTGTTATCTCATCGCTTGTGTAGTTATTGCTTTCTGCTCCGTCTTCAATCAATGAAAATGGATTTGCTATGTTGTCTATATACAGGGAGCCGGTTAGTATGTCGGTCGAGCCGTGGTCAATTCTTAATTCTGATAATTTTATACCGATAGAGTTGCTGCTAAGGAATGTATTGGACGAGACTTCGGTTTCGTAGAGTTTAATTGAATAGTCGAAAATGCCTATATCGGTTAATGTAAGTTGTGCTACTAGTTCTTCTTCATCTAATGGGCTCAGGATTGGTGGCTCACTAAGTGTAAGTAGAATGCTGTCAGTGTTGTTCTTAAATGATAGATTGTTTACTCCTGTTTCTGTCATGGTTTGTGTTTCACCAGCGAATGTTATACTTATTGTATCGATTTCGCTGTCGTCTAGGTCCTCTAATGTCAGGCTTAGGGTTGGCAGTATTTCACCATAGGTTGGCAATCCTTTTCCGCTAGGGTTGTTGGGTGAAAACATTGCCAAGTAGTCAAGTGGACTATTCTCAGAGTCTCCGCTTGATTGAATGTACTCTAGTTGAAAGAGTAATAGATAATAGCTTTCTCCGAATTCATTCAACGCATGGCCAACCACGAAAGAGCCATCGTCAGAGATTGCGTCGATGTTTAGGTTGGACCATTCTGATTCGCTCCCTAGGATCTCTGCTTCAGTTAGCAATCTACCATTTCTCCAAAGTCCTTGCTCGGTAAGTAGCAGGCCCTTTTCGGTGATCTTGGTGACATCAAGCGGATCTCCTTCGAATTGGCTTAAAATCGTGGAACCCTGTTCTGGTTCAGTAAGTGACATTGTTTGTTCTTCACTCCAAGCTTTCCATAGGCCGTCCATTTCATTGATACGACCAAATGCTGGGCAGTTTTCAGAGCCAGAACTTACTTGTAAGGAGTATCCATCGCTAAATTCTATATTGGTGTCACCTGAGAACCCCTCGTAACCTGCTCGCTGACCGCTTACGATTTGAAAATCTCCAGAATGATTTGCTTTTATTAGGCTAAAACCTTCGATTTCAGGAATTCCTTCATCTGTGAAATGACTTGTCATTTCTCCTAGGGGGTGGTCTGCGGGGTTGACTATTTCAGGCGAATAGCTACTCTGATGAAAGTATGCATATGTGAAGACTGAGTCATTTAACAACTGGTCTTCGCTGTAGGTAAGCCCATAGAAAAATAACTCCCACCACACAGCCTGGCTTAGTTGCCATTCGCCGTTCACTAGCTCGTAGTTAGAAAACTCTTCGTACGAATAATAGGCTGAAACGTTAAAAAAGGCATGGCGATTTTCATCCAAGGTGCCATTCTCAATTAAAATATTTGAGCTTCTCTGGACGGCATTATAAAAAGCCTTATCCCCGCTTCCAATTTGTTTAAAGCTTACATCTAAATTATAGTCGAAGCTGTCTCTAAATTCATCGAGTTCAATGGTCTTGAATAATGTGCCTGCTGAATCGACTGCATAAACTTTTGGGTGCAGGCCTGTTTCATAATACATGCAGTCTCCGCGATTGTTGAGGTCGAGAAAATACCCACTAATCGATGAGGGCGTGCTGCCCAGTTTTTTTAAGTTAAACTCACCGGTATCGAGAGATTCAAACGCGACAGTTCCTTTATTATTAAGGCTGTAGATTTGTCCATATGAGGATTTGGGACCCAATGGGACAACCGAGTAAACTACTTCGGGAGCCGCATCAAAGTTAAGCTTTGCGTCGTAACCGACTGCATCGTCATAATCGTCTCTATTGGAAGGGTCCCCATCTGTATTCCAACTTGGGGCATTATCTGGATCAGTTCCTCGCCTATAGACTTCAATATAGTCACTTAAGCCATCGCCATCAGTATCGAACACAGTAGATGCGCTTTTATTTGAGGTTCCATTTTCATCTTCAACTAGCCTTTGCCCGTCTATGCTAAGGAGGGCTATAGGTGCGATTGAGCACAGGAAGGTAACCAAAACTCGCTTTATCGATGTCATTGTTGTATTATGTTGTAGTCCTGATCTACGGTAACTGTGTATAGGTTGCCATCTGTTGGAGAGTTTAGCTCATTATATTTCAGCGTGAGCCTAGTGATCATCTCTCCATTTTCTTCCTCGCGAATTAAAAATTCACTATTCGAAGACGCATAAGTGCGCCATGTAAATTTGGTCATTCCATTTCCAATGTCGTATTCGCGAAACTCATACGGCGGGGGTGAGTAGGCGGGGTCTGTCGTCAATGTAAAGTGATTCGTTTGAATCGTGGTTGTAGGAAGTGAGACAGTTACTATGGTTTCTATTGACGATGAAGTGATGGGGGCGAGAAAGTAGGTTGATGCGCCTAGCAGGGCAGTCTTTTTTACTAGTTTTGCCTGTAAGTTTTCGCCTGATTTTGTATCTGATAGCCCTGCATACCCATCGGCGACTTCAAAAATGACTGGAGCATTATAGTAGGGTAGGCCTTCGGAATTTTCGACTTGAATGTAGAGGGACTTTTCCGCAAATGCTCCTGGCATTGCTATTTGCCCGTCGCCTTGGATGATGCGTAGTGTTGGCTGGTCGCCATTAAAGTAGTCTAATGCGTCGCCTGACGCTCCTGTTAAATACTCCTGTAGATTGGAGAGTCCGTCACCATCGTAATCGTCGATAGGGCTGACATCTGAAATGACAATAATCGTATTGTTTGGATCGTAGTACTCTGAATTGGGATCAGTAATAATTTCATTGATCCATGCCGAGGGGACGTTTGCCCAGAGAACATCTGCATCGTCTGGGATCCCGTTGCCATTAAGGTCTAATGCTGAAAAAAGATCGGTTCCGTTATCTAGTTCTGTTTGATTTTGGATGCCATCACCATCAAAGTCTAGAACGCCAACATCTACGGTGCCTACGGGGGCATCTGTGAATTTGAGCCTGAAGAATGCCCTTTGGGCTCCACCTTGAAGAGAGAAGTTGAAGCTATCTTCCACCCTGTCTTCACCGACGAATATGCTATTAATATACGTCCAGTTATCTAAGTCATCGCTTGTCTGAATTGTATAGGCATGATCCCTAATACCCCACCACGAAACTGTGTTTGCGCCTGTGTCTTCGTCATGTGAAATTATTAGGCCAGAGTTTAGATCACTAGAGGTTTGCCCATGCCCGATTGTTTGCATCAGTGCATATGCTAGGGTAATAGTGAATTCTCGTTTCATTTTTCTTCAATCCAATAAGTTAGCGTGGTGTCTTTCGACTGGGGGTGTGCTTCTCGGTAGCGTGCTCTGGCGTCATTCATCGCCTCTTGATTAGCCAGCTTTTGCTTTAATTTTTCAAGGTTCCCATCGTAGTATGCATGAATATCGTCCAATGGGATAAAGGCGGCTTCCTGCTCAAATACGTCGGGATCGTCAGACACGACGAAATATTCTGAGACTCCAGAAAGTGTCGTCGGCAAATTCGGAATCTCTGGTAGTCTCATTTTAACGCCATGGGCTTCCGCAGCTTGCCTTTGGTGTTCCATATCCTCGATGGATTCGCTGAATACTAAAAGCGAGAGTCGGTAGCGTGATTTATCGGCTGAGAAATTGGGGAGCGTGCGAAGATATCGGAAGTCGGCCTCGCTCCAAGCTTCATAGAGTTGCCCCTCATGCTGCCATCTTAGATGAGTGACTGGCGAGTTGTTGGCAAAATCGTATACTACGGCAATGAGTGAGATGATCTTTGCTTCCTGCATTTCTGACAGTTGCCGCAGAAGCGCCTCTTGCTCCTTCTGTGTTAACTCAGTCTTTTGGGGGCTCGATTCCTTTCTGGGGAGGTTCGGTGGGGCGATGTGCTCCAAAGTCATGGAGTGATCACCCATGCTGAGAGTCCTTCGCTGTAGAATTTGGGAGTCGATTTTTTGGGCGTCACGCTTAGCCTCTCTAGTTGCCTCTTCGGCTGCGACTATGGCATCTGCCTCTATTGTGGTTAGGAGAGGTTCAGCATTAGCGAACAGGGGTATTGCTGAAAGGAATATTAATGTAAAATTCATTTTATCTAATATAATGGTCAATATCCCTAACGCGGGTGAAAATCACTACAAAAAAATACTTTCTTTCTCTTTTTTATTTCAGAATGAAAATCGTTGACTAATCGTTGACCTATTTTACGTGAACCTATGAGGACTAAAATGAACTATCATGCGCAAGTTGTTGTATATTAAAGGTGAGTGCTTGTTACTAGGAGGGGTTGTATCGGTTCGACCCCTGTCCCGAGTACCAGTAATCATGCGGCTCGATTGAGTTCGGCGAAGCTTGGCTCAATGATTTGCGCAGGGCGCAAATGCCGGTAGGAAGATCGGGGCCGCCTGACTTTGGTTATCATTGGTGGGAGAATATTTTCTTTTTCCTTTAAGCTTTTTTCTTTTTCCTGCTCCCATGCACCGACTTCGTCCATGGCAACGTCTCCGCAAGCGCCGCGAATTTGACCGTGAGCGTGGCGTCGGACTGCGCTATGAGTGTCCGGCGTTTCTGTGCCGTATATTGCCGCCGATGGACCCGACGGCTCGCCCTTGCCGGCGTATTGGGGTCATTGCCAGTCGTCGGCAAGTAGGCAATGCGGTGCACCGCAACCGCGCCAAACGCCTGCTCCGCGAAGTATTTCGACTCCACCAGGACGCATTGCCAGAGCATTGCGATGTGATCTTTGTCGCCCGCAGAGATGTCTTTACCCAGGATTTTACCGAGCTGGAGGCCCGTTTTCAGGATGCCGCGCAGCGGGCGCTGAAGCGTTGGGCGCGCCGCGAGAAGCCGCCCCCGTCATGAGTGACTCAGAGGCCAGCTTACTCGCCCGCGGCGCTGCAGCGCTGGTCCGGCTTTACCAGATCACGCTCTCGCCGTTGAAAAAGATCCTGCTGGGGCCAGGCGGCGCATGTCGTTTTCATCCAACATGTTCTGAATACACGCGCGTGGCGATTTTACGGCATGGCCTGCTGAAAGGCGGTTGGTTGGGCTTCCGGCGCATCCTCAAATGCGGCCCCTGGCATGCGGGGGGATGTGATCCCGTTCCCGGCAAGCCGGAAACGGAGAAAGTGAACAAATTAAAGTGAACAAACTAAAGATTCAGGTGATCTGTTAGATTTATTCATAACCCTTTGGCGCTTAGGGAGTCTGAATCTTTAATTTTTAATTTGTTTCCTTTAATCTCCCACGCCTTGGCGTGGGGCAAAGATTAGCATTGAAGCGAGCCCGGAAACCGTTTCGCTAGTCCGTTTTCACACGCGCCGCATTTGGCGCAAAAACCTCATGGATAAAAAGAACACCATTATCGGAATCCTGCTCATGGGAGCGGCGATGTTCCTGTTTACACAGGAGGTCCGGAAGAATCAAAAGCTTGCCGAAGAACAATACGACGAGAAGCCACTCGTCGAATCGTTGCCTGAAGATGCAGATGGGGCGTCGGTTGAGGGGCAAGGAGCAGCTAAGGCACAGCCAGCGAAGCCCGGCGAGCCGACTCGCAGTGTGTTCTCCGCTGGCGAGGTGGATGCTCCAGAGCTGGCGATTGCGGCTACGGAGACCGATCTTCCCGAAGAGACCTACGTGCTCGCGAACGAATACATCAGTGTGACTTTCACCAGTAAAGGGGGCGCGATCAAGAACGTCGCCTTTATCGACACGATGCCCGATGGCCGCCTCAAATACCCAGCGGTGTTACACGGCGAGGAGCCTTATATTTTTGGAGCCGGTTCGGAAAAACCGGCATTGGCGATCAGCATTGACCAGGATGAGGACGGGATTCCCGACGAAGTGGCGCCCGACTATAAGGTGCAGGAATTTGATCAGGAGAAGGGCCGCATCCAACTGGCCTACGTGGACGAATCTGGCGTCGAAGTGCGCCGGGCTTACGTGATCGCCGGGATCGGCAGCGAGGCGGACCCTTATATAATAGAACACGAGACGTATTTTATTAACACCGGTTCGAAGCCGTTCCCCTTGCAGGCGATGTTCCTCAATGTTGGTTCGGCCCCCCCCACCAAGGGCGACGTCCGTCACGAATTCCTTAACTTTGGCTACTATGCCGACGGTGATGCGGAATTCCTGAAAATGAGCAAGTTTACTGGCTCGAAGGGCTTCCTGGGCATTGGAGCGAGCCCGCCGCGAGATTTTGTTTACGAAGGCCTCAGCGCTGGCGGTGGCCAGGTGCAATGGGCGTCGATCAAAAATCAGTTCTTTACGACCGTTTTGACGCCGACTGACGCCATGGGCTCCGGCATCTTTGCCAAGCCCATCGATTTGAGCGCGACGATCGAAGACCCCGAGCTGCAACAGGGCATGACTGGCGCCATGGAATTTGATCTCGGCGCGGTTCCGGTGGGTGAGATGAAGTCGATCCGCACCAAGTTTTACGTTGGTCCGAAGGAATATTTCCGTCTCAACGCGATGGGGCAGGATCAGGATGAGATCATGCAGTTCGGCTTTTTCGGCGGGATCAGCAAGATCTTGCTTTGGGCGCTGGTTGGTATCCATGGCCTGATTGTTCCGTTGGCTCCGACCTGGGGTTGGGGCTTTGCCATTATCCTGCTGACTTGCATTATTAAGGGCATGCTCTGGCCGTTGACGCAGGTGCAAGTGCGCTCCGCCAAGGCGATGGGTAAGATCCAGGGGCCGATGAAGGAGCTCCAGGAGAAATACAAAGACAACCCGACCAAGCTTCAGCAGGAGACGATGAAGCTTTTCAAGGAGCATAAGGTCAACCCGGCGGCGGGCTGCTTGCCGATCCTGCTCCAAATGCCGATTTTCTTTGGTCTGTTCTATATGCTGCGGACTTCGTCCGACTTGCGCTTTGCGCCGTTCATGTGGATCAAGGACCTGTCGGTGCCGGACACCTTGCCATTCATGCCGGACTGGTTCCACCTGATGCCGCTCTTCATGGCAGGCGCCATGATCATCCAAATGCGGATGACGCCGACGCCGACCACGGACAACATGCAGCGCAAGGTCTTCCAGTTCATGCCGCTGATCTTCCTGGTGTTCTGTTATAGTTTTCCGTCCGGCCTCGTGCTCTACTGGACCGTGCAAAACTGCATTTCCATCCTCCAGCAGTGGCTCACCAACCGTAAGCGCGATGAGGAAGAAAAGGCCAAAGACACCGAAGTCATCGACGTGACGGAGACCAAGCCAGTTAAGAAAACCGCGAAGAAATCCCCGCAAACTTCTTCCAAAGGCGGCAAGAAAAAGCGTTAAGCCTAAGTTTTTATAATTGAAAGCTGCCGCCGAAAATTATCGAAAGAACCGCTAAAACCCCGCATTTACCATGTCAGGACATTCCAAATGGGCCACCATTAAGCGCCACAAGGCGGCGATCGACGCCAAGCGTGGCAAGATTTTCAGCGTCATTTCCAAGGAGCTGACCATTGCCGCACGCGACGGCGGCGGCGACCCTGAGTTTAATCCGCGCCTGCGGATGCTCATCATCAAGGCCAAGGGCTCGAACATGCCGGCGGACAATGTGGACCGCGCCATCAAGAAGGGCACTGGCGAGCTGCCGGGCGTGGTTTATGAAGAATTGGTTTACGAAGGCTACGGCCCGGGCGGTGTCGGCGTGATCGTCGAAGTCACCACTGACAATAAGAACCGCTCCGCTTCGGAAGTCCGCTCCACCTTCACCAAGTGCGGCGGCAACTTGGCTGGCGCTGGCGCCTTGGCGTTCAACTTTCAGCGCAAGGGGCAGTTCATCATTTCTTCGGACAAGACCGATGAGGAAACTCTGATGGAGGTCGCCATCGAAGCTGGCGCTGAAGATATCGTCAACAACGAGGACCACTTTGAAGTCACTTGCGAAATGTCCGAGTTTGACGCCGTTTCGACAGCTCTAAACGACAAGGGCATCGAGCCCGACAGCTCGGAGCTGGCTTATATTCCCAACACGCTGGTGCCCGTGACGGACGCCGACGTAGTCAAACAAGTCCTTCGCCTAACCGAAACCCTCGACGACCTCGAAGACGTGAAAGCCGTCTGGTCCAACTACGACATCGACGACTCTTTATTAAGTTCGTAGGTTTGATTGTTTGAAGGTTCGAAAGCGATTGCGACGAATCTTCGAACGAACATCTCTTACCCCGACTTTCCAACTTTCCAATCTCCCAATTTTCGAACCTATATTAGACCATGTTCACTTGGCTACAAACCCACATCCAGAAGCACCACAAGATTATCTTCGGCATCATTCTGGTGGTGGTGATCATCTCCTTCGTTTTCACGATCGGCAATTTCGGCGGTTTTGGTAATCCAACCAATCCCAATGCCGGCCCACGTGAATTCTACGGCTTTAATCTGAACTCCGCTCGCGACGTGCGCGCCCTGGAGCAGTGGACCACGATTTCGTTGGCCCTGGATCGCCAGCGTATCTCGGACGAAGCTGTTCAGTATGGCGCCATGCAGCGTGCAGTGTTACTCTCCATCGTTGCTGATTTGCAGATCCCTGAGCCGACCCAGGAGCAGTTTCAGAAATATGTCAGCGAGCGTCCGGCGTTTCAAGACTGGCAGACGGGCCAATTTAGCCAGAAGATGTATGCTGGCTTCATCGACAGCTTTAAGAACAACCCGAACATGAGCGAGGAAACGCTCATCACGACGTTGTCGCAGGATTTCCGCATCGATCAAGTTTCCAGTGCCTTGGGTGGCCCGGGTTATGTGATGCCCTATCTAGCCTTGGAGGAAATCAAGCGCCGCGACACCGTATGGTCGATTGATCTGGCGGAGTTGGACCGCGACACTTTTGAACCTACGATCGAGATTACAGACGAAGCGTTGGAAGAATTTTACCAGCAGGCTAAGTTTCGCTACGAAACCAAGCCGCAGATCGTAGCTGAGTACGTTTCATTTCCAGCGGCAAATTACATCGACCAGGTGGCCGAGCCGACCGAGGCGGAGTTGACCACGGTTTACAACAAGAACCGCGCGGCGATGCCGAAGACAGATGAAGGCGCGACCAAGCCGCTGGCTGAAGTGAAGGATCACGTCACCGAGCTTTATAAACAGGAAAAGGCGCAGGAGCTGGCCTTGAACGACGCCAACAAGTTTGCCGTGGCGCTCTACGATGCCGCTTATGAGGGAACTGTTAAGCAGAATGACCCGTCGTTGGCGGCTTTTGTCAGTGAGCAGGGTTATGAATTGAAGAAGCTGCCGCCCTTCAGCGAAGGCAACCTCAACGTTGGTGGAGTCGTCCCGGCTTCCGGTTTAGGACAATTGCTCAACGTGCACGAAGATCGTTTTTTCACCGATGGCGGCGTGAAGACTGCCGATGGCGCAGCGGTGCTTATTTTGGTGGAGAAGGGCGCTACGTCGATCCCTCCGCTCGCGGATGTGCGTGACCGGGTTGTGGCCGATTATAAGACCTATGAGAAGGGGCGCCAATTTAACGCGAAAGCAGAAGAGGCTCAGGCCGAATTGCAAACCGCGGTGGACGATGGCAAGGACTTCACCGAGGCTGCCGAGGCGCTTGGTTTCACGGTCAAGAGCTTTGACGATTTCACCCTGATGTCGCCGCCCAAAGATAAGGCCATCGACAACTTCGTGCTGAGCACAGTGAGTGAAATGACTGAGGGGGAGGTTTCGAATCTCGTCGGTTTCAGTGACGTTGGCACGATCGTTTACGTGAAAAAGGCTGATGTTCCACAGATTAGCGCCGATTCCGAGCAAGTCGTATCCGAGATGGGCAAGATACAGTCCCAGATTGCGATGGCGACCGAGGCGAGTATCGTCAACGAGCTGATTGAAATCGGGAACAAGAAGCTGGAGGCGGAAGAGAAGCCTGCGCTTTAGTGCTCACTTAGTTTTCACTCGATTCTTTACGAAATCGCCCGCTTTTTTATTCAAAGGCGGGCGATTGTTTTTGCCTGAGACTATGTCGTTGAGATGGCTATTCGGGCCCATTGAGAAATGGAAAAATAAGGTGATGTTACCCCACATCGCATTCCAGTCGCTGACACAGCCAAGGCATTCAGCGCGCTGCTTTGTTGAGTCCGTCAGTTCCTGTTCTCAGTGCTGCGTTGGGCAGAAATTGCCGCTTTTTAAAACGCCAAACGCCCAGGGATTAACCCTGGGCGTCGTAGCCTATCGTCTGTGGTATCGACAGTTATCGTGTATTAATTAAGAGTTGCGACTTTTTGAGCCGAGGTCTTTTCCTTGAAGTTCACAATGCCAAGCTGCTCCAGCGTGGAGGGCGTGAGGCCGCCCATTGGCAGATTGTTGGCCATCTGGTATTCTTCGATTGCGTGCTCGGTCGTTTCGTCGATGTCGCCATCAATCGGTCCAGGATTGAAGCCAGCCTTGTTTAAACGGCTTTCGACTTCCCAGGCCAACTCCGGTGAGATTGTGTCTTCGCAGAGAACGCGCTCCCAACGGGTGTGAGCAGGTTCGATCAACTGTTGACGCGTCATGGTTGCATATTGTGGCTCGATGTAGACTTCCTCGGTTTTCTCCGGGGTCTTTTCCGTGCGCACCTTCACTGTGTCATACTGGGCAGGTATGGTGATTTCACGAGTGGTGGCTGCGGAAACCATTACTTGCTTTTGCACCGTTTTGTATTGAGCTGGAATCTGCTTCACTTCCGTGCGTGTAGGCTGGTCGACAACCTGACGGGTCACCGTTTGATATTCTGCCGGTTTCTCAACGAGGCATACGATGTCGCCAGTTAACTCGTTCGGATTTTCAACTTCAACTTCGCCATCCATCCACACTTTGGTGGCTGGGCGCACGAGGACCTTTTCGCTCACCGTCTTGTACGTAGCCGGAATGGAAATTTTTTCCTCACGGGCTGGTTCGATCATGACCTTCTCCGAAACGGTTTTGTATTGGGCCGGGACGACTTCCAGGCGCGTTTCTTCGGGCTTGATCATGACGGTTTGCTCTGTCCACTCGTAAGATGCAGGCGTCACATCGATGCGGGATGACCCTTCTTGCTGTAGCACGCGCTCGCTCACGGTTTCGAATTTGGCCGGAACGATTACTTCGGCATAACATTCGTTGACCGCAGCGTCTTCCGGGAAGGGCAGGTGCTTGCTTTCGTCGGTGATCGCATAACGCTCCTCAGCAGAAGCCTTTTTATCGAGTGCAAGCTTAGGATATTCCTTGTGAGGAGCGTGCTTGCTTTCATGGTCGCCGGGGCCCTTGGCGTGCTCAGCCTTGGTGGATTCATCGCCGGTAAAGAAATTAGCTACATCGTCAAAAAAACTACTTTCTTCCGCTTCTGCGGATTCAGCAGCATTCAAAGAAGTAACTCCAATAATGCCAGCGGCACAGGTAATGATGATCTTGTTGTTCATATCGGTATCGTGGTTGAGTTAATGTTCGCCTCTTAAGTAACTTGAACTGTGCCAATGTGGTTTTGTGATTTGTAAGATGTTGTTATTGATGTGGATGTGTAATCGATTTTGTTTCGGTGGATTTTCTATTCATGCAATGCGCAATCGAAAAGATGTCGCTACTGTTCGTTTTGCATTACTTGAGTTCTAAATTTGTTTGAGATATGAACAGTTGTCTTATCGCATAAAAAATGCGACCGATCCAACTGAGTGGATCGGCCGCCTGCTGCTGCTATCTATGTTTCCGGGATCGGAATTGATTACTAGCTAACCTAACTTATTTATATCAAGATTGCAGCTTCGTTACTTAGTTAGATGCTGGTTAATTCGTTGCGTCCTTAACTTCGTCTGAAGCATCTTCAGCGGCGTCGCTAATGGAGTCACCAGCGCTTTCTGCTGCATCCGAAATGGATTCACCGGCGTCTTCCAAGTGGTCGCCTGCATCCTTTTCACAACCTGCAAAAAGGCCGATGATGCCGAATGATATGAGTGCGAGTATGATGGATGTTTTGTTTTTCATAATAATCTGTTTTTGGTTCACCCACTACTTATCATGACACATGCCAATGTCGGGTTTGGGTTTTTAAGTCATTGACTGAGAGCGCTTAGCGAGTTTTTGGATGTTTGGCTTGGAAATTGAATCATGCACTTTACTGGATGAGTTCTGCAGAAGATCAGGCAGAGTGCATGGTCGTTGGTTGGAGGTGCTGTGGCGCGTTGTTTTGGCAACTTGCAACATCGTGAAGTCAACTCGCATTGCAAAATATCCGATCGGTGTGCCGGTTCTTTAGCGGAAATTTTTTTCGAAGATTGTATCTCTCTGAAAGACTGATGTTTAGCTCAGCTAACGATGAGCGGGCATGCGTTTTGCGATAGTCGCTGGCATGAACCTGAAAATACCAACTTACGCAATCGAAACTAAAATCTCCAACCTCTACGCCACTGAGCGTTGGTTGCTCGCACTTTGTGAGGAGCATGCTAAAGCTGCCGCCTATAGCACTGTGGGTAGTGGCTGGCAGCGTTTCATCGACGGCAGTCGTGACCGTTGCGAGATGCTCAAGCAGCTAGCACATTTGGAAGGGTGCCGCATTACGTTTGACTGGATTGTGCCAAAGTGCGTGCTGTCATATGACTTCGAGTGCTTGGCCTTTGAGCTCATGAACGATAATGTCGGTGGTGAGCAACTGGCTTTGGCGTTCAACAAAATTTCGCGGCATATCGCCATTGAGTATGTTCGCTTGCTTCACCTTGCGGAAAGCCGAGAAGCATATTCCATTGTGATGGGAGTCGAATGCGTGCTTGAGACCATGCCGCATGAATATGAAGCGCTTATCCACGAGCCCTTGTCCTTAAGCGCATAGGGCGCTATTTTATCATAGTCCCCACAGTAGCGTTTTATCCGGCCTGGTCACATTGCTAATAGGTGACCAGGCCTGTTTTTTCTGCCTGATCAGGCACATACCGCTTTTCTTTTAGCCGATAGAATTGCTCTGGCTCAACTTTTCTTATGAGGCAACAGCATCTTCTTTCACCGCCTGAGCAAACAGGCTTCCGAGACCTTCCACCTTGGTGGGGTGGGTAAAGATCAGGTCGCGAATTGCGGTAATGGGGGCATCCAGCGCCATCATGATTTGAACTGCGGCGAGCAGTTCGGAGGCATCAGCGCAAAATGCCGTGAATCCAAGAATTCGCTCATTTTCATCAATCAAGGCGCTGACAAAACCCCGCGTGGCGGACAGGGTTCGTGTCCGCAATATAGCCTCGGCGGGAATCTGTAATTTCCGATATTTTAGCCCCTGCTCAATGGCCTCATGCTCACTCAGCCCGATTCGCACAA
This sequence comes from Cerasicoccus frondis, assembly GCA_031296915.1. Classification (GTDB taxonomy): domain Bacteria; phylum Verrucomicrobiota; class Verrucomicrobiia; order Opitutales; family Cerasicoccaceae; genus Cerasicoccus; species Cerasicoccus frondis. Next base: position 107,107 of record JAVDPC010000005.1, on the reverse strand, counting down.
GCTCGGGATCAGTAAAGAGGCAAAATGGTATATTTCGATTATCTGTAGTGCGAAGGCCAGGGCCAAGCAACTGATCTTTTACGATCCGAAAATCGTCCAATGAAGCGTGCGTAAAATGAGGCGTGCCAGCGCAGTCACCCAATGCCCAAATGTCGGGGGCGCTGGTCCGCAGCCATGGATCAACACAGATGTAGCCCCGGGTATCCAGTTCGATGCCAGCTGCATTAGCATTGAGACTCGCGGTATTCGGCGTGCGACCAGTCGCAACGAGAATATCAGTCGCCGCGATGGTTTGGAACTGCCCCCGTGTTGTGTAATCAATCGCCACGGAAGATCCTGACTGCCCTCTTACCTCGGTTATTTCGCAGCCCAGAATGACATCGACTCCCTCATTTTTCATCAGGTCCAGCATCGCCGTGGAAACCGTATCATCTTCCTTTTCCAAAAGACGCACGCCATGCTGTAAAAGCGTAACTTTGCTCCCGAAACGAGCTAGAGCCTGGGCAAATTCCAATCCCACATAGCCGCCGCCAAGAATGACCAGATGTTTGGGTAAATTCTCTAGGTTTAGAGCCTCTACATGCGTGAGTGGCCGCGAGTTCTTCAGGCCCGGCACATCGGGTACTGAGGCATGCGTGCCGACATTGATAAAAATGCGCTCTCCGGTGATGATCTTTTGTTGTGCATCATGTGTCGTGACGCTTAACGCCTTTGCATCCAGAAACCTGGCTTCCCCCATCATTAACTCCGCGCCACTGGACTTGAATCGATCAAGATGCATCGCGACGAGTCCTTCCACCATGGCTTTTTTCCGGGCGATAACTGCGTGCATATTGACAGCCCCACTCATCGCGGGGAGGCCAAACTCATCACCCCGCTTCATCAGCGAAGCAACCTTAGCGCTGTAGATCAAATTTTTACTAGGAAGGCACGCCACGTTTGGGCAGGCGCCACCGATCATGCTGCGTTCCACAACCACGGTAGATTGACCGGCGGCGGCCAAGGTCCAGGCAAGGAACTTTCCGCCCTCACCACTGCCAATGACGATATTCTTGTAAGGCTTCATAATGATAGAGTGTTAATTGATTTACTGCTTGCCCACCGCCCAGATCATTGGGCGATGAGCATGACAGACTTTGCGGGGATTATACTGGAAGCGGCTCCTGCCGAATCGCCTCATTGAGTTGATTGAAGAATGCGTATTCGCCGGGTCCGGCATTGTCCCGATGGGGGCGAGCGGCATCAACGAGGGCTTCAGGCTCATCCGACTTCAATGCCTTCATGGTTTCCGCGACGAACGCATCGAGGTCCATGGCGCGGGGATCGTCGGTCTTCTTGATCAGGTCAGTATTCACCCACGGCGGCGCGATTTCCTGGACGGTCACCGAACTGTCCTGCAGCACGAAGCGCAGCGACATGGTGTAGGAATGCATGGCGGCTTTGGTGGCGGAATAGATGCCATTGTAGGCGAGCGGGGTAAATGCCACCACCGAGGAGTTATTGACAATGGTGGCGCGGTGCTGCTTTTTCAGGTGCTCGATCAGGGCGCTCGTTATGCGAATGGGCCCAAGCAGGTTCGTGTTGACCATCTCAGAGAGTAGGCGCTCATCGATGGGCATTGATAGATCATCAAAGCGCATGACGCCAGCGTTGTTGATTAAGACATTCAGCTTGGGAAACCGCTGGATAACCTTGGACGCAACGGCTTTGATATCATCCGAGTTGGAAACGTCGAGCTGGATCCACTCCATGCCCGGGTGCTCCTTGGCGACGGTTTGAAGCAGTTCCGCGCGACGACCGGCGATAATGACTTTGTTTCCCAGAGCGTAAAACGACTCTGCAAGGCCAAGTCCGATGCCCGAGGCGCCACCCGTAATGAGGATTGTGTTGTCAGTGGTTTTCATTTTATTTATTGATTCTTGTTATGGCTGAGTTTGGATTGAGTTTCCAATACGAGACGCCTAACTTTACCCACCAGGGTGAACTCACCGTTTGGTCTGGCGCCAAACAAATGGAGAAGGCATTGATTCGTCGTTGGAAGACATTCGGCCTTAACTATATCAATCCGCGTGCCAATGGGTTTTTGTTTCATATCTCATTGGAAATGAGCAACTAGCGTGAGATTGTCTAATGGCTGATCCAGGAGGATTTATCGTATAGTTCGAAACTTTGGCCACGAGTGGACGAAAGCTCGTATTGGATGAAACCGATCCTTGGCGACGAATGCCAAACAGGCTAAACAACGTTAATCAGGGAGGTCCGCATCAGGGCTGATTATCTCATTCCTGTAAGGCCGAATCTTCGCACCGTTCGAATTTTCCACTTAATCCAAATCAGCAAGGCAACGCCCATCGCATTGGCCGAAAACGACTTACCCATACTTTCGATATTGGCCTAATTCATGATCACGATAATGGATTCAACGCCAAAGTCGGGCTTAAGCGTGATGTGAAGCGATTACTCCAATCAATTCACATGGACTCACCGAACAAACGGTAATAATCATCCAAGAGCATGAGAGCGATTGCAGAGGAAAAAGAGGATGCAGCCATGGAGGCGGTAAAACTTGTCACTGATAGCATGGTTATTGGACTCGGCACAGGGTCCACCGCGGCGTATGCCATTCGAGCCATTGGAGAGCGGGTTGCCCAGGGACTTAAAATCAAAGCCGTGCCCACATCACGTAATTCTGAGGCGCTTGCCCGCAGTCTGGGCATTCCAATCACCACATTGGCAGAGCACCCAGTGGTCGATTTGACCATTGACGGGGCTGATGCATTTGACCGCCAGCTAAACCTGATCAAAGGAGGCGGAGGCGCCTTGCTTCGTGAAAAGATCGTCGCAGCCTGTTCGCGGAGATTAGTCATTATCGCGGACTCCGGGAAGCTCCATACGCCACTTGGCGGTTTTCCACTGCCGGTAGAAGTAATCAAGTTTGGCGTCCGTCCCGTGTGGCGGCATTTTGGTAGACTCAACTTAAATCCAGCCATCCGGCATGATGCTCAAAAGCAGACGCCATTCATCACGGACGAAGGCAACTACATCATCGACTTGCACATCGACGTCATTACGGATCCAACAATGCTGGCTGGACAATTGCGGTTTCCAGGCGTGGTTGAGCACGGCCTGTTTCTCGGCATGGCTCACACTGTGTTGATGGGTCTGGGCGCCGAGGTGAAGCAGTTCCAGCGATAGGCATTGACGGCATCATACCAAGGTATAATTGCGGCGCTGGCTCATTTCTGGCATAATGGGACTCGAACAACCAATGAATGACCCCGCTAATATAAGTGTCGTGGATGATGATGAATCGGTGCGCGAATCGCTCGAAAGCCTGCTGAAATCAGTCGGCTTCCAAGTGCAGCTATATCCGTCTGCCGAATCATTTCTGGCTGCTCCAGAAAAGCGAGTCGACTGCCTGATTCTGGACGTCCGTCTGGGCGGCATGAGCGGCATTGAGCTTCACCATGCCTTAACGATGGAGCGTCGCGCAGTGCCCACTATTTTCATCACTGGACATGGCGACGCCACTATGCGAGCCCGGGTAAAGGCCGAGGGGGCCGTCGACTGCCTCTCCAAGCCATTCGAAGATGAGGCCCTTTTGTCCTGCGTGGAAACCGCCTTGAGAGGGGCCTCACCGCGTCATTCCGATTTTTGATAAAACAATGAACCGCCATGTCCGCCAAACCTGCACCGATCTGTATCGTCGATGATGATCCAAATGTCCGCGAAGCCATTGAAAGTCTGCTCCTTGCCGAGGGCTTCGACGTGGAGATGTATGCCTCCGCCCAAAAGTTTATCAACCGCGCCCGTCTGGGTCCACTGTCCTGCCTCATCCTTGATGTGGAGCTCCCTGGGCAAAGTGGCCTGGGGCTACAGAACGAATTACTTGAGGCGGGTCTGGATATCCCCATCATTTTCATTACCGGCCATGGCGACATTCCGATGTCCGTCCGCGCAATGAAGAACGGCGCGGCGGGATTCCTCACCAAGCCATTTGACGCCGACGAATTGCTGGAGGCCTTGCAGGAAGTCATGCGCAGCCAGCATGGCGGCGAGGTGGAAACGATCAATAACACCCGGGATATTATCGGGGAAAGCCGGGCGCTTAAATCGATTCTGGGTCGATTGTCCGTGGTCGCGCCCACCAATTCCACCGTGTTGATCCTCGGCGAAACTGGCACGGGCAAGGAGCTCATCGCCCGGGAGATACATCGCCGCAGTCAGCGAGCGGACGCGCCTCTCATCCGCGTAAACTGCGCTTCCATTCCCAAGGAACTTTATGAGAGTGAATTCTTCGGCCATGTGAAGGGCGCCTTCACCGGTGCGTTCAAAGACCGGGTGGGCCGATTCGAAGCCGCTCACGGCGGCACCCTCTTTCTAGATGAAGTGGGCGAGATTCCGTTGGACCTGCAAAGCAAGCTCTTACGTGCCCTGCAGGAAAAGCAATTTGAGCGTGTGGGTGACGACCGCACCAAGCATGCCGACGTGCGCATCGTTGCCGCCACCAATCGTGACCTGAAGGCCGAAGTTGCTGCCGGGCGCTTTCGCGAAGACCTTTACTATCGCCTCAATGTTTTCCCCCTCGAAGTTTGCCCCTTGCGGGAGCGTAGCGAGGACATACCGCTCATCGCCCAGCATTTCGTTAATCTTGTCGTCCGCGAGTCCGGTTGCCCGCGTCCGCGGCTGACTCCTGCTGGGGAAGCGACATTGCGCCATTACAACTGGCCCGGAAATATCCGTGAACTGCGTAACGTGATAGAACGTGCGGTAATCCTCGCCCAAGGCGGCGCGCTGGGATTTGATCTGCCCATTAATGTCGCCGTGGAAGCCGCTCAACTCACAACGACAAGTCATGCAGCGGAGCCTGAGTTTCTCACCGAGCCAGAGCTGCTCAAGCGCGAGCGGGACAATCTGCTCATCGTGCTTGAAAAAACCAATTGGAAAATCAAAGGCCCCAGCGGCGCGGCCGAGCTACTGGGCGTCAAGCCCACCACGCTGCTTTCCCGCATAAAAAAGATGGGTCTTCGCAATAAAAATGCGGCTTCTGAGCTGAGCGCTGTTTAAGACATCGGCATGTGTAAGCGAAAAAAATTTACAGGTGCATCGACGCCGGGGCCATGAAGACGCAAGCACGACAGACTCCAATTTTGGCCGCCGGCCTCTCTCGCTCCTGGCGCTATCGTTGCCCCGTTGGGGTGCGGATGGCGATCGCGTTGTGCTTGGTGTCGTTGGCCTGGGTAATCACTTACACCCTTCGCACTTCGGTTGACGCTCCGTCCTTCCAAACGCCTTTCTTCGTTTGCGCTATCGTGCTCTGTAGTTGGATCGGCGGCTTCGGTCCGGCAATCGTCGCCACGTTGCTCTCGATTTTCCTGATCGAATTCACTTTTACCGAACCGCTTTTCACCATCGGCTTCCGGCTCGATGAGTTGCCGAAGTTTTTCGTCTTCCTGCTGACCGGTTCGTTTATTGGTTTACTCGCGCGTCGGCAACGCGAAGACGAACTTGCGCTGCTGGCGGCGCGGGAGGGGCTTGAGGAAAAAGTCCGCGAACGAACGTCGGAGTTGCAGAACGCCAATGATCGGCTGGTGGAAGAAGTGGCAGAGCGCACCCGCGCAGAAAAGGAACTGCAGCGATTGAACCGCATCTGGCGCGTCCGCAGCGCCATCAACCACTCCGTCACTCGCAGCTCAAGTGAAGCAGAGTTCGTGGCCACGGTTTGCCGGACCATTGTGGAGCTTGGCGGTTGCCATATTGCCTGGATGGCGGATGCGGCGGACTGGTCTACGCCAAAGGCCTATGCTTGCCAGGATGATATGGGAGATTGCTCGCCAGCCTGGTCCCCGGGCAGCATCGGCCTACGTCTCGCAAAGCAGGCCATACAAGCGCCAGATGCCCCGAGCTTCGCGAAAGTCAGCCGCAACGACCCAGACTATGATGGATGGACCACTGCCTGCGGCGCCCACAGCGTCATTGCCCTGCCGCTTGAGCTGGCGGATAAGCCACTTGGCTGCCTACTGCTATACAGCCTGGAAACCGAGGCTTTTGACGAGAAAGAAGCGGTGTTGCTCCAGCAAGCCGCCAACTATATCGCCCAGGGTGTTACTCTTTTCCGAATGCGCCAGGAGCACGATGTCGCCGAAGCGGAACTTAAAAAAACGCAGTCCGAGCTCGCGCGAGTGGCGCGGTTGACAACCATTGGCGAACTAACCGCCTCCATTGCGCACGAGATCAATCAGCCTCTGGCGGCCGTGGTTACTAACGCCAGCGCCGCGCAGCGTTGGCTCAACCGCGAACCTCCCAACTTGGAGGAGGGCTGCGCGGCGATCCAGCGCATTATCCGAGATGGCAAACGCGGCAGCGAGGTCCTCGCTCGCATTCGCGCACTGTTGAAAAAGCAAGAAACCGAACGCGAAACACTCAGCATAAAAGACGCAGTCGAGGAAATCCTTGCCCTGACCCACAGCGAGCTGCAAGGCGTTGCGCTCGAGGTCGAACTTGAGGACGGTTTATCCAATCCAATTGCCGATCGAGTGCAAATCCAGCAGGTGCTCCTGAATCTGATCCTGAACGCCGCCGACATCATGGCCAATCAGGCGCGGACGACGAAGCAAATCCACATCAGCGCTCACGAGGAAGCCAGCCAGATCATTGTCGCTGTTCGTGACACCGGGCCAGGCATCGCAGGGTTGCCGGAGCAGTTATTTGAAGCGTTCTACAGCACCAAAAAGAACGGCCTGGGCATCGGATTGTCCATCTGCCGGTCCATTATCGAAGCCCATGGGGGCCGCCTCTGGGCGGAAAACCATGAGAGCGGCGGCGCAGTCTTTCAATTTACGCTGCCAGTGAACTCAACTAACAAGAGCAATTGATGGAATCCCCCTGTGAGAGCGAGCCACTGGTTTATGTGGTTGATGATGATCCTGCAGTGCGCGAAGCCCTGGGCAGTCTGATTCGTTCGGATGGCTTTCAGGTGATCGCCTACGGGTCTGCCCGGGAATTCCTGAATCGTGTCCCGACAGCAGCGCCCTGTTGCCTGGTTCTCGATGTGCGCCTCCCGGATCAAGGCGGCTTGACCTTGCAGCAGGAACTCGTGGATGAAGGCGCTCCAATCCCGATCATTTTCATCACCGGCCATGGCGATGTCCCCACCAGCGTGCGCGCCATGAAGGCTGGCGCAATGGAGTTCCTGACCAAGCCTTTTGCCGACGAAGATTTACTGTCGGCCATTCGCCAAGCGATCGCCCACGACGCCAGCGCCAGCCAAAAGCGGTCCCAACTGCTTGAGCTGCAAAGTCGCTATGAGATGCTGACGCCGCGCGAGCGTGAAGTCATGGCGCTGGTCGTCCGTGGGCTGCTGAACAAGCAGATCGCCGGCGAGTTGGGCACCCGCGAAGTCACGGTAAAAATTCAGCGCGGCAAGGCCATGCAGAAAATGCAGGCCGAGTCTCTTGTCGAGTTAGTCCATATGGCCGACAAGCTTGGGTTGACTGACTGGCGTCTGCCGCCCTCCGAATAAAAAAACCGGCCAAGCATTGAGCTCGGCCGGGTAGGTTCATCGCGGGGTTTCCTTAGCTGCTTCCCCTGCTATTGTTGCAGAATTGCGTATAAAAACCAGGTGCGCATTTCGCTCTCATCGATCCAGTTTTCGATGAGGCTTGCAGTGGCGACATCGAGATGACGCGCACATACCTCATGCACAGATCGCAGATAGCCAGTCAGCTCCTGGTTATCATAGAGCAATACGGCCAGCATGTCTTCGGCCACCCGGGCGTTGCCCTCGCTGTCGTGCAAGCGTTGGCGCTCCGCGATTTCGCCGATAGACTGCAGTGACGGCGCCCCGAGCTTTCGCGCCCGCTCCGCTATCGGGTCAACCATGCTCAGAATCTGTGTGGCTTGATCATCGAGCAGGCGGTGGTAATCCGGAAAATGCGGACCGCTCACATGCCAGTGGAAGCCCTTCGTTTTCACGTAGAGCGCATAGACGTCGGCCAGCAAGTCGCGGAGCGCTTCACCGATTTCTTCCACCCCTGAGGGGGAGAGCGTGGTGATGCGGCGCTTCGTGTCTTGGATCGCTAAGGTTGTGTTCATCGTCGTGAATGGCTGGATAGTGAGTTCTTCACTGGGCCTATTGCAGGCGCAGTTTGAGTTCGTCCACCGCCTGCTGGATGGCGGCACGGACAGCGGGTATTTCGCTCAAGGCATTGAGCAACCCATAATCGTGGATGAGCCCTTCGTAGCGAACAGCGATCACGTCCACGCCGGCTTCATCCAGCTTGCGGGCATAGGTAGCGCCTTCATCGCGCAGGACGTCGTTGCCGGCGATTTGCACTAGTGCGGGCGGCAAACCCTTGAGTTGATCAATGCTGGCCTGAAGCGGCGAAGCATAGATACTCCGGCGCAGGTTTTCATCGGTGGTGTAGGCGTCCCAAAACCACTTCATCATGCTGCGGGTCAGGAAGTAACCCTCTGCAAATTCGTGGTAGGAATCGGTGTCGAAGTTGGCGTCGGTAACCGGCCAGAAAAGCACTTGGCTGGCGATCGCCGGTTCGCCGCGCTCCTGTGCAATCAAGGCGACTACTGCGGACATGTTGCCGCCGACGCTGTTGCCTACCACAGCCAGGCGCGAACCATCGACGTTGATTTGATCACCGTGTGCAGCCACCCATTTCGTGGCGGCGTAAGCCTGATGAATCGCGGTCGGATACTTGGCCTCGGGCGAGGGCGTGTAGTTGACGAACACGCAGGTAAAGCCGCTTCCGACCACCAGATCGCGCACGAATCGTTCATGGGTCTGGAAGTCGCCGAGTATCCAACCGCCGCCGTGGAAGAACATGAATACCGGTGTTTTCTCGGTCAAGCCGACCGGACGAACGATGGTTAAACTGATGTCGATGCCGTCCTGCACGATGATTTTTTCTTCAACATCGGCGGGTGGCAACGTGACGCCAGCGTCTGCCTGGGCGTCGATCAGCACTTGCCGCGCAGCGGCGACAGAGAGTGTTTCAATAGGCTGGCCGCCACTGGAATTGAGCGCCTTCAGAAAGGCGCGCACGTGGTGGTCGACACTTGGATTTTCTGCGGGATCGATGATCTCTGTAGTTTTCATGATTATGCGATTTGATTTTTGATGTGCGAATTGCGCCTGCTCTCATTTCAATAATCATGCCAGACATCGATATTTCATAAGTCATTTAACTTAAGTGAATTACATATATGAGGCTTGCGATTGATAGGGTTTGAAAATACGTCCGTCCGAAATCTGGAACCCACTCAGGCGCAAAAATCCGCTCCTGTTGAGGGCCGCTATCTTAATTCCGCGGATTGATCTGTTCCGTGACAGGACCGCACAGGGAGGACAAGATGGGTGAGCAGAGACGAGAAATTGTCCGAGACGAATTTTCAACCCCAACGCCATGAGCTGAGAAGTTTCCTAATGGACTCTGTTTCAAGTAGTTAGCCGTTTGTCAGGAAGTTGGCCTAGCATATGAATACACTGGATGGCGCCTCGAATTACGATCCCACATAGGCTTCGTTCACAAAATAGCGCGGCAAGATTGAGAATTTATCAAATTAACCAAAATTATGATTATGAAAGCGATCGCTCTGAAACCACATTCCCCAATTACGCAGGCATCGGCTCTGGCTGACGTCACATTACCCAAGTGGCCGGAGCCAACCGGTTTCGATATGCTGGTCCGAGTCCAAGCGGTTTCCGTCAACCCTGTGGACACAAAAGTGCGCTCCAGTGGCAATGAGGACAATGTTGCCTCGAAAATCCTCGGTTGGGACGCAGCTGGCGTGGTCGAATGCATCGGTCAGGATGTCACTCAATTCAAAGTTGGCGACATGGTTTACTACGCCGGGGACATTACCCGCCCAGGATCGAACGCCGAATATCAACTGGTCGATGCCCGCATTACCGGGCCCAAACCTCAAAACCTGACGCCAGCGGAGGCGGCCGCTTTCCCTTTGGTTTCGCTCACTGCTTGGGAAGCGCTTTTTGAGCGCCTGGGAATCGATCCCAATGGACAACATACAGGTAGCTCCATCTTCATTATCGGTGGCGCAGGCGGTGTGGGTTCAATCGCCATTCAACTGGCGAAGTTGGCGGGGTTAACCGTGGTTACCACCGCCTCACGGACGGAAACCACGGATTGGGTGCGGAAGCTGGGGGCCGACGTCGTTATCAACCACCGGGAGTCCATCATGGCCCAACTCAAGGGGCATGGGTTTTCCGATGTAGACTACATTGCAAACTTCAACAACACCGACGCCTATTGGACAACCATGGCCGAAGCAATTAAGCCGCAGGGAAAGATCGTTTCCATTGTAAAGAACGAGCACCCGCTTGATCTCAATCTGCTCAAGAGCAAAAGCGCAACGTTTGCATGGGAGTTCATGTTTACGCGCTCCATGTTTAAAACTGCAGACCAGGACAAACAGGGAATGATTCTGCGAAAGATTTCTGAGCTCATTGAATCTGGAAAGCTACATCCTATCAACAAGAACGAATACAAGCCAATCTGCGCCCAGCATTTGCGTGAAGCACATGATCTGCTCGAAAGTGGTAAAGCTATTGGTAAAACTGTTCTGGTTGGCTGGCCCGAAAAATAATAAAACGACCATGTGCAAGCTTGTCTACGGCTTGATAAGCTAGCCGGTTTGGAATCGATAGGCTCGCGGTGTGAGTTTTGTTGCGGAACGAAACGCCAAATAGAATGCCTTGGTTGTGGGAAACCCGCTTTCCTCGCCGATTGATTCGTTACTCAAATCCGAATTGCGCAGGAGATATTTGGCTCGTTCTACCCGCACCCGTTGAATCTCTTCATACGGGCTGCGTCCAGTCGCCTCACGGAAACGTCGATTTAGCGAACTCTGGGAAATGGGAAATTGATCCAACAGGTCCGCGACACTTAGTCCGCGTTGCGCGTCGCTTCGAATTACGCTTAGGACTTGAGCGATCAATGGGTCTTGGAGGCGGATATCACTCGATTCACGCTCGACGACGCCCAGCGGCGAAATCATTTCAAATTGCTTCGGTTTTTTTCCCTGCATTAACAGATCCAGCCGTCGGGCTCCTTCGAATCCTATTTGATAGGCGCCTGGGTCGACCGAGGTCAGCGTGGGACTTGACATCGTGCAAATGGCTTCATCGTTACCGGCGCCCACGACGCACATTTCACCGGGAATGCGAATGCCCGCCTCATGAGCGCAGTTAATGATTTCCCTAGCCAGTAGATCGTTGGCTGTAAAGATGCCGAAAGGCGGCGCTAAACTCTTCAACCAAGTGATTAAATCGTTACGGTCGAGCGGCGCCGTAATGTTGAATATGTCCGCCTTGAGGTTGGCTTCTTCGGCTGCATTCAAAAATATTCTTTCCCGGATTGCGGAGTAACCGATGCCGCCGTATCCGACATAGCCGATGCATTTCAGGCCCAATCCCCGAAGATGATCAAAGGCCTGAAGCGCGATTTCCGAACCATTGCTGGTTAGGCAAGGGACTCCGTGGTCGACCATGCCGGCTGCGACCAGCCCGAACATTGGTCCGTTAAACTTCAAACATGCGTCCAGGTCGGCCGGCTTCAATGGGCGAATTAAGAGACCGTCGCACCAATATGGCACATTGACCGGCCCGAGCGCAGACTCAAAACAAGGCAGCACGATTTCCCAATTGGCGCGCTGGCGCGCATAATCAGAGGCGCCCCGGAGCATTTCACGACCCTCTCCACTCGAAACGTCGATGGTTATTCCAACATGCAGCACCGAGGCGACCATGCTGAACTGTCGATGAGGATGTCAGCTAGATCAACCCCATTTTGAGCGAAATCGACACATTTTGGATTCTTATCACTATTGTTGGAGGGCAGCGAATAGCTTATTATGGGTTCCTACACTCGTCGAACGATCTCGCGCACAAGGAGTACGTGGTGAATGCCGCAGCTCCCTGATACCTAACAATGCGTTCCAAGCAGCCCCTTCATCTATTTAACCGCAGTTTAATGATTCTCAGCATCGGAATATCCTCTTGGGGCTTGGGTAGCCAGACTGTGTCGGCGGATGATAAAAGCCCGCTAGGCATTGAGTCAGAGCCAGTCATCAATGCCGGGCTTTCCACTGATTCAGCGCAATCCGTTAAGACGATGGAACTCACGTCTCCACATCTGAAGCTAACGCAGGTCATTCTGCATGACGCAACGGATCACAGCGATGAACTGGTGCAGGAAAATGAGTGGTTACTTCACCCAAACGAAGGTAGCATCACGCTTACTGGAAACTTATTCCTGATTGAGGATTTCCTGAACCAGAATGGGCTCATTTTCATTAAGCGTGCGCCACTCCCGAACGCCAGACCTGTCCCCCAGGGAGCCGACTTCAAAGTGACGACCAAGCGCAGTGGCAAAACAACAGTCGCGATGTATGAAAACGACTCAGAAAGCACTTGGACCGTTTTAACCTACAATGGCGGCGTTTTAGAGCGGACTAGAGTGTTGCACGATTGGCAAGCGACCCGCCGCCCAAACACCGATGGGCATCAACTCCCCCGCTTCCTGAGTAACACCTGGGGCGACCGTTCACGGGATAGCCGCATGCGCGAAGACTTTATCCTGGCCGAAATTGATGCCGCCGAAAAGTTGGGTGTCGAAGTGGTTCAACTGGATGACGGATGGCAACAGGGCGCTAGCGCTAATTCGAAAGACGCCAAAGAAAAAGGCGGCGTTTGGGAGGGCTTCTGGAATGCCGATCCGAACTTCTGGGCGGTCAACCAGGAGCGTTTCCCCAATGGGCTGACGAAGGTTACGGAACGCGCTAAGGCCAAGGGCGTCAAGCTAGGCCTATGGTATGCCCCGGACTCGTGGAATCATTTGGCGAACTGGCAAAAAGACGCGGATAAGATGCTAGAGCTGTATCGAAACTACGGCATCACACATTTTAAGGTCGATAGCATCAACGCGACTTCAGATCTCGCTCGCGCGAACCTACACTCATTCTTTGATCGGGTGCTCACCCAGAGTCAGGGCGAAATCGTATTCGATCTGGATATCACTGCGGGCAAACGCCCAGGCTATTTCGGTGAAATGAGCGTTGGCCCATTGTTTGTCGAGAACCGCTATACGGACTGGCGCAACTACTGGCCGCACCAAACGCTCAGGAATCTTTGGCAACTGTCCCGCTGGGTCGACCCGAAGCGCTTGCGCATGGAATTTCTCAATAACGAGCGCAACGTCGGAAAATACCGGAACGATCCCTTGGCGCCGGCGCGCTATCAGCCGGATACCCTCTTCGCGACCGTCATGTTCTCCAATCCATTGGGTTGGTTTGAGTGCTCGAACCTGTCAGAGGAGTATGTCGCGAAAGCGTCCCCGCTCATTCAGACATGGAAACGCCATCGTGAGGAACTCTTTCGCGGCACAATCCTACCGATTGGCCAAGAGCCGGATGGGATCGCTTACACGGGATTCATGTCAATCTCGCCCAAGAATAACCAAGGCTACATTCTGGTGTTCCGTGAGCTGAACAGCGAAGACCATGCATGCGTCGAGATTCCTGCAGGGCTGGGCCTCGGAAAAGCTCACTGGCAGTTGCTGAGTCCCGAGGGTGACGTGAAAACAAACCATGACCTTTTGTGGGTGAAGATCCCGGAGAGTCTTGGCTACGTCTTTGCGCGGTTTGTCATCAATCCGTGAGAACCGGACAGTCCCCCGCCGCCGCAAGGTCGAGCGACCCGTATTCCCCAATTTGTTATTCCTCTTAAAAATTATCCGTCTCAATTTGTCTCATGAATATACTGGAAGTTGTTTTATTCGTCATCTCTGTCGTTGGCGTCATTACCCTGGGTATCTGGAAAAGTAGCGGTCATGAAAGCCCCGATAAGAAAGACGCCTCGGATTACTTTCTCGCCGGTCGTGGGCTGACTTGGTGGCTGGTCGGTTTCTCTTTGATCGCAGCGAATATATCCACGGAGCAATTCGTTGGGATGTCCGGTTCCGCAGCGAACTGGCTGGGCATGGCTATCGCCTCCTACGAGTGGATCGCAGCGATCACATTGGTTTTTGTCGCGTTCTGGTTCCTGCCTAAATTTTTAAAGACAGGGCTGTACACCATCCCTGAATTCCTGGAATACCGTTTCGATGGAGTCGCTCGTCTGGCAATGGCGATCCCTGCTATTATTACCTTAGTCTTCGTGACGACCTCGTCGGTTATCTTCTCTGGTGGTAAGTTTGTATCGGAGTATTATAACACAGTTCCCGTCTTAAATAACCTGACTGCAGTTTGTTGGCTCATTGCCATTTTTGCAGCGCTGTACGTTTTTGTGGGCGGTTTGAAGGCCTGTGCGTGGACTGACTTGGTCTGGGGGGCGGCTTTGATTATTGGCGGACTCATTGTGACGGCATTGGCGTTTTCAGTCCTGGCCGAGAAGCCCGCCGAGGAACTCATTCTGACCAAAGTCTCCAACTCGACGGCTACAGTCGAAGATCTCGAACAGGCCAATGCCTGGCAGCGTTTCATGCTACTCAATGACGGAGTGGATGGCGAAGCGGATGCCATCGATGGTGAAAATGGCAGTGGAGGCAAAGTGCACATGGTCCGTCCCAAAACAGATTCAGATCTCCCGTGGACCGCACTTTTGATCGGACTGTGGATTCCGAACTTCTTCTACTGGGGGTTGAATCAGTACATTGTCCAGCGAACCTTGGGCTCGAAGTCACTGGCCGAAGGTCAGAAGGGCATTGTCTTCGCCGCTTTCCTGAAATTGCTGGTGCCCTTCCTGGTGGTGATACCTGGTATTCTCGCATATAACTTATTCAGCAATGATTTGCTGAATGCAACGACTGGCGAATATGACTACGACCGCGCTTTTCCTGTCTTGGTGCGTAATCTGATCAAACCGATGCCACTCATTTCATGGTTCGTTTTAGCAGCCTTAACCGGAGCAGTCATCAGTTCCTTGGCGTCGATGTTGAACTCGGCGTCGACGATTGCGACGATCGATTTATACGCTAAGTTCAGTGGAGAGAAGGACCCGATCAAGTTGGTGCGGGTCGGGCGTGGCTTCGTTCTATTATTTGTGCTGTTGGCTGCTTTGGTTGCGCCACAACTGGATAAATTTACGAGCATTTTTGCTTACATTCAGGAGTTTCAGGGCTTCATTTCTCCCGGCATTCTCGCGGTCTTTATTTTCGGTTTTTTCTCACCGAAAACTCCCCGCTGTTTTGGCGCGATTGGGATCGGGCTCAACGTCGTTGCCTATGGTTTTTTCAAGTGGATCGGCGGTCCCTTGCTCATTTCGCAGGGGTGGTGGCATTCGGACCAAATGGCGTTTCTCGACCGCATGGCGATTTGCTTTTTCATCGTCATCCTGGCGGGGCTTGTACTAACCAAATTGAAGCCCATGGAGTCGCCAGTTACTCTGCCGGAGAATCACGCAATCCAACTCGAAGGTTCCCGATTGGCTAAAATCTGCGGCAGCGGAGTCGTCCTGGCAACCATTGCGCTCTATGCTGTCTTTTGGTAATTGTCACTTGGAATTGAGGCGATTAGGCGGGCGTAATCAACACACTTTAAGCAATTATCGCCATTGTCGTGGTTAGATAAAAATGATAAACTTAAGCCCGAAGATCACCTCATCATTCACTCACTTACCGCGAAATAAGTGTTTCACAAACAACACCCCCTCTAATTATGAAACAACGCAATGTTAAGACCCCTTGCTTGCTGGTTGCTGCCGCCCTAAGCCTCTTGCCTCTTAGCTCAAACGCAGAGCTCATCGCAACTGAATACTTTGATTATGCCAATAGCAATAGCCTTGCTTCCGTCGGCTCTGGCGGTTCTGGCTGGAGCAGTGGTTGGACAACGAACGGGACCAGCTTTGAAGTGCTTGATGGCGCTGCGTTCACTGGAGACCAGGACGCATTCGTTAATTTCCGCACGTTGGCAGAGTCTCAGTCAACCGGCACGCTTTATTTCGCGTGGACTGGCGTTAAAGAAAGAACAGTAGACATACTTGAGACGCAAGTATTGGCGCTTTCTGGCTTTAGCAACAATAACTCAACTGAAGAATTTAGCCTTCAATTTCGCACTTCGAATGCTACCGATGAGTATTTCTTACTCTACGGAGGCGCAGACAGCACCAGTGGGTCCGACTCGGGTGGTGTCTACACGGAGGGCACAGAAGTCACCTTCGTGCTAGAAATTGATTTCAATGCTGGTGGTGACGAAAACATCAGTGCCTGGGTCTTCACTGACGGCCTGCCGACGACACTTGGCTCTGCTTTGCTAACGAACAGCGCTCCGATCTCTTCCATCGACTCGATTCGAATTATATCAAATGGCAAGCGGATGACAGGATCGCTTGATAACATTGTGATCGCCACGGAATATGGTGATTTAATCAGCGCCGTTCCCGAGCCGTCTACCTATGCGGCCCTATTCGGCATCTGCACGTTGACGATGGCCTTGATCCGCCGTCGTCGATAATCTCCTTATCTTAGCACTATCTCATCGTTGGTTACTCCCACAAAAAAATTTTTGAATCCAGGGCTGCTGCTTTAAAAATCTTGCGGTTTCGTGACAGTAACACGCATAGGTGTATTAACAATTATCTCTAAGCAGCCGATACTCTTCCTACTGCTCTAGTAGCAGACCAAACCTCACTCATTAAAATGATGAATCCCCTCAAAACATCACTCTTTGTGCTGGCTCTCGCGCCAGCCTTGCTTACCGCGCAAACGACGGTCCTGATCGATTTTAACGGTCAAGACAGTGATCCAACAACCGGCCAACCGGACACTTGGAACAACCCGGTCAACCCCGGCCTCGATGTGACTATCCCCTATGAACTGGTCGCAGATCTTCTGGATAGTACTGGTTCAGGAACGGGAATTACTCTGAGCATCAACGATGCATTTCATGGCAGAAACACGGCTGGCTCCGTCTCTGGCCCCTTTCCGGGCACCGCGACTTACGACAGCTTCTACACGGCCAATGACACTTGGGAGCCAACCCCAGGTGAGACTCTTGACAATGGTTTCGGCATCCTCGAGTTCTCCGGGCTTGATCCATTGAAAACTTACGACTTCACCGTGTATGCTTCGCGCATTGGTGGAACCGATAACCGCGAAACGGAATACGCCTTCGACGGTGCAAACAGCTCAACGGTATACCTCAACGTTGCTGGCAACGTTTCCAATACCGTCATCGCCAGTGGCCTTACTCCGACTGCGGGTGGCATCATCACGCTAACCGTGGCGGCTGGGCCCAATAACACCACATCGCAACAGTTTGCCTACCTCGGCGCGATTGAAATGACCGTCATCCCCGAGCCCGGCTATATGGCATTACTCGTTGGCGCCCTCGCGACCGGTTTCGTCATGTGGCGTCGCCGTCGTTAATACGCCCACCTCAGAGAAAAGTTTTTTCCCATGGTGGGTCTATCGCTAGACCCGCCATTTTTGTTTGTGGCCCGATGAGAGCCACTAGCCAGCTTCCGGCTAGCATTCTTTAAGGAAGTCCCCGATCCAAGCCAATACGGCCCACTTGTCTCGATGGATCTGCAATGTTTGCAGATCGATTGCCTAACTTCCCCTTCGACATGACTGCATTACGTAAGTGCTTCATTGCAACCATTCTGATTTTCTTCATCCAAACGAACCTGGCTAACGCGGAGAACAAAGTGTTGTTCTTGGGCAACAGCTTCACGATGGGCGGCGGCGGGGCACGTAGCGTTCCTGGCATTTTTGATGCCCTTGCTCGCGCAGCAGGCCAAGATGATCCCACCACGGTCATGGCCGCCGTCGGTGGAAAGGATTATCAATACCACTACGAAAATCATCAAACTCAGATCGCTTCGCAGTCTTGGACTCATGTGGTGATGCAAAACTATTCCACGGAGCCAACTCATGTTGGCAATGTTGCGCACCACATGACTTATGGTGAGTTGCTATACGATTCGATCATGGCCAACAATCCTGCTACGCATGTCCATCTCTACCAAACCTGGGCGCGCTCAGCGATACACTCTCTAATTTCTGGAACATCCAGTGCGAGCACGTTTGAGTCTACCGATGAAATGCTCAGCGAACTAGTTTTAAACTATCAGGAACTCGCAGATTTGCTGAACGAAGATCATCCGGATAATCCTCCGGTTAAAGTCAATCCGGTTGGTCAGGCTTGGGATCATGCAGGCGGCAATCTACACCCGAGCGCTCCACACTACATCGACCTTTTCGCTGACGACGAATACCATGGCAATTACCTGGGCTACTATCTGTCGGCCTGTGTGCATTACGCAGTGATTTATCAAGACAGTCCAGTAGGCCTCTATAATACGCCAGAGGTCGAAGCCTTGAACCTGGGCCTCAATTCAAGTAAAGCGGCATTCGTCGAGAACATCGCTTGGCAAACCGTTGTCGACGCAGGATTGGCCGACGACTTGCCGGACACCACGCCCCCTGTATGGACTAGTTTGGCTCAAGAAGATGCCAATACCCTCGTGCTCCAATTTGACGATCCGCTGGATGAAACCATTGCCCTTGATCCTGCCAACTACGTCATCATCAACCGCGGCAGTCGCGTAGCGATTGAGAGTGTGGCTCTGGCGGGCATGAACCGTATCGTTACGATCACGACCACCACAGAGATCGTTGGCAACTTACTGGTCGAAATCTCTGCCGATATCAGCGATGATGCGGGCAATGCTCTGGAGGATTCGACCCGCATGAGTCTTCAGGGTGCTCAGGCGTCGTTGAATCTTGTTTATGTGGATTTCGGTGGCGGGAACACGGTCTCCTCTAGCGATACATGGAACCAGGTGACGGTAAATGACGAAATCCGTAGCGCAGTTGGCAATGGCGCTGGCGTTCCCGCAGAGTTAATCAGCGACCTTCTCGACGCCAGTGGACAGTCCACCGGCGTCTCACTGACCATGACGGACGCGATCGGCGGCACTAATCAGGCTGGCGCGACGTCAGGACCCTATCCCAGTGGCGCTACTTCGGACAGCTTATATGGTCATAGCGGGACCTTTAATGGCTTTACGGATAATGGCCAGGCCGTCTTTGTTTTCTCAAATCTAGACCCCGGGACTTCCTATGATTTTACCTTTTATGCATCCAGAACTTCGGTCACAGATAATCGGGAAACGCAGTATGCATTGGCTGGCGCCAGCAGTAGTTCTGTCACCCTTGATGTCGCTAACAACGTTTCTTCCACAGTGCAAATCACCGATATGCTGCCGAATGCTTCCGGCGACATCACGTTAATCGTAAGTAAAGGGGCTAACAACTCGAATGGGAATGGCTTTTTCTACATCGGCGCAGTGGTGATCGACAACCAGAGAGCTAGGGTTCCCGTGCTTTATCAACCAGTGTGCTTGGGCAACGATTTCATCATCGACTGGACCGGTTCAGGGCAACTTTACGTGAGCGATAACCTCAACAGCTGGTCGCCGGTAACGCCACAGCCAACACCCCCTTTTGAAGATCAAATATCAACCCATGGACCTCGCTTCTATCGAATCGAATATTAAAGGGATATCGACTATGATTCGCTAATGCGGGCGTACGGCTTTTTCAATGGCTCTCTCAAGCTCTGCCTGCCTGCCAACGAGGCGCCTTGGAAAATGCACTATAAAAAATAGCTGATGATCAATTCGCATCTTTTATAAGCGCTAACTACTGGACATGCAGTGCGATGAGCTGACAAGGGTCCAGGCTGAGTCGAACTCCGCCAGTGGCGGATCGTTGTAGCGTCTCTCCAGTGGCGGCATTGATTACGCGGCCATTGTCGGGGAGCTCCAGGGTGACTTCGCTCGCACCTTCATAGCCTGGGTTGACCACTGCATAGTACGCGCCATGCTTGCCAGCGTCGATGCGGCGCACGACGACTTGGGGGTTGGAGGCTGCGCCGTCGATTACTTTGGATGGCAAAGCTGGGAGCGCAAGGTAGGCTGCATTGAAGCGGCGGACATAAGCGGGGGAGAGGCGGTTAAAGTTGTTTGAGGCCAAGTAGCCGATTGCCGTTGGGTTGCCGTTGGCCATCGCGTTGGCTTCCGGCAGCATGATGTAGGGCCCGACGCGCTCCATGTCGGCGACGAAATAACCAAGTGGATCGAGGTCTTTGCCGTTTTTTCCTTTTTCAATGCGGATCATGTTTTCGTTGAGTCCGTAGTGGCGCATCATGGCCATTCCGGATTCTGTTTCAAAGGCCTCAAGCGCCATGGGATCGGAAACCGAGGAGAGGCGATTGAAAGAGTAGGTTGAAAGCACGCCATTGGTGTCCTCGTAATTTTCCGGGTCGTAGATGGGCGTTGCGTGTTCGTGCTCCCATTGGCCCCAGGTTTTCCGGGTGCTGGTCAGCGCCTTGTAAGACCATTGTTCGTCTATGGTTTCTTGCAGCGGAACGGGCGGCTTTTTCAAATCCACATTTTTCCAGGCGTCCGGATCTTCGGCGACGAGACCTGTGCCGTAGCCTTCGGGGTGAATCCATCCCGGCTCCGATGGGTCTGCGGTATAAAATATGGTGGCGTCTTCGAGGCCTTCGCTGCGCAGGTAATCCCTAAGCTTCAGCAAAAATTCCTTACGCTTGCCATACCACCAGTCGATGTAGGCCTCATAAGTTTCGCCTCGTTTCTTCAGCTCGTCGCGGGTGACTTGCTTGCGTCCGGTTTCATCGGCAAAGCGCTGGATGGTGGCGTCGGCAAAGCTAATCGCCAATTGGCTGGAGCGTGGGCGCAGCCAGGCGCCGATGAATTTCGCCTTTTTCTGTTCGTCGACAATGGTGATCTCGAGCATCTTGCGCAGGTCTTCAAAGGTATCGGGATCAGTCAAGTCGGCCCGCGCGGTTTCGGTCCATTTGATATGCGTGTAGGTGTCGCCGTTCAGTGGGGTTGCGCGTCGTTCAAAGCCCAGGCCATTTTTCCCCTTGCTGCCGGAGTATTCATAATAGGGTAATACGTAGAGATCATAGTCGTCGGCGACGTCAAGGATGCCCTCCCAGCGTTTGGGCGAATGGCTTTGATAGACCCAATCATTGCCGCCGTACTTTGAGGAATCCCAGCCTTGGTTGGCTCCGAATTCGAGCAAGTCTTTGGCCAGAGTATTCATGCCCAGGAAGCGCATCATCTCAGCTTTGCCACGGTAGTAATCCAACTCGTCGATCCAACCCCAGCCGGAGGGATCGCCACCGATGACCCCGTCGGCCATTTCTTCGCGGAAGAACAAATGGCGGCGTGGCAAGTCGCTGGGCGGGTAGTTGATTTTCACCGCGAAGTCTTCATAGTCCGGTGCTTTATACAGGCGAATTTTGGAAATGGCGGCCCCTTGCGACAGCGGATCCTGCTCTGGTTCATACTGGGCAATGTAGACCCAGAATCCATCTTTGGGAGTCATGGTTCGCTTGGTGTCTGCTTCATTGGGCACCTCGGCGTGGCGAATGCCGCCGGTTACGGAAAAGCGGTCCTGCAAGCGCATGAGCATTTGCACGGCTTCATATTTTCCGGACAGCGGGACCTCCAGAGACTCTGGGCTTTGGTAGACATAGCGCGGGTGCATGCAGTCGCCCAGTGCGTTGCCGGTGTAAAAGCCGCGCATCGTGCCATTGCCGCGATTGAGGATAATGGCGGAGCGTGGCGCATCCTCCGGATAGACGACTTCCAATACGTAGTTTTCGTTGGCCTTGAGCCCCTCGCCCTTGCCGAGCAGATAGCCAAAATATTTGACGCCGGGCTCGTCGTTGGGAAGCACGCGGACGCGCTCGCCCAGAATCGTTTCCACCTGACTGACGCCTGCCGGATACTCCCTAAACTCATCTTTATCTGGCGTGCGGGATACGTCGATTTCCTCGATCAGTTGAAGGTGCGGATTGACTGGTGAGGCTTCGCTGCGGGCAAGGAAGCAAAAGAGGCTAATTACAAGGAGTCGGGTGGATGCTAACTTCATCGGTTTGAGGGGGTTGTCTGCAAGAAGGGGTGACGCAGGGTGGTTGCCTCAACAGTTAGAGACAGGCAGTGCGCCACTGGGTTCATGCAGTGGGGGAAGTGGTTGTTATATCGTAGAAACGTACTAGCTGCCAATACGCCTTGGACAGGAAAAACTGATTAGATGGGCCTCAATCCTATCAATAATAGATCAGTTTTACCTAAGTTGAGCCTAACGCGCCGCCACTTAGCCCAAGACGAGCACGATGATGCCGACTAAAATGGTCAAGAGGGCCGGGAGCTTTCGCAGGCCATTTTTCTCCTTGAAGAGCCAGAGCCCTCCGGCGAATGACACCAGCGCGCTGCCGCGTCGCAAACAGGACAGCACGCCAATCAGCACGCCTTCCATTTCCAGGGCGCGAAAATAAGCAAAGTCGGCAACGAGCAGTGCGACGCCGACAAACGGAATTGACCAGCGCCACTCGAATTCTCCCCGCGGCCACCAGCGTCGTTTCCATCCCCAGAAAAACGGAAAGAAAAAGACGACCAGGTAAATCGCGAACCACGATTGCACGGTTGGCGTTTTGTAGCCCAGGGTGTTGAGCAGGTATTTATCGTAGAGCGAACTCGTTGCTCCAAGTAACGTTGCCGCAATGATGTACCAGACCCAACGATCCCGGTGAAACTGGATGCCTTCTTTTTTACCCGCGATCGAAAGCAGATAAAAGCCGCTCAGGGTTATGCAGATGCCCGTCCATTGCGCGGCGGTAAACCGTTCGCCGAGGAGGAAGTAGGCGCCCAGCAATGTCCACACCGGGCTCGTTGCCCGAATCGGCGCCACGAGTGAGATGGGCAGGTGCTTTAAGGCGAAATACGCGAACACCCATGAAGTCCCGACCAAGGCGGATTTGGCGAACAGCCGCACATGGCCTAAGGCGTCCAGTGACCCAATGCACAGGAAGTCCGAAGGGATCAGGTCGGGGCGCCAGTGGCTGATTATTACCCACGGAGCCCAGATCGTCGCCGCAAACACCTGGGCCCAAAAAAGCACGGGCAGCACCGCGTTGTCGCGCACTGCATGCTTCTTGCCGAGGTCATATAAGCCGAGGACGACTGCAGAGAACAGCCCGAGAGTTACCCAATCCATGTGGCAAGGTGGTCACGTCGCAGGAGTTTTTTCAAATTAAACCTGCTGACGTGGCCTGGATTTCTCTCTGTGCTTTGCTTGCTGCAGTTTTGGGGGGCTTTAGCTGCGAATGGCCTTGATGAGCTTGATGCCCTCCATCGCCATGACCCGCACGCCGTTTTCGAGGAAGCCCAGCGCGTTGCCGGCGAGGAATGAAAGCTTACCCTTGCCTTGGATTTTTGCGACGGTCAGCTCAAAGCAGAACTTGGAGCCAGTGTCGGGGCGGACTTCATCGAAAAATACGGTTCGGCCAACTTCACGCGCGCGGCCGACGCCGGGGATGCCTGCCCAAGCCAAGTAAAGGCCAGCGAGCTGCAACACGGCTTCGATCTGCAAAGTGCCGGGCATGACGGGGTCTCCATGGAAGTGATTCTTGAAAAACCACGTGCTCGGAGAGAAATCGAATTCCGCCCGAGCCTTACCGTAAATGCCGTCATCATTTTTCTGGAACTTTTGGAAGTGGGCGCGGTTAATTAGCAGGAACTGGCCGTTGGGCAATTTGCCAAACTCGGGTCCAAAGAGTCCTCCTGTCTCGCAGTCGCGAATTTGCGCTTCTTCAAGAGTTTCTTCTTTTTCGATTGCGTAATTCTGCGCACTCTCTGAATTAGATATATTTATCATGGAATCGATCGTTATTACCGGAATGGGAGGTGTCTCCCCAATTGGCATTGGAAACTTAGCTATGGACGAAAGTTTGCGCGAATGCAATCACGGATATAAGGATATCTCAAGTATTGCAACTAGTGCAAAATATTCTCTAATGAACGGGGCGTCGATTGCTAATATGGCTCCCGACGATTATTTGAGCTTTCCCGTCAGCGCGAAATACCGTGGCGCGGTGCGCTCGAAGCGATTGGACCGCATGTCGCAGTATGCCCTCGTGGCGGCTAAGCTGGCGGCGGAGCAGGCGGGGCTGCTGGGGGAGGACGACTTTCTGCGGGAGCCGGAATTCGCCCAAGCCGCCGTAGTCCTGGGCATTGCCCTCAATGGCGTGGAGAGCTATGACCGCTTGCATCAGGACTTTGCGGACGGCAAGAAGGTGTCGCCCTTTGCGGTGCCGATGTACATGACCAACGCCTCCGCCTCGGTGGTCAGCACCTATTTCAATTTGCAAGGGTCGCCGTTTACGGTGAACACCGCGTGCGCCTCGTCGCTGACCGCAATCATCCGCGCCTGCGACATGCTGCAACTGAATCGCCCTGGTGGTCCGAAGATGGTCTTTGCCGGTGGCACGGAAGCTTCGCTGACCGACTTCGTTTCGGCCAGCTTCCTGGCCGCGCGTGCGATGAGCCCGGAAGGCATTTCGCGTCCGTTTGATATTAACCGCAATGGCTTTGGGCCAGCCGAGGGCGCTGGCGTGCTGGTGCTCGAGCGCAAGAGTGACGCGCTCAAGCGCGGCGCCACGCCATTGGTGGAGATCATTGGCTTTGATGAGCGGCATGACCATTTTGATGAGGAGCGTTCACCGGGCGTGAACTTTACATCACCCGACACCAGCGGCGAGCAACTGGCAGACTCGCTCATGGCCGCGCTGGAGATGGGGCAATGCCCGATCGAGGCGGTCGATGTTTACAACGCCCATGGCACTGGCACGCAATACAATGACCTCACGGAGGCGCGCGCCTTAAAACGGGTTTTTGGCGATAAGCTGCCGGCGGTCATGGCGCTCAAGGGCTTCATGGGCCACTCTGGCGGGGCGACATCGGTGCTCGAATTGATTGGCGGCATCCTCAGCATGCAGGGCGAGTATTTGCCAGGTAATCCTCAACTGACCGAAGTGGATCCCGAAGTCGGCATTTCCCTGCAGAAGGAAACGACGCCGCTGAAGCATCAGACTCATCTGAAAACCGCAATGGGCTTTGGCGGCGCCCGGGCTGTTCTGGCCTACAAGCAATTTGCCAACTGAGCCGGTGAAATGGCTGAACGGATTGTCGCCAAGGAGAACGTGTAATGCCTACTGGGCAGGCTTCTGCTTGTCGTTTACTGTTTGTTTGGTGGTCGGTTAATCGCCTGTAGACATATTTGGCGTCGTGTTTGTCCATAGACGCTTGGGCGGAATTGCGTTAGTATGAGGCCATGAAGCATTCTTACCTCATACTAACTACCCTTGCTGCCTTGTCGCTTCCTGCGGTTTCGCATGGTCAGGTCTTGGTGGCGGATAATTTCACGAACTCGACCGGCACGGACGCGGCGACGGTTTCGAACACGCAGTCGTCTGGCGTTGGGACTTATGATCGCATTTTGACGCAGTCTGCTTCCAGCGGCATGACCGTCACGACGGTCAGTGGTTTCGGCACGGGCAATGTGTTGTCTCTGGGCAATTCCTCCAACAATTATTACCGCGAGTTCAATGGCGGGGCGACGACTTCGCTTAACAGCCTAAGCCTTGGGCAGACGCTTTCACTTTCCTTCGACGCTCGCTTTAGCGCGGTTCCATTTAGCGGAGACAACTTCAGCTTCGGCTTCATCAACGACTCCTCGCCGGACTCCATCCTTTACGCCAACGTCGACCTGACTGGTTCGTCCTACGTGTCGGAATTCCGTTATCGCGAAGGCAGCTTCAATATGTCCGACGCCGGCGGCAGCTTGATCGTCGGATCAGGCTGGACTGAGCCCGCCACCGCTGCGAACACCAACTACACCTTCGCCATTGATGTGACGCGTGAACTGAACGGTGACTGGACGATTGCTTACTATCGTGACTCGGAATTATTGAGCAGCATTGCGCTGACCGTTTCCAGCAGCGTCATTACGGCCATGGGCGATGTGGACATTACGGGCATTGCTTTCCGCCACGCCAATACACCTGGCGCTACGACTTACATCGACAATGTCAACGTGGCGATCGCGACGATTCCTGAGCCCGGCTTTACCGGCATGGGGCTTGGTTTGGTCGCGCTTTGCGGACTGCTTTACCGCCGTCGCCGGTAGTTTACATTTGGGGGTATATTAACGGTATAAGGCTGGCTGGGGCGCGTGATCCCCGGTCAGCCTTATTCTTTGGTCGAGCGGGGGTTGTTTACTTTCAGAGAGCCGGACTCCAGCAGCTTGATGTCCATTTCGCGGAATTGCTTTTGATACTGCCCGGGCGTTTGCCCGGTGAGCCGACGAAAGACTTTGGTGAAGTGCACGCGGTCCGAAAAACCGGATTGGTAAGCGGCGTCGTCGATGAGCGTCTTGGGGTTTTTCAGCATTTCCTTGGCGTGGTCGATGCGCGCCTGGCGGATGTAGGAGCTGAGCATCACTTCCATGTGGCGCTTGAACTCGCGACTCAGGAAGTCGGGGTGGCAGCGCAGGTGGTCAGCGATTTCCTTGATCTTAAATGGTTCGCCGATGTGGTTATAAATGTAGCGCTTGGTTTCCCGAATGATGTAGGGGACTTGCACGTTGTCGTTGGTCTTAAACTGGCTGAGCGACTCCCCGTTGGTGCTGATGATGTCGTGCAGCCAGTAGGCGGAGTCCTTCATGGTGCGCTGTTGGGTTTGGTAGTCCACGTGCACCAGCCCGAAGCGCTGCCGATAGCCTTCCTGCCATTCAAAATTGTCCAGAAGCGACCAGTAGAAGTAGCCGCGTATGTCAATTCCTTCCTGGATGGCGCGGTGTAGTTGGATCAGGTAACGGCTAATGAACTCGATGCGGTTTTGGTCACGCACGCGCCCGTCGAAGCCGACCATGTCGTTGTCCGCATAGCCGTTTTCAGTGATGATCAGGGGCAGTCGATAGAACTCCGACATAAACTTCGTGCCCCAGTAAATGGACTCCGGCGTGGTCTTCCAATGGTAGGTGGATTGCGGGTGTCCGGGCTCCACTTTCACGGCCGCAGGGGAGCCGTCATCGTTGGCTTTGATGTGGATGCCATGGAACAAATTGCACCCGAGAAAATCAAGCGGCTGGCAGATGATTTCAAAATCCTTCGGGTCAATTTTGGGGACAGCTTTGCCGTAAACGCTTAGCCCTTCGTCGGGATAGTGGCCGAGGATCACCGGGTCGCCCCACCAGCGGTTGTTCCAGACGCCGTCCGGGTAAATCGCGGCGCTGGCCTTGCGGGCGGCGTTGATGTTTTCCGGGGTCTCGGTTATGGGTTGGTAAACTGAGCAGGCGGTCGGCCAGCCAATGATGGGCTTTGCAATGGCGTGTTCGCGAATCGCGGCAACCGAGCGCCCATGCGCGAGCAGGCTGTTGTGCCCGGCGATGAGGGTTTCGCGCAAGCCGAGCTTTAGCCCAGGCGCCTGTTCTCCGCTCAGGTAACCCAAGCCGATGAAGCCTTGAGGTTCATTAATTGTCATCCACTTGGTGACACGGTCGGACAGCCGTTTGACGACACAGGTCGTGTAGCGCTCAAACCAGGCCGGGCTGTCCGGGTTGAGCCAGCCGCCGCGGAGGAAGAGGCCATACGGCATGTCCCAGTGGTAGAGCGTGATCCAGGGCTCGACGCCTTTCTCCAGCAGCCGATCCACAAGGCGGTCATAGAAATCCAGGCCTTTCTTGTTGGGCGGGCCGAGGCCATCCGGTTGGATGCGTGGCCAGGAAACCGAAAAGCGATAGGCTTGCACGCCGATTTGCGCCAGGCACTCCACGTCTTCCTCGTAGCGGTTGTAGTGGTCGCAGGCAACTTCGCCGCCATCGCCCTCCCAGGTCTTATTGGGCTGCGCGGTGAACATTTCCCAGATGGATGGGCCGCCGCCATCCTGACGTCGCGCGCCTTCAATTTGAAAAGATGAGGTAGCAGCGCCCCAGATAAAGTCTTTCGGGAAATTCATTGGTTTGGTCCTTCAGGTAATGACAACTATGCCGATCAAGTTAGCTTCGCACTTGTGGGTAACGCCAGTTATTGTTCTTTTGGGGTCGCGTTTAGACAATCAATTAGTCGGATAACAACTGGCATTCTCCTGAGCAAGTCTATATACTGATAGCATGTTCTCGAACTTTGCGAGTTTCCCCCCTCTCCGCGCTTTGGCGTTTGCGCTTCCTGCCCGCTCAATCAATGCCGTCTTGCGCTGCATCCAATCTTATCCCCACCTGACTAGGCCAAGTTCGATGAAGAATGCTCTAGGGGAACCGAATCAACCGACGTGTTTTCTCGATGGGGGTAAGGGTGACGAATGGAGCAATGAGCGTATTTACGATGTTCCTTCCAACCTCAAATTTACCGTAAAAATGGGCAACTGGGCGACGAAAAGCGTGGACGGCGCCGCCTGGCCCCAGGACTTCCAAATCGACTACGTTCGTGTGGGCCAGTTGGCTGATTGCCTACCCGACATGAGCTAGGCGAGCAACGACAAGATCAATACCCCGATAAATGAAACAACCATGCGTCAATGATCGCAGCTCCAAGGGTTTCGCGCTAATCATCGCCATTTCATTGATGGCGATGCTGGTGTTGCTGGTGATATCCATCTCGACGATTACCCGGGTAGAATTGCAAACCGCCCTGTTCCGAACCCAGAAGGAACAATCGCGGGCCAATGCGCTGCTCGCGCTCTCCGTCGCCATGGGAGAGCTCCAGAAATACGCAGGCGCGGATCAGCGCATCACCACGCGCGCCGACATCGATGCGGGCAATACCGCGAATCCGTATTGGACTGGCGTTTACGGCGCGGCATCGGTCGTGGGCTATGATGCAACTCCAGTGGAAATCGCCAACGAGTTGACTGACCCGACGTTGGTCGCCACAAATGGTTCCTCCGCCAAGCTGCTCAACTGGCTGGTCAGTGGCAATGAAGAGACGGTCTTTTCTCCGTCAGATGATATCGGGCCGACGGGCGCGATTACAAATTATCCCGCCGCAGACGAAATCCGTTTCAATCCTGGCAGCGTTGAGAGCATCACGGCGGCTACGGATATTGAAGACGACATCCAGTTGACGGATCAATACGGCGTGCAGACCCCGGCGCGCATTGTAGTGGGCGCGGGATCGGTTGACGAGGTCGCGGATTTTGTGACGGCGCCATTAGTCGATGTGCGCAACAGCGAAGGCATGGTCGAAGGCGCCTACGCCTGGTGGGTCGGTGAGGAAGGCGTCAAAGCCAACATCACCATGCCGCTGGAGCAGTCCTCAACTCAAAAGCAGGAAGCCTTCCTCAACGCCACACGCACTGCGGTCGAGCTGATGGCCAAAAATGATGCGCCAGAATTAGACGCCGAGAGAATCGGTGAGCTTTACGACGCGACCGATAACGTGGACAACCTGGCCACGATCGATGAACTCGTGCTGGCCAGCGGGCTGCCCAACGAAGCGCAAAGCGCGATCCGTTTTCGTTTCCACGACATGACGACGGACTCTATGTCTCTGTTGACGGACTCCTATGCGGGCGGCGTGAAACGCGATCTATCGATCCTGCTGGATAACGACTTCGTGCTCAACGCATCGGACCCAACCGCGAACAGCGAGTTCTTATTTGTCCCTCACCTGGACGACGGATCCAACTATGCGATCCCAACCTGGGGACACCTTCGCTCATTTTACAATACCCGCGTGCCGACTACGGGGACGGACGCCTATAGCTTGCTTCCCCGTTTGCCCATTCACGATAAAAACAGTGAACTGGACGACGTAGGCGTGGCCCCTGTGCTGACTTATTTTTCGATGGGCTTTCGTGTGGCGCCCGGCTCGATTCCCGCAGCTGGCGTGGACATAAACCTCAACCTGTATCCACTGGTGGTTCTCTGGAATCCCTATAATTTCACGCTGAAAGCGCCGACCCTGGAGGGCGGTGGCAATTATGAGGTTGGCATTTATCCCACCTACAATGTGAAGCTGAATCTGGAAGTGCTCGATGACGACACTGGCGAGTGGGCCATCAAATCCCGGTTCGATTTCCTCAAAGACAGCGATGGCAATAACAGCAACCACGAGTTCTTCCGCTTTCGGTTGAATTGTCCCGACATTCCGCCCGGGCAGAGTCTGATTTTCTGTCTGCCCATCGGCAGCAGCGGTGATGTTTACACTGGTCAAAATGTCCTGGAGAATATTTCGCCGGAAGTATCCGCGCACGTTTCCATTCCGCTGAGCACTTTCGACGAAGGCGAGGAGGATAACCTCTTTCGCGTTGCGCCAAATACCTGGCATGAAACGCCGGAGAAAACGCACTACTTCGGATCCAGCTTCTCCAATGGCGGAGGAGGGGAGCTCTTTACGTATCTCGGTAAGCCGGTTGCCACGCGCGTCTCCGCCAACACGAACACGGCCTTTGACCCTGCTGAATCGAACCGCGAATGGTATCAAACGAACCAGCGGGTTGGCTGGGATAATATATTAGTTGTCCAGCAGGGGGGGACCTCTGTCCAACAAGTGCCGCAGGTGCTGGCCTACTATGATCCCAGTGTCGCAGATGAGCCTGCGTTCGTCTTTCTCATGCAGGCGCTGTTCTCCGGCTATGGCCTGAACGAGCAAATCCTGACTAACCAGCATGACCTGCCTTCCCGCTGGGTCGCTCAGGGAAATATGCGTGCTTTGAGAACTTCGCGGACGCGCCGAGACCGTAATTACAACGTGCTGTTCACCGCGACGGCTGGCTCGCAAAACGTCAATACGCCCTGGCATAAATTTCTCAGTGATGACAACAGTGAAGGGCATCGCGCCTCGGCGGGATTTGGGCACGACTGGGTCGACGGCGCTCCCCAGGATGCAGTGCTTTTTGAGTTCCCCTATGAAGACCAGCACCTGTATTCCATCGGGCAACTGCAGCATGCAAACCTGTCGTTCATTGGCGCCTATCCGTCTTACCCAATTGGCAATAGCCTGGCGGACTTCCGCCTGCATGCGGAGTCGGGCCCGATGTTTTCTGATGCGCCCGATGGCTACCAACTCGCGCGGGTCGATCACGTTCTGGACAGCAATAACAATCTGACTGGATTGGCGGTGAACCAAAAAGGCTACTACGATATTTCCTTTTTATTGAATCGCATGCTCTGGGATCAGTACTACATGTCTGCGCTGGCCATGGATGATGTTGCTGGCGCCACGCCGCCCTTTGAGCGCCACGTCGTCCACGAAACAGTGGATTGGCGGGACCCGGATGTCAGCGCCAGCGGTTTGATGCTTAAAGGCGGCTTCAACATCAATTCCACTTCCGAGCAAGCGTGGCGCGCAGTGTTGGGCGCGGTGAACCAACTGGAATATAATCCGATCACTGGGGCTACTGCGACTGGTCTGGATTCCGCCTTTTCCCGCTATTATCGCCCTACGGCGGACAACGAACCCGGGCAAATCTGGAACGGCTACCGCACACTCACGCCGGAGCAAATTGCGCAGCTCGCGCACTTCATCGTCGAAGAAATTAAAAACCGCGGTCCGTTCACTTCGGTCAGTGATTTTGTCAACCGCCGCTTGGTGGACAACCCCGCTACGGAGGAGGATGAAACCCTGAGCGGCGTCATCCAGGCCGCGATCAACCGGGCATCTATTGCCGAAGGCGCGGACTTCACGGTCAATGACCCAAGCCTGGACGCCTGGTATGACGAAGGCGTGGAAATGAACGTAGACTACGTGCCGAATATTCAGCCCGGCTATGTTTACAATGCAGAGCAATTCTGGGGTGGCGACACCCGCACCTCGACCGTCAGCAATCGCTCAGCGTTTGCGCCCAAGCACCTGACGCAGGCGGATGTGCTCTCGCTCATTGGCTCCTCGATTACGGCTCGGTCAGACACCTTCGTTATCCGCGCTTATGGAGAAAGCAACGATCCACTCTCCGGCGAGGTGCGCGCTCGCTCCTGGTGTGAAGCGCTTGTGCAGCGCCTTCCCGAATACGTTGACTCCAACGCCGACCAACCTGAAGACTCGCCGACAACCTTGCTCAACCAGAAGTTCGGCCGTAAATTCAAAATCATTTCCTTTAAATGGCTTACACCCGAAGAAGTTTAATCTGTCATTGGCTCGTCCTCCTTATATTGCCGCTGACGGTTCAGGCGCAGCGAGCGGAAGATGTCGTGGAGTATCGCGTTACTTCACTGGACAATATTTCTGAATTCCTATGTGAAATAGATGGCGATGAGCGAACCGTCTACGCGAGCCTCGGCGCGCTTTCGCCAGCCTTGGTTGCGCCGGATAACCGCAAGGTTGAGTACTATGATTACATCGATGCGCCGGACCCAAAGTTGCCGCCGATCAAGCGGCCCTTGGCGCAGTTTAAGTTGCCTGCCGGGGTGGGGCCGTTTCTGACGGTTTTATCGTCCACTGAAAGCGGACAGGGTTTGCCGTACTCGGCGATTGTCTTCGATCAGTCATTGGAGTCGCATCCATCCGGACAATTTAAAGCCTACAACTTTTCCAAGCGTCGCATCGCCATGCGGGTGGGGGAGCATGACCTGATTTTGCAGCCGGGCGAGACGGGGCTGATTCCGTATCCCGCTGATCGCAAAGTGTGGATCAAGGTGGCGATTGAATCGGCGGAGTCCGGTTGGATTTTAACGCAGAGCAGCCCCGTGCCGGTGAGCGCCGATACGCGGACCACTTTGTTTGTGGTCGACATTCCGCCCAGCGAGCGCGACCCGAATCCCAAGGGGGTGGTGCTTCGCAAAATGCGCGAGCGGGTGAGCACACTCTAGGTAGTGTTTGAAAATGCAAAAAAGCTATTTCAGAAGGTGGAGCCCGGTGTCCCTACCGGGCTTGTTTCATCCAGCGGGTTGACGGAGAGGCAATAGCAAGCCCGGTAGGGACACCGGGCTCCACCTGTTCGAACAGACGTTAGGGTTTGTTTTCAGCTAACTTGGCTGCTCATGCCTGCGCGCGAACCGTCTGGCCGTCGACCCAACTGGGGCCGATCAGGGCGGCGCGTGGGTAGGGCGGGGCGCCGGCTTCGCCGCGGTGAATCATGCCGACGAGCATGTCGAACGCGGTTTGCCCGACGATGTCGTTGTGTTGATTCATGCCCGCCCAGTCTGGTCGCGTTTCGCGCCACTCCAACTGGATGAGGCCAATGTCTCCGGGCGCTTTGAGGCCGAGGTCTTCCAACCAGAGTTGGACTTCATTATAGAGCGTGAAAATGACGTCCGGCTTTTCCTGCCCCAGCCAGCTGTTGAACAATGCGCGCTTTTCCCGCGCGCCGGTTACGTCGAAAAAGGGCGTGATGCGGCGCTCGGGCGGCAGTTGTTGCTGCCCAGTGTGGAAGCCCGCCGAAAACCGATGGTCCACCAACTCGTCGATGACGGAATCGAGGACCAGCGCCGGGCGGCGATAGCCCAGTTGCAGCGCCTGCTCAAAGGCGCGCAAGGCGAGGATGTAATGATCAACACAGGCAAAGGGCAGGGCGGGCTCGCGCGTGCGCACGCCAGTGACGACACAAGGAAATTGGTCGATCACCGGCAGAAAGGCCGACGGCAGCCGGTTCTCTTTCATCAAACCGATCACGATGACGCCGCGGATGCCGCGCGCTTCAAGTATCTCCAGCCAGCGCTTCCCGCTGAGTTCCGGGTCGTGCAGCCAGAGCGGGTCGATCGCGTAGCCGAGCATTTGGGCGCGCTCCTGGCAACCGCGCACGTAGTTGGGAATCGTCCGGTGGTTGGCGAAGGCTTGTCGATCCTGGTGCCCGTTGATCAACGCCACAGTCGCGTAGACGGACTCGCGGTTTTGCTTGCGCATTTGCGACATCAGTTCGCTCAGGATCTGATTGCGGCGGTAGCCCAGCTCGTCGGCGGTTTTGATGATCTTTTCCCGCGTTTTGGCGGGGATGGACGGGTCATGCTTGAACGCCAGCGAAACCGCGTTTTTTGAAACGCCTACCCGCTCGGCAATGGTCTGCATGGTCACCTTCATGAAAACGTCAGTTAAAACGGAGCACGGAGGGAATGTCAGACTTAAATTTTAGCCCTGATGGCTAGCGTCTAGCATCCTGCAATTTTCCAGACAGACAGCTTTGTGGAGCATGCAGAATGCAATGGGTTACAAAATGAAGCGTGTTGGGATGTTTCCTATAATGCTTAATAGCAACTGGTTGTGGAATAATTGAGGTGGTTGGCATCGTGCCTGCAATTACTTATCCGAATCCAATCAACCAATAATTAAACGAAAGGATAAGTCATGTTAAGTTGGGCACTCACATTCTTCGTAATCGCACTGATTGCCGCCCTTCTCGGTTTCACTGGGATCGCAGGCGCCGCAGCGGGAGTTGCTAAGATTTTGTTCTTTGTGTTCCTGGTCCTGCTGATTGTTTCCGCTCTTGTCGGCGCATTGCAGGGTAAGAAACCAATGTAACGCGATCAATGATTACACGCATACACCAAGTGCCCGGTCAGTGGTTCCAATCCCGGCCGGGCATTTGTTAACTTCAAACCTGGACCTGTTATGCTTGAAATTGCCATGCCTGGACCGAAAACATCGTTTTCTGAGCCCACTGCTCACGAACCTGCCGCGCCATCGCGGATTGCCTACATGGAGAATGCCCTCGGCATCCCCTTTACGTATGGCAATACGGTGGAGCCGCTCGAAAACGGCGATGAAATTTTCCCCGCCATGTTGTCGGCCATCCGCAGCAGTCATGATCACATTGAGCTGCTGACTTACATTTACTGGACGGGGGACGTCGCCAAGGAATTTGCGGACGCGCTGAGCGAACGCGCCATGGCGGGCGTGACCGTGCGCGTCGTTTTGGACTCCTTTGGCTGCGCGGACATGAAGCGCGAATTTATCGACGAAATGATCGAAGCCGGCGTCCATGTGCAGTGGTTTCGTTCGGTGCGCAAATCTGTCCTCAAGTTCGATTGGCGCACGCATCGGAAGATTCTGATTTGCGATGGCCGCATTGGCTTCACCGGGGGCGTGGGCATTGCCGCAGAGTGGGAGGGCGACGCGCGCAATCCCGACGAGTGGCGTGAAACGCATTTTTGCATCCGCGGTCCTGCGGTGAAGGCGTTGAGCGGCGCGTTCTGGGACAACTGGGTCGAGGAAAGCCCGATCCCGCTTAAGCTCATGACCGCGAACCCCAATGAACGCCCCAACGGCATTCCCTTGCAGGTCGTGCGTTCCAATTCCGGCTACCGCACCAGCGACGCTTACAAGGTGCTTTGCGCGTTGATCTCGTTGGCCACCGAACGCCTGGACATCGTCAGCCCGTATTTCGTTCCGGAGCCGACTCTCCTGCGCCAGCTTTGTGAGCGCGCCGAGAATGGCGTCCGCGTGCGGATTTTGATCCCCGACACCTACACCGACAAGCGCTTTGAGCGCGTGGAGTCCGCCCGCTATTTTGACGACCTGCTCCAGGCCGGCGCCGAAATACACCTTTATAAAAAAACCATGATCCATACCAAGATGGTCCTCTGTGACGAGCAGCTTGGCTTGTTTGGATCGATCAATTTCAACCGCCGCTCCCTCTTGAAGGATGAAGAGATCGGTGTGGTCGTGGGCAGCAGCAGCTTTGTCCAACGCATGCGCGAAATCTATGAGGGCGACCTCAAGCATGCAGTCCGGCTTGACCCGAAGCAGTGGCGAGGCCCCAGTGCAACTGAGGTGTTGCTCCAACAGTTGATGACGCCCTTTCGCGATCAATTGTAGGGAAAACTGAATAACTGCATTTTGCACGATAGTGTAGTTGGATGCATTGCAAAATGCACTATCTCCGCTTGCGCATTTCTTTAACCCGGGTTTCAATCCCTCAAAATAAAGGCATCCCATGGCTTACCGCTACAAAGCCGAAACCGGCAGAAACAAAGGCTTCCACGACCATGTCATGTCAGGGGCGCCGCCAAACGGCCCTGGTTACATACCGGGTAGCCTTGACGACGATGACGACGACGGCATGGAACTAGCGTCATCTACACGCGGAATGAACATTCTTATTGTTGATGACGAAGCCAACATCCTGCGGACGACCTCCATTGCGCTCAAAAGCATGGGGCACACGCCCTTTACGGCGGAGTCCTCACGCCGCGCGGAATTTGTGCTCGCCGAAGAACGGATCGACGCGATGTTCCTCGACGTCATGTTGGGTAACGAAAATGGCTTGGATTACCTGACCAAGCTGAAGGCGCGGGGCGAAAAAATACCGGTAATTGTTTTCACTGCCCACTCCTCGATCGAGTCTGCGGTCGATTCCATGAAGCGCGGCGCTTACGATTACATTCAGAAGCCGTTTATCCCCGAGGAAATCCGGCAAATGCTCGCCAAGCTTGAGCGCAGCATCGCCCTGGAACGCAAGGTGGAAGCGCTGGAAGAGCAGGTGGCCGACAAGGACGCCACGATTCGGCTCAAGTCCGAAGAACCGGAGATGCAGAAAACGTTCGACGTTGCCTTCAAGGCCGCCAATTCCGAGGCGTCGATCCTCATTTTGGGCCCCAGCGGCACCGGCAAGACCGTGCTGGCGCGCAGCATCCATGAGCGCAGCGCCCGGGCCAAGGAACCCTTTATCACCGTCAATTGCCCGAGCCTTTCGCGCGAGCTGCTCGAAAGTGAACTCTTTGGGCACTTGAAGGGCTCATTTACGGGCGCGGTCAAAGACACTTGGGGCAAGGTGGCCGCCGCCGAGGGAGGCACGCTGTTTCTGGATGAAATTGGCGAGTTGCCCATGGAGATCCAGCCCAAGCTCCTGCGCCTGTTGCAGGACCGAGAATACGAGCGCTTGGGCGAGAATCGTGTCCGCAAATGCGATATCCGCATCATTGCCGCGACCAACCGCGATCTCGCTGCCGAAGTCGAGGCGGGGACGTTTCGCGAAGATCTTTATTACCGCCTCAAGGTGATTTCCGTGCAAATGCCGCCCTTGTCCAACCGCCCGTCGGACATTCTGCCGCTGGCCGAGAATTACCTGAACCACTTTGCCCTGCGCGAAGGCCGCAAGGGGCTGGCTTACACCAGTGAAGCCGCCCGTGCGCTGGTCGACTATTCGTGGCCTGGCAACCTGCGCGAAATGCGCAATGTGGTGGAGCGCGCGGTCATTTTATCCGTAGGAGACCAGATTGAGGCCAACGATTTGCCCGATGATTTCTCGCAGGACAGCAATGGCGGTCCGCGACCCGGCCAAATGATCTCCCTCGCCGAGCTGGAGGAGGCGCACATCCGGCGCATTCTCGCCAAGGCGGAAAGCCTCGACCAGGCCGCCAGCGTTCTGGGCATCGACACGGCGACGCTTTACCGCAAGCGCAAGCGTCTTGGCCTCACCTAGCCGGTGGCCTGACGCCTGGCGCAACACTTCATGAAAAAGCTCCGCAACCGCCTTTACGTCGCCCTGCTGCCCCTGCAGTTGCTGCTGGTGGGGCTGGCCGTTTGGACCTTTTTCCTGCTCGCCAATCTGGAAGAGCTTGTTTCCGACGCGAAGAGCTCCCACGAGGAGTTTGCCGAGGTGCTGGACACCGCGCTTTTTCGCCTGCGCGAGATGAGCGTGCTGGTGGAAATGACGGCCGAAGTCGATGGCCGCGGGCTGCGTTCAGACATCGATGAATCGCGTCAGGATTATTTTCGGGCCATCGAGGTGATACGCCTCAACCCGCATTCGGATGACGAGGAATCGATGCCCGAACTCATCGCAGTGAATGAGAAAATGCAGCCACGCCTCACGCGCCTGTTGCGTGAAATGAACGACCCGATGATCGCTCAGCAGCGCGGAGAGCTCATCCAATTGTTCAGCAATGCGGAGAGCTTGCTGGAGCGACTTTCCACGGCGGCAATCGATGATCTGTTGAATCTGCAGGACGCTTTCCGTGACCGCTTGCGGCTGTCGTTCGCAGTGCTGGGCGTGGGGATATTGCTTGGGGTTTTTGGCACCTTGTTGATCAGCCGCCAGATCGGCCGCATGATCCTGAGCCCGCTGGAGGAGCTCGAGGATAACCTGGAGGAAGTCAGCAGCGGCAACCTGGAGGTGGAAGCGGTGCTGAACCGCCGCGATGAGATCGGCAAGCTCGCCACCGCCTTCAACCAGATGGTGCTCAAGCTGCGTGAATACAAGAACCTGACCGACCAGAAACTCCTCTCCACCACCCGCACGTTTCGCAGCGTGCTCCAGCGCACGCCCCACGCCACGTTTTTCCTGACCAGTGATTTTAAGGTCTTCTTCGCCAACCCGCCGGCGGGGGAGCTCCTGGAGACGCCCGAGTTTAAAAACCACCTGCCCAAGCAATTGCGCAAGTTCGCCCAGGACGCCATGGACTCGGGGGACATCGTGGTGCAGGACCGTCTGCAGGAGGCGCTGCGGCTCAATATCGGCGGCCAGCCCATGTATTTTCTGGTGGCCGCATTCCCGGTCGACCTGGTGGACACGGAAGACTTTGATTCCGGCGCGTTTAACGCTGAGGGCGTTGCGATTTTCCTGCAGGACGTCACCCGGATGAAGCTCGCTGACAACTTGAAGGGCAATGTCGTGGCCACGGTGAGCCACGAGCTGAAGACGCCGCTGACCAGCGCCCGCATGTCGCTGTATTTGCTCAGTGAAGAGTCCGTCGGGCCGCTCAATGAAGAACAGCGTGAGCTGGTCGATACGGCGAAGGAAGACCTGGAGCGCCAGTTGGCGACCATCCAAAACCTGCTCGACCTGAGCCGGATTGAGCAAAGCGACAAGCGACTCGTTAAGGAGCCCTGCCGCGCCAACGCCATCATCGAGCGCTCCATCATGGCGCACCGCGAGCTGGCCAACTCTTGTGGCGTGAAGCTCGTTCCCGAGCCTTCGGAGGGCGATCCCTACATTCTGGCCGATGCAAAACGGGTCGAAATCGTGGTCAACAACTTCATTTCCAACGCCCTGCGCCACGCGCCTGAGCACTCCGATGTGGTGGTGCAAACCGTGGTGGAAAAAGAGCGTGTGCGTTTCGCCGTTTGCGATGAAGGCCCTGGAGTGCCCGAGGATTCCCGCGAAGTCATTTTCGAACGTTACGCCCAGGGCGAAGACAGCCGCCGCCACGGCAGCGCGGGCCTGGGCCTGCATATTTCAAAAGAAATCATCGTCGATCATGGCGGTGAGATTGGCTGCGATTCGGTGCTCGGGCAGGGGAGTAATTTTTATTTTTTGCTGCAGCGCATCGACCGGCCGGATCCTAACATAACTGAAGAACCACCAACCGAAACATCACATGCCTAGTAAAGCAACAACCGCTGATAAGCTCGCGGAAGACCGCGACAAACTCGTAGCTGATCTCAAGCTACTTATGGAAGACGCCAAGCACCTGACCGCCGACGCCAGCGATGGCGCCTCGGAGTTCGCCACCGAAAAAGCCGAGCTCGTGCGCGAGCAATTGTCCGAGATCATGGCCAAGCTCAAAACCGAGGGCGAGCACGTCAAAGCCAAGGCCAAGGACACCACCAAGGACCTCGAAAAACTGATCAAGGACAATCCCTGGCAGTCTCTCGGCGTCGCCGTGCTCGCGGGCATCGTCATCGATCGCTTCATGCGCGATTAGGGATGAGCCCGCTTGAATCCGCCAGCGCCATCGGCCAGACGCTGCTCCAGATGCTGGAGTCGCGCATCGAGCTCTTTGGCGTGGAATACCGTTTGGAGAAGGCCCGCCTGGCGGCCTTGGTGGGCGTTGCCTGCCTGGCCGCAGCGAGCCTTGTCCTGGCGGGGGTGGCGGGTATTGTCGGGCTGGCCATGGCCACGCCTGAGCGTTACCAGACACTCGTCATGCTCGGCGTTTGTTTGTTTTTCCTGCTGGTGCTCGGCCTGTGCATTGGGGCCGCCTTTTACCTCATGGATCACAAGCGCACGCCATTCACTGAAACCCGCCGCGAACTCAGGAAGGATGTTCAATGTCTATCTTCCGTCATGAAAAAGAAGAAATAGCCCGCCTCAAAGAGGAGATCAGCGCCGAGCGCATTCGGCTGGGGCTGGAGACGCGCGAGCTCCTGCCACAGGCGCGCAAGGCCGCCGCCATGGGCAGCGCCGCTTTTGCGCTTAAGCGCTTTGCGCCGCTGCTGCGCCCCGTTATTTTTGCCATCGCGCAGCGCAGCTTGAGCGGGGGAGGGAAAAAACGCATCTTTAAGGTCGCCGCCCTCGGCGCCGCCGCCTTTGGCGCTTATAAACTGCTGGGCAGCGACGATTCGGATTAGGTCGGGGCTGGAAAATCTGCTTTCAGTCAATTTTGCCGCAACGGGCTACCTATGAATAGCCTGAGGTTGGCGCGAGGCCTCATAGCGGTTGAATACCTACCCTGGGATGACGCTGTTGATGAAAAGTGCTCTCTAGGAATAGCTTTTTTGCATTTTCGGACACGTCCTGGAGAGTGTCTGGGCCTCGTTAATAACTATCCCTTGGCGGCTTCGGCATTAGCGCAATATACAGTCTGCATTGATTCGTGACAGTGCTTTGGATAGTGATCATAGGCCAATTGGAATGGCTTATGGTGAATAATTATTTGCCTGTGAATAAGGTTATGCAGAGCGTTGCGCCGTTTCACTAATGACGACTCGACTCCTGCTTAATGTTACTTACAGCGGGGTTTTGTGTCGTTTTAAAGGCGGTAGAGTCACGACGAAGTAAACTCCTAACTGCTTCATTAATTGGTCTTTGACCCGGTTATTCACAGTTATTAACATTTGGGCCCCATACAAGCTCAATGACGACTGAAAATGAAAAAGCCTGTCCTTAAATACAAGACCATAGTCCTTTCGGACGTCCACCTCGGCACCAATGACTGCAAGGCCGAGGAAGTGAACTTTTTCCTGAAACACACCCGCTGCGATAAGTTAATCTTAAACGGAGACATTATCGATGGGTGGAGCCTTAAACGTAAGCTTAATTGGCAAAAGAGTCACACGTGGTTTATTCGCCGTATCTTGAAGATAGCCGAAAAGCGTAAGGCCGAGGTGATTTATGTGCGGGGTAATCACGACGACTTCCTTGCGGGTTATTTGCCGTTGATGTTTGACCGTCTGCAGATCGTCGAAGAGCACATTCACCATGGCAAAAAGGGCGATTACCTCGTGGTCCACGGGGACTGCTTTGACGCAGTTACGACGCACTCGAAGTTTGTATCGATCCTGGGCGACGTCGGCTACCAGCAGCTGTTGCGCATCAACCGCGTTTACAACAGATGGCGCGCCTTCCGCGGCAAGGAGTATTTCTCCCTGAGCAAGGCGATCAAGGCCAAGGTCAAGCAGGCCGTCAGCCACATTTCCGACTTTGAAAAACACCTGCAGGCGCTCGCCGCCAAGCGCGGTTGCGTGGGCATCATTTGCGGGCATATCCACACGCCGGAAGACAAGATGATCGGCGACACGCATTACCTGAATTCCGGCGACTGGGTCGAGTCGCTGACCGCCCTCGTGGAAGACAAGCACGGGAACTGGGAAGTCCTGGACTACGGCGAGTTCTGCATCCGTCTCCATGAAAAGGCGGCCCTGGAATCCATGAAAACCCCGCTGCCTCCCGTTCGCGGCGGCGCGGAAGTCACGGTCGCAGCCGAAGACAACAACGTCATCTGGCTCGACGAGCTCGACGAGGAAGATCTCGCCAGCGGCAACGTGCCGATGCATCAGTAGGGTGGGCGTTCCTTTCAGCGGTTTGCCCTTGGCGGATACCTGACTCGAATGAGTGGCCGCCATTGGCCAAATCGTAGCTTTGCAACTGCGTAACCCGTTGATTGCCAAGGTGGATTATTAGTAAGCGGCGCCCACTAATAAAATGCTCGCGTGTTCACTTTTTGTTTGTGGCCGGGCTTGGGGTTGTTAGTGTTTTATTGATCACTAGACTAGGCATCACGCATTGCCGTAGCACAGGCGTCCCGCCTGTGTTGTTTCGGTTAGATGGAGTCAGGGCACAGGCGGGACGCCTATGCTACGGCGCCCGCCCGCCCAACAGTGTCATGCCCTCCAATTCAACCTCCCAAAACCCTACGCACCTTACACACCTTTCTCACCCTACCCACACTACCCACCTTACCAACATTTCCCCACCTTACTCACCTTACAAACAGATGAACTTCCCCCCAAAACATCCGCCTTAGCGACTGTCGCCGAGGTATCCCAGTCGACGCCATGCGAGGTCATTCGATCGCGTGGGTCGGAGCGCCGCGTAAGCGGGCACATTCGCCGTCGGGCTTGGTGTAGACAACCCGGATGCGACGCCCAATGCCTGCGCGGAAATGCCCGACGCACGACGCCCTATGCCAGCCTGACCAGCGCAGCGTCGACGTTTCAACGTGGCCCCTAAGCCGCGCTACCCCCTCCTGCGTCGGTGCCCGGCGAGCGGGCGGGAATTCTTGTGTTCTTTGAAAATTAAAAAGGCGGGTTTTACCCCCCCCTGGCCCGGCGTTGAGCGCCGGGAGATTAAAAATTAAAGTGAGCAAATTAAAGGTCGGCAGATGGGTTGGCTTGAAGCGCGAGCCTGTCGGTGAAGCGGAGCTAGCACAGTAACGGCCTCCCGGAAGTTGCGCCATTCGCGCCCCCACTTTAATTTTTAATTTGCTCACTTTAATCTCCGCGCCATCGGCGCGGGCGGGAATTCTTGTGTTCTTTGAAAATTAAAAAGGCGGGTTTTGCCCCCCCCCCCTGGCCCGGCGTTGAGCGCCGGGAGATTAAAAATTAAAGTGAGCAAATTAAAGGTCGGCAGATGGATTGGCTTGAAGCGCGAGCCTGTCGGTGAAGCGGAGCTAGCACAGTAACGGCCTCCCGGAAGTTGCGCCCACTTGCGCCCTCCACTTTAATTTTTAATTTGCTCACTTTAATCTCCGCGCCATCAGCGCGGGCGAATATGTAATGATTAGGTTACGGAAGGCCTTACACCTTGTCAGGGTGGACTTCGGGTGCTCTGTTGGGCATCGCCGATCACCTGCGCAACATCGT
Organism: Cerasicoccus frondis; assembly: GCA_031296915.1. Lineage (GTDB taxonomy): Bacteria > Verrucomicrobiota > Verrucomicrobiia > Opitutales > Cerasicoccaceae > Cerasicoccus > Cerasicoccus frondis. Next base: position 64,303 of record JAVDPC010000005.1, on the reverse strand, counting down.
TTTCCCGTGTCCGAACGCACTGAAGCACTTCTCCAACCTGACCCAGGGCAGCCACAGCAAATGCGCACTGCCCAGGAATACATTGATGAGCGCCCAATTTGGGCCGATGGGACGGTTGCGCCCACGACGCCGATGACCATTATGCAGTGGCGGATCTGGATTCTGGCCACGGCGGGAAAATTCTTTGAGGGCATGGTGGTGTTCATGACCGGCGTGGCGCTGCCGCTGGTTTCCGAAGAGTTTGGCCTCACCGCATCGGACAAAGGCTTTGTGACGTCGGCGACGCTGGCGGGCATACTTCTGGGGGCTTCGGCGCTGGGCGGTCTGTCTGACCACTTGGGCCGCAAGCGCATGTTTATCGCGGAGATGATCATCTTTACGGTGTTCCTCAGCGCGCTGTGCGTGGCGCCAAACTTTGTGACGCTGGTCATCTGCCTGCTGGGCGTAGGGGTGGCCTTGGGGTGCGATTACCCAACGGCGCACCTGGTGATTTCCGAAAGCATTCCCTCGGTCATGCGAGGGCGTCTCGTGCTCAGCGCGTTTGCGTTTCAGGCGGTCGGGGCGTTGTTTGGCACGTTGATCGGCTGCTTGTTTTTGATGCGCGACCCCGACGTTACGGCTTGGCGCTGGATGTATGCGACGGCCATTTTACCAGCGGCGTTTGTGGTGTTCGGGCGTTTCTTTGTCACCGACAGCATCCACTGGCTGGTGTCGAAGGGACGGATGGAGGAGGCCGAGTATGAGACGCATCGACTGCTCAAGCGCCACCCGCAATACCCGAAGCAAGTCAAGCTGCGGAGCCCGCACATTGCGGGGCAGGAAAAACCGAAGTCGCACTATTTTGCGCTGTTCAATAAGGACAATCGCAAGGCGACGATTTTGGCGTCGGTTCCGTGGTTTTTGCAGGATTTGGGCACCTATGGCATCGGAATTTTTACGCCGACCATCCTGGCCGCCCTGATTGGTTCGGAAGCGGCGCAGGGCTCGCTCAAGGCCATTATTCACAACGACATGCTGGCCGCCAAAGGGTCGGCGATCATGGACTTGCTGTTCGTGTTTGGCATCATTTTCGCGATCTACCTGGTCGACAAAGTGGGGCGGATTAAGTTGCAGATCGTGGGCTTCGTTGGCTGCGCGCTGGGCTTGTTGTTGGCGGCCTTGTCGATGAATGCCGACGGGAGCAACAACATGGTGCTCTTGTTCGTGGGCTTCATGCTCTTCTTCTTCATGACCAACCTGGGGCCCAATGCGATGACCTACCTGCTTGCGGGCGAGGTGTTCCCCACGCACGTGCGCGGCATGGGGGCAGGTTTTGCGGCGTCTTTCGCCAAGATCGGCGCCGTGCTCACCGCGTTTTTATTCCCGATCCTCCTGGCGCATATCGGCACAGAGGTCCTGCTTTACTGCCTGGTGGGCAGCTCGGTGTTGGGGGCAATTGTCACCTTGATCTTCGGCATCGAGACAAAAGGGCTGAACCTCGAGCACATCGGACAGCGCCCAACGGAAGAGGAAATCGATATCGAGCGCGCCGCAGACGCCGAACTGGCTTGAGTCTTTGCTCCGGATTACGGCAACCTTTGGAGGTGAGCAACGTGTCGAAAAAAGATCCGCCCCATCGCGCCTTTGCCAGTGCTGTCGCTTGGGAAAAGTGGTTGGCCGCCAACCAGGAGGATGAATTGGGCATCTGGATGAAGATTGGGAAGAAAGGCAGCGGGGTAAAGTCGGTCGACTATCAGCAGGCGCTGCGCGTTGCGCTGTGCTATGGCTGGATAGACGGGCAAAAGCTTAAGTGTGACGAAGTCTATTTCCTGCAGCGGTTTACGCCGCGTCGCCGTCGGAGTTTGTGGTCTCAGCGCAACGTGAAGCTGGTCGAGGAACTGACCAAAGCCGGGCGCATGCAGGCGCGGGGGCAGCTAGAGATCGATCGGGCCAAGGCCGATGGTCGTTGGGAGGCCGCTTACGCCTCATCCGCGTCCATTGAAGCGCCAGAGGAGTTCCAACGAGCGTTGCAGGACTGCCCGGCTGCGGCGGCCTTTTACGCGTCGCTGACCAAGACCAAGCGTTATTCCTTTCTCTTCCGCATTGTCACGGCGAAGCGGGAAGAAACGCGTCAACGCTGGATCCGGCGGGCAGTGGCCATGCTGGAGAAAGGAGAGACCTTTCCTTGATTCGGATTTGGCCGACACAACGTGAAGGGCGCTTAAAACGGCTTTTTTTATCGCCACGTTTTGCTCAATTGATTACGCCACAGAGTTTTTTATGCGCACCTAGCGCTGCAAATAAGATTCCCAAACCCTACAATGAATATCTGCTGTATCGGAGCTGGTTACGTGGGTGGCCCCACGATGGCCATGATTGCCCTGAAATGTCCGGAGCACCGCGTGACGGTGGTCGACATCAACGAGAAGCGCATCGCGGCCTGGAATTCTCCTGAGCTGCCGGTCTACGAGCCGGGTTTGGATGAGGTGGTTAGCGAAGCCCGCGGGCGTAACCTGTTCTTCTCGACGAAGGTGGATGAGGTCATCGCCGAGGCGGACATGATTTTCATTTCCGTGAACACGCCAACCAAGACCTATGGCGTGGGCGCCGGACGCGCTGCGGACTTGAAATACATCGAAAAGTGCGCGCGGCAAATTGCAGATGTGGCCAAGGGCAACATCATCGTCGTGGAGAAGTCCACGCTTCCAGTGCGCACGGCGGAGTCGATCCGGCGGATTCTGGAAGGCTGCGGCGGCGATTTCACTTTCCAGGTGCTGTCCAATCCGGAGTTCCTGGCCGAAGGCACGGCGATGAAGGATCTCGACAATCCGGACCGCGTGCTCATCGGCGGCGAGCAAACTGAAGAGGGCAAGCAGGCGGCGCAAACGCTGGTGGATGTTTACGCACACTGGGTGCCACGCGAGCGTATTTTGACGACGAATGTTTGGTCGTCCGAGCTTTCCAAGCTGACCGCCAACGCCTTTCTGGCGCAGCGCGTTTCGTCCATCAACGCTATCAGCGCGCTGTGTGAAGCGACTGAGGCGGATGTGGATGAAGTGGCCCGCGCCATCGGGACGGACAGCCGCATTGGCCCGAAATTCCTGAAGAGCTCGGTTGGCTTCGGCGGCTCCTGTTTTCAAAAGGACATCCTGAATCTCGTCTATCTCTGCCAGCACTTCGGCTTGCAGGAAGTCGCTGATTATTGGGAGCAGGTCATCATCATGAACGACTACCAGAAGCGTCGTTTCGTGCGCCGTCTGGTGCGGACGCTCTTCAATACCGTGTCGGACAAGAAAATCGCGATCCTTGGCTTCGCCTTTAAAAAGGACACCAACGACACGCGCGAGTCCGCCGCCATCTACGTATGCCGAGATTTATTGGAAGAGCAGGCCAACGTGCACATCTATGACCCCAAGGTGAAGCCAGCGCAGATCTTCACCGACTTGGGGCAGGAAGCGACCAACGCCGAAGGCGAGCCCAACGAGAGCATTATCATTGAAACGGACGCTTATTCCGCCTGCGAGAATGCGCACGCCGTGGCCATCCTGACGGAGTGGGATCAGTTTAAGGACCTCGATTGGCAGCGAATTTATGACAAGATGCTCAAGCCGGCGTTTGTTTTTGATGGCCGCAATATTCTGGACGCAGAAGCATTGCGAAAAATCGGGTTTGAGGTTTCGGGCATTGGTCGGGTATAATCGGTAGTTTATTTTATGTGCGGAATTGTTGGATACATCGGTAAGCAGAAGGCGAGCGCCATTCTGGTAGAGGGATTAAAGCGGCTGGAATACCGGGGCTATGACTCCGCCGGAGTCGCCGTCCTCAATGGCAATGGCGTCGAAGTCATGAAGAAAACCGGGCGGGTGGAAAACGTCGCCGCCCTCGTTAATCAGCGAAATTCCAGCTCCCACATTGGCATCAGCCACACGCGTTGGGCCACCCATGGCGGCGTAACGGATGCGAACGCCCACCCACACCTTTCCTGTGATCAGCGCATCAGCCTCGTGCACAATGGGGTAATCGAAAATCACGAAACGCTGCGCCGTTTCCTGATCGGGGAGGGCATGACTTTCAGCAGCGAGACGGACACCGAAGTCCTCGCCAACCTCATTGCCTACCACTACTCGCGCGAATCCCTGGAGGCCGTGGGCGCGGATCGCCTGATTGCCGCCGTGCGCCACAGTTTGCGACTGGTTGAGGGCACTTATGGCATCGCCGTTATCTGCCCGGATCTGCCCGGAGACATCGTCGGCGCGCGCAAGGGCAGCCCGCTTTGCCTGGGCATTGGCGCCGGGGAAAACCTGCTCGCCAGTGACGTTGCCGCCTTTGTTGGGCGCACGCAAAATGTGGTCTACCTGGACGATGGCCAGATCTGCCACCTGACCGCCGACGACTTCTCAATCACCACGGTCAGTGAGGCCGGCGGGGCCATCGACCCAGTCATCAACCAAGTGGACTGGAAGATCGAGCAAGCCGAGATGGGCGCCTTCAACCACTACATGGAGAAGGAAATTTTCGAGCAGCCCATCGCCCTCGAAAACGCCATGCGTGGTCGTTTTTCGGACGACGAATCCACGTCGAAATTTGGCGGCTTGAACATCGATGCGCGCGAGTTCCGTCACGTGGACCGCATTGTTTTCCTGGCCTGCGGCACTGCGTGGCACGCCTGCCTCGTCGCGGAGTATTTAATTGAGAAATACGCGCGCATTCCGGTGGAAGTCGAGTATGCCAGCGAGTTCCGCTACCGCAATGCCCCGCTGGATAAGAACACGCTGGTCTTCGTGATCAGCCAGTCCGGCGAAACGCTCGACACGTTGGAGGCGCTTCGCGAAGCCAAGCGCAAGGGCTACCGGGTATTGGGCATCACCAATGGCGTTGGTTCGACGATTGCGCGCGAGACCGATGGCGGTGTTTACCAGCACTCTGGCCCGGAAATCGGCGTGGCCTCGACCAAGGCGTTCACTTCGCAGGTGTTGATTGCCGGCATGCTCGCGCTGCACCTAGGCCGTATGCGGGATTTGTCCTTCAGCGACGGCCGCGAGATGGTGAAGGCGTTCCGCAGCGTTCCGGGCTTGGTGAGTCAGGTGTTGGGGCAAGCCGAGAAGATTAAGGAAATCGCCGCCCGCTACACCAACTACGACGACTTCCTTTTCCTGGGCCGTCAGTCGATGTTCCCGATCGCTCTGGAAGGCGCGCTCAAGCTCAAGGAGATTTCCTACATCCACGCCGAGGGTTACCCTGCGGCGGAAATGAAGCACGGCCCAATTGCGCTGATCAGCGAAGATTGCCCGAGCGTGATTCTCTCCCCCCATGGAGACACGTTTGCTAAAGTGCTGTCGAACATCCAGGAAACCCGTGCACGAAAGGGCCAGGTCATCGCGATCACCAGCGCCGGAAAGGATTTTCCAGAGGAAGGCGCCGACGAAATTATCCACATCCCGCATGCGCACGACTGCATCATGCCGATTTTGGCGACCATCCCAATGCAGCTCCTGGCGTATTACATCGCTGTGAACCGTGGCTGCGACGTCGACAAGCCACGCAACCTCGCCAAGAGCGTCACGGTTGAATAGAGGAAGTTCGAAAGTAGCGAGGTTTGAAGGCTGGAAAGACCTTTCAAATTTCTAACAAGTTGCTTTCCAACCCTGAACATTCAAACTTTCGAACCTATGAGTAAGCCGAAAATTTTAGTGACTGGCGGCGCCGGTTTCATTGGCAGCGCGCTGGTTTGGGCGCTCAACGAACGTGGACGCGACGACATCCTGGTGGCGGATTTCCTGGGAGAGGACGAGAAATGGAAGAACCTCGTGCCGCTCAAATATGCAGACTACGTCGAGGCGGATGATTTGGTCGAAATGCTCGATGACGAGTTTCTCTCCGAAATCGACACCGTGTTGCACCTGGGCGCCTGTTCGGCGACGACCGAACGCGATGCGCGTTACCTGATTCACAACAACTTCGAGTACACCAAGGAGCTGGCTTACTGGGCGCTCTCGAAGGAGGCGCGTTTTGTTTACGCCTCGTCCGCAGCAACTTATGGTGACGGAGCTCAGGGTATGGACGACCAGTTGGAGGACCTGCATTCCTTGCGCCCGCTGAACATGTATGGCTACTCCAAGCACATGTTCGACCTGTATGCGCAGCGCGAGGGCTTTCTTAACCAGATCGTGGGGCTGAAGTACTTCAACGTTTACGGGCCCAATGAAGATCACAAGGGCGACATGCGCAGCGTCGTTCACAAGGCTTTCGGTCAGATTCAGGAAACCGGCGGCGTGAAGCTGTTTAAAAGCTATCATCCGGACTACGAGGACGGCGGGCAGATGCGCGATTTCCTCTACGTCAAGGATGCCGTGGCGATGACCCTTCATCTGGCTGAAGCCGAATCAGCGGGCGGACTCTACAATTTGGGCAGTGGGCAGGCCAATACCTGGGTATCGCTGGTCACGCCAATTTTTGAGGCCTTGAACTTGCCCGTGAACATCGAGTTTACCGAGATGCCGGAGCAACTCCGTGGCAAGTATCAGTATTTCACGCAGGCGGACACCGCAAAGCTGCAAGGCAGTGGTTTTGGCGGTTGCCAGTTCACTTTGTCCGAGGCGGTGAAGGACTACGTGTCGCATTACCTGGCGCCGGATAAGCGACTGGGCGACTAGAGCACTTTTCATCTAGATTGGCCGAGTCAGGTGGGGTATAGATTGGATGCAGCGCAAGGCGGCTTTGATTGAGCGGGCTGGAAGCCCGTGATTGAAATGCCAACGCCGCGAACTTCCAATCTGGCCCCGGCCCTAAACCGAGTGCTTTTCCGCGCCAGCGTTGTTGGCTTTTCGCTCACAGGCTTCCACCGTCGAGGTCGGCGTGGTCGATGAGGATCAACCCGGCCTTGGGTTTGCCCTTCCAAGCTTGGTTGACTTGCTGGCGCAGTTGCTGGTTGAGCTGGTTGTATTGCTGGCGTAGTTCCTTCAGTTGGCCTTCGAAGCCACTGATTTGGGCCCGGGCCTGAGTCTTTTCGGGATGCACGACGCGCCCCATGTCAATTGGCGCTCCGATGCTGGCGCCACGGATGTTGGGGTTGTTCTTAATTTGATTTGTCGTGCGAATCTGCGCCTGAATCATCTGGATATTATCCTGCACTTCCTCCATCTGTCTGCTGATCGACTGCACTGCTGGGTCCGCTTTTTCCGCAATGTAGTAGCGAGACTTGGTGACGGCCTGCTCAGCGGCGAATTGCGCTACATATACGGCCAGGTCGGGAGAATTATTGCTGAAGGTGATCGCAATTGAGCCCTGTTCCTCGTGGCCCGTAACGGTCAAGTTGTCCGCAATGCTTTGGGCAATCGCGTTGGTGTTCCGCGCGTTGTTGATGCGGGCAAACATCGCATATTGCGCCCGTCGATCTTGTGGCATGCGGGCAACCTGGTCGACAAACTCCGACGATTTCAAATACTGCACCGCTTTGGCGAAGGCCTCAGATTGGTTAATGCCCAACGCCTCATCAGGCCAAACCACTTGGAGCGTTGCGGTTGCGGTCGCAGCGTTGAGCGAGTGCCCACATACAGCCAAGATTAATAGGGCAAAAAGGCGTGAGATTTTCATGGGCAATCCCTACCTGATAGCGGTCTCTGGAGCAACGAGAATCGAGTGAAGGCCAATTCGGTAAAATATGTTCAAGTTTTCTTGAACCTATTTCATTTTTCCTATGTCCTATTACACGTGGCCAAAGCTCCCATTTCAACGAATGCGACTCCGGAAGAAAATAATGCCCTTCCGGCAGACGCGGTTGTGGCAGAGTGGGAGCTGTCCGTTATTGAAACATTTGTTCATGCTTCCCAGTTGATTGGCGTTCCCAAGTCAGTTGGGCAAATCTTTGGGTTGCTCTACTGCCGCGAGAACCCCCTGCCGATGGACAGCATCATTGAATCGCTGGGCATTAGTAAAGGGTCTGCGAGCATGGGCTTGAAAACTTTGCGTCAGATTGGCGCAGTGAAGACGGTGTTCGTGATTGGAGACCGCCGGGATCATTACTCGCCGGAACTTCGTTTGCGTAAACTAGTCTCTGGCTTCATCAGCGATCAAGTGCAGCCGCATCTGGACAGTGGCAGCGAGCGACTCAAACACATGGAATCGCTGCTGGAGGAAATTCCTGAAGAACAACGAAAATTCGCCGAACAGCGTATCCAGTCGCTGGGTTCTTGGCACAGCAAGATGACGACGATTTTACCCATCGTCCGGAAGCTGCTTTAAATATCCGTTCTGACGGTTTTCGTTTTAAGACGAAGGCTGGCCAGAACCGCCCCCCAATGGGCATCGACAGAGAAACACCCGCACTTAATTGGCTTTCCGTAAATGGTTCCGGCCAAGGGCGGCAGCTTATTAATTTTCCAGTATGGGCAATCGCACACTAGACCAAATCAATGAACTAGCGGATGTCGTTATCGCGACCCGCTCGCTGGCGCCAGCCATTACTGAAGCTGGGCAGTGCCTAATCGACACCCTGCGGACCGGCAACAAGATCCTGACCTGTGGAAATGGCGGCAGCGCCACGGACGCATTGCATCTTGCGGAGGAATTTGTCGGTCGCTACAAGGGCGAACGCATTTCGCTGCCAGCAATATGTCTCAGCGCGGATGTGTCGGTGTTGACCTGCATTGCTAATGATTACGGGTTTGACGCAGTTTTTTCACGCGCTGTGGAAGGTCTCGGCCAAGCGGGCGACGTCCTTGTGGGCATCACCACCAGCGGTAACTCTGGCAACGTTTTGCGTGCCTTTGAGGCCGCCAAGGTCAAGGGAATGAAGACGATGCTCCTGAGTGGAAAAGACGGTGGTAAAGCAAGTGGGCAGTGCGACTACGAGATTATTGCCCCGAGTAACACGACTGCCCGAGTGCAGGAGATTCACACCTTGATCCTGCACTGTTGGTTGGAGATGGTGGAAGCCGAACAGTGGTAGCTGTATGGATTTGAACGGCATTATTGAAAAGCTCGCAGGCGTCAAGGTCCTCGTCGTCGGGGATGTCATGCTCGACCATTACATTTGGGGCGATGCGACTCGCATCTCTCCGGAGGCGCCAGTGCCCGTAGTGAATGTTTTCAATGACACTTGGTCGGCTGGGGGCGCCGCGAATGTGGCGTTGAATCTCACCTCGCTTCAAGCGTCGGCTTCCCTTGCTGGAGTATGTGCTCAAGACGAAGCAGGAGAACGTTTGAGGCAGATATTTAGCGACAAAGGCGTTGCCGCAGACTCATTGCACATCACCACTGATGCGCCGACGATCTTGAAAACTCGTGTTGTGGTGCAGCGACAGCAAATTTGCCGTATTGATCGTGAGTCCGCGCCAGCGGATTACGCCTTCCCGTCCGGCGAAGCATTGAAGCGCGCATGTGAGGGCATGGATGCCGTTATCCTGTCGGACTATGCCAAAGGGGTTGTCACCGAATCATTGCTCGCGGAGTTATCCGCAATCTGTGAGGCAGATGGCGCGATGTTGGCTGTGGATCCGAAACCACGCCGTAGGCTGAATTATCACGGCGCGGAGCTAATGACTCCGAACCGCAGCGAGGCCTTGGAACTGGCGGAAATTTCCGTGGGGCTGCACGACGCCTTTCCCACTGAGGCAGTGTGCCGGGCAATCTATGAGCGCTATCAACCGCATCGTCTCGTGGTGACGCTGGGCGCTGACGGCATGATATTGGTAGAAGAGGGAAAAATCCTGGGACGTCTGCCGACTCGCGCTCAGGAAGTTTTCGATGTGTCTGGCGCTGGAGACACCGTGATTGCGGTGCTGACTGCGAGTCTGGCCGCAGGCGCTACTTTGCTTGAGGCAGCACATCTGGCGAATTCCGCCGCAGGTGTGGTTGTGGGGAAATTTGGCGCCGCCACCGTGAGCCCTGCAGAGTTGCGGGTTGCTTCAGCGCTTGAGGCAAATTTCCCGCTCATCGAAATCTAACTGTGAATAGACCATGTCTCAAAAAATATACTTAGTCACTGGCGCTGCTGGATTCATTGGTCAGCGAACAGCGGCTCAGCTACTTGCTCGGGGCGATGTCGTAGTCGGGGTGGACAACCTCAATGATTACTACGATGTCCGCCTCAAGGAGTACCGCCGCGACCAATTACTGGAATCTGACAATTTCATTTTCCGGACAATCGACATCGAAGAGGCCTCTTTGGTCTATGCGCTGTTTGAAGAGTTTGAGTTTGAAGTCGTGTTTAATTTGGCGGCGCGCGCTGGCGTGCGCTACAGCATGGAGAATCCGCATGTTTACTTGAGCACGAATGCGGAAGGGACCCTAAACTTGTTAGAGGGGATGCGTCGCAATGACGTGAAGAAACTTGTTTTGGCGTCGACGTCCTCGCTCTATGCTGGCCAGGAAATGCCCTTTACCGAAGACCTGCCAGTTAACACGCCACTGTCTCCTTATGCAGCTTCGAAGAAGGCGGCCGAGGTCATGGCTTACAGTTATCATCACTTGTATGGCATTGATGTGTCGGTGGTCCGCTACTTTACGGTTTTTGGTCCTTGCGGACGTCCAGACATGAGCATTTACCGTTTCATCAAGTGGATCGATGAAGGCGTGCCGCTGACGCTGTTTGGCGATGGTTCGCAAAGCCGTGACTTTACGTATGTTGAAGACGTTGCTGCGGGCACGATTGCTGCCGCGAAAGAAGTTGGCTACGAGATCATCAACATTGGCGGAGGCCGGAATCCTATCTCGCTCAACACGCTCATTGCTTGGATCGAGGAGGCATTGGGCAAACGGGCCACGTTTGACTACAAGCCATTTCATAGTGCGGATATGACCGAGACTTGGGCAGACATTTCTAAGGCAGAGAATCTGCTGGGCTGGACTCCGAAAATGGATGTCCGCGAAGGTCTGCAAAAATGCGTCGACTGGTATTTAGCCAACAAGTCTTGGCTGAAGGATATTCCCGTTTAAGCCATTCTTTCAGATATGAATAAATTGATTTTCATTGCTGGGCCCTGTGCCTTGGAAAGCTGGGATGTTTGTGCTCCGGTGGCGGAGCAAGTCGTGCGTTGGCGAGACGAGTTTCCCGTGCTGAATATCATCTTCAAAGGCTCTTTCGATAAGGCGAACCGCACTTCACTGGGCAGTAACCGCGGTCCGGGTATGGATGAAGGGTTGGCGCTTCTGGCTCGGGTCAAAAAAGAGTTTGGACTGCCAGTGCTCACGGACTTCCACTTACCCGATCAGGCTGCGCCGGTGGGGGAAGTATGCGATGTTTTGCAAGTGCCAGCCTTTCTTTGCCGACAGACGGATCTACTCGTCGCTGCGGCAGAGACCGGGCGTATCGTCAACGTGAAGAAAGGCCAATTCCTGTCGCCCTTCGAAATGGAGTTTGTGGTGAACAAGCTTGAAGGTGCGCATGCAAAGGAAATCTGGTTGACCGAGCGTGGCTCAACTTTCGGCTACCAGAACCTCGTTGCCGACATGCGAAACTTTAGCATCATGGGGCAGTGGGGGCATCCTACTGTTTTCGACGCCACGCACAGTGTGCAGATCCCGGGGGGGGCGGGTGGCAAGAGCGGTGGCCAACGTGAATTTGTATTGCCTCTAGCACGGGCCGCGTTGGCGGCTGGCGCCAATGGTTTGTTCATGGAAACGCATCCCAACCCCGCCGAGGCGATTTCCGATGCGCAAAGTCAGGTGCCGTTGGATGAGCTTGTTCGCGAACTGCCGAAGCTGGTGGCTTTATGGGAAGCTTTGCAATAGAAAGTAACTTGAAGCAGGTGGATTATTATTCGACAGCCCGGCAAGTATTCAGCGACGAAATTACGTCGCTAAATGCGGTCCTGGAGCAGCTGGAATCCAGCTTTAATGATGTTGTGGAGTTGCTGCTTACTTTGCAGGGCAAAGTTGTAGTGACGGGCCTGGGTAAGTCGGGCCTGGTTGGCTCTAAAATTGCCGCGACTTTGGCAAGCACTGGGACGCCAGCGATTTTCATGAACGCCGCTGAGGCGTTGCATGGCGATTTGGGCTATGTGTCGCCAGGCGATGCAGTCCTCATGTTATCTAACAGTGGCAGCACCGTAGAATTGGTTAAGATGCTGCCTACTCTGGAGCGATTGAATACGCCGGTGATTGGAATTTTCGGGAAAGTGGATACGCCGTTGGCTCGCCGTTGCCATCACGTGCTCAATGCGACCATCGAAAAGGAAGCTTGCCCGCTCAACTTGGCGCCCATGACGAGCACAACCTGTGCATTGGTGATTGGTGACGCCTTGGCTGCGGCCATGATGAAAGCCCGAGATTTTCGCCCGGATGAGTTTGCTTTACGCCATCCAGGTGGCGCATTGGGCGTGCGCCTTTTGCTGAAGGTGAAAGACCTGATGCACAGCGGCGACGAGCTTCCTCGCATATCGCCTCATGCGTCATTTCGTGATGTCATAGCCGAGTCGACCCGCCCAAATCTTGGTGCGGTATGTGTGGTGGACGCCGATGGCATTTTGCTGGGGATTGTGACGGATGGCGATGTGCGTCGTTCGCTACTAAACGATGGTGTGCTCAATTCACGCGCCGAGGAAATAATGACTAAAGATCCGGTGTCCATTGAGATCGATGCGTCGATCAATGCCGCACTTGAGCTGATGGAGTCTCGCAAGATCTATGTCTTACCCGTAATTGATGGGCCTCAGCGCAAATTACTTGGGCTTCTGCGCATGCACGATGTGTTTGCGGATTCATCTCCGAAGGGGCTGTAGCTAGAACGCGAATTTGAAAGCAGCAGAGTGAAGATTTTAGTTACTGGTGGTTGCGGCTTTATCGGCTCCAACCTTGTCCGTTTGCTGGTGCAAGATAAAGGCGAGCAGGTTATCAATGTCGATAAGCTGACTTATGCCGGTAACCGAGCCTCGTTGTCTGACGTGGAGTCCCACGCCAACTATGCTTTTGAACATGCCGATATTGCATGCGCTGAATCGATGCGTGAAATATTTAAGCGTCATCAGCCGGACGCCGTGATGCATCTGGCTGCGGAAAGCCATGTGGACCGCTCAATCGATGGTCCAGGCGAATTTATTCAGACCAATATTATCGGCACTTACACCTTGCTCCAAGCAGCGCGTGAGTATTTTGAAAGTTTGGATAAAGAGCGTCGTGAGTCGTTTCGCTTTTTGAATGTTTCGACTGACGAGGTTTATGGCTCGCTTGCGGCGACCGACCCCGCGTTTTCGGAAACAACCGCTTACGATCCGCATTCGCCTTATTCAGCAAGTAAAGCTGCGGCTGATCATTTGACGCGCGCTTGGGGAGACACTTTTGGTTTGCCTGTTATCGTGACGAATTGCTCGAACAATTACGGCGCTTATCAATTTCCTGAGAAGCTCATTCCAGTAGTGATTCTCAAATGCCTGCGCCACGAACCGATCCCGGTTTATGGCAAGGGCGAAAATGTGCGTGATTGGCTGTTTGTCCAAGATCACGCCGAAGCACTCTATCGTGTCGTCACTCGTGGCTCTGTTGGTGAGACTTACAATATCGGCGGCAATAACGAGTGGCGGAATATCGACTTGGTGAAAATGCTATGCGGGATCATGGATGACTTGGTCGATGATGCGCCAGTTGAGGGATTCGCGTCGTTGATTACCATGGTGAAGGACCGACCGGGGCATGACATGCGTTATGCGATCAATGCATCCAAAATTCGCGACGAGCTTGGCTGGGAGCCATCGGAAGAGAGTGAAAGCGGCTTTCGCAAAACCGTGATTTGGTATTTGGAAAATCAAGCTTGGTGGGAACAGATTTTAAGCGGTTCGTATCGCCTCGAACGGCAAGGCAAGGCTTGCTGCAATTAAGCGGATGAAAGGGATTGTTTTAGCTGGCGGATCAGGGACGCGTTTGCACCCCATTACGCTGGCGGTGTCGAAGCAGCTCATGCCGGTGTATGATAAGCCGATGATTTATTATCCGCTTTCGGTGCTAATGCTCGCGGGCATTCGCGAAATTTTAATCATCACGACGCCGGAGGATCAGCCAGCCTTTCAGCGTTTGTTGGGTGATGGATCTGAGATTGGTTGCGCTTTTAGTTATGCCGTGCAGGAGTCGCCCAATGGACTTGCCCAGGCATTTGTCATTGGCAAAGAATTCATCGGCGCCGAAAAGGTGGCTTTAGTTCTTGGCGATAACATTTTCTATGGGTCTGGCTTTAGTAATTTGGTGCGAGCACACACAGATCCAGATGGGGCCGTTATTTTTGCGGCGCCAGTCCAAGATCCTGAGCGCTATGGCGTCGTAGAGTTCGATCAGGCGCGTAACGCGATTTCTATTGAGGAAAAACCTGATCTACCGAAGTCCAATTACGCGGTTCCAGGACTCTATTTTTATGACAACGAAGTCGTTGGGATTGCCGAAAGCATTGCTCCTTCTCCCAGGGGTGAATACGAAATTACCACGGTCAATCAGATCTATCTAGAGCGCAAGAAGCTGAAGGTCGGCGTTTTCAATCGCGGCATTGCCTGGCTTGATACTGGGACCTTTGCATCGCTCAATGAAGCTTCTACTTTCGTGCGTGTCATTGAAGAGCGACAAGGCACTAAGATTGGGTGCATTGAAGAAGTCGCCTATCGATCAGGCTTCATTAGCAAAGAGCAGCTTTTGATGCTTGCTGCTAAATTTGCCAAATCAGGCTATGGAGATTATTTAGAATCCGTTTTGCGGATTGCTTAAATACACGAATAAGTGAGTGACGCTTTAACAGTTGAAGCCTTCCGCAAAGGCGAACACTTGCGCAGATCTTCCCGCTCAAAGATTAGCCGTGACGAATGGGTGATTCTGGGAGTTGCTGCGCCGGCTGTTTGCATTTCTCCGTTCTTGCTCGGTGGGATGGTTTGGTGGAGCCAAGTGTCGATCGCCAGCATGCAGGCTTTGATTTTCCTAGTGGCGTTAACGCCGTTTTCGGGATTCGCAGCTTGGCGAAAACGATTGGTGAAGTTGGTTAAATTGCCACCCTTTTGGCTCGGTGGTCTCTTCGTCCTCTACGTGATCATTCAGGCGCTCAATCCGAGCATGGAGCAAGTGTATGTCGACGAGACGAGTTACTTCGTTGCCGACCGAAAACCAGAGTATTTCATCGCATGGTTGCCACAAAGCATTTTATCAAATTTCTATATGATGAATGCCTGGCGCATGGTCATCTTCTGGGCTGGCGCCTGGGCTTTCGTCTGCGGCTTGTGGATGAGCCTTAATAGCCGTAAGGCTTGGCTAGCACTCGGCTGGATGGCTTTGGCGACGGGCGCTGTGCTTAGCCTTGCGAGCATCGCGCATCACTTGTCTGACAACGAGCATTTGTTTTGGATTGAAAAATATGAGCGGAACGGAGGAGCCTTTGGTCCCTTTGTCTATCGTAACCAAGCTGCCGTATACTTATACCTCACGATGGGGTTGGGCTTTGCTATGGCACTTCATATGGTTAGAAAGGGGTTTTTGGTAACTGGGATACCATGGTTGGCAATTTTATTCGCAGTAATTTGTCTAGCTGGTTTGGGATTAAATACATCACGTGGTGGCTGGTTGGGTGCAGCTGCCTTAATCTTATGTTTTCTGTTTTTGCTGCCTTTTGCTATACGCTGGAAAGATAGACCTAGCACTGGAGGTGTTATTGGCGCTGGCGTAATAATTATTTCGATATTGATAATGGGGGGATGGTATTTAAAGTCGATGGATTTTTCTGAAATGAAGCTAAGGTGGCAGAGGTTAGATAATGATGAAGCAATGGATGCTTCACTTCGAATGCGCATGGCTCTTTCAGAAATGACTTGGGAAATGTTTGAAGATAAGCCTACAATAGGTTGGGGAGCTGGAAGCTTTCGTTACCGATTGCCCTACTATTCGTTATCATACCCAGAAGTTCACTTTATCGGTAATCCATTGAAGAAAAATTATGGTAAACGAAAACGT
The DNA here is from genome assembly GCA_031296915.1 of Cerasicoccus frondis. GTDB lineage: Bacteria > Verrucomicrobiota > Verrucomicrobiia > Opitutales > Cerasicoccaceae > Cerasicoccus > Cerasicoccus frondis. Next base: position 48,412 of record JAVDPC010000005.1, on the reverse strand, counting down.
GAATTCTCGCATGCTCATAATGATCATTTTGAAATTTTGGCTGAATATGGCATTGTAGGTTACTCTTTATTGGCAGTCGTAGTGTCCGCATGGTGCATTTGGATTTGGGTCGGTCGGTTTGCATCGATTGAATTATTTATGTCTACTGGAGCTCTGTTTGTTTGCCTGCTGCATTCATTCGCCGATTTTATCCTTTGTAACCCTATTTTGCTGATGTCATTGCTGATTGTTTTGGTGCTGGTTAGTGGACTTACTTATCGAAGAGCTTCTAAAAGTATTGGTAATAGTATGCATATTGCTGAAAAATAGCGTCATAATTTGAAAGTAGTTACTGGGATTTTTGCATTTGCTTTCTCTACTTCGCTCTCTCGGCTTATCGCATTTGGGGTGCAGATAGTTTTAGGCTGGTATTTGAGTAAAAGTGATTATGGTTTGTATGGTATCGCTGTTTCTGTTACTGTAATTGGCTCATGCTTTAGAGGCACTAGCCTCCAAAAGTTATTTATTCAACAGCATAAGAGCATTTGTAAGTTACAATCTGTCGATTCGAGTCTGTCATTGCTTTTTGCTGTTGTTCTTAGTTTTTTGCTGACTATTGGTTCCTTTCTATATGCTTCTGCCCGAGGAGAACCCTTAATTATATGGCTTGTAATGCTTATTGCTTCGTCTGCATTGTTATCTTATGAGGCACCTGCTTGCCGTGCAAAATTGATGGTTTCCTCAAATTATTCTTCGGTTGCTAGGATCGATTTCTACAAAAATAGTCTGGCGAGTATCCTGTCTGTTCCGTTGGCAATGATTGGTTTTGGTGCATTCAGTTTTGTTGTTCAACGTCCTTTGATTTCTATACTTGAGATGTTTGCTTACTGGCGGTTGAGTGCCTTAAGTTTTAGAAACAATGTATCGGTTTCAGATCTTGGGCACTATCTTTTAGAAAACTATAAATCATTGATTTGGTTGATGCTGATTGGTGGGCTTATTGGTTTTTTGCTAAATGGGGATTATATGGTTTTGGGGCTGTTTGTTTCGCCTGAGGTGGTTGGTGTTTATTATTTTGGATTTCAGTTGGTTGCGGCATTTGGCAATATGATTTCGGGGGCTATTATTGGAAATGTTTTGATGCCAAGGATGAGTTCTTTGGTGGAAGATGAGAATGCTCAGCGTGCGTTTTATGGAAAGGCTTTGCTTGCTGTTTTGGTAGTAGTTTATCCAATTATGTTTATTTCAGCCGCCCTGATAGGTGAATTGATTGAATTTATTTGGGGCGCGAAGTGGTTGGAGTCTGTGATTGTTGCTCAGGCGTTGTTGTTGATTATGCCTATTCGGATGTCTTCATACATGCTTCGGGCATTTTTTGAGTCATGTGGCTTATGGAAAAGAGCATTCTTCGTAATGGTTATAAACGCTCTTATATTGTTTATTGCTGCTGCGGGAGGGGCTATCATAGGTTCAATTAATGCTATTTCAATTGCAATGGCTCTAGCGTATTTGACCTATGGTTTGGGTTGCCTAGTAGTCTCCTGTGCCTATATTAAGAAAGTGGAACCTTGCATAGTTTTGTCGGTTATTAAAATTAATGTGATATATGCGTTGGCTTTTATCGTGTTTCTGTTTGTCTATGCAATGGGTGTTGTAAAGCTTGGTGTTTTTTTAGCTTTCGCTTTAATTGCTTTGTTTTTTGCTATTCATGCTTTTTTAATTAGGAAAGAATCAGCATCTGCTTTGCTGCCAATTTTAAAGTTTGCATCACAATACATTCAAAAGCTTAAAAAATGAGTCTGATTGCGGTCCATGGTGCCTATTGCGGTGATAATTTTGGCGATACATTATTGTTAGGTCTACTGTGTCGTAAAATTGTTGAAATGGGCCATGATATTGCGATATCTAATGTGTGTGATTTTACACTCGCGCGTTTACAAAGCATTGGTGGTGTTCGTAGGTTTAATCAGGCTTCTGATTATGATAAGTGTAGTTGTCTGGTTTACGGCGGCGGCGGTTATTTTGGGGAGCAACCATTACGTAGGATTCGTTGGAATTTAAGATTTGCCAGAACTCACCTGCCAATAGCTTATGGATTTTTGATGCGTAAAAAGTCTGTTTACATGCTAGGTGTAGAGGCCGGACCTATGAGTTCCTTTCTCTCTCGAAGATTAACTGCTTTGTGTATGAAGCGGTTTGCATGCCTTGCGCTTCGGAATCGTGAATCGATTGATTTTGTCGAGTCGCTTGGTGTTGATCGTACCTTGTGCTGTGAGACTGCTGATATAGCATTGTCTATGGGGGTGGTTGAGATTCCAGAAATTGATTTAAGTGAAGTCTCTGCGAATTCTAAAAGAGTTTTGCTTCATCCGTCGGGTGGGCCATGGGCTTCGAATTGTTCGTCGGAAATAGCTAAAATAGTTAAGAGATACTTGGCAGATAATTCTGAAGTTGAATTATGCTTAATGTCTGACCGTGCCGGTTCTCGCGTGATGTTAGATGAGTGGGCGAGCTACCTTGGCGCATGTCATAGTCAGATTTTTGAATATAGTGGTCCGTGGGAGACTTGTGCATTGATTCGGGCCTCAGGCTGTGTAATCACTAATAAATTACACACAGCTATTGTGGCTAGTGCATACGGAAAATCTGTTATTTCTGTACCCAAGCATCCAAAGAATGTAAGGTTTTTTGATCAAATTAAACGACAAGACCTTTGTGTAACCTTAAATGGTTTCGATGCAGAGAAATTTGAACGCCTCATTTATATGTTGTCGATTGGGAGACTGGAGCCAGTAAAATTGACAACTGAGGTAGTGGAGGCATCGTTAAAAAATTATCTAATGTTAGAAAAATGTCTTCAGGAAATGTCTTGAACGTATTGTTGTGGAGTCCTAAGGGAGCCGGGGGGCATTATTATGGGCCTGGCACTAATGCATATAATATGTATTCGGAAATGGTGCGTAGGAAAAATATGAATGTAGTGCTTGTTCATTCGTGCGATGAGCAGGAGGACCGTGATGCGTATTGTGAGGTAGTTAAATTGGAGGGAGGATATCATTCGTGGGGCTGGGGGCTCTTGCTCTATGTTTTTAGATCCTTCTCATTGTTATGGAGATATAGAGACCGTGGATATGTTTTTCATGGATTGGATGTGTATTCACCAATATTTATACCAGCGATTATTGCAAAATTGCTTGGATATTCGGTTTGTTTGAAAGCTGCAGCTGCTCCAACTGGATTTACTTCTAGTAAGAATTCCATTCTGCTATTCTTGCGGCGTATATTTGCAAACCAAATGGATTTGTACTTTGTTATCAGCGAAGAAATTTATGAGGAATTAAAAGGTGTTGGGATTTCTGAGGAAAAGCTGATTCTTACATACAACGGTGTGGATCATAGACGTTTCAAGCCATCGTCTTCGTATCCTTGTAATGGAAGCGCTGATCGAAAGTTGAGTTTGTTGTTTACTGGGGCATTGTGTCGACGAAAGCGGCCACATCTGTTATTGGAGGCAATGTCGTTTGCGGAATCTCGAGCTCTTTGGCGCGTAATTTTCGTTGGGCCTTTTCAGGAAGAGGATTATTTAGTAGAGCTTAAAGAACTTAGCCAATGTATCGGTATGAAAGATGATGTCAAGTTCGAGGGCTATCAACGTGAATTAGGCGATTATTATTCGAATGCAGATGTTTATGGGTTGCCCTCACTAAGCGAGGGAATGCCGAATGGTGTGTTGGAGGCTATGTCATGTGGTTTGCCTATTGTAATTTCTTCATTTTCGAGTTCGCGCCTGTTGTGTGATGGTTCCAATGGCTTCATTGCAAATACTTCGCAAGAGTTTGCTGCTGCTTTGGATCGGCTTGCATTCGATGGGTCTGTGCGTGGTGGTATGGGGATGCGTTCTCGTATGCTAGTTGAAAGTAAGTTTTCAATGCAGAGTGTTGGTGATCTTTATTATGAAAGTTTTGTTAAGCTATTGGCGCGGTGAGTTGTAAGCTTATGCATTGCGCTAGTTTCGTTTGTTCGTTAAGTTGGAATGTGGTTTATGGTACGTAATGTTGGAAAGAAACAGTTGTCTGTTTGGGCAAAACTCTACGCCTCATCAGGTGCGTTGGTGATCGTTGGCCTTGTCCTTATGTATTGGAGTCAAAGTATATATTTTGTAGCAGGTAACGCTATTCGGGTTGGTAGTATAGTTGCAGGCTTCTTTTTAATTATGCTGGCATCTATCATTCGCGCTAAATTTTCGGTTCTTAATCATTTACCAATGCTGTTGCTTTCTGGGGCCTACTTTGTCGCTTTAGCTTTACTTTCAAAAGTGCAAAATCACGCGATAGTCTATGATTCAACGCAGATTGTGTTTAATATTATGTGTTTGATGCTGTTTTGTGCTGGTTATGTGTTAGCAGTAGAGAAGGGAGAAGATTTTCTTAGTTCTAAACATTGGTCCTTTGTTGTTGTTGCTTTGGTTGCTGCTGTAGCTCTTATGGCATTTATGAGGTTTGTAAAACAGATTAGCTTTGCTGGTGCATCTCGAGATTATGCTGAAACGGGATTGAACCCAGTAGGTGTTGCATATGCGAACATGTGTTTGAGTTTGATATTTCTTGTTCTTGGTGTCTTGAGCGAAAGTGTTTGGCGAAAGGTGTTGTATATCCTTGTGGGGAGTTTAGCATCCTTTATTGTTCTTTCTTCCGCCTCTAAGGGGGCGGTGTTGTGGGGGGCGGGAGCTATTGTTTATTTTGTTATACTCACTCGCCATCGAAGATATTTTTCTCTCAAGAATCTAGGCTTTTTGTTTCTTGGAATTGCTATAGTCGTTCCGATTTTATTTGTGTTTTATAAGACTAATTATGGCATTGCTGAACGTATAGATGTTTTAATTGATAGGTTTGAACTTATGTTTTTATCGCTTGCTGGCGGTCCGGTGACGGATGGCTCCTCTATGTCTAGGGAGTATATGTGGCTAAGCTATTTGAATAGTCTTAGTGAATGGGTGTTCTTGGGGGAAAGGAATTATCAGGGCTATCCGCATAATCAGTGGCTGGAAATGCTTGTGCGCTTTGGGCTTTTAGGGCTACCGATGCTGTTTATGTCAATTTTGGTTCTGTCAAATTTAATGTGGAGAACTCTTAGGTTTCGCTTTCACCCAGATTTAGAGTATAGCGTAATTGCAACATTATTTGTTTTTTCCTATCTGCAATCTATGAGCAGCCTGAGTTTACACATGAATCGAGCGTTGTGGCTTGGCTTTGGGTATTTTTTAGGGTACATGTTTGTAAATCGTAGGCGAATGAAGCGCAATATGCCTATGCGCATTCATACACATTAACCAGCTAACAATATAGATTACATTTCATATGCGTGTTTCGGTCGCCGCCAGTTCGATGTTTTCCGGCTGCATGTGGCTGTGGTGGCGTGGCGTTTATCAGGGGGGGGGGGGGGGGCTGTTGTGAGCAGTGGTCAACTGAAGGTCAAGCAGTGGCTGGAGAAAAGCAAAGAGGGCGTCGAGTTGTTCTTCCTGTCGAGTTATGGCGCAGATCCCTCCCCGACGAATACCTCGACCAGACCCTTAGGCTTGAGTCTTTTAAGGCGAAACCAGGGCATTGCGAAAATGTCCTCAAGGGCAACCAACGTCAAGGTCGCGATGTTTATGCTCTCAATCCAATCCCAAGAATCGCACCATGCTTCCGGCACCCAATCGCTGATACGCGCATAATGTAGTTTTTACAATAACGGAATAAGAAGGACTGATGGACTTTTGCACTCAAGTTTTAGATAAATATATTCCAAGATGTTTGTAATTAGTGCGGTGGTGCCAACGCGCAATCGTATTGGTCTTCTGGCGGACGCCATTGCTTCATTGGTTGGTGTTGAGCGCATCGTTGTTGTTGATGACGCAAGCGAAGAGGCTAATGTCGTATCGGACTTAGCTGATTCCCATCGGAATGTAACCTTGTTTAGGAATGATATAGCGAAAGGCGCTGCCGCCTGTCGCAATATTGGGGTTGGACTAAGTGACGGTGAGTGGATATTGTTTTTAGACGATGATGACATCCTGTTGGATGGATATTTAAAAGAAATGGCGGGTGTAATCCGTGCACACCCTGAGGTTGAGGCGTGGGCTCCTAGTTACCGTGAAGGACGCCAGCATACTCGCCGTCGAGTAAGGGACTGTGATGTAAACTTTGTGAACGCGGTATCTGGCTGTTCTGGATTTTTGATTAAGCGAAAGCTATTTGATGATATCGGTGGATTTGATGAGGCTCTAGTTTCAATGCAGGACTGGGATTTGTGGATGCGTATTGTTGGTCGGAGTCAGTTTTGGTATAGTGGTATTGTTGGGGTGTCATATGCATTGGCTAGCCCGGGGAAGATAACGCATAATTTATGGTCGAAATACAGGGGGCTTCGACGTTTGTACATCAAGCATAAATTACGGTTCGGGAGCTTTGCCTGCATATGGCATTTACACCGCTTGTATGCTCTTCGTATTATACTGAATCTCTCAAGATTCAGTTCGAGGCGCACATTTTTCAGCCCACTAGTTGCGTTTTATTGGCTACGTTGGAGGCGCTATGCAGTCTAGCGCGCAAACAGCTGTTTTGTCTTTGGGGACGGAAGGAAAGTTTCAAGATATATTGGGGACAATTCTGCTAATCGTTCCGGTGTATCGGAGTTATACTGCTTTTTTAAATGGCATGGCACATCGGTTGGCTGATCGGGGATGGCGTGTGCATGTTGCGACCGACGCTCAAGGTGTAGAAGTTGTAGGTGAGTGTGGTGTGGATGTGCACTCGATTTGTATGCCGCGAGGCGCAAATCCGATTATGATATTGCAGGCTAGTCGAGCGCTGGAGAAGCTTATTCAGCAGCTCAAGCCTGATGTTGTTCACGCGCATTTCTCTATTAGTCTGCTGGTGCTGGCATTGACAAGAAGGCAGCCAGGGATTCGTTATTTTGGCACCTTTCAAGGCATGCGCTTTCCGCCGGTAACCGGGCTCAGTCGGTTCTTGTACAAATGCATTGAGTGCTTTAGCATTTATAGATTGGATCTTAGTTGGGTCTTGACCAAAGATGATTACCGGGCTGTTCCAAGTTGGCTGAAGGCTAGAGTTCAAGTGCAATCGGGCTACGGGTTTGGTTGTGATATTGATCGTTTTGATTACTCTAGGTTCAATTTTGAAGATAGATTGTCATTGCGAGAGGGCGTCGGAATTACGAATGATGCTTTTGTTTTCATCTTTCTTGGTCGCTTTACTGAGTTCAAGGGCTTCGCATTAGTGATTGACGCCTTCGTGCAGCTACGAAGGAAATACAAAAATGTAGAGTTGCTTGTAGTTGGCGAAGTCGATGAGCTACACCCTTTGTCTGAAGGTGTCCCGATGATACTCGAAGGAATGCATATCTGTGGTTGGCAAGAGGATCCCGCTGCATACATGGCAATTGCAAATTGTATGGTATTTCCCAGCAATCGTGAAGGGATGCCAGTTTGTGTAATGGAGGCAATTGCAATGGGATTGCCGGTTATTACTTCAGATGCACGTGGTTGTCGGGATTTGGCTGAGGATTTTGTGGGCGTTGTGGCTGTGGAGCGAACGGTAGCTTCTGTCATCTCAGCAATGGAGCATCGTTTGCTGCAGTGGGATGGGGACATTATGCAAGAGCGAGTGGTGAGCCGCGCTGAACGATATAAGATTGACCGCCAGCGCTTTTATGAAGCTGTAGATACTGAGCTATGCTTTGGGCTGAAGAAGTCATGATGAAAATCGCAATGCAGCAACCAATCATTACCGACTACCGGATGGGGGTCTTTCTGCTGTTGCGGAAGCGCTATGGCGATGGGTTTCAGATTTATGCTGGCGTTTCTGATTTTGGTGGTTCTCCTGTATCTACGCCTGAAGCCTGGCGGCATTTTAAAAGGGTTCAGAATTTGTATCTCTTTGGTGGTGGGTTTTTATGGCAAAAAGGTGGTTTGCTGAAGCTTGTCCAGGCTGATGTGGCGATTCTCAATGCGAATATGAGAATGCTTTCCAATACCGTGGTCATGGTATTGCGGTTTATGCTGAGGCGTCCAACGCTGCTTTGGGGGCATGCGAAAGGCCAATGTGTATTCGCTGATAAGTTTCGTGGGGTTTACCTAAGAATGTGTTCTGGCTTTATTGCCTACACCGAGAGTCAGGCGGAATATTTAGAGGATCGCTACAAATGGCTGCGAGTCCAGGTTGCTGCCAATGCTTGTGTTCATGCTGAGGATTGCCAATCAATTGAATCGCAGCTCTCCGATTTGAATTCCTTTCTGTATGTAGGGCGTCTCGTTCCGGAGAAAAAAGTTGAACTCTTGCTGAATGCTTTTCTTCATGCTAAAAAGTCTGGGCTACTTAATGATGAAGTTCGCTTGGTGTTCGTTGGTGATGGTGTCGAGCGGCGACGTTTGGAAACTCAGGCGCATGATTCTGGGTGTGGCGATTCCGTGGTTTTTGTTGGCCATGTGTCCGATGTGAAAGAGTTAAGAGTGCTATACGGTAACGCAATATGCTCGGTGTCGCCTGGTTATGTTGGACTTTCCGCCACGCAATCATTCAGCTTTGGTGTACCGATGTTAGTCGCTAAGGATGAATTTCATTCTCCAGAAATCGAGGCCTGTTTGGAGGGCTTTAATGCTGAGTTCTTTGCATCGGATGATCCGACAGAATTGGCGCTCGGATTGGAGAGAATGGCAGGGAAGGAAATGCTGCATCGCTACTTTCACTCACGGAAGCAAATTGCGGAATGGACGAAGGAGCGTTATTCGTTTGAGGCAATGTCGAATTCCTTTGTCCATATCATTGAATTAACTAAGCATAATGTTTTTTGATTGATAAAGGCATGGAAATGCGTGATAAAGTATTACTTTCGGGGCCTCGTCTCAAAGAGAAAATGAATGGAGTCTCGTTAGCATTTGAGTTGCTCGTGAGAGGCTTTCGTGAGCGTGATATGCCCTGTGTTGTTGTTGACACCGCTTTTGCTGGAGCACCCAGTAGGCCCGGAGCGGTATCTATTCGGCGTTTGCTGGAGACTGCTGTTGTGATCTTTCAGGTGTGGCTTGGTCTGCTGAAGTGCCAACGGTTGTACGCGACGATGTCGACATCATTGCCAGGGTTTTGGCGCGACTATTTGTGTGTGCTTGGGGCAAGGCTTTTGGGGCGACGGGTCATAATGCATTTACATGGTGGTGGTTTTGCTGACCTTTATAATTCACAAGGAGCATGGGTCCGACGGCGCATTGAAGCAAATCTTAGGCGAATTGATCAAATAATCGTTTTAGGTGAGTTGCTGAAGGACCAATTCCGCGTTACAAATGTTGATATTGATGGCAAATTGGTCGTGGTGCCCAATGGACTTACTTTAGGCGTTGAAGAGCCAGAAAGCGTACAGCGCTGCGCGCCAAGAGGTCGTCCAGTAAAGTTGCTCTATGTTTCGAGTCTCATGGCTAGTAAGGGATATCTGGATGTGATTAAGGCGGTGGCTGTTTTGCATAAAAAGTTTCCCGGTATGTTCGAATTTGATTTGTGTGGTGGGTTTGCGGACGCTATAACTGAGGATCAAGAAGTTATAACGAGTGAGTCTGCTTTGATTGAATATATAGAGGAATTGGGCCTTAGTGAGGCGATCACTTATCATGGGCAAGTTGATGGGGCGTCAAAAGAGAAAGTCTTTTTAGAGGCAGACGTTTTTCTTCTGCCAACCTATTATCCGTGGGAGGGGCAACCTTTGAGTATCATCGAAGCAATGGCGTATGCATTGCCTGTTGTTACTACTAAGCATAAAGGGATTCCCGAATTAGTTGTGGATGGAGAAAACGGCGTTTGGGTAGATGGTAAATCACCATCATCTATCGCTAGCGCGATACAGAAAATTGTTTGGTCTGGTGGGGCTTATGATGAGATGTCGCGGGATGCTCGAAATAAGTATTTAAGAAACTTTACACGCGATGTCCATTTGAAGAAGTTGATTACAAAAATTTTTGAACTTTAATATGCTTTGAGCTTCGGTGATTAGATTTTATGTCATAAACTTGCGTGAATGAGCGTTATTCGTATTTAATTTTATCTGACTTATGAGTGTATGTCAAATTGCCCACTATGGCCTGCAACGCAGCGGTACAAACTATTTTGAGGCGCTCATGAAGCGTCGATTCCGAGTGAAGGTATACGGAAATCGAATCGCTCGAAATAGTCCGCATAACAAGCATTTTAGAATCTATGATGAAAAAGAATTAGTACCAGACGATCTTTATCGTAATGATTTGTTTATTGAATCGTTGAACGATCTAGAGTGTGGTTTGAGTCATATTCCCCGTTTTTATTTTATAATGTCTAAAGATCCCTACAGTTGGCTAGTGAGCTATATGAGGTGGGCAAAGAAGTGTGGCTGGAGGGAACCGGGTTTTCATTATGCAACAGAGTATCAGTTGTTTTACAAAAAATGGCTCGATATCGGTAGTGAAGATTCAAGAGTTTTCTTTATACGTTATATCGATTTGTTAATTGATCCTGAATCAGTGATTTCTGATGTTAAGAAAAAATGTGGGTTGGAAGATCGATTGCTTTCGTTCCTAATGTCTAAGAGAGTGGCGAAGGTTGGTCAATCTTCTACCTTTACCGATGATCGAATGAAGTATTATAAGGATAAGAGATATTTAGCTGACATTGATGAGAGTGATGTGAACCACATCAATTCCATCGTGTCGCAAGATGTGTTACGTGGGTTAGGTTATGCTTACGAGGTCTTGTAGAGTTTGGTGGAGGAATGTTTATGTTACCTGACTTCGTTATTATCGGTGCGCAAAAATCTGCATCTACTTTTGTTCAGTCCTGTCTGGCAGAGCATCCAGATATCTACATGCCGAACGGAGAAATACCGTTTTTCGAGACGCCAGACTATGAAAGTGGTGATATTAGCATGGTTGAAGCTCTATTCAATGGGCGAAACGAGTCGTGTCTGGGAATCAAAAGACCAAACTATCTGGCTAGGACAGAGGTTCCTACTCGTTTGATGCGGCACTTGCCTGAAGCAAAGTTGATAGTTGTTTTAAGAAACCCAGTTGAACGAGCTCTTTCTGCCTATTTTCATTTGATTAATTATGGTTTTATCCCACCTCTAGATGCCGAGGTTGGACTTCCGAAGTGCTTTGATGATTGCGATTATCTTACGAGATTTCCGCGTGCATCTGAAATACTGGAGTTCGGTTTTTATGGAAAGTGTATGCAGCGATATTTGTATTATTTGGATAGAGGCAGACTGTTATGCTTTTTGCATGAAGATATTCTTTCTGATCCTTATGCGGCGATCAGAAAGGCTTATTCATTTTTAGAGGTAGATGATGCTTATACTCCCGTTAGCCTGAGTTCTAGGCCACAGAAGGTTGTGTATAATATTTCTCGTCTAAAATTGCTTAGTCTAAGGAACCGATTTATGTATGAATATTTTGATGGGAATTCAAGGCTGCGCGTGAAGCGAATGTCACCAAGCGATTATTTGATTGCAGGGGGGATAACGCTTTTTGATCGTCATATTGCCTCTCGTTTGTTTTCCAATGCCAAGCCAAATATATCGACTGGTCTTAAGAGAAAAATGTATGGCTATTATGAGAGTGACATTGATCAGCTGGAGAAATTAATTTCTAGGGATTTAGCATCATGGAGGCTCTAAGTGTATCGTTGCTGATTTCTATGAACTGCTTCGGGTTTCTGTTGAAATTTCGATAATAAATTTTGTAATGTTTATTCAATGGATTGCTATTTGTCTTGTTGGTGAGTAGTTGTTTCTACTATGGGTGCCCAAAATCATAGATGTTTTTATCCACAAGTATACCGTTCTGAGCTAAGCCTGAAAAATAAGCTTGGCCGAGTGGCTTGGGCTGTTGCTTGGCTGTTGCTGTTTCGACCTAGTCCCCGGCCCTTGTTCGGGTGGCGACGTTTTTTAGTACGCTGTTTTGGTGGGAAAATTGGCGCAGACGTCCACATGTATCCGTCGGTGCGCATTTTTGCCCCCTGGAATTTAGAAATCGGTGATCGTGGGTGTTTGGGGGATTTTGTGGACTGCTATTGTGTCTCGAAAATCTACATAGGAGTAGATGCAACCGCTAGCCAATACGTCTATCTCTGCACAGCATCACATGACATCGAAAGCCCGTCACGAGACTTGAAAACGGCGCCGATACGGTTGGAGCGTGGTTCATGGGTGTTTGCAGGCTCATTTGTTGGGCCAGGCGTTACGGTGGGGGAAGGCGCGATAGTCGGCGCTCGTAGCTTGGTCGTGAAATCAGTCGCGCCATATGAAGTAGTCGGTGGAAATCCAGCCAAATTCATCAAAAAGCGCAAAGCCGAGTGGGTTGAGCGTGGTGAGTAACGTTTTTGTGGAGGGCAACGCTTCGTCGTTGCCGCCAGCGTCCCGCTGGACCGATTGTTTTACTTTAACAACAATGCGTACTTCGACGGATGCGGCAACGACTAAGCGTTGCCCTTCAGCTTTCACGAGCGAAGAAAAGCCACGGACTGCCCAGTCCGTGGCTTTGCGTGTAGTTCGAGCAGTGTCTAAGGCTTGTTTAAGCGCTGCTAAACCGTTGTTTGGTCTGTGTTAAACCGTTGTTTGGTCTGTGTTAAACCGTTGTTTAGGCTGTGCTAAGGGCTTGTTTAGCCTATGCGAGCCTTTGGCTTATGTTGTTTACTGTCGAGTTAGCTGACGACTTCGGCTTCAAGGACGCCCGTTCGCAGGGTTTCACCGCCGCGAATGCGGGCACGCACTTCGACCCGGTAAGTCTGGTCAGTGGGGAGGGCTTCCGGGATGCGGAAGATCAGCTCCTTAGGCGTGTTACGTTTGATCTGGGCCAGACGGGTTTCCGAGCTGTCAGCGGTGTTGATGAAGAACAGACCTTCGTCCGGGACGTCGGGGTTGAACTTCAGGCGACTGCCTGCAATGGACGCAATGTCGCCCGGCGTGATTTGCTCATTGATGGTTCCGCTGCCGTCGTCGACGAAGTCGAAGAGCAGCGGGGCCGGCGGGATGCCATCCACGCGTTCGGGCGAGGCTTTCCGACGGAGCGTTTCCAGCAGGCGACGGCTGCCGGAGGCGTTCAGGGACACGCGGTGGCGCGTGGCGTCGAAGGAGTCGTTCTTGCTGTCGAAGTTGCCGACGATGCCGGGCCAAAGTTGGACGAGGCCGCCCATGTTGACCCGGTTGCCGTCGATCAGCAGGCTTTCGACGGCGCGAATCGATTCAGTGAGGACGGCCAGGATGTCCGCCTCCGTGATGGTCGATCCGAGCAGAATCATCCGGTCAACGACCGCTTGGAGGTCCTTGCTGTCGTTGACGTGGGTGATTGCCCGGTACTGGTTGCCCTCGGGAGTGAGGGTGTTGGGGAATAGTGCGTATTTTAGTGACATGGCTTTAGTGGTATTTGGATGCAGATTGTCGGATTGGAGCCGAGAATCTGCGCATTAGTGGTTCATATGTATAGTCTTATGGTTTGTGTTGTTTATTTTAGTTTGGGTTTGCACTCGAAAGTGCCTAATTGCGTATTTAAGAATTCACTAAATTTACTATTATATTAAATAATAAACAAGAATTTATTATTGAGGGTAAGGATTCTCGTTTTTGGAGGGCAATCTCACGTGCCAAATAGTTGGCGCAGTAGCTGGTTGTAGCACAGGCGTCTCGCCTGTGTTTGATTCAAGCAAAAGATGGCAAAGTATCAAAATCGTCGAGCGAGGCACAGGCGGGACGCCTATGCTACTCAATGATGCGTCTTCAGGCTGAGAAAACTCCACTTAGCAACCTGCCCTCCAGTTTGAATGAACGTTACTTTCCATTACCGTAAGCAAGGCTGTGCGTTTAGCATGGAGCAGGTGTTTGCGGATTTGCGGGGCGCGTTGCCGCAGGATATTGTGCAGTCAGAGTTTTTTTGTCCGCATCGAGCTGCTGCGCCACGGGCGATGTGGGAAAATTGCCAGCAGGCCAAACGGCATGTTGGCGAGGTGAATCACATCACTGGCGAGGTGCATTATTTGGCGCTGGCTTTACCGAGGCGGGGGCTCGTGTTGACGATTCATGACACTGGCGACACCAATGCCTTCAGTGGGTGGAAGAAGCGGGTGTTCGAATATTTGTGGTTCACCGGGCCAATTCGACGCGCGCAGGCAGTTACCTTTATTTCGGAGAGCTCGCGTCGAGCGACTGAGCAGTTGATCGGGCGGCGGATTCCACTTGCGGAGGTAATTCCGGATCCGGTTTCGCCAGCATTTTGCTATGAGCCTAAAGCCTTTCCGCAGCACACGCCGCGCATTTTGTGTCTGGGGACGAAGGTGAATAAAAACCTTGAGCGGCTGGCAGAAGCGTTATGCGGGCTAGATGTCGAACTACGCTTGATTGGCGAGCCAACTGAGCAACAGGCGAATGCATTTAGAGAAAATAAGATCAAGCTGAGCACGGCCCAAAACTTGTTGGCGGAGGAGATCGTTGAAGAATACCGGGCAGCGGACATTGTCTCGCTGGTTTCTACCTTTGAGGGTTTCGGTTTGCCGATCGTGGAAGGGCAGGCAACCGGTCGCGTGGTCATTACGTCCAATATCGAACCGATGATCGACACCGCTGGTGATGGCGCGTGTTTGGTGGACCCCATGGATGTTGGCTCGATGCGCGCAGGCTTTGAGCGATTGTTACATGATGCCCGTTTGCGAGCTGCGCTGATCGAAAAGGGACTTGTTAATGCGCAGCGTTTTTCGGCCGAGACGATTGCTGGGCAATATGCGTCGCTTTACGAACGTGTTCTAAACGAAAGCTGAATTTGATGTCGAAACGTCTCTTACTCATTTCTCAGGTTTATGTGCCGGACCCTGCGGCAGTTGGCCAATACATGGCGGATGCAGCCGAGGAAATGGCGGCCCGTGGCTGGGAAGTGGTGGTGCTCACAGCTGACCGGGGCTACGATAACCCAGAGGAGCAATTTCCCAAGCGCGAAGTCCTCAATGGCGTGCAGATCCGGCGTTTGCCGTTTTCATCTTTGGGGAAGGGGAGCATTAAGCAGCGTTTGGCGGGGCAGTTGCTCTTTTGTTTTCAGGCATTTTTGCATGGTTTGTTCATGCGTAAGCCTGATGCCGTGCTGGTGACGACGTCCCCGCCAATGGGCAGTGGTGTGGCTGTGGCCCTGCGTTTGTTGCGCCGCATCAAGGTTAAGTTTTGGGTGATGGACATCAACCCGGACCAAGTGGTCGTGCAGAATATTTTGCCAGAAACTCATCCTATGGTGAAAGCGTTCGATTGGCTGAATCGACGCGCCTTGGCCTCAGCATCGGATGTGATTTCGTTGGATCGCTTCATGCAGACATCGATGCAGCGGAAATTACCTGCAGCGAAATGCGCTTATCATGAAATCCCTCCTTGGCCGATGGAGACATACCTGGAGCGTGTTGAGCATGCAGAAAATCCCTTTCGTGTAGAGCATGGCTTCGAGGGGAAGTTCGTGGTTATGTATAGTGGCAACCATTCGGTGGTTCATCCGCTCGGGACCGTTATTCAGGCTGCGTTGCGCATGCAGGATTGTGAGCAGATCGTCTTTGTTTTCATTGGTGGGGGGCTGGGAAAACAGGACGTGGAGGATGCTATCGCGGAACATCAGCCGAACAACATCGTATCGCTTCCTTATCAGCCGCTCGATAAAATCAAGTATTCACTGTCGGCTGCGGATTTGCACTTGGTCAGCATGGGGGAAAAAATGGTGGGCGTGGTTCACCCCTGCAAGTTTTACAATGCGCTATCTCTGTCCAAGCCGATACTATTAATCGGTCCCAGTGAATGCCACATCGGCGATGTGCTGCAGGAGCATGATTGCGGTTGGCGGGTGGATCATGGCGACGTAGACGCAGCGGAAAACCTTTTTCGATCACTAGTTGATGACTCGTCTGACGTGAAAGCTAAGGGCGATGCAGGGCGTCAGGCCGTTGATTCAGGCCTGAGTAAACGCGCCTTAATTCAACGATTTGTCGAGATCATTGAACGATGAAAACATACATCCTTTGCTGTGTTTTTGCCTTTGGATGGCTCATGGCCGCACCCAACCATCGTGAGGCAGCGGTGGAGTCTGTTGTGGTGTGGAGCGGTGACGCGGTGATTGGCCCGATTTATTATCCGGCAAACGCGGATGCGGACTCGCCATCCAGGCTCGTTGCCGAAGATTTGGGGCGTATATTGAAAATTGCTTCTGGTTGTGAGTGGAGTGTTTTGCCTGAGCCCAGTGCGGAAGTTGCGGCGGACGGTATTTTCATCGGTGATACATTGCGCTCTCGATTAGATGGCGTTTATGGGTCCTGGGATGCGCGTCCCACGACGGGTATGAGTCGTCGTGAATTGCTGACGAGTGGATCGTGGGATCGGACGACTGTTTTGGCGCATCCGCGTAGATTGGTGATTAATGGCAGTACGCCTGAGGCGACGCGAAATGGCGTTTACCAGTTGTTGCAGAAGACGCTGGGTTGCCGGTGGATACTCCCTGGGGAGAGCGGTGAGCGAATTCCGCACAGCACGCGATTCACGCTAAGAGTTGGCTGGCGTGATCTGAAACCGGATTTCCTGGATCGAAAATTTTTACTCGCAGGCTCACTCAATAAACCCAATGAGCAAGGCCTGTGGGCGATTCGTAACGGGGCCAGTAGCCATTTTTCTTTTAACCATTCGCTGCATCGTATTTTTACCAAGGAAGTATTGCGAGAGAATCCAGAGTGGCGGGCGGTGCGGTTTGGAAAGCGTTCTTCACTACGTGATGTCAGGGGGAATGGCGCACAACCTGATTTGCTGAACGGCGAAGTTATCGATTTCGCTACCGATTATGCGCTTGGACAACGCGAGCAAGATGCCGACTTGTTGACGCTCTCTGTCGCGACGAATGATTCAATTCGGTATGATGGTTCAGAAACGACTATGACATACCTTCAACCGCTCGAATACTTTCGTGGGAAGCCAAATTATTCGGATCTCGTTTTCAACTTTACCAATGAAGTCGCGGCGGCAGTTGGCAGTGCGGCGCATCCACTTTTCATCACTCAGTTGGCTTACATGTGGACGGAACGACCGCCAAAGTTTTCGGTGGCTGAAAACGTGATCCCTTACATCTGCACGGATCAAAGCCAATGGTACGATCCCCGTTATCGCCGTGATGATAAGGAATTAATCGAAGCATGGGGGACGGCTGGTCCGTTGATGCTTGGAGCTTGGGAATACTATCAGGGGCAACCCTACTTGATTCCGAGATACTTTCCTTCTTTGGAGGCGGAAAGCTTGAAATGGCTTTGGGAAAACCGGACGCGTGGAGTCTTTTTTTCCGGGCATCCGGTATGGGAATATGATGCGCCAAAATATTGGTTGGCGGGAAGGTTGGCTTGGGATGTTTCGCAGGACTATGAGCAACTCTTAGCGGAGTATTTTGCAATTACCTATGGTCCAGCCGCCGACGCCATGAAGCGTTTTTTTGCAGAGGCGGAAATTGCGTGGCTGACTCAACCTGGTGAGGGCATGTGGTTGAAATATTGGAACAATCCGGATCAGTTTGCTTTGTATCCAGCGGAACGATGCATGTTGATGAGGCAATGCTTGGCTGAGGCCAGTCAGGCAGCGGAAGAGATTGAAGATGCGCGCTTTCGCGATCAGGTTCTGGATTTAATTAATCAAACGGAAAGTGCCTTGGCGGTAACTGAGGCTGGCGCTGTTCTTTACCATGCTTGGCTGAAAATGCCCTATCCTGGTCAAGACGTTGCTCCTAGCACAGAAGAAATAGCGGAATTTCAAGATAAGCGGTCAGATTGGCTTAAGGTCGATAAAAGCTCATTTACGCGGCACCAGGACATCATCCAAATCATGGATGGCTTGGACCCGCTGTCACGCTGGAGTTCCGACTGGGAGACGGTTGATTTGGAGAATTTTGCTGAACCAATTTTCGAAGGCGATCTTATGGGCGCCGGTCCAGATAGCATTGGGCCTGATCGTTTTCGTCGCGCTTGGGCTGTTTTGGCCTCACATGCCGAGGGATTAAGTGTGAAACGCAAGTTAGAGCCAGCGCCACATGTTCGGATTGAAGGAGCAGACTATTTCAATCTATATCGTTGGTTGGATATAGCCTCTGGTATCTCAGGTGAATTCAAGCTTAGTGTAGGGGTGCGCGGCAAGGTGAGTCCTGGTGCTCAGGTGGAGATCAATCTTTACTTTATGGATACTGAAGGCCAAGTCTCGGAGTCGATCTACAGTGATCGACTGCATCCAGGGGAGTTTGATGACTGGCTTGTTTTGGCGAGGGAGACTCAAATTCCTACAGATGCGTCGCGCGTATGTGTCGGTGTCCGCATTGCTGAACAGTATCCAGGCGATTGGCTTGAGATTCAATACCTGGATTTACAGTTTCGCAGTCAAGAATGATGCTTTTCATCTCTGAGATGTATGCCATTGAGGGTGGTTTCGGCTTGCCCCGCGTATCCATTCGAAGGTAGGGAGTTCTGCTTTCCATGTTTACTGAAATCCCTAAATTTTGCAATGAATGATCTAACCAAATACTTTGCCGTATTTGGCGTAGCCTTCATTCTGTCTCTGATCTTGACGCGCGTCATGGTCTGGCTGGGCCCGCGCTTGGGGATGATCGACCTGCCGGATGAACGGCGCATTCACACCAAACCGATTCCACGAGCAGGTGGCGTAGCGGTCTTTTTGGCGTTCAATTTCACAGTGATGATATTGTACGCATATATCTTCCCAAGCTCATATGTTGCTGTTAGTTGGTTTACTGGGCGATTGGATATGGATTGGTGGCAGAGCTTCCTCATTGCGTCTTCGATTCTCTGTG
Source organism: Cerasicoccus frondis (assembly GCA_031296915.1). Lineage (GTDB taxonomy): Bacteria > Verrucomicrobiota > Verrucomicrobiia > Opitutales > Cerasicoccaceae > Cerasicoccus > Cerasicoccus frondis. Next base: position 29,571 of record JAVDPC010000005.1, on the reverse strand, counting down.
CGATTGGAATCTGGGACGATATCAAAGGGATACGGCCAATCATTAAGCTGGGTGGGCAGGTATTGGCCAGTGTCGTTCTGTTTATGTTGACGGATAAGGGGTTCAACACGGTGTTGGGCATTGAGCTTCCTTGGTTTCTAAATTTGGTCCTCACCATTGTCTGGTGTGTAGCGCTGATTAATGCATTTAATCTAATCGATGGTTTAGATGGCTTATGTGGTGGGTTAGCGGTTATTTCCTGCTTGGGTATCGGGGCGGCTTTTTTGCTGCGTGGAGAATCGTCTGACTCGTTGGTGGCATTGGCCTTGATTGGTTCGGTGCTTGGGTTTCTGCGTTATAATTTTCACCCGGCGAAGATTTTTCTTGGAGATACGGGCTCGATGTTCCTGGGATTTACGCTCGCCTCACTCGCAATGGAAAGCGCGGGGAAATCCACGGTGTTGGTGAGCATTGGCGTTCCGTTCCTGGCAGCTGGGGTGCCGATTATGGACACAATCCTGGCGATCTGGCGCCGTTCTGCACGAAGGCTTACTGCGAAGCTGTCAGGTGAAGAGGATGGCCCGAAAATTATGGGAGCGGATAAGGACCACCTGCACCATCGACTTTTGGAGGCAGGTTTTTCCCAGCGGAAGGTCGCCCTCTTGATGTATGTGGGTAATTTCCTGCTAGTTACGATTGGGCTGTTCACCATCTTCATCAACAAGGCAATGGTAGGCTTGTTTTTGATCGTCTTCATTGCCGGGGTGTACGTGGTGGTTCGTCACGTGGTGCATGTTGAAATTTGGGATACGGGCCGACTATTGGTTCAAGGAATTAAGCGACCAGGGCGCGCGCTTTATGGCATGCTTTTTTATCCGGTTTGGGATTTGGTTTGGCTGTCCATCAGTCTGGTGATTGCCATGCTACTGGAAATCCCGCAAATGCATCAGTTACAAATCGGCGACTGGGCAAGGTTGTTGCCGGTATGGATTTCGCCAGTGTTCCTGATGTTGGTATTGGGCAATACGTATTCTCGCGTCTGGTCGCGTGGTAATTTTCGAGACTACATGTTGCTGTTCTTTTCGTTGAACATCGGCATCTTACTCACCTTTGCATTCCTTTCAGCAGCGGAGGCGGACATCCGAACAGCCAACATTAAGATATGCGTGGCTTTTTCCTACATTTCGATGTTTGGCGTATTTGGCCCACGGGTGATCATGCAAACTTTGCGTGAATGGATGTTGGTCACCGCCTTGGAAGAGCGCACCAGCAATCGCTACGTGGTGCGTCATATTTTGCTTTATGGCGCTGGTGACCGCGGTTCGCTTTTCTTGCGGGAATTGCGTCTTATTCATCCAGACGAAATGGCCACGCGCAAAATTGTTGGCTTTCTCGATGACGATCTCAATTTACGTCGCCGCTATGTGCAAGGCGTTCGCGTTCTCGGTGCGCTTGATGAGCTTGAAGCCGTGCTTGAAGAGCATGATATCGATGAGATCATCATTACCGCAGACCTACATGAAGCCAACCGCGAGCGATTGAGTGAATTGGCGGCCCGAAAGGGAGTGCACTTGAGTGCTTGGAGCACTAATTTTGAAGAAATCCTTCATGCCGCAGATGATCCCCCGATAAACTCCCCTAAGTTAACTTGATTGGCTACAGCGCTACTTGCATGCACGAATATTACTACGCTGAATTATGAAAATGTTTCGCCCTCTGAACGAAGTCAAAATTGCGGTTATCGGCCTTGGTTATGTTGGTCTGCCGTTGGCATTGTGTTTGGCGCGCCGGTTTCAGGTCATTGGTTTTGATATCAGTGAGGCGCGAATCGCACAGTTGAAATCGGGTGAAGACGTGACGGGCGAAGCCGCGAAGGAAGAGCTCGAGGCATCCAAGATGTCCTTTACGCGAGACCACTCAGATTTGCTCGATGTTGATGTTTTCATCGTCACAGTGCCAACACCGATCGACGCGCATCGCCGACCTGACCTGAGGGCGGTTTGCTCTGCCAGCGAGATGGTTGGCAAGCACATGAAAGAAGGCGCGATCATTGTCTATGAATCCACGGTGTATCCAGGTCTGACTGAGGAAGTGTGCGTGCCGATCCTCGAATCCAGCAGCGGTTACAAATGGCAGAGCGGATTCTTCGTTGGTTACTCACCTGAACGAATCAACCCGGGAGATCGCGAGCACACGGTCGACAAAATTACTAAGGTTGTGGCGGGCGATACGGCTGATACCCTGGACTATCTTGCTGAAATCTATGGAGCGGTGATTGAGGCCGGTGTTCACCGTGCTGAAAGCATTAAAGTCGCCGAAGCCGCCAAGGTTATTGAGAACACGCAACGTGATTTGAACATTGCGCTGATGAACGAACTCGCGGTGTTGTTTGATCGCCTCGAAATTAACACTGACGCCGTGCTGCGGGCAGCTGGCACGAAGTGGAATTTCCTACCGTTTCAGCCGGGCTTGGTCGGAGGGCATTGCATCGGAGTTGATCCCTATTACCTGACGCATAAGGCGCAGGAAGTGGGGCATCACCCGGACTTGATCCTCGCCGGGCGTCGCATCAATGACCGCATGGGACCTTACATCGGTCAGCAAATGATTCACGGTCTGATCCGTTCAGGCAGCACGGTTAAAGGCGCTAAAGTGCTCATCCTCGGCTGGACTTTTAAAGAAAACGTGCCCGATGTCCGCAACACACGCGTTGTCGAGGTCTATCAACATTTAACTAAGTTTGGCGTTGAACCAGTTGTCTGTGATCCCTTCGCAGATCCAGAAGAAGTCCAGGAAGAGTATGGCGTCGAAATCGTGGAAGAGCTGCCCAGCGATACCCAGTTTGAGGGAGTTTTGGCGGCCGTCCGTCATCGGCAGTTCTGTGAACAACTGACGCCGGTTCAACTCCGTGCGCTTTGTGTGGGCGAAAAGCCCAGCTTAGTTGATGTGCGTGGTGTTTTTGATCGTCAGGCTTCAATCGATGCCGGTTTCGATTACTGGCGCCTGTAGCGCATCAACTGCATAATCTAACTGGATACATGAAGCGCCTGTTTGATTTCGTTTTCGCGCTTCTGTTGCTATTGGCATTGTGGCCGGTGTTACTTGTCCTCGCGCTACTGGTGCGTGTTAAATTGGGCAGCCCGGTTTTATTCCGCCAGCCGCGCCCCGGCCTGAATGGAAAGGTCTTTGAGCTAATCAAGTTCCGGTCCATGACCGACGAAAAAAACAGTGCGGGTGAACTTTTGCCTGACGAAGAACGTCTGACTGCATTTGGGACCTGGCTGCGCGCAACCAGTCTGGATGAACTGCCGGAGTTGCTCAATATCCTGCGGGGGCAGATGAGCTTCGTCGGTCCCCGGCCTTTATTAGTGCGTTATCTGGAGCGCTATACGCCCGAACAGGCGCGTCGCCACGAAGTGCGCCCGGGGATAACTGGTTGGGCTCAGATCAATGGTCGGAATGCAATCTCCTGGGAGGAAAAGTTTCGCTTGGACGTTTGGTACGTGGAGCATCAGTCGTTCTTGCTGGATCTGAAAATTTTATTTTCAACCTTGGCCAAAGTTATTCGCCGCGAAGGTATTTCGGCTAGCGGGGAGGCGACGATGCCAGAATTTATGGGGACCGGGCATGAGCGCAAGTGACGAACTCCAACTGCACCACATTGGTTATTTGGTAAAGGACCTCGTCGTTGCCCAACAACATTGGGAACAGGCGTATGGCTATCACGCTCATGGTCAGACGATTCAGGATGTCGGTCAACAAGCGCGCGTTTTGCTGCTACGCAAACGGAGTGAGCGCCACTGGATCGAACTGATTTCACCAGACTCTGAACAAAGCCATTTGCATGGAGCTTTGCAGCGCAAAGTAAGCCTACATCATGTCGCCTATCAAGTTGAGGATATGATGTCGTCGGCTCAATCTCTGCGCGCGGCTGGGGGCCTTCCGTTGTCCAAGCCAGTCATTGGCGCCGCGTTTCAGCGCACAATCATGTGGTTTCACGATCCGCTCAAAGGCTTAGTCGAACTGATTGCTGCTGGCGAAGGGCCGTATCAATTGGATTGAATGCACACGCGTCGCCTGTAATTTTCTGCATATGTCTACACCCCTCCTTATCATTGGCGCTGGTGGCTTTTCACTCGAAGCCATCTGGATTGCGCAAGCAATGAATGCTGCGAAAACCGCCAGTTGGGAGTTGGTCGGATTGGCTGATGAGCAGGTTGCGTCGGGTAAGCAGATGGGAGGCTTTCGCGTAATCGGCACACCGACTGAGGCGGCGGAGCAACTGCCCGAAAATTGTGCATTCCACGTTGCCATCGGCAATAACGAGGTGCGCCTGCGCTTGGCCGAGGAGTGTGTTGGTCTGGGGATGTCGCCAGCGTCGCTCATTAGTCCACGTGCGGAAATTGCTCCCGACGCTCAAATCGGCAGCGGTTGCTTTATCGGGCACTTTGCGTCGATTGCTCCAGAAACAGTCATTGAGGAGCAGGCTTTGATTAACATGCATGCGGTAGTTGGCCATGAAGCTTTTATTGGCGCTGGCGCTCAGCTCTGCCCCGGCGCCGTGGTTACTGGGCGTTGCCGGGTGGGCAAGGGTGCATTTCTCGGCAGCAACGCCGTGTTGCAGCCATGCGTTTCGGTCGGCGATTGGGCGCGGATCTCAGCCAATACTTTTGCCGCGACAGATGTCGAACCCGGCGTGACGCTGGCTACGATGCCCGGGCGTCCAGTGTTTGCCCGTAAGCGTAAAGGCTAGCGCGCTTGACTTCTGCTGGCAGAATCGGCACTCCCTTAGCTCATGGAAGAAAAGCTTCGCGACCTCATCATTGCCCAGCTCAAAATCGATCCGAGCCAATACTCGGATGATTTGGGAGCGGGAGATATTCCCGAGTGGGATTCTCTGGCGCATATGAATCTGATTATGGCCGTAGAGCGTGAGTTCAAAGTGACCTTCGATGTCGCTGACGCGGTCGATTTGGAAACGGTCGGTGATTTTCAGGATGCCCTCCGCCGATATCAGATTTCGTAATTTGTTGAGTGGCGCATTGCGCACACAGTAAGCGTGGAAAAACTGGCCGACATCATTGCACGTGGTCGTTGTGAATGGCCGGAAAAGTTGGCTGTCGCCGATGTTGGCTGCACGCTGACATACGCAGAGTTGGCCGAGCAGGTTATGCGGGTTGCCGCTTGGTTGGGCCAGCAAGGCATTGTGCCAGGAGACCGGGTGGTTTTGTCGTTGCCGAACAGCGTGCGCTACGTTGTTGCGTTCTTTGGCGTGCAATGGGCAGGGGCGGTGACTACGCCGCTCGACCCTGCGTTGCCGGAGTCACAACGTGTGGCGATCCTAGAGCGAACTGGCGCCAAATGCGTATTGACCGCAGAGTCGCCTTGGGAGGCAATCTTTGCAACTCCACCGAAAGCGCAATCGTCACAGCGAGAACCGCAAGACCTAGCCTCGCTCATGTTTACCACGGGCACCACTGGCCAACCGAAGGGTGTGATGCTCACCCACAGAAATGTCTTTGCCGCGATCCACAACATCGTGAGCTTTTTGCGTTATGGGCCAGAGGATCGGGAAGTGATTACGCTGCCGCTTTCGCATAACTTCGGTTTGGGGCATGTGCTGTGTAATTTAGTCTCAGGCGGCGCCGTTTATTTGGAACCGGGGCTGACGCGCGTAGGACGTGTCCTAAAGGCGATTGAGTTGTTCGGCGCCACGGGATTTCCCACCACCCCGCTTGGAGTTGCGCTACTGCTGGATCGCTACCGCGCGGTATTCATTGAGCGCGCAAAGGGTTTACGGTTTATGGTGGTGAACTCAGCGCCACTGCCACCAGAGAGAACCGCCCAACTACAGGATGCGCTGCCGGGGGTGGATATCCATGTTTACTACGGACTGACGGAAGCGTCGCGCTCGACTTTTATTTCGCTGACTCATGAGGGGCCCAAGCGCTATGCATCGGTTGGCCAACCAATGGCTGATGTGCGCATTGACTTGGACGAGTCTGGGGAAATCCTGATCCACGGGCCAACGGTGACGCCGGGCTACTGGCAAGATGCGGAATTGACCAATGCAGCGTTGCCCAATGGCGTTCTGCACACTGGAGACCTTGGGCGATTCGATGACGAGGGGTTCCTTTACATCATCGGTCGAGCCGACGACATCATTAACTTGGGCGGCTATAAAATCAACCCACGAGACGTGGAGCGTGTGTTGGAACTATACCCTGGATTGAGTGAAGCAGCCGTTACGGGGGGGGATTCGCTTTGCGCTTTTTATGTCGCTTCGGAGGAGCTTGATTCAGAAGTGTTGTTCAAACATTGCCGCCGCTATCTGCCGGTCCATGAAACGCCGCAACGGTTCCAGCGTGTTGCAGCAATGCCCCGGACGGATAGTGGTAAATTAAAGCGCCGGGAGCTCCACATTACTGGCGATTGACCTTTCGTGGATCGCTCCTAAATTTGTAATTCCTCAATGCTTCAACTGCGTTTGCCATTGCCCCGTTTTGTGTCGGCTGGAGAAATCTTCAGTGGGAGCGGCTCCTTGGGCGCGCTGCGAGCACTGGATGCGTCCAAGGCGGCGGTGCTTGTATCGTCGACGGTATTGCAGAAACATGCTGCTGTTATTGAACGCTCTATTCGCGCTGAGGCGGTCAAGTTGGTGGAAATGCCACGGGGCGAACCAACCTTGCAGTCGCTCCAGCCGGTCATGCATGAACTGGAAACCTTTCAGCCGGATTGGATCATTGCGATTGGTGGCGGTTCGGTGATCGATGGCGCGAAGATCGCGTGGGTTCTTTACGAACACCCGGCGGTGGACCGTGAGCGTCTTCGACTGCTGGGGGGCATTCCAACTTTGCGTGGCAAAGCAAAATTCGCCGCAGTTCCCACTACTACAGGAACCGGCTCGGAAGTCAGTTCATCAGCGTTACTGGTTGATGACGAGACCGGGCGCAAGCAGGCTTTGGTTTCGTTGGAACTGCTGCCGGATGTCGCCGTGCTCGATCCTCGCTTGGCGGTTGGTTGCCCTCCTGAGGTCGTTGCGCAATCGGGGCTGGATGCGTTGGCGCATGCGTTGGAGAGCTATGTGTCGTGCTTGGAGAATCCGTTGGCGGACATCCTTGCGGAGAAGGCTGCAGCGGAAATCTTTGCGGGTTTGACAACTTTAGTTGCACATCCAGATGACGAGGCTGCCTGTCTGCGAATGCTGCATGCGTCGTTATTGGCCGGATGGGTGCAAAACCAGAAAATCCCGGGCATCGGGCATGCCATTGCGCATCAGTTGGGGGCCTACGGCATGCCGCATGGGGCGGCGACCGGTCGATTGCTTCCAGCGGCGATGCGTTATAATTGTGGTGATGAAAAAGTCCGCGCGAAGTATGATTCCCTGGCGGGCGCATTGAATTTGGATGACTCCGATGCGTTGATTGCGCAGGTGGATGCTTTGCTGGCAGAAGTTCCTATTTCGCCAATTCCTGCTGAAGTATTCAACCAGTTGGAAGCAATTACCATCGGTGCGATGGAAGACCCGTGCGCCCGCTTTAATCCGCGAGCCGTCGATGGCGAAGCGGTGAGTTTTGTTTTCGAAAACGCGCGATGATCGACGATCTGATTAAAACGCCGCCTTACAGTTTGACGCAGGAAATGCGTCAGGCGCAGCTCTTGGCGGCGATGCATGAGGCTTATCGGCATCACTTTGAAAACTGTCCGGCATATCGGCGTTTTTGCCAAGCGCGTGGCTTGGACGCTGATGCGCAATTCGTCGCGCTGGCCGATTTTCCCTACCTGCCGGTGCAGGCGTTTAAGGACTCGGCGGACTTGCTGCGTTCGGCGCCGGATGAGGCGATTAAAACGACATTGCAATCATCGGCGACGAGCGGTGCGCCAAGCTCAGTGGCGATCGATGCCCTGACCGCGAAGCGTCAAGTCCGAGCCCTGGCCTCAGTGTTGGGGGCGTCCTTGGGGCCCAAGCGCCGACCCTTGCTGGTGTTCGACGCCGACCCAAGGTCGGGCAGGGGAGCCATGGGCGCGCGCAGTGCAGCGGTGCAGGGCTTTCTCAATCTGGCTCGTGAGGTGACTTACTCCATGGCGCCCGAGGATGGCGTGCTTACTTTGCAGCGCAAAGTATTGGATGATCTTGTTGCGCATTGGGCAAAATCGGATGAGCCCGTTTTGCTGTTTGGTTTTACGTTTCTGGTGTATTCCATGGTGCTTGAGCCGCTGGCAGACGCGGGCGTCAAGTTGGCGTTGCCCGCGGGATCTCGCCTTGCCCATTTGGGTGGCTGGAAGAAGCTTGCCGACCAAGCTGTCTCCCGGGAAGTCTTTGCCCAAAAAGCGGAGCTGGTGTTTGGCTTACGGGCGGAAAATATCGTCGATTTTTACGGATTCACAGAGCAGATGGGTGTGACGTACCCCGACGCGCCGAATGGCGAAAAAATCGCTCCGGCTTTTGCGGAAGTCATCGTGCGAGATCCGCAGACTTTGCTGCCGACGCCAGATGGCGAAGTCGGCCTTTTGCAGTTTCTAACGCCGCTTCCTCACAGCTATCCAGGCATCTCTGTGCTCACGGATGATATCGGGGTCGTCACCAATCGCCGTGGCGATGGAGAGTGGCGGGGCACGCAGTTCCGGGTGCTTGGCCGCGCCAAACAAGCTGAGGCCCGTGGCTGTGGCGATATCCTGGGCGATAAAATTGCGGCTGCACGCCAGCAAGCAAACAGTGGGCTGGGAGACGTGCGGTTGCTGTTCTCGTCAGCAGCTTCACCGGCCATCGGCGGAGCGTGGAATGCGCCGTTGGCCATGAACTCGTTACCAACCGTGGATTCAGTTGAATCGCAGGCTGCGGAATTAATGCGTGGGCGCGAACGATTGGATCAATATTCGGTCGATGATTTGATTGCGCTAATCGTCGCTGCGGCGGAGCGGTGGGCCGCGCCGGATTCACCTTTGCGCGAATTGCGCCAGCAGGGCTTGTTGTTTTTAAGCTCTTGGTGTCGACCCGAGCGCTTGGCGCGTCTGGCCGATGAAAGCTTGCGTGGACGCCGTGGGTATCTGGATGGCCCGTTGCCGATCGGCGGTAACCGTGTGCGTCAGTTGGGCGCCCGGCATCGTGGACTCGTTGTCCATTGGCTGGCGGGAAATGTGCCCGTGCTGGGCATGTTGGCTTTGGTGCAGTCGATTTTGGCGCGGAATGCGAATTTACTTAAGGCGGCCAGTCGCTTCACGCGCGTGTTGCCTATGCTGTTGGATGCGTTTCGTGATTTGCGGGTGACCACGCCTGGGGGGCGCGTTTTGGAAGGCAATGACATCCTGCAGTCCATCGCGGTCGTTTACTGCGACCGGCATGACTTGAAAGCGGCGGAAAAAATATCCCGAGAGGCAGATGTGCGTCTGGCTTGGGGGGGGAGAGAGGCCGTCGAAGCTGTTGTTGCTTTACCCCGCAAAGTTAGCGCTGAAGACATTATTTTCGGACCAAAACTATCCTTCATGGTGATTGGGCAAAGCGCGCTTAAAAATGAGCGGACGTTCAAGCGACTGGCTCGTCGTGCGGCGACAGATGTCTGTGTCTTTGAACAGACCGGTTGCGCTTCGCCACATACGATATTTATCGAGCGGGGGGACACGTTTTCCGCCCAAGTGTTTGCAGAGCAATTGGCTGAAGAGCTTGAAAAAGCGATGGTGCGGTTCCCTCCGGCTCCGGTTGGCCCCGATGACGCATCACGCATCGAAGCGCGTCGGATACGTGGTGAATTAACCGGGCAAGTCTGGCGCTCTGAGGGAACTGCCTGGACGGTGATTTTAGAGGAGCCCGGCGTCGAATTGGCGACTCCATGTTACGGCCGTGTGATCACGGTGCGAGAGGTGAATCTGGCCGAAGATGTTTTGCCGCTGGTGCATGATGGCATACAAACGGTAGGCTTGGCCTTGACTGGACAACAGCGGTTGGACTTTGCGCGCGAGGCGGCTCGCCGTGGCGCCGAGCGCTTCCCCGACATCGGGCGCATGACGTTTTTTGAGTCGCCTTGGGACGGCTTGTTCCCGCTGGATCGTTTCGTCAAGTGGTATACACTCGGCGGTCCGCTTTAGGCCTGCTCTGGCGCAGCGGGCGGGGTCAGGGTTAAGTCCGCCAGATCTTTGAGGATTTCCTGCATGACGGGCAGATCCCAGATTTCATCGATTGGCTTGTTGCTGTTGATGCGCACAAAAAATTGTTCACGTTGCTGATGCAAACCGTAGGTAAAGAGTGTTTTGATTGGGTCCCAGCGGTCCCATTGGCCTGGCTTGGTGCGATTGACGTAGAGGTGGTCGCCCAAGACATGCCAGTACGCAACGTACTCAGTGTGATGGTCCTTTTCGAGCGTGCGCATTTCCGCTGGGTAAATTGGTTGTTCATCCACGGCGCAGGCAACCGAGAAACCACTCTCTTCGGGCTTCAAGGTCCAGCCGCTGCGAACCCAGCATACATCTGGCGTATGAGATTGGACCAAGCGCACTGGCATCATTTTGGGTTCCCAATAAGCCACATAAACGCCGATCGTCGTCCCCCCGCGTTGGTAAGTGCGGTAAACGGCCTGAGAAAAATTAAGAATGCCTTCCACGGTCTCTTCCATTGCCTCAGTTTCCGCCAATGGCTTTTCTTCGATTTGCCATCCATCAAATTCCGAGACCAACTGCTCTTTCAAGTCACCGGACATCGTTTTGGCCGGGGTATAGAGCAGGGACGTGTAGGCCAAGGCCACTGCGCTGAGCAGGACCACTAACACTCCGATAATGAGGAAAATTTTGCGCATGACGAAATTGGACGAAAACAAGATTGTGCTGCTACGAGCTGGAAATAGAGATGGCATTATCGGCCATGGGTTCCAAACTTTCAACCGTAACTTTTACCTCTCCCATGAGTGATCGCATATACCTCTCTGCCCCAGACATGACTTCGATTGAGCGTGACGCGCTGCTGGCTGCGTTCGATTCCGGCTGGGTTGCGCCAATGGGGCCGCATTTGACGGAGTTCGAGGAGGCGTTGTGCCGCATCACCGGAGCAGGGCATGCCGTAGCGCTTGCTTCGGGAACCGCCGCGCTGCACCTAGCGCTTTTGGAGTGCGGGGTGACGCCCGGCGACCGTGTCTACTGCTCGACGCTTACTTTTGTGGCTTCTGTGAATGCGATCCGCTACTGCGGGGCCACACCGGTATTCATCGATTGCGAATCGAGGAGTTGGCAGATGGACCCTGGCCTGCTTGCCGAAGCGCTGAAGCGCGACGCCGCTTCCGGGCATTTGCCGAAGGCCGTACAGGTCGTGGATGTCTATGGGCAGTGTGCGGATTACGATGCGATTGAAAAGCTGTGTGGTGAATATGGCGTCACTCTAGTGGTGGATGCATCCGAGGCGCTCGGCGCGACCCACGGTGAGCGTGGCGCTGGCTCGATTGGCCAAGCTGCCGTTCTGTCTTTTAACGGCAATAAGCTGGTGACAACGTCTGGTGGCGGGGCATTGTTGACCAACGACGAGAAAATCGCGGCCCATGCCCGTCATTTGGCGACTCAGGCGCGTGCGCCGGTTCGGGAATACCTGCATCACGAAATTGGCTACAATTACCGCATGAGTAATCTACTGGCGGGCCTGGGGTTAGGCCAGCTGTCCCGGCTGGAAGCCATCATTGCCCGGCGTCGTGCAATCTTTAATCGGTATCTGGAAGCGTTGGGAGCGGTTGATGGCGTGTCATTCATGCCAGAGGCTCCCTGGGGACGCTGTAATCGTTGGTTGACCTGTTTGACGCTAGAGGAGCGTGCGCATTGCACTGCCAGTGACTTAATCGACGCGCTGGAAGCGGAAAACATTGAAGCGCGCCCGGTGTGGCGCCCAATGCATCGGCAGCCGGTCTGCGCGGAATTCGAGGTTATTGGCGGCAGTGTGGCGGACCGGCTTTATGAGACCGGTGTTTGCCTGCCCAGTGGCGGTGGCATGACCGCTGAACAGCAGGATCGCGTGATCGCTGTGGCCGGTCGTTGTCTGGGCCTCTGATGCTGAAGTTGGAAACGACATTGCCTGTGAGCTAGAAATACTTTTTCTCGATTGGATATTTAATGAAACGCGGAATCCGCAGAACCCGACTCATCCACTGGGCTTCGATCCTGGTAGCCAGCGCTTTTTCGCTCTTTCTAGCCTATCAGATTCGTTTCGAGTTTAGTCTACCAGTGGAGCCAGTCAACTGGCAGTCACGCATGTGGGAGACGATGCAGTGGATTTTGCCGCTGGAGTACATTGTCTTTTACGCCTTTGGCTTGTTTTCTCCGCTGGTGGCTCGTTTTCGCTGGTGGGACTTCATGCGCATTACCTTGTCCATAGGCCTGTTGAGCTGCTTTTTGCTCTATCTATGGTTTATCTTTTCGGGCGATAAAACGGCTCCGCGCTCGGTCATCTTAATCAACGGGCTGCTTCTTTTTGTATCGTTGAGCTTTATCATGGCTTTGTCCACGAGCCTGCGGCAAATCCTGACCGGAAACTTGGCTGAGCTGCCGGTGCAAGCGTCACGTGTGGTGCTGGTTGGCACGGGCTTTTTATCGTATCAACTGATTGAGCAGACCCGTAGTCATCGTGGTTTTGGCATGCGGGTTGTCGGGTTGATCAGCAGTCGCCGGAAACTGCTGAGCGGTCAGCATTGGCAAGGCGTGCCGGTGGGTGGGGGGATTGCGCAATTAGAGCAGATATGTCGCCGCTTTGACCCGAACCGCATCATCATCACGGATCCAGAGCTGCCTGCGGAGCAGATACGGGATTTGGTCTGGAAATGCCGTCGCTTGCACGTGCCGCTTTACATCGTGCCCAGCGTGCAGGAAATGCCCAATGGCGTCTTGCGGGTGGATGCGATTCGCCCCGTTGGGCTAGACGACGTGTTGGGGCGCAATTCGCTGGAAATTGACCTGCCTCGCATTCACCGGTTGCTGGGCAACAAACGTGTGTTGGTAACCGGCTCCGGGGGCAGCATTGGCAGCGAGTTAGCGCGCCAGATTTTGGCCATGGGCCCCAGCAAACTCCTGATTCTGGATAACTCCGAAGTTGCGCTGTTTCAGATCGAGCAAAGGCTGCGGCAGGAGGACAATGGGCATTTGGTCTTTCCTGTCTTGGCGGATGTTCGAGATGAGGCGACCATGGAAGCCATTTTCAAGGCTGAGCGACCGGAGATTATCTTCCACTCCGCTGCTTTGAAGCACGTGCCGATGATGGAGCTTTTTCCCGCTGAGGGCTTCCGGACAAACACCCTCGCGACGAACGATTTGGCGGACTTGGCGACGAGCTATGGCGCTGAGCGGATGGTCTTCATTTCCACGGATAAGGCGATTAACCCTTCGAGTTTGATGGGCGCTTCCAAACGCCTTGCCGAGCAATTGTTGCAGTCGCGGCCTCGGGGCAATGGCGGGCCGGCCTTTGTGGCGGTGCGTTTTGGCAATGTGATTGGGTCGTCGGGCAGTGTGGCCCCGATCTTTGACCGGCAGATTGCCGGGGGCGGGCCGGTGACGGTCACTCATCAGGATGTGACCCGCTATTTCATGTCCATTCCTGAAGCGGTTGGGCTGGTGCTGCAAAGCGCCACGCAGGGCAGTGGCGGCGAGATCTTCATGCTCGATATGGGAAAGCCTTTGAAGGTGATGGAGGTCGCGCGCCTGATGATCGAAATGCGTGGGTTGGAGCCCGGCAGGGATATCACCATCGAAATTATTGGCCTGCGCCCAGGCGAAAAACTTTTCGAAGAACTCAGCTACGATGCGGAGATTCATGAAACGACCACCCACCCCAAAGTTTACCGGCTGACAGCCGCTCCACTTTCCGCTGAGGAAGCAGCAAGGCTGCTTGCCCAGATTAAGGACTTGGCCTCAATGAACGATTCAGAGCAAATCCGCTCTGCAGTCCTGGACATACTCCCCGAATATCTCTACAGTGATGGGCGTGAAGTGCATGATCCAGAGAAGGTTTGAGCATTTTTCTATGTCGCAGATGCCCTAAGCGCTCAATTATTAATATTACAGTTGAAAACTAAACTTGGGCTAGTTTCCTTAAGCGCATAGAAGACGCCACTACAGTGCCAAAAAGCAAACGCAGTCCAACCCGACTTGGGCTGATATTGGCAGGTGGTTATATCGTTCTGGCGAGCTTGTATCTGGTGATTTCCACGCTGCTGGTGGCCAATGCCTTTCATGAGGATTCAGGCATGGCGGAGGTCGAATTAGCCAAAGGGCTTATATTCATCTTCATTACCGGCGTGTTCCTTTTCTTGGTGAGCCGTTACCTGATGTCGTTGATTGCCCGGCAATATGAGGAAATCGAAAAACAGCGCCGCTCCATCGAGGTGCTTGACCGTCGCGCGTCATCCGGGTTGTTGGCCAGCGCTATCGGGCATGACGCCAATAACCTGCTCACCGCAGTGCGCATGTCGGTGGATATCCTTGGCCGCGGCGTCGACCCCCAGCGGATGTTATCCATCCTCAATACTGTCAGTGAGTCGCTGGACGAGCTAATGGCCCTTAATCAGCGCTTGGTCCGGGGCGGGCGGGCGGATCAGCCAGGAGAGCTGAAGCCGCGCTGTCTGAAGAACGAATCCGAGCGCGTGATTCACTTTTTAGACCACGATCACCCGGTGTCCCGGCTCAACATTGAATGTCAATCCAAGGGGGACTGCATCGTTCCACTGAACCGGCATCTATACTTCCAGGTGCTGCTTAATTTGCTGACCAATGTCGCGCGGCATGCTGGGGAGGGTTCCCGGGTGCTGATTCGCATTACCGAGTTGGCGGATACAGTCTGCGTGACGGTGGAGGACGACGGGCCAGGCGTGCCCGCGAGTGAGCGCGAGAGCATTTTTGCTCCTTACTATTCGCAACACCCGGAAGGAGCTGGCTTGGGGCTGGCTTCGGCGCGCGCCGCGATGCACCTGCACGATGGCGAGATCGTCTGCTTGGCCTCGAACCTCGGTGGCGCGAAGTTCGAAATGACGTTTCCCAAAAAGTGCTCCTCTGAAGGTGAATGAGGCCTGACGCCATACAGGTGAGTTTTCCTAATATCCTCACGGTTAGTCGCGTCAATCCGGCGCCACTCAGCCTTTGGGGTTGCCTTGGGCTGGAGTGTTTGGCATTCACTAGCGACTTATGAAAGTTTTGGTCGTAGGAGGCGCTGGTTACATTGGCAGTCACTGCGTCCGCCAGCTCATTGCGGCGGGGCATAAACCAGTTGTGTTGGACAACCTGGTCTACGGACACAAGGGGGCGCTGACTCCCGAAGTTCCGTTCTACGAGGGCGACCTTGGCGACAAAGCGTTTGTAGGCAAAGTGCTCAAGGACGAGTCCATTGAGCTGGTCATGCACTTCGCCGCATACTGCTACGTAGGCGAGTCCGTTACCGAGCCCTTCAAGTATTACGAGAACAACGTTGTCGCGACACTGCATCTGCTGGAGGCGATGCATGAAGCCGGTGTGAAGAAGTTTGTCTTCTCCTCGACTTGCGCGACCTATGGCGTGCCTGAGCGTTTGCCAATGACCGAGGACTTGCCGCAGGCGCCGATTAATCCTTATGGCCAGACGAAGCTTGATGTGGAGAATATTCTCAAGGCGCTGAGTCATGCCTACGGGTTGTCTTTTGCCGCGTTCCGCTACTTCAATGCCGCTGGCGCTTCGGTGGATGGCTCTATTGGTGAAGATCACCAGCCGGAAACCCACCTGATCCCGCTCATTATCGACGCAGCCGTTGGCAAGCGCGAGAATATCAAGATTTTCGGCACGGACTACGATACGCCCGATGGCACTTGCCTGCGCGACTATGTCCACGTAGACGACCTTTCCCGCGCGCACATTGCCGTCTTCGACAAACTGAGCGAGCCGGGGCAATCCTTCTTTTATAACCTGGGAACAGGCACGCCGAACTCGGTCCGTGAAGTTATTTCTGCGGTGGAGCGCGTTACGGGCAAGACCGTTCCAGTCGTGGAAGATGTGCGTCGTCCGGGCGACCCGCCCGCGCTTTTTGCCGACTCCACCAAGGCCCAGACAGAACTTGGCTGGAAGGTCGAGTTTGACTCCATTGACAAGATCGTGGAAACCGCTTGGCAGTGGCATTCCGCGCATCCAGACGGCTACGGCGACTAAATTTTCAATCCTCAATACTGACTACTATGCGAGTTCTTGTTACCGGTGGCGCCGGGTTTCTAGGCAGCCACCTTTGCGAACGACTGATTGCCGAAGGCCACAGCGTTATCTGTTTGGATAACTGCTTTACGGGCCGCAAAAAGAACATCGACCACTTGCTGGACTCCCACCAGTTCGAGTTCATGCGCCACGATGTGGTCGATCCCTTCAAGGCCGAGGTTGACCAGATCTACAACCTGGCTTGCCCGGCTTCGCCCGTGCATTACCAATACAACGCGATCAAGACGATCAAGACCTCCGTCATGGGGGCGATCAATTGCCTCGGCCTCGCCAAGCGCGTCAATGCCCGTGTGCTCCAGGCCTCCACTTCGGAGATTTATGGTGACCCCAGCGTGCACCCGCAGCCCGAAACTTATTGGGGCAATGTCAACCCGATCGGCATTCGCTCCTGCTATGACGAGGGCAAGCGCTGCGCCGAAACCCTCTTCTTTGATTATCACCGACAGAACCGCGTGGACATCCGCGTGATGCGGATTTTCAACACCTATGGCCCTCGCATGGACCCGCAGGACGGCCGTGTGGTTTCTAATTTTATCTGCCAGGCTCTGCGCGGCGAGGACATCACCATCTATGGAGATGGTTCGCAGACGCGTTCCTTCTGCTATGTGGACGACAACATCGAGGGCATGATGCGCCTCATGAACAAGGACGGCATTACGGGCCCGATTAACATCGGCAACCCGGGCGAGTTCACCATCAAGCAGTTGGCCGAAAAGGTCGTCGAGCTCGTTGGCGGCAAGTCGAAGATCGTCTACAAGCCACTGCCGTCGGACGATCCCAAGCAGCGCCAGCCGGACATCACTCTGGCCAAGCAGTACCTCGGCTGGGAGCCCACTGTCCCGCTCGAAGAAGGCTTGAAGAAGACGATTCCTTACTTCGACAGCTTGCTGTCGAAGTGAGATTAAAGTGAGCAAATTAAAAATTAAAGAGAAGGGCTCGGCTGAATTGCCGGGCCTTTTTATATGGCATATCGTTCCTCTGCTAGAGTTGGCATGACGGTTACGAGGGCCTGCATTTGCTCCACCCGGTAATTTCATGTCATGTTTAAGTTCCTGCCTGAACTTTAATTTGCTCACTTTAATTTTTAATTTCCCGGCGCTCGCGCCGGGGAGGGGGGGGCTCCGGCCCGGATTTTTCTTTTCAAAGAACATAAAAATTCCCGCCCGTTCGCCGGGATTCGGCGCAGGTGGGGGTGCAGGCGACTCAGGGGTTGCCTGCGACACGTCGACGCGGCGCTGACCAGGCTGGCATAGGACGTCGCGCGCTCAACGGATTCACACAGAGCTTGGGCGTCGTTCAACTGACTCTTTACACCAATCAGTTGACGAATGGGCCCGTTTGCATGGCGTTGCGGCGCGCGCGGTCCGAATGGCCTCGCATGGCGTCGACTGGGATACCTCAGCGGCGGTCGCTATGGCGGGTGGGAGTGATGATGGGGAGAGTGGTGCATGGTGGTTATAATTGGTGTAGAATTGGAGTGGCAAGGGTTGCGCGGATCGTCTCGATCCGCATTACGTTGCCCCACCGGTTTACCAACAGGATGTAACTGCGGATCGAGACGATCCGCGCAACCTTCAGGAGCTGTAATTGGGAGATTTCCTTTGCTTGCTTAGGTGATCGATTGAATACTAATCATGGAAGATGCGCTCACAACTAAAAAGTGAACGCCCGAGCATTTTATTAGTGAATGGCTCTGACTATTAACCCATGTTGGGAATCAACGACTTCGACTTCGAATTCGGTTCGCATCTCGCTGAAAATGCGCTAGCTTAGCGGGATGATTCGTTGCCTTATGCTTTTCATCGGGATGCTCGGGCTCACTGGTTGCACTTATAATGTCTACTATGCGCCGTTGAATAACCCTGAGACGCCAGCTGGCGAGGAATTGGCGCAGCAAATGGCTGCGCGTGGGCCGATTAGCCCGCAAGAGGTGACGCTGTTTCTGGTGCAGCGGCCGGAAAAACGCTACCGGGAGCTTGGCGTGATCAGCATCCCGACCTATCAGAGCGTGCCTGACGAGGAGGCGTTGTTTCAGCATTTCCGGGCGAAGGCGGCGGAGGTCGGCGCGGATGGCGTCATCATCATGGACCCGCAGACGACCATCGACACCTGGAGTTCGCCGACTTACATCACGGACTGGGGCGTCATTTATCAGGACACCGTGCGCTCGCGCTCGATTTTCCGCGGTATGGCGATCCAGTTTGTGGAATAAGGTCTGAGCGCATTGTGGCCATTGGATTAGACAAACGTCGAACAATTGGCTAAGGTCCGTGTCAGGATTTCTAGCAGGATGCGACGTAACTGATTCATGAAAAAAAATTTGCGTATTTTAGCCCTCTGGCTGGTGGGAGTTGTAGCGCTGGCGGCGGCCCCGCAGCGGAGTCAGCATGTGGAGGCCGAGCTGGTTTCCTATGTCTCGAGCGTGCAGCCAGGAGCGACTTTTTGGGTGGCGCTGCGGATGAAAATGGACCCGCATTGGCACACATACTGGGAAAACCCGGGTGACGCGGGCATCAAGACTACGGTTACCTGGCAGGATTTGCCGACGGGGGTGGAGATCGGTGAAATTCATTGGCCGACGCCCAAGGTTTTCAGCCAGGAAGGCATCATGAATTACGTCTACGAGGACGAGGTGTTCCTGATGATGAAAGTTTCGCTCTCGCCAGATCTCGCCGGTCGGACTTTGGCGCTGAAGGCGCGGGCTGATTGGCTGGAATGTGATGACAAAATGTGCGTGCCGGGCGGCGTGGATCTGGCGTTGGATTTGCCGATCTCCAAGATGTCCCCGGAACTGACCGAGTGGGCGCCGCAACTTGACGAAACGCGTGAAAAACGTTGGCCGCAGCCAATGCCCGACGCCTGGGCCGCCACGGCTTCACAGAGTGGCGATGTGGTGACTTTAACCCTGACGCCCAAGGCCGCTGCAGCAGGGGTTGACCCGGGCGAACTGATCTTTTTCTCCGTCAACGCCTACATCGATCCGGCGTCAGAGCAGACCGTTCAGCGCGACGCGGATGGCGTCATCAAGATTAGCCTGACGGAGAGTGAATTTTTTGGCGGAGATCAACCCACGACCCTGCCAGGCGTCATCCGCGCGGCGAATGGCTGGCTGCCCGATGGTGGCGTCATTGGCCTGTCGGTTGACCCGACACTGAGCGCTGGCAGTGCGCCGGTGGCTGAGCCAAGCGGTGATGCTGCGCCGACGAGCGGTGAATCGACGCCGACCGCAGGAGAGGGCGGCGCCTCATGGGTTGGGCTGATCCCGTTGGCGTTCATTGGCGGCATGATTTTAAACCTGATGCCCTGCGTGTTCCCGGTGATCGGGCTGAAGGTGATGGGCTTTGTGAGCCAGGCGGGCGAGTCGCACCGCAAAGTGATTGTCCATGGCCTCGTCTACACGCTGGGCGTGCTGGTGAGCTTTTGGGCGATTGGGCTGTTGTTTGAGCCAGTGCATCAGACGTTTATGAGCTCGGGTGACATTGCAGGCGGTTGGGCCTCCTGGCTGACGCCTAAGTTTGTGACGTTCCTCATCGTGCTGGTGTTTGTTTTCAGCCTGAGTTTGAGCGGTCTGTTTGAATTCGGCGTTTCGGCGGTCGGCCTGGGATCGCAGTGGAGTTCGCGCGCCGGGCTGGTGGGCACATTTTGCTCGGGGCTGTTTGCCGTGGCGGTTGGCGCGCCGTGCGCCGCGCCGTTTCTGGCGCCCGTGCTGGGGGCCTTGGTGAAAACCTCCTTTGTGCAGCGTGAAGTGCTGCTAACGGTGATCGGGCTGGGCCTGGCGTTCCCCTATTTGCTCTTTTCGTTCTTCCCGCAACTGACGCGCAAACTGCCCAAACCGGGCGCCTGGATGGAAACGTTTAAGCAAGGGATGGCGTTTCTGCTGTATGCCACGGTGGCGGCGCTGGTGTGGGTGCTGGCCGATCAGGTGGAGCCTTACACGTTGCTGGCGGTGCTGTTCGGCCTGGTGCTGGCGGCGATGGGCTGCTGGATTTTTGGGCGCTGGGGCACACTGCTCAAGTCCAAGGCCGTGAGGTGGACGGCGACTGCGGCGGCGTTACTGCTTATTTGTGGTCCGCTGGCGTTTGCGTGGTCGAAGATCAGCGAAGACGAGCGTCGGGCGGCGCTGATTGAGCAGGCTAAGGAATCCGGCGAGCAACTGGACTTCCTGGTCTGGGAAAAGTGGTCGCCGGAAGCGGTGCAGGATTTACTCGCCGAAGGGCGGCCCGTCTATATTGACTTCACGGCGCGCTGGTGCGCAACCTGCCAAGTCAACAAGCGTGTCTACAACGACTTGGACCTCGTGCGGGAATTCCAGAAATACAATGTCGCCACGTTGAAGGCGGATTGGACGGACCACAATGCGGAGATTGCCCGCGCCTTGTCCGAATTTGATCGCAGCGCAGTGCCTTTTAATATTTTATATATCCCTGGTCGCGAGAAGCCAGTGATTTTGCCAGAGCTGCTAACCGACGCTAATGTGCGTGCTGCATTGGCCGAGATTGGCCCTGAAGGCGTTTAATTTGATCAGATTTTCTGATGTGGTTCCCGTATCGAAGTTAGGGGAAAAAGTCATTTTTATGCGTGCAAAAGTAAAACTTTAGCTTCATGCTTCAAAACGTTCGTTTAATTAGCCTCGTTGAAACAAATTTTGAAAAAAAGTCACTATCAGCTCTAAAGCTATTGAGCTAACTGACGATATATCCTCACATCAGAGAGAATTTTCTCGGGCGCAAGCCCGACGGAATGATAACACAGTAGAGATGGCGGGAGGTCCCCCTTGGGAGAGGGGGGCCTCTATTTTTTTATGGCTGGCAAATCTCGTTAGCTGATAACACTGATGTTGCTGAAGATTAGGCTGAGCCGACGCGGAAGCTTTGGCGTTTCAGCTCGTCACGCAATTGCTGGAGTTCGACTCGCTCTTCCTCAAGCTCTTTCGCTTTATCGCAGATCAGGTCTTCCATTTCACGCAGATTGCGTTCGCGCTCGTCAAACTGCTGTGCCCGCTCGCTGGACTGGAGCAGGTGCTGCATCGTCTGGTGGAGTGACTCCACCATTTCCGCGAGCTGATGGAGCTGCGTGGGAATGGTTTGGTGTTTTTCCAGAGCCTTCGACAGGTTTTGTGGAAATGGGGTGACGGACTTTGTGTCCGCTTCATGGCCGATGCCTCCACGAAAGACGGTGACATGACCGCGGGAGAGCATTTTGCGACGGGGAGGCGAGGGGAGTGTCAGTTTGCGCCAATTATCGGGGTTGGCGGCGTCATCCTGGGCGTGGCAGAGCTGATATTTGCAACGCGGGCTGCTGCGAAATGCGGACTCGATGGCCAGCAGGGTAATCGGCTCGGGCTGAGTGACGCCGTCCGTGGCCAACCACCACTGATCATGAAGGGATTGGTCGATGAGCCGTTGACGCATTTCGCTGATGGTAGTGTTCTCACTCATGGTTGGCTGGTTTGGTTGGGGTGCTTGGCGTTAAATCGATGTCCCTGTTGGCCGGAGTCGCATGGTGGCCCTGAGATGGCGGGAGGTCGATTAATGGAACGCTATTGTAGCATATCTAATGTTAACTATAGATTAAGCGCTTCCGGCTAGGCGCAAAAAAACCGCCCGGATGACTCCAGACGGCAATTTTGAAAGGATTTAAGCGGAAGCTTAGGCTTCGGTCTTTTCCTCGGCGCCTTCTTCGGCAACTTCCTCGATCGGGTTTTCGGAAACGACTTCCCATTCGAGTTCGTAGGAGACTTCGGGGTGAAGCTTCACCTTGGTGGTGTGCTTGCCGAGAGTCTTAACCGGAGTGTGGAGGTTGAGCTGCTTGCGCTCGACTTCGATGCCGTCTTCCTTGAGGCGGTCAACGAGGTCTTGGGAAGTGACGGAGCCGAACATCTTGCCGCCTTCGCCGGTCTTCACGGCGATGGCGATGGAGACGGTTTCGAGGCGGGCGAGGACTTGCTCAGCGTGCTCGCGCTCTTGCTTGAGGCGGGCTTCCTTGCGGGCCTGGAGGGCTTCGATGTGCTTCTTGTTGGCGCGGTTGACCGGGAGGGCCAGCTTGCGCGGCAGCAGGAAGTTGCGGGCGTAACCAGCCTTAACGGAGACTTGGTCGCCTTCGTGGCCGAGGTTCTCGACGGGCTCGAGGAGTAAAACGTCTTGGTTCATTGGTAAATTGCGTCTCGGGGGTTACTTCTTGCGGCCGGCTTCGATGAGGCGCTTTTCCTTAACCTCGGTAGCCTTCTTACCAATGCGCTCACGCAGGTAGTAGAGGCGAGCCTTGCGGGTGATGGACTCACGGTCGACTTCGATCTGGTCGATGTTCGGGCTGTGAATCGGGAATACCTTTTCGACGCCTTCGCCGAAGCTGATGCGGCGGACCGTGAAGGTTTCACGGATGCCGGAACCCTTGCGGGCGATAACGATGCCAGCGAAAATCTGGATACGTTCCTTGTCGCCTTCGCGAACGCGGGTGTGGACGCGCACGCCGTCACCTACCTTGAAATTGAGGCGGCTGGAGTCGAGTTGGTCCGAGGTGACTTCTTCAAGTGTGGCTTGCATGACTGGTGTTGGAATTACTGGTGGCCTTCGGTGTCGGAGTTTTCCAACAGGTCGGGCCGGCGTTCTTTGGTTTTTAAATAGCTTTGTTCCTGCCTCCACGCTGCGATTTTCGCATGGTCGCCACTAAGCAAGACTTCGGGAACTTTCATTCCGCGGTACTCAGCTGGACGCGTGAATTGAGGAAAACCGAGGAAAGTGTCGTGAAAGGAGTCCTGCGTCAAGGATTTTTCTTCACCTAAAACGCCGGGCACATAACGGGCCACGCAATCGATCAAAACACAGGCCGGCAGGGTGCCGTTGGTCAGCACGTAATCGCCGATGGAGACCTCCCGCGTGATCAGCGTGTCGCGGACCCGCTGGTCGATACCCTCGTAGTGGCCGCTCACGAGCACAAGGTGTTCTTTCTGAGCGAGTT
The DNA here is from genome assembly GCA_031296915.1 of Cerasicoccus frondis. Classification (GTDB taxonomy): domain Bacteria; phylum Verrucomicrobiota; class Verrucomicrobiia; order Opitutales; family Cerasicoccaceae; genus Cerasicoccus; species Cerasicoccus frondis. Next base: position 6,447 of record JAVDPC010000005.1, on the reverse strand, counting down.
CCTTCACCAGCGGCGTGTTGAGCTGCTCGCCGTCGGGGCATAGATAAATGACCTCCGCGCCCGGCGTGGCGACCTCTTCTATCGACAGAAAGAGCGGCTCGGGCGACAGCAGCATCCCCGCGCCCCCGCCAAATGGGCGATCGTCGGCGGTTTTGTGCTTATTTTGGGACCAATCGCGTAAATCGTGCACGCCAACCTCCAGCAGGCCTTTCTTGGCGGCCTGCCCGAGCATGCTTTCCTGCAAGTAGCCCTCGGCCATGCGAGGGAAAAGGGTGATTAGGTCGAAGCGCATGGGTGGATTGGTGGCTGGATGGAACGATTTTTTTAACCGCAGAGGACGCGGAGAGCGCAGAGCTGTTGGATTGGATCAGTGATGAAGTTTCTTTTCTTGAGCGCTGTTAAGGAGATTACTGCCATTTGGACAGATTGATATACAAAAACAAGCGATGAAGAGGCATGCCGCTAGCGCCAAGTAGTATGTCGGGAAAGAAATGATTGGAGCTGTGCCTTCAGGTGGACCCGAGAAAAGCATGGTCGCGAATCCTGGTTCTGCGCCCACGATGCCATCCATTGGTTCCCAGACCATAAATTTTGGCTGCATGATTAAATCGATTAGAGGGGTCTCGTTAAAAGACTTGATCCAAAGAATTGTTTTTGCAAAATCAAAGACGAAGATGCAACTGGCTATCGTTATTAGCCCCAGCACAACGAGCTGAGCGACGGATTTCAGATCCTTTAAGCTCGTGTGCATAGTTATTTATCTGGCGGTCTCTGCGTCCTCCGCGTTCTCTGCGGTTTTAAAACAACGTCTAGCCCTCTCTTGCCAACAAAAAACCCCGGCGCGAACGCCGGGGCCGAAATGCAGGACAGGAAGTCTGATGCAATCGAAGCTTAGGCTTCGACGGCGGCGGCTTCTGCGCGACGGGCGCGGTTGATCAGGCTGCGTGCAGTGTCGGTCGCCTTGGCGCCAACGCTGACCCAGTAGTCAACGCGCTCGAGGTTGATCTTCAATTCGGCGTCGTTCCCGCGTGCGCAGGGGTTGTAGTTGCCAAGAACTTCGTTGTGACGGCCGTCGCGACGGTTGCTCGCTTCAGCAACCACGATGCGGTAGACCGGATTGTGGGTGGCGCCGTGACGCTGGAGTCGGATTTTGAGTGCCATGATTAAATGAGGACTGAAAAGTGTTTTCGAGTGCTGGATTAAATGGAAAACAGAGGAAAAAATAGGTTGCCGCCACCCCTGTCAAGCCGCATTTAATTCAAAACTACTGTATTTTCTCTCATGGACGCTGAATCGATCATTCAGAATTTTGGGCTTGAGCCTTTGCCTCATGAGGGCGGCTGGTTTCGCCGCATTTATACCGACGATGCGCAAATCCCGAGTGGAGTCAAGGGCCCGCCTGGCGCTTTATCATCGATGATCTACTACTTGATCACGGCCGAGGGTTACTCAGCCATGCACCGGCTGATCCGCTCCACCGAGACTTTTCACTGGCACGCGGGCGACCCGATGGAGCAGCTGTTGCTCTACCCTGATGGGAGCGGCGAAAAGATCACGCTGGGTAATGATTTCGACTGCGGTCATGCGCCAATGTCGATTGTGCCGCGCGGCGTTTGGCAGGGTGCGCGTTTGTCAGATGACACCGCGTATTACGGTTTCGCCTTCATGTCGGTGGTGGTCACGCCGGAATTTATTTGGGACGACTTTGCCCTTGGCGATCCAGACACGTTGGTCGAAGAATATCCAGAGTGGCGGGACGCCATTTTAAAGCTTTCGCGATAGCGGCGCAGCAGAGGCTAAGCTTGTGCGAAGTAGTCCGGTTCGTTGCCGGGCTTCCACTTGATGTTGCAGCCGATGGACGGCTTTTGCACGTCGTCGACGATACGTTCGCCCTCGAGGGTGGCGTCCAAGGCGGTGCGCAGGTCGCTGCCGGTCACGAAAATGCCGTTGCCGGGGCGAGAGTCGTCAAACTGGCCGCGATAGCAGAGGTAGCGGTCGCGGTTGAAGACATAAAAGTCTGGCGTGCAGGCGGCGCGATAGGCTTTGGCGACTTCCTGCGATTCGTCAAAAAGGTAGGGGAAGGTGTAACCGGCTTCGAAGATCTGGGACTTCATTTTTTCCGGGCTGTCATCCGGATAGCTCTCCACGTCGTTGGCGTTGATGGCGATTACGGCGACTCCGCGGTCGTGGTATTCGTCGGCCAGGCGCGCGAAATCGCGGCGAATGTGGAAAACGTAAGGGCAGTGATTGCAGATGAACGCAATGAGGTAAGCCGAGGCGCCGTCGAACTGCCCCAGGGAAACGGTGTTCCCATCCGCGTCGGGTAACGCGAATTCCGGGGCGGGGGTTCCCAAGGGGAGCATAGTAGAATTTACCGCTGCCATTAGGAATGATCGTAGGGATCTGGTCCGGCAAATCAATTCAAAACGAGCGTTTTAAAACCGTGGTGGAATCCATCATTGCGCAATGGGTTTTTCCGTGATACATCGCCATGCGATGAAACTTCAATACCTTGGCCATTCTGCGTGCCTGCTGGAAGTAGCGGGCGCTAAACTGTTGTTTGATCCATTTTTGTCGGGCAATGAAAAGTGCAACGTCGCTCCAGCGGACGTGAAGTGCGACTTCATTTTGCTCTCGCATGGGCACCAGGACCACGTGGGCGATGCGGTGGAAATCGCCTTGGCCAATGACGCGACGATTATTGCCAATTTCGAACTCGCGAGCTTTCTCAACGCCAAGCACGGCGTGAAGATCAGCCCGTTGAATCCGGGGGGCGGCGTGGACTTCCCCTTTGGTCGTGTGAGCTTCACCTTTGCCTACCACAGCTCCAGTTATCCGGACGAGAACGGCCTGCCGATTTACATGGGGCAACCTGCTGGCATCGTGGTCACGGCCGAGCGGAAAAGCTTTTACCACGCTGGCGACACGGGCCTGTTCGGCGACATGAAGCTCATCGGCGACAAGTTTGACATCGAGCTGGCGATGCTCCCGATTGGCGACCGTTTCACCATGGGGCCGGACGACGCCGTCACTGCTTGTGAGCTCCTTCGCCCGCGCTACGTGGTGCCCATGCACTACAATACCTTTCCGGGCATGATCGACCAGAATCCGGAGGCGTTTGCCGACAATGCTGCCTCTACGGGCGTCGAAGTCTGCATTATGGAATGCGGCGACGTGGTCGAATTTTAGCGCGGCCTCTTTTTATCTTTCCGCTTAAGGCGGCACGCCTCGCCAACTGCATTCTTGAAGGTCGCTGCGGCTTGGTCCGGCAATGCAAAGTGAAAATGCGCTAACCATTTAGACAAAGTTTCGGGTGACGTTTCACTTGCCCTTGGCGCGCGTGAGGTTTTAGCTTCGGGGTTTATGAAAACCGCCACCGCTGATAGCCTCATCGAATCTTTCAAGCAGGCCGGACAAGGCCAGGTGTTCCGTTATTGGGATGACTTGGATGACGCCGGCAAGGCCGCACTCGTCGAGCAAGCCGGGTTGATCGACCTGCAGGAAATCGCCCGTCTGAACGAGACCCTCGTCCTCGGTGGCAATGCGCATGGTGTGGATTTGAGCGATTTGAGCCCCGCGCCTTACATCCCCCGCCCCGAGCGCGGCGGCGATCCGCAGCAGTGGCATAAAGCCCGCATGCAGGGCGTGGCGGCGCTGGAAGCCGGTCGGGTCGCGGCCTTTACCGTGGCGGGCGGCCAGGGAACGCGCCTGGGATACGACGGGCCCAAGGGCACTTATCCGGTGACGCCGATTCGCGAGGCCACGCTGTTTCAAGTATTCGCGGAAAAGATTTTTGCGGCCCGCGCGCGCTATGGCGCCGACATTCCGTGGTTCCTGATGACGAGTAACCTCAACCACGAGGCCACCGTCGCATTTTTTGAGGAAAACGACTTTTTCGGCCTCGGCTCGGACACCGTAAGCTTTTTCAAGCAGGGGTTGATGCCCGCCGTTGATTTGGAGGGCAAGATCATCCTGGCCAACAAAGATGAGATCGCGATGAGCCCGGACGGCCATGGCGGCTCCCTACGCGCCCTGGTTCGCAGCGGCGCGACGGCCAAAATGAAGGAAGCCGGCATCGACATCATTTCCTACTTCCAGGTGGACAATCCGCTGGTTAAATTCCTCGATCCGGCATTGATCGGCTTCCACATCCAGGTCGGGAGCGAGATGTCTTCCAAGATGCTGCCCAAGGCGTACCCGAAGGAAAAAGTCGGCCACTTCTGTAAGCAGCACGGGCGCACGGTCGTCGTGGAATACAGTGACATGCCGGATGAGCTCGTTGAGCAGACCAACGAAAAAGGCGAGCTGCGCTACATCGCGGGCTCTATCGCGATCCACGTGCTGGATCGGGCATTTGTGGAGAGCATGGGGGGGGACAACCCCGACGCCGCGCTGCCTTTCCACCGCGCCGATAAGAAAGTCGCCACGTTGGATGAGAACGGCGAACCCTTTAAGCCGGAGACGCCCAATGGCGTGAAGTTTGAAATGTTTGTGTTCGACGCACTGCCATTCGCCAAGAATCCGGTGATCATTGAAACGGCGCGTGAAGAAGATTTTGCCCCGGTCAAAAACGCGGAGGGCCTTGACTCCCCGCAGACCTGTAAGGAAGCCCAATTGGCGGAGTTTGCCGCCTGGGCCAAGGCCGCTGGTGTGGACATTGAAACGGACGAAAAGGGCTTGCCCAGCATTACGTTTGAAATCACGCCGAAGTTCGCCGACAGCGTGGAGGCATTCGTCAACCGCTGGCAGTCGCTCAACCCGAAGCCCAAGATCAAGGAAGGCGCGATCCTGGACGCCTAAGTCGTGTTTTCTTGAGTGCTTGCGCCGCTGGCGGAATCCACGCTTGCCAGCCAGCGAGCCAAGCATAGAACTGTATCGCTTATGCCTCCAGCCGGCGACAACATCTTCCCGTACAACTCCCGCAATGTGCGCAGCGCATCGCGCGCGTTGATCATTGAGGATGGCAAGCTGTTGGCGATCAAGATGAAGCGTCCTCGCGAAAAGGAGGTCTTCTACATCTTGCCGGGGGGAGGGCAGCAGCACGGGGAAACCCTGGTGACGTCACTCATGCGTGAGTGCCGGGAAGAGATCGGCATCGAGCCGATCGTCGGCACGGTCGCCTATGTGCGCGAATACATTGGGCGGAACCATTCGTTTGCCAGTAAGCACAAGCACTTCCATCAGTTGGAGGTTGTGTTCTTCTGTCGCCTTCCCGAGGGCGTGACCATCGACCTGAGCACCAACGGCGACAAGAACCAGATTGGCATTGAGTGGCTTCCGCTGGAGGACCTGCCTAAGGCGAATTTTTATCCGCGCAAGATACTGGAATTTATCCGTGAAGGCGCCTTGTCGGTCGATCCGATTTACCTTGGGGACATTAATTAGCGCCTGATTGGGGCGGCCAGTCCCCGACCATCTCCGGCGGGTCAAAATACGACTCGAAAACGCCGATGTTGAGCTCTGCTTTCTCCAGTTCGATTTTGGAAATGACTTTGTCGTCGACTGTGAAATCAATCTCGTAGGGAATCGTGAGCCAACCGAGTTTACGGTAGTCTTTGAATTGAGTCACGTTCTGCTTGCCGTCGGCGTTGGTCGTCACGATCTGCTTTTCGACATAGGTCTCGGGGTCGATCCAATAGACGGCTTCCCGTTGGCCGGGAAGGATGACTTTGACACGGTGGTAAACGACGCCATCGAGCATTTCATCAGACATGCGCGAGACGACATTGGGATCATCCCGGTAAATCCAGATCGGGCTGATGATGATAGAATCGCGGATCACACTGTCGCGTTCATCGCCGGTTACCCGATAGTTTTCGGGATGGCCGCCGTATTGGCGCCAGGCTTCAACGCCATTGGTGTAGGTCACGAGCTCCAGATCGTTTGTTGCAATGCTGAAGCGGCTGCTGCTGGGAACGCGTTTGATTTGCTGGAATTCGAGTTCCTCGTCATTTTGGTGGATTACCCCTTTTAGTCGGAGGCTGCGGATTTGGTCAATTTTATCCGGGCCGCCCTGCGCTGCGCCGTAGCGGTCAATGAGCTCCTGCAAGTCGCGGGGGGCGTTGTCGTATTGGATCAACTCCAGAGTCTCGGCATCGGGTTCTGGCTCCACATCGAGCAACGCAGCCTCGGTGACGGTGTCCTCCGGTTTCCATTGATTCATCAACCAGATAGCCCCGACAGCGAGGATAAGCAACATGAACGCCGCCGCCAGAAAGAGGGGCATGCGTGAGCGTCTTTTTTTGTAACGAACTGCCACAGGCACCAAGCTTGTAACCCACGCCTTTGAGTCAACAATGTAACACGCGAAGCGGGATAAAATATCAGCCTTCAGACAATCTCTGGAGCACTTTTCATCTAGATTGGCCGAATCAGGTGGGGTAGAGATTGGATGCAGCGCAAGGCGGCTTTGATTGAGCGGGCTGGAAGCCCGTGATTGAAATGCCA